>JBOHIW010000009.1:0-185742 GCA_050726055.1 Phyllobacterium sp. | reverse complement strand
CAAATCCAGGGAAAGGGGTCTCGCCATCATTGCTGGCCTCCCCACCAGCAATGATCTTGAATCACAAAACAGCCCTGCAGGGAATCCCGAAACGATTCCATGTAACGCTGACAGACTCTAGTGCGGGGCCATGTTTGAAAAGCCGTTGACGACGATCACGCCCAGAACAATAAGCCCGAGGCCGATCATGCCAGCCAGATCGAGCGCCTGCTTGAACATGATCAGGCCGACGGCGGAAATCGGGACAATGCCGAGGCCGCTCCAGATCGCATAGGCCACGCCGACAGGCACTGTCTTGAGGACGTGGGAAAGGAAATAGAAGGCCGCCGCATAGCAGACAGCCATGATGGCGGTCGGCACGAGCTTGGTGAACTGCTGGGATTGTTGCAGGAAGGATGTGCCTATGACCTCCAGAACGATGGCGATGGCAAGCGATCCGTAGGTGACAAATGCGGGGTTCATGGTCGTTTCGTCTTTCTGGTCAGTTCGGCAAGCTGCGAGAACAGGGCCTCGCGATCCCTGGGCCCCTCACCGTCGGCGCCCATCAGATCGGCCAGCCACACGCCGTCCGCCGCGTAGCGCGCTATCTCCGACGCGGGATCGGTGTCGGTATGCCCATGGCGATCCAGCCGCTTCTTCAGCCATTCGCCCCATGATTTGTGCAAGGACGGCTCTGTCAGCATCGCGATGGAAATCGCGGCCCACAGGTCGTTCTTCGTGCATGTCAAGGGGCGGAAAATGGTCGTCATGTAGGCGCGGGTGAAGCGCCCATGTTCTTCCGGGTCGCGCGCCATCGCGGCGTCGATATCCGCATCGAGGGTTTCCAGAAGATCATGAAACACCGCTTCAACGAGGTGCTGCTTGCTCGGAAAGTGATGGAGCAGGCCACCCTTGGTAACGCCCGCCGCATCCGCGACGGCCTGTATCGTCAAGCTGGCAAGGCCACGCTCAATCGAAATCCGGGCCGTGCAGTCGAGCAGCCTGCGCCGCACCACGTCCGGCTGTTTCTTGCGTTCATGGGCTGTTGTCATGCATCAAACATACCGTATGGTTGGTATGTTTTCAACTGCCCAAATCATCAGTTCTGAAGGCCTCACGGGGCGCGACCGTCAGGCTCTCATCGACCGCAATCGCCCGGATTGGTCACTTCGACGGTCCGGTATCGTCCGTTTGCTGTCACCACCCGCGCGCAAACCTGTGTGGTTTCGTTCCACCAGAAGGCCGTCAGCCCTTGCGAACCCGCAAGCCTATATCCCCGCGCCGTCAATTGCGTCTCGCCGGACGACCCTCGCGCCCCGACAAGATCCGCAATGTCGCCGGGCGGGCCGCCAGCGGCAACGATAGCCCCCGCGGCGGGCAACGGCCCCGCAGGTGCGGTCGCCGCAGGCGCAGGCGCTTGCGTGCCGCTGGTCTGGCAGCCCGCAACCGCGAGCAAAATGGATGCGAGCACGGTCAGTTGGATGTGATGCTTCATGGTGCGGTGTCCTCCCCTTGTTCCCGGCCAGAGGATAGCATCCAGCACAATCGGCGGCGATGCGAGCGCCCTACAACCTTTGGCGAAGCCATAGGCTCAAATTCCGACCGCGTTCCTGCTTTCAGCTTATGCCGAAGTCACATTCTGGCGAAGACGATCAGTGGCCTGCCGGCCGCATTGAGCAGGACAAGCTTGCGGCGCATCGGGTCGATCCGCCAGCCGCGAACATCCTCCAGAGCCGCGAAAAACGTCTGCTCCTGGTTCATTGCCGCCGGTGTGCAAGCCATCTCCGTGCTTGTAATGGGTCCAAAGCGGATGCCGTCGGCGGAAATCCTGGCCTGCCCGGACATGCGGTTGCAGCCGCCGCTGCCACTGATTGCACCATTTGCGGAGATTTCGAGCACGGTCTGTAACCGGTCCATAACGCCACCGCCGCGAATATCCTCCGCCAACCAGCGCCCGGCCGGACTTCCGCTTTCACGCTTGCTGCTCCTGACCCTTTCAACAAGAATGTTCGTGTTGTTCTTACCGCCATTGAAAACCGGATGATGGGTCATGGTGGTGAACCACAATTGATCCTTCACCCTGATTTCCGCACGCAACGCATAGCGATGTCCCGGTGTGATTTTCGCATCATCAAAACGGAGCCGGTAGGGAACGGGAACACCACCCCTTGGCTTCACCCTGGTTTTCGCAATGGTTTTTGACGGCGCATCGGCAAGGGAGACATCAAGCAGGACCACATCCACAACTGCGGACGGGGGCAGCGCGATCCGCTCCCTGTAGGCGACCGTTCCCGACACTGTCACCGGCTTGGCCACAGTGGCGGCGGCGCTGAACAGCAAGCCCAGAACGGCGACAATCGCAGCGATACTTCGCATAGCCATCACGGCATCCCTCTTGATCGATTCATCAAATCCACGCGGCACTCAAATCATGGACTGGCATGGATTATCGCGTAAAATTCTCCAGAAGAACAAATGAAATCGCGAGCGATCTCGACACGGTGACAGGCATGCCCGCTGATTTCGCTTTTCGCAAAACCGGCATGCAGATAGGCTACGCGAACAGGCCATATCATCCAGCGAGGAGGCGAGGATGGCTTCGACGACCGTTGAGCTGCGCAATGTCGAAGGCACGCAGGCGGCGATAGGATGGGCCGGCGGGCACACCGTCATCGTCGATCGGCCCGAAGGCAAGGCCGAGGGCATGGGATTGGGTTTCAACGGGGCGCAATTGCTGGCGCTGGCGCTCGGCGGCTGCTTCTGCAACGACCTTCGCTATGCGGCGAGCGAAATGGGCGTCAAACTCGGCAAAATCGCTGTCTCTGTCAGCGTGGAAATGGACGGCGCGCCGCTCCTGACCAATGCCGCAACGATGGCCGTATCATGCGAAACGCTGGACGGTTCCGACCCTCAAGCCATCATCGACAAAGCCAGGGCGATCTGCATGGTGGCCAATTCACTGCAACGGGGCTTCCCCGTCGCGATAGAACCGCTCACCGCTGGTTGAACAGCAATGCGGACGACCCCTTCACAAAGCCCAGACCTTCATAGAAGGAAACAAGTCTGTCGGGACAATAAAGTTCGAAACTACGTATCTTTTCAAGCCTGTCATGGCCAAGAATGCGCCCAACCAGAGCCTTGCCCACCCCACGGCCGCGATAGGCCTCATCGACGATGACGTCGAAAATCATCGCCTTGAAGGTATAATCCGTGAGCACGCGGCAAAAGCCTATGAGCCGCCCGTCTTCAGTGCAGCATCCCATCACAATGTCGGAATGTTTCATCATGTGCATGACATCCTCAAACTGCCGTCCTTGCGTCCACCATTCCTTGCTGTAAAGCGTGTACAGCTCGTGTTGGCGATCATCGGCGAATTGCTCAATCCATTGGTACTGCAAATTTCCTGCCTCACTTCATGGCGGCGATTGGCCGCCGGTTCCCGACACCGGCATATTGTGCAACAGTTCGGCCACGACCGAAACATTCGGCTATCGTTCGGAGCTAAGGACGATATGTTTCAACCCCTTTCCGAATGATTGCACGATATGACCTCTGAAAAGCCCAACCTGACAATTGAACTCCTGCTGCTGGTGGCGCTGGCCACGCTCTGGGGCGCGTCCTACACCTTCATCAAGATCGGCGTGGCCACCATTCCGCCCATCACGCTGATCGCGGTGCGGACATTGATCGCCGGATGCCTTCTCCTCGCCATCATCCGCTGGCGTGGTCTGAAATTGCCGATGGATGGGGCGACATGGCGCAAATTCCTGTTTCAGGCCTGCCTCAACAGCGCGGTTCCATTCACGCTGATCGCATGGGCGGAACAGACGGTGGATGCGGGGCTGGCGGCGATCCTGAATTCCACCACGCCGATTTTCACCTTTCTGCTGACTGTCGCGATCACCCGTCACGAACCGGTTACGCTCCGCAAGTTTTTTGGCGTGATAGCTGGCATGACGGGCATCTGCCTCATTATCGGCATGCAGGCGCTCGACAGTCTGGGCAGCGCGTTTCTGGCGCAGATCGCTGTCATCGCCGCCACCATCTGCTATGCGGGGGCGGCCATTTTCGGAAAGAATTTCAAAGGCCTCGACCCGATGATACCTGCGGCCGGATCGCTGATTTGCGGCGCGGCCATCCTCATTCCCGTCAGCCTTGCCGTCGATCAGCCGTGGACATTGACGCCATCGACGCAGTCCCTGCTGGCGCTGCTCGGGCTTGCCGTATTCTCCACCGCCATCGCCTTCGTGATCTATTTCCGCCTGCTGCATACGCTGGGCTCGGTCGGCGCCACATCGCAGGCCTATATCCGCGTGCCGATTGGCGTCGCCATCGGCGTCGTCTTTCTGGGCGAAAGCATGACATCGACAGCCTGGATCGGGCTTGCCTGCGTCATCATCGGCGTCGCCGCGATGACAATGCCAACGCGGCGTACAGCGGCCTTGCAGCGATCCGCAAACTGACAGAGCTAGCCCGGCGGCAGCGCGGAAGCCTCATATTGCGCCATGAATTCGGCGCTCGGAGGGATCGGCTTGATGACATCGATCAGCACGCCGTTCGGATCGCTGGTGATGAAATGACGCTGGCCGAAAGGTTCGTCCCGAAGCGGAATGTGGATCGGCAAATCCGCCTGCTGCGCCTGCGCGTAGACCGCATCCGGGTCTTCGACCTCAAAATTGAGCACGAGACCGGCAACAGGCCTGCGCGCATGCTCGGGGATTGTGTCATGGGCGCAGTCAAGGATCGCGAGTGTGACTTTTTCATCCTCCGACGACTGAAGATGAATATACCAGTCGCTGGTGAAGAGCGCATCGAACCGGAAATGCTTCATATAGAAGTCGGCGGTTCCGGCAACATCGCGCGTCATGATGACAGGGTAGTAGCTGGTCGTTTTCATGGCTGTTCTTCCCTTCAAAAATAACATACAGTCTGCATGTATCCATTAAATAACATACAGGCTGCATGTATGCAACAGGCAACTCGATCCAACCGCGAACGCACCGAGACGACGCGCAATAACCTGATTTCGACGGCGCGAGCGCTGTTCGTCGAAAAGGGCTATGCGGAAACATCAACGCCGGAAATCTGCGCGGCGGCAGGCATAACGCGCGGCGCGCTCTATCATCATTTCGCCGACAAGCGTGATTTGCTTCGCGCCGTGCTCGAAAGGGAAGCCCGCTCCGTCGCGGACGATATCGAGGCGGCCGCGCCATCGGGCGAATCCGCGAAACAGGCATTGATCAGCGGGAGCCTCGCCTATCTCGATGCGATGCGCGTTGCCGGGCGCACGCGGCTGTTGCTGGTCGAGGGACCGGCAGTGCTTGGCATTGCGGAGATGCAGGCGCTGGATGAAGCCCATGGCGCGCGCACGCTGCGCGAGGGGATCGAGGCGGCACTCAAGCCGCAGGATCTGAACAGGATGCCGGTCCTTGCATTGAGCGCCCTGCTCTCCGCCGCTTTCGACCGCGCGGCGCTCGCTATCGATGCGGGTGGCGATGCAGCGGATTTCCGGGCCGCCATGATCGGAATTATCGAATGCCTGCTGGGCGATAGCGGCAGATAACAGCATACGGCAATCTGCAAGAATTGATGAGTCAGCCCGGTATAGGAAGAGGAAGACGTTCGCGCTTCCAGTCGCTATAGTCGCGCAACGATGAGCGAAATCCTGTCGACCTACTGGCCGCATATCCTTGTTATCCTGTCCGTGGTGCTCGGCACGCCTGCCGCGATCCATGCCGCCATGACGAAGGAGGAAGTCCGCTCCGCCATCGGCTGGGTGGGCGTCATCGTTCTGTCGCCAATCCTCGGCGCGCTGATCTACGCCGTGGTTGGCGTCAACCGCATACGCCGTTCCTCCATCAGCCAGCAGCGCGCACTCCTCTCCCATATCGAGCACGACAATCTGGGCCGGTTCGACGCGACGGATGACGGCGTGGCGCATCATCTGCGCAAGCGTTTCGTCGCCATGAAAACCCTTGGCGACCGCGTCAGCCAGTGTATGCTGACCACCGGCAACACGATCGAGATCCTCGAAACCGGCGACGAGGCCTACGCCGCCATGCTCGCGAAGATCGCGGGCGCAAAGCACAGCATCCTGCTGGAAACCTATATTTTCGACCGTGACCCCATCGGCCTGCGCTTCGCCGATGCGCTGATCGCCGCGACGAAGCGCGGCGTGGCCGTGCGCGTGCTGATCGATGCTGTCGGGGCGCGCTATTCGATCCCGAGCATCGTCAGCCATCTGAAGGACGGCGGCATCACGGTCGATGTTTTCAACGGCAATATCATCATGGGCCTGCGCCTGCCCTATGCCAATTTGCGCACGCACCGAAAGATATTGATCGTTGATGGAGCGGACGCCTTTACCGGCGGCATGAATATCCGTGCCGGGTTCGCGGCGGAAGTCGTCGGCGACAACAGCGCCCGCGATACCCATTTTCATCTTACGGGGCCGGTCGTCACCGATCTTTTCCATGTCGCGTCATCGGACTGGCGTTTCGCCAGTGGCGAAGTGCTGTCAGGCCCGGACTGGATCATGGCGATGCCGGAGAAGGAGCCCGGATCGGCCGTTTTCCTGCGGGCCGTGCCGTCGGGGCCCGACAAGGAACTGGAGACCAATCACCGGATGCTGATGGGCGCTTTTTCCATCGCGGAAAAGCATATCAAGATCATGTCGCCCTATTTCCTTCCCGACCGGGAATTGATCACGGCGCTGGTAACGGCGGCGCGGCGCGGTGTCGAGGTCGATATCGTGGTGCCTGCGGTCAATAATCTGATGCTGATCGATCGGGCCATGCGCGCCCAGTTCGACCAGCTTCTGAAAGACCGGTGCCGAATCTGGCGGGCCAACGGTCCCTTCAATCACTCGAAGTTGATGGTCATCGACGATCATTGGGCCTATGTCGGGTCGTCCAATCTCGATCCCCGCTCGCTGCGGCTGAATTTCGAGATCGATATCGAAGTCATGGACAGCGCATTCGCAGCCCATATCGACAGGCGCATCGAAGCGGCGCTGACGGATTCCGACCCGATTTCGCTGCCATTGCTTCAGTCGGAACCTTTCGTCAACCGGCTGGTCGACCGGATCATATGGCTCGGCTCACCCTATCTGTAAGGGTCTCCGGCTCTTCGTCCGCGGATTGCAGCAGCGCGTCCTTCAGATTGATATAGGCCTTGATCGGCAGGTGATCGGACGCGACGCGCGCCAGGGGCGTGTCATGCACCTCGATGGATGAAACAAGATTATATGGATTGCCCAACACACGATCCAGCGCCAGCACCGGAAACCGCGACGGAAAGCTCGGCACCACGCCGGCCGTATGATCGAAGACCGGCTTCAGCATACGGAGCGAGGATCGTTTCCCCATGCGCCATTCGTTGAGGTCGCCGATCAGCACCGTCGGGCGGGTTTGCGCGTCGCCAACGGCTGCAAGAATGGCCTCCGCCTGCTGGCTACGGGAGGATTTGAGCAACCCCAAATGGGCCGCGATGACGCGAAGCGGACCTGCCGCCAGATCGAGATCGACAACGAGCGCCCCGCGCGGTTCCACGCCGGGCAGGTTCAACTGGTGGACGTTGCGCACGACGCCTTCGCGAAACAGCAGCAGATTACCGTGCCAGCCATGGCTCTTCGATGAGCGCGACGCAACCCGCACCGGAACGAGACTGTATTCGCGTTCCAGCCGGGCGAGATCGAGCAAACCGGCGCGCTCGCCAAATCGCTTGTCTGCTTCCTGAATGGCAATGATATCGGCATCGATCTCGCCGATCACATGCGCGATGCGGTCGGGACTGAACTGCTTGTCCATGCCCACGCACTTGTGAACATTGTAGGAAGCAATGATGGCATCGGAACGATGGGTTCCGGTGGTTCTGAGCCGAGGCTTTCCCCGGTTCCTGACTGCCTCGATGATGTGGGCTGTGACACCCTTTTGCTTCTGCCGCATCGGCGTGAATACTTTCCGTCAATCCTGCCACCCAGATAGGTGCCCATCACATTCACATCAAGAATTTGACAGGAATACGGGCATGTCAAATTTTCGCGCCGCCGGATGTCTCATTTCTTGTCCATATCAGTTTCAATCGTCTATGGCCTGATAAACCGACGTCCAGAAATCCCGCCAGATGGCCGGCGGTTCCGGCGAGGTCCAGGCGCTTTGCGTGAAAAGAAGGCCGACCAGCCTTTCCGCCGGATCTGTGCGCCATGAGGTGCCAAGGCCGCCATCCCAGCCGAAACGTCCCGGCACGGACATGATATCGCCGCGCCCGACCGTCACCGCCATGCCCATACCCCAGCCGGCATCTTCTCCGAGAAAGAGGCTCGCCGCCGCCCGCTGCTCCGCCGTCAACTGGTTCGCTGTCATCAACTCGACCGCTGGGCGCGACAGGATGCGCTCATGCCCCAATGCGCCCTTGTCGAGCATCATCTGCCCGAATGCAAAATAGTCGTCGACAGTGGAAACCAGCCCCCCGGCTGCCGACGGAAACGCCGGAGGCTTCGCCCATTGGCTCTCGGTCACATCGTCGTAAAGCGCCAGCTTTCCTGTTTCAGGATCGGTCGAATAGCTGGTCGCCATGCGGCTGCGGTGCTTTGCCGACACGCTGAAGCCCGTATCCTTCATACCGAGCGGCGCGAAGATGCGATCTTGCAGAAACCCTTCCAGCGGCTGCCCCGCAACCCGTGCGATCAGCACGCCAAGAACATCGATCGCCACGTCATACATCCACACCTCGCCGGGCTGATGCATCAGCGGCAACGACGCGAAGCGCGCCAGCCACTCATCAGGTGCTGGCCAGCGTTGCGGCTGCGGCGCGCCCAGAAACAGTTCCAGTTCGGTCGCCGCCCTGACGATGGGGTATTCCATCGCCGCAGCGCTCATGAGGTAGCCGAACCCCATGCGCAACGTCAGCAGGTCACGCAGCGTGATCGGGCGGCGGGCGGGCACTGTCTCGTCCAGCGGCCCGTCGAGACGCTTCAGCACACGGCGACCGGCAAGCTCGGGAAGGAACCTGTCCACCGGATCGTCCAGCCTGATCTTGCATTCCTCGACAAGGATCATCGCGGCCACCGCCGCAACCGGCTTGGTCAGTGAGGCGATGCGAAAAATCGTGTCGCGGCGCAGCGGCTCCTGGCTACTGAGCGATGTCATCCCGACGGCATCGACATGGGTTTCGCCCCGCCTGCTGACCAGCGTTACCAGACCTGTCACCTCGCCGCTCTCGACATGGAGCGCCATGACCTCGCGCATCTGCGACAGCCTTCTTACCGACAATCCGCCTGTGCTCATCCCGGCATCCTCCATCAATCCGATGTCTTGCGCACGAATTTACCATCTCGCCACGATGCACCGAAGAAAACTTCGACGCGGCGCAGTTTTTCGCCCTCAAAGGTAAAAAACTCCGCGTTTCTGAACTTCTTCCCATCCCCCATCGTACAATCATAGAGAACGAAGGCGTCATCTCCTTCCTCCATGATCCGCTTCAGTTCGTGCGACCTGATCAGTTCGCTGGTTGGCCAGCAGCGCTCGAAATAGGCCGCCTTGTCGATGGCGTCGTCATAGGGACTGGTGAAGGTGAAATCATCGCTGAGAAGCCCCTCGACGAAGGAGCGATCCTTTGTCTTGTAAGCGGTAAAAAAGCTGCGAATGCAATCTGCTCTGGAGGTGCCCGACATAGCATGTCTCCTTTCTTCCAGTGTAAGGTCAGTCCTTGCTCGGGAACATGTCGAAATAGGGTTGTGCTTCCCGCAACACCCGGGCGAAAGATGGCCTGTCCATCAGCCGGCCGAAATAGGCCGCGACCGCGGGGTGAGTTTCGCGGAAAGGCAAAACCTTCTCGGCATAGAAAAGTGCCGGAGCCGCCGCGCAATCAGCCATGGTGAAGCGGTCGCCTGTCGCCCACTGCCTGCCCTGCATCGTGCGCTCGATCTCGCCATAGGCCGTGCGAAGCACGGATCTCGCGGTCTCGACCCCATGCGGATCGTTCCGGCCCTCCGGCCGTATCCGATCGGTGACGATCTTCTGCATCGGCTGCTGGACATAGAAATCATAGAACCGGTCGCTCAGGCGCACCTGCAAGGCTTGCTCGGGGTCAGTCGGCACCAGTGCCTCCTTTCCCGGATAGTGCCGGGCCAGATACTCGATGATGATGCTCGATTCCGGTATCGTGCGGTCGCGGGCGTCATCACGCAGCACCGGCATTTTCGCCATCGGCCAAACCGCCTTGAAAGCCTTGCTCGAAGTCTCATCCATGAGATCGACGACATGCTGCGAAAAGGGCGTTGCGTTTTCATAAAGCGCGATCAACACCTTATGGCAAAATGAAGCGAGCGGGTGAGAATATAATGTAAGCGACATGGTTTTCCTTGCGTGTTGTGACGATGCCTGTGTCAGGCCACCTGCTCCTGCCGGTTCAATTCCGCTTCAAGCGCATTGAGGATCGAGGTCCAGCCAGCTTCGCGGTCAGCCGGCTGATCCCTGCCATCAAAGAACGCACCTTGCTCGGTGAAAATGAGCTTCGTGCCGGAGCCTGAGCGCAACAGTTCCACCGTTGCGACAGATGCCGAAAAGCACGCTTCCTCATCCGCCATCGAGTAGGCGAATGCGATGCGCTTGTCCTTGACGATGTCGAGATAGATCGTCTCGTTGAAATAGATCTTCTTGCCGCCCCGGCTGAAGCGCCCGGACTCGCGCCCGCCGACGCGAAAATCATGGGTATATTCGGCAATCGGCCAGCCATCGGCCTTCACGAACCAGCGGTCATGAATTTCCGGATCTGAAAAGGCGGCAAAAACCTGCGCCACAGGCGCGTCGAGCATACGCTCGATAACAAAGGTGGAATGATAGACGGATCGCTCAGACATGATTTCCTCCCTTCATGATCCGAATGCCCGGTCGTCTGGAGTTTGGCGCTGACAAGCAGCAAGCCTGCGTCGTACCCCTATTACTGATTTCACTTTGCAACCAGTTGCATAGTAAGATCGAAAATGCGAGAATGCAACAGGTTTCACAGGGATACCAAATGAACGACGACCGCCGCTCGGGCTGCCCGATCAATCTTACGCTCGAAGTGCTAGGCGACAAATGGAGCCTGCTGATCATCCGCGACATGATTTTCGGCAACCGGCGGCATTTTCGGGAGATGCTGCTGAACTCCGAGGAAGGCATTTCCTCCAACATCCTCGCCGACCGCCTGAAAACACTGGTTGCGCAAGGCGTCATGACAAAAGTTGACGATCCGTCGCACAAGCAGAAAGCGATTTACAGCCTCACCGGACAGGGCATCGAACTTCTGCCCATTCTCGCACAAATGGCCAAATGGGGCCGCAAATATTTGCCGGTCAGCGAGGAACTGAGCATCCGCGCCCAATTGCTTGAAGAAGGCGGCCCGGACCTGTGGGACGAATTCATGGACGAACTGCGCGCGGAGCATCTTGGATTGTTCGGCATCCGCGCGGAAAGCCCGGTCCGCGCTCGCCTTCAGGCTGCGTATGAAGAGGTCGTGGCGCGCAAGGCCAGCAGTTAGCGCCGCCCAAGGACCAACCGATCCTCCCAGCCTTCGATCAAAGCCTCTTGACACGGAAACCGTTCCACGCCATTTAACCAAAAGGTTATTTAACTTAATGGTTATATACAAAAATGCCGACGGACCATCTCAGCACCACCCTTTCAGCCCTTGCGGATCCGACCAGACGCGCCATACTGGCACGTCTCGCGCTCGGTGAAGCATCTGTGAAAGAACTGGCGGAGCCTTTTGAAATGAGCCTTCCGGCCGTTTCGAAACATCTCAAGGTGCTGGAAAAAGCCGGTTTGATCGCCCGCAGCCGCGAAGCCCAATGGCGGCCTTGCAAACTCGAAGCCGCACCGCTTCGCGATATCGCCCAGTGGCTCGAGAACTATCGACGGTTCTGGGACGAAAGCCTCGACCGTCTCGATGCCTATCTTCAACGCATCCAATCGGGAGATACCAATGACACGCACAACTGAATCCGATGCAGAGCGCGAACTGATATTGGTACGGGAATTCAACGCTCCGCGTGAACTCGTCTTCAGGATGTGGACCGATCCGAAACATGTGGCGGAATGGTGGGGGCCGCACGGCTTTACCAATCCCGTCGTTGAAATGGACGTTCGCCCCGGCGGCAAATACCGGATCGTGATGCGCGACGCCAATGGTGTCGACTATCCGAGCAAGGGCAAGTTCATCGAAGTCGCGGAGCCGGAACGCCTTGTCGTGACCGACGCGTTCGACATGGAGGATGCGCCTGCCGACGAAGCCGTCTGGACGATCATCTTCGAGGATATCGACGGGCGGACGCGGCTGACAATCCGGCTCTTGTGCAAGTCCGCCAAGGACCGCAGGACGCTGGTGGAGATGGGCTGGAGGGAAGGCACAACGGAAATGCTGGAGAAACTCGAGGCGTATATGGCCGGACTTTGACCCTGTTCGCCAAGCTTTCGGATTGGCATGCATCCGGGATTTTCAATTCTGACAGCAACTGAAAATGGGAGTGAAAAATATGAAAATGACGCCCTACTTGTCATTCAACGGGGAATGCGAAGCTGCATTCCGGTTCTATGAGAAGCTCTTCAACGGCAATATCCTCGCGATGATGCCTCATGAAGGCTCGCCGGCGGAGGAGCACACACCGCCCGAATGGCAGAAGAAGATCCTTCACGCCTGCATGACCATCGGCGACCAGACGCTGATGGCGTCGGACATGCCATCCAGCCAGTCAGAACCGATGCAGGGGTTCAACGTCGCGGTTCAGCTCGACACCCCGGCAGAAGCGAACCGCATATTCGACGGGCTGACGGAGGGCGGCACTGTCACCGTGCCCATGACCGAGACATTCTTTGCCCATTGCTTCGGCGTGGTGAATGACCGCTTTGGCACGCCATGGATGATCCTCTGCCCGAAATCGATGGGGGAAGCCCAATGACGCCCACGGCGCAAAAGGCCGTGGGCGTCGGCTACGAACTGACCTTCATGCGTGTGTTCAACGCGCCCCGGGCGCTCCTCTGGAAGGTCTGGACCGATCCTTTTCATCTGGCGCAATGGTGGGGACCGCATGGCTTTACCAATCCGGTCTGCGAGTTCGAGGCGAAAGAAGGCGGCCGGATCAGGATCGACATGAAGGGGCCGGACGGAACGGTTTATCCCATGACGGGCACCGTCAACGAGCTGGACCCGCCAAAGCACCTCATCTTCACGGGCTTTGCGATAGAAGGCGAGGACGGCTCGCCGGGACTGGAGACGCTGAACACGCTCGCATTCGAAGAAGAAGGCGGCAAGACCACGCTCACGCTTCGTGTTGTCGTGGTTCGGGCCGAGCCCAATGCGCTCATCGCGCTCTCCGGAATGGAAGAAGGCTGGAGCCAGAGCCTTGAGCGGCTCGAACAACATATCGCCGCCATTTAAAGCACCCGCTCCCGGGCGACACCCGTTCGGGAGCACACTGTTCACAACCAACAACGGAGCCTGTAATGCTCAAGACTATCCTGCTTGTTCTCCTCCTGCTGATCGCCGTCGTTCTTGTCGTTGCGGCCATGAGGCCCAACAGCTTCCGCGTGGAGCGCACCGCGACGATCAACGCGCCAGCCGAGAAAATATTTCCCTATATCAATGACTTTCGTGAGTGGAGCGCATGGTCGCCTTATGAAAAACGCGACCCCGCAATGCAGAGGAAACTCAGCGGCGCGGCAAGCGGTGCCGGTTCGGTTTATGAATGGGACGGCAACAAGGATATTGGCCAAGGCAGGATGGAAATGCTGGAAGCGACCCCGCCATCCAAAGTTCTGATCAAACTGGACTTCATGCGCCCCTTCGAGGCCCACAATACAGCCGAACTCACGCTGAAACCCAATGGCGATGCAACCGACGTGACATGGGCCATGAGCGGACCCTCGCCATATATCGCCAAACTGATGGGACTGTTCTTCAGCATGGACAAAATGATCGGCAAGGACTTTGAGGCTGGCCTCGACGATCTGAAAGCGCTGGCGGAAGGCTAAAACTGACCTGACGAGCGAAGCCGTTGCAACACGCGCTCAGCCAGCGCATTGCAACGCGCGCCGCCAAACGGGAAGATGTCATCAAAGGCCGATGACATCTTCTCATCCAGCGCAGCACGCATCAACTGGCGCGCCCTGTGCAGGCGCGTTTTTACCGTTTGCTTCTTGATCTGAAGAAAGTCCGCCGTTTCTTCGGTGCTCAGATCCTCGATATCGCGCAGCACAACGACGAGGCGGAACGGCTCCGGCAAATCATCGATAATGCTTTCCAGCAACCGGCGAACCTGCGCCCTGTCCGTCCCGCATTCGGGATTTTCCTGAACCGGCGATGTCGGAAACATAAGCAGTTCGGCTCCGTTGTTCTGATTTTCGATATCGTCCAGTTCCAGCATGGCGACCGGCCGTTTCCGCAGGCGGCCAAGCGCATCGTTCAGCGCGATCCGGGTCAGCCATGTCGAGAAGGATGAATCCCCGCGAAACATAGCGAGTTTCGTGAACGCCCGGACATATGTTTCCTGCACCACGTCTTCCGCCTCGGCGTCGTTTTTCAGCAGGGCGCGTGCCATCTTGAAAAGCCGTCTGTTGTTGCGCTGGATCAAAAGGCGAACCGCGCCCTCCTCGCCGTTTCGCGCCAGCGCAACCAGTTCGGTTTCGCTGCACGTCTCGAACGATACCGCCTTCAGCCTGAGTTGGGTTGGCATTTCATGTCCACTCCCTTGCGCGCGCTATGCCTTACGAACCGTCTCTTGACGGATGATATCACCAATCGACGGGAAAGCCTTGAGTGCAATCTCCGGTATGTCGCCCGCCTCCTGATCGGCATAGCCGACGAATGCTTCCGCTTCCGCTGCACCATTGGCGACAATGATCCTTCCCACCATGCCCGCATGTTCATGCGGCAGGCAGTAATAGTCATAGACCCCCGGCACTGTCAGCGTGACGGAAAAGCTTTCATCCGGAAGCAGGAGGTCGGAATTCCATGCCATGGCGCCTTTCGGAATGCGCTGCGGCCGATCGAAATTATCGGGATGGTAGGCCGTGGCGGAATGCGAGTTTCCGGGGTCGCGGTTGGTCCACCGAATGGTTTGTCCCGGCCTGACAAGCAGCCCGACAGGATCGAACCAGACATGCGATCCATCGGTCCTGCCCTGCATCCCGATTTCTACCGGGTCATCCGCCATCGCCAGCGGGATGCCTCCCGACAGGGAGGCGAACAGGCCGCCTCCCACCATCAGGAATTGCCGCCGGTCCATCATTTCGCGACTTGCGCCTCATCGGCTTCCGGCACGTGCCAGAGGACAAGGTGGGCATGGGGTTTTTCCACACCGGGATGACCCGCGTTGAAATAGATATCCACATGATCGACATTCCCGCCCGGCGCGGCCAGATTGTCGAATTTCTTGTCAGGGTTCAGGTCTTCGACCGGGACCATGTAGATCGTGCTGACCAGCTTGCCATCGTGGTCGTAAGCCAGAAATGGCCCGGCAGGGAGCGATGCCGGATCGACGAATAATTGTCCAAGGCCCGGAATGAAATCAGGCAGTTTGACCAGCGTACTGACCTGCTTGTAGGCTCCTTCGGGTGGCGATTTCGAAACATCCTGCGCGGCGGCAATGCCAAAGCCAGCCACGGTTGCCAATGCCAGCGCGGAAATGAACAGTTTCATCTTGGTACTCCTCATCGGTGACGCCGCCATCACGGCAGCATGATCATTGGATGCGCGCCGTGCCAAAAGGTTCCCGCATTCTCCCGTCATTCCATCGCCGACCCGCCAAACCCGTTGACGCGCCCCGCATTCGGGCGGATTCTTCCACCCGCTCGATCCACTTCCCAGGCGGAGGCAGCGACGGTGCGCCTGATGTTGTTGACGATGACTGGCGTTGCGATGATTGCCTTCGCCGCCAACTCCCTTCTGGCCCGCGTCGCGCTCAGTGACACGGCTATCGACGCCGCAAGCTACACCGCCATCCGGCTCGTCTCGGGCGCGATGGCGCTGGCGATGCTGCTTGCTGCCCAGCGCCGGACAAAAGCCACGACCGGCCTGCGGGGAAACTGGCCTTCGGCCTTCGCCCTGTTCTTCTATGCCGTCGCGTTTTCGTTTGCCTATCTTCGGCTGGGTGCCGCTACCGGCGCGCTCATCCTGTTTTCTGCGGTTCAAGGCACCATGATCGCGCACGGGCTGCTGCATCGCGATCAGCCGACACCAGCGGAACTGTTCGGCCTTGCCATCGCCTTTTGCGCGTTCGTCTACCTGCTGTTGCCGGGGCTTCACGCGCCCGACGCGTTCGGCAGTCTCCTGATGATCGTGGCGGGGATCGCCTGGGGCGCCTATTCATTGCGCGGACGCGGCGTAACGGAACCACTGGCGGAAACAGCCGGCAATTTCGCCCGTACCGCGCCTATCTGCCTGTTCCTGCTGCCGTTCTCATTCGTACAGGGCCACGTCACGGCAAAGGGCATTCTTCTTGCCGTCGCTTCCGGCGTTGTCGCGTCCGGCCTCGGCTATGCAATCTGGTATCGCGCGTTGCCGCACCTTTCCACGACACAGGCCGCCGTGGTGCAATTGACAGTCCCCGTCATCGCCGCCTTCGGCGCTGCGGTTTTCCTTTCGGAAGTCATCACATTACGACTGGCGCTGGCGAGCCTTTTCATTCTTGGTGGTGTTGGCCTGGCCATTCTTTCGCGAAGGCGCAGCGGTTTCAAATCCCGGCCTTGATCGGGAACCATACTTCAATGTTTCCCTCATTTGTCTCAGGCTTGAAATCCTCGCCATAGACCTCGATAAACTCGGGAATATCCACATTGTCGGCAGCACTTTTATAGGGGGATTGCGGAAGCCATTCCTCCCAGACGGTCCAGACCGTATTGCGCAGTTTTTCCAGCCCTTCGCTGTGCGGGAACATCGCATAGCGAAGACGCGGAATGGCAAGGCGGCGAAAATCGGATGGCTTTCCCTCCTCCTCCCGCGCTTCCACGCCGGTCAGCAGCGTGAACTCTGGCGCCGAGGAATACATATCGAAAAACACGCCATAGGCCTTGCGGTTGACGAGATCCGGAACATCGTCAAAACGCCGGATGAAATCATTCCATTGCTGCTCCATCGCCGCAAACACGCTTTCGGTGCGGCCATGCTGCTGGCGAAGACCGGCGACGATCCACTCCCCGCGCACCTCGATGCGCGGTTCCTGAAGCTTGATGCGAAGAGATTCATCCATCGTTCTCTCCCCGTGTCCCTCAGGCTGCCTCCGCCATCTGCGGGAAAGGCTCGCGCCATGCCGGGAGACTGTTCAGTCTATCATGCCAGCGAACAATCTCGGGAAAATCTTCAATGGGAATGTGCGCCTTTTCCGCGTAGGGCAGAGTTATGGCCACGGCGAAATCCGCCACGGACAATCGGTCCCCCACAAGATACTGGCGGCCATGCAGATGATCGTTCAGCACCGTGGCAAAACGGCGTAAGGAACGCGTCGCCGCCTCCACCTCCGCTGCGTCCGGCGCTCCCATGCCAAAATGCTGCTTGATGATGTATTCAAAGTAAAGCGTTCCCGCATAATGCGTGAAATGCTCCGAATCCCAGCTCAGCCAGCGGATCACATCGATTTGCCGCTCATCCTTCGGCCAGAGATCCGACCCCGCCTTATCGGCCAGATAGCACATGATGGCGTTGGATTCCCATAGATAGCGGTCGCCGTCCTGAAGCACCGGCACCTTGCAATTGGGATTCATCGCCACATAGTCCGGCGCAGATTGCTCGCCCTTGCCGAGATCGACGTGGACGAACTCGACCGGCAGTTCGAGATAGCGGGCGACGGCGCAAGCCTTTCGCGGGTTCATGGTTTCAGAGTAGAAAAGTTTCATTTCGGTTCCTCCGACGTATTTCCTGTCAAGAATGCTGCTTCCTGCCCCCAACTCGAACGCCGGTCAGTCGAAATATGCGACCAGCCGCTCCAATGCTCCCGTCCAGCCGCCCTTATGTCCATCGCGCGCGGCCTCGTCGTAAAACTGCTCATGGAAAAGTGTCAGCGTCGTTCCGTCCCCGTTGGGTTCAAACGTGACATGCACCAGCGACTCCCGCTCCGGCGTGGAGCGCCAAGCCCATGTGAAGACGAGCCGCTCCCCTTCGATGACTTCGCGATAGACACCCGAAACATCGTGCTCCTCGCCATCCGGCGTTCGCATCACAATGTGAAAACGCCCGCCAACGCTGGGATCCATCTCCGTATGCAGGACAATTGCGCCTGCCGGACCAAACCAATGCGTCATCAGCGCCGGATCGACCCACGCGCGATAGACTTTTATCGGCGCGGCGTTGATGCGCCTGACCAGTGTTAGGCTCGGTTTCGTCAGCATCATTTTTCCTCCAGGAGAGCTTGCAGGCGATCAAGGCTTTGCGCCCAGAACCGCTGATGACGATCCAGCCATTCCATCGCCTCCGTCATCGGTTCCGGAGCGAGCTGGCACGATACGGTGCGGCCCGACTTGCGGCGAATGACCAACCCCGCATCGGACAAAACATCGAGATGCTTCATGACCGCCGGCAACGACATGGGAAACGGCTTTGCCAGTTCGCTGACCGAGAGCGTCTGCTCGGCAACGAGCCGCGCGATCAGCGCCCGTCGTGTCGGGTCGCCAAGCGCCGCAAATGTTTTGTCGAGAGCATCTTCGTAATACTTAACCATAAAGTTAAGTATTGTACAGCATTCGCCGTTTGTCAATGCCGATTGAGCGATGCGAATTGGCGCGTGCTGCCGACACCTGGCAAGGCGCGGCCCCTTCCCCTCCTTGGCCGGGATCCGATATTCAAAAGATGCTCCGGCGGATCAGGCGGTAATATTGCTCGGGCGCAGGTGAGCGGTTTCGGCCAATACCCAATCCCGAAACGCCCGGATCTTGGGTGTGTTGCGACGTGCTTCCGGATAGACCAGCCAATATCCCCAACCGTCATAGCAAACGAGATCAAACGGCTGAATGAGGCGTCCCTCCGCCAGTTCGCGCTGATAGAACGCGGGTGTCAGAATCGCCACGCCCTGTCCCGCAATTGCAGCGCCCGCTTCAAATGTCTGGGCGCCGAGCCGGCTTCTTGGTTTTTCGTGCAGCTTCGTCGTCTTGACCCCGGCGGCATCAAACCAGTGCGTCCACCAGCTATCGCCAGCATCAATGATGTGCAGGCGCAACAGATCTTCGGGGGTCTTGATTCCGCCAATAGATTGCGCAAGCGCCGGGCTGAGCATTGGTGTGAAATCACTGCGCAAAAGCAGATGAGCAGCTAGCCCTGCGGGCATTCCGCGGCCAGACCGGATACCGATATCGATTTCCTCGCCGGAAAAATCGGCCAAGGCGGTGGAACCATCCATGCGCACGGCAAGATGCGGATGCGCCAGCTGAAACGCACCAAGATGCTGGACCAGCCAATGCGCGGCAAATGTCGGAACAACACTGAGCGACAATGTGGCGTCAGCGTTTTCCCGGCTTGCAGCAAACGCGCCGCGCAACAGGTCAAAGGCTTCCGTCACCATCGGCGCGAGACGCTACCCGACATCGGAGAGCCTGATCTGACGGGGGCGGCGCAGGAAGAGCGGCGCGCCGACACGCTCCTCCAGCACCTTGATCTGATAGCTGACGGCAGCCTGCGTCATGCCCAGCTCTTCCGCCGCTTTGGTGAAGCTCAAATGGCGGGCTACGGCTTCAAAGGCTTTCATTGCGTTCAGTGGTGGCAGACTGGACATATTCATGCATAAAACCTCCTTATGCACCCTAGCTGACATTCAATTGGAAAACAAAGCGAAACAGGCGCACAAGAAAGACCGGAATTTCAACCGGAGCGCCCTTTGGCGAAAGGCCCATGAAACAGGAACTGACAGTCGGACGGGAAAATATTTCGTTATTGCAGCAGATTTTAGCACGATTTACGGCAAGGAGGCCCCGCAACAGGCACAGACTATCGCGGGAGGAACTCTATGCCATGCCGGAGCAATTCAGGCAGGATATCGGCCTGAGCGATGGCCCGCGACCGACAAGACGACCATAAGGCAGGCTAATTTCATATCGGGTGCATTGCCTGTCGCGGATACCATTTGCCCGCTTCAGCCTTCAGGCATGGATTCCCGGGTCAGGCCCGGGAATGACGATATGAAGGAATTGCCCTGTCACCAGCGCTTTTGGGTGATACCGGCTTATCAGGAGCATGATTCCTATCCGCCATCTCGTCATTCACGGGCCTGACACGGGAATCCATGCCTGAACATCAGCCGCGTCTACTGCGCTGCCTTCACTTCCATCATCCCCGTCGCGGTGCGGGCGGAAAGCTGCGGACGATACATATCTTCCACGCTCGCCGCCGGATGGGCATAGACGCCGGGCGTGACGGCTCGAACGACATAGGCGACCGTGAACGCGCGGCTGTCGCCGCTGTTGCGGTCAAAGGCCGTCACGAAGCGGTCGCTGCGAAACTCGCTGTGTGCAGCTTCGGTTTCGCCAAGCCATTCGAAATTCTGCAAGTCCGCACTGTTGACCAGCCGCGGGTTATCAATCTCGAAACCGGCTGGCAGCAAGTCCGCGACGAGGACGCGCGAGGACCAGCTATTATGTTCCGTCACCTTCAGCACGACGACAAAACGCTCGTTCTGCTGTGCCTCGGTGACATTCGCCTCGGCGCCATCCAGCGTGTAGTAGGTGCGCTCGATGGAGAAGCCGTCACCACCCGCCGGAAGCGGCTGGATCGGTGCTGCGACGGTGGTGATGACAGCCTCCACCGGCTCATTGGACGTGTTGACGATCTTCAGCGGCTCCAGTCCTATTTCCTCGCCTGAAAGGCGGCGCGAGAAATTGCCGTTATGCGCATCGCCGTTGACATCCAGCGAAATGGCGTCGCCATCCTGACGGATCGCGCGTGCCGCAAGCAGCATCCATGCCTGTTCCTGCGTGCTGGTATAGGTCTTCTGCCTGCGTTTCTGCGCTACGAGATCGATCATATCCGGAACGATTCCGGGCACCGGACGGCTTTCCGCCGCCAGAGCCAGAATGGCAGCCCCATCACGCAAGGCCGAGCCATAGTCCGAACGAGACATGTTGACGTCATTCGCCCGGGCCAGTTGCAGCGCCGAACCGAACGCCGTGTTGGCGCGCTGGCCATCGCCATAAAGCGCCAGGCTGGCCGCCAGTTGTGCGCGCGCCAGCGGCGTCTGGAAGTCGCCGATCTGGGTGTCGGAATAATAGCGCAGATCGCCAATGGCGGCCTTACGGTTGCGCGCCAGAACATAAAGCGCGTAGGCAATCTGATTGCCATTGTCCTTGATGTTCACATCATAGGCGAGCGCGTTCTGAAGGTTCTCCAGCGCCTGACGCATGGCCTGTTCCGGCACATCATATTTCTGTTCCCGCGCCCGCGTCAGGAAATCCGTCACATAGGCGTCGAGCCACAAATCGCCGGAACCGGGGCTCCACAGCCCGAAACTGCCGGAGGACGACTGATTGTTGAGCACCTTGTAGATCGCATCCTGAATGCGTTCCTTCACCGCCGGATCGTGGGGAAGACCCGCATCCTTCGCAAGCTCGCTCATATAGAGCAGCGGCATCGCGCGGCTCGTCGTCTGCTCTGCGCACCCATATGGATAGCGATCGAGCGACATCAGCAGCGCTGGAATGTCGAAGGCAGACGAGCGCGAAACACTGACGCTGACGGATGCACCATCCAGCATGCTGCCGGCAAACAGTTCATGGTCGATGTTCAGGCTTCCGTTGACAGCCGCCAGAGTGATCTCCTTGCGCGTCGTGACCGGCAGCGCCGCCGGCCGCACCGGCAAGGTCAGTCCCTGATTGATCGTCAACCCGCTCGCATGAGAGAGCGACACCTGAATGGCGGCATCGCCAGTTCGAGTGGCGGCCACAGGCAAGGTCAGATCGAGTTTCGCCCCGTGCGCCAATTGCACAGATTTCGGCGCTTCGCTGTCCACGATATTGACGATGCCATTGCCGGTGACGTTGATCGCATATTCGCCAGCCGGGCCATCGGTATTGGCGAGATCGAGCCGCAATTGCGCGCGATCTCCGGGCGCCATGAATTTCGGCAAGGCGGCGGTCACCACGACAGGATCGCGGATCACCACGTCGATTTCCGCATCGCCCACAGCGTCTTTCGTCCACGCAACCGCACTGACGCGCGCAGTTCCGTTGAACTGCGGAATATCGAACGCGACCTGCGCCTTGCCATTGGTATCGACCGCGACCGGACCGGAGAAAAACGCGACCAGCTTCTCGGTCGGCGGGCTTCCTTCGACAGCCATCTGCGCACCGTCACCGCCGGTCCGCAACCGTCCGGCTGCACCAAGCGAGCCATCGATCAGGCGTCCGTAAAGGTCGCGGATTTCGAGCCCCAGTTGGCGCTGCCCGAAATACCATTCGTCCGGGTCGGGCGATGTGTGGTTGGTCAGGTTGAGAATGCCGACATCAACGGCGGCAATTGCCACATAGGCCGTGTCCCCCGCCTTCAATCCCCCCACGGAAACGGGGATTGAAAGGGGTTGGCGCGGCTCGGTTCTGGCGGGCGTTTCGATGCGGATCGCGAGTTTGCGCGCACCGGGATCGACCTTCAGCCACTTTACGCCGATAGCGCGGGCGGGCATACGGCTTTCCTGCGCCTCACCCGGCCGGTAGAGCGTGGCGGTGACATAGGCCCCGGCACCCCAATCGGCGCTGACCGGAATTTCCACTTCCGCACCTTCTTCGGATACGCTGACGCTCTTCGTCATCAACAGGGAATCCGCACCGACCGTCACCAGCAATTCGCCTGCAAAGCGCGGCGATATTTTCAGCCTGGCCATTTCGCCGGGTGCGTAATTTTCCTTGTCGAGCGCGATTTCCAGCCCGTCCGGCGTTTCGGTCGATGTCGCGGCGACATACCATCCAGCGTCGAACTCGATGCTGGTCTCGGGTCCGGAGGGATCAGGCGTCTCGATTTCAAGACGGTAGCGCCCCCACTGTACCGGCACTGAAATATCGCCTTCGGCGTTTGCACTTGTACTCACCTCGCCGCTGGCGACCTTCGTCGTATAGACGACTGGCTCGTAGTTCCACGAATTGCCGCTGCGATACCATTGATAATTCCGCTCGACCTTGATCAACGACCATTGCAGGTCGGCCGCGGCCTGCCGGACACCCTTTTCATCGGCTGCAAGCACCTTGAAGCGCACATTCGAGTTTTCAGGCACCTGATCGCCGGAAAATTCAGGCTTGAGGCCGATCATCGGGCCTTCGGCTGCAATCGGCAATTCAAGCCGCCGCTCGACGGCGCGGCCACCGCCTTCGCGCATTCGCACGGCGATATCGGCGGCAAGGCGCTGGGTTGTCGCGGGAAGTTCATCGAGATTGACAGAGATATCGGCCTGGCCCCGATCATCCAGCGGCGGCAGATCATCCAGCGTAATCCTTGCATCCTCCGGCGCCTCCTCATCCACCAGCCCGAAGACATAGCCGGGAAACAATTGCCATTCGCGTGTCGGCTTGATGTTGATCTCGCCTTCGATGGTCAGACCCGCCGCCGGTGCGCCATAGAGATAGCGGCCATCGACCGTCACCGTCGCATCCTGACCGGGAACGATTTCCTTCACGTCGCTCGCCAGATCGAACTCGATGCGGTCCGGTACGAAATCCTCGACGAGAAACTGTTTTTCGGCCAGAGGTGCTGCCTTGGGATCGCTCAGAATGCGCAAGGTCCATGTGCCGCGCATCGCATTGCTGGCCAGCGGCAATTCGACCGCATGGCCGCCGAGCGCCTCGCCCTTGCTGACAATGGCGCGATCCTCCATGCCATCCGGCCTGCGGAACGAGAAGGTAAGCGGCAGGTTTTCGATTGCCCGGGCGGATACATCCCGCGCCAGTGCTGCCGCGTGAACGGTTTCGCCGACGCGGTAGATGCCGCGCTCGGTCCAGCCATAAACGTCAATCGCGCCGGGCGCGGAACGGCCCGTCACGCCGCGGTCCGACAGGTCGAACCCGGCACGTTTCATATCCAGAAACACGTAGTCCGCATCGCCGTTGCGCGCGGTTATGATTGCTGGCGTCATGCCCGCCGTGCCGCGCAACAGACCGGCGGTGAAGGTGGCGCGCCCCTCTTTATCGGTCGTCGCCGTGCCAAGGATTTCGTTGTTGTTGGCTAGCAATTGCAACTGCACACCGCTCAAGGGCCTCGCCGTTTCGAGTGAACGGGCGAACACGTTCAACCCGTCATCCCCCGCGAATGTGGCAAGGCCGATATCGGACACGAGGAACCATTGTGTCGCGCGCGCATCCCATATGTCGCGGCGGTCGCCCTCCGGCATCGCAGTCAGCACGTAGACGCCGGACTTGCGCTGCGGCAGCGCCTCATCGACGGGGAAGGAGGTGACGACCTCCTTGTTCTGCTCGCTCTTCACATCGAGCTTGCCCTTCCAGACCGGCTCACCCAAATCGCTGCCGATCTGCTCTGCCGAATAGCCATCAAGCTGGCCGAGGAAATTCGACCCCTGCATCAGTTGCGTCAGGGCGCGGTCGCCGACGCGGTAGAGATTGACATCCACAACGCTCGTATTGACCGACACGACCGGAATGCCGCGCCGCATGCTGCTCGGCAGAACAAAGCTGTCGCCGGTAAAGCGGACCGCGGGCGCACGGTCACGGATATAGATGTTGAGCGCCACCGGCGCCTCGATCATTTCACCAATGGCCGCAGGCAGGCCGGGGCGGAAGACAACGCGGTAGTTCTTGCCATGTTGCAACCCTTCGACACAGATTTCGCGGTCCTTGGCCTCAATGCCTTTCGGAGCGGCGTCATCAACGGTCACGTAGGAGGAATAGTCGATGCCCGTCTTTACGAGCGGCTCGGAAAACTGGGCGCAGACACGCGGGGCCGCACTATCGGAATCGACCGTATGCTCAATGACACGAAACCCTTTTCGCGCGCGCAGGTCGATATATTGCGCCCGCACTTCCGCCGAATCCTGCAAGGTCAGACGCGCCTTGTAGGCATCCAGCGCCGGACGGTAATTCTCGTTCAGTTCCAGCGCTTTGGCGAGAAGGGTCAGCGTCTCGGCGCGATCCTCGAGGCTTCGCGAAAGCTGATAGGCATTGATGGCCGCAGACGTGGCGGCGCGCTTCATCTGCCATGAATTGTTCGCGTTGGCGGGTACGGAGAGCGCCGCGCGGGTCAGCCCCAGCCATGTGGACACGTCGTCACTGGCGATGGTCAGCGCTGCCGAATAATTCGCGACCGCACTTGCCGGATCGCCGGACGCATAGGCGCTTTCCGCAGACCCGATCAAACCGGCAAGGCCGGAGCCTTCATCGGCCCGCAGCGCACCGATAACGGATGACTTATACTGGCGGGCTTCATCAAGAAGGCTGGCGGGCACGAAGGACAGCACTGCGGGCGCGCCGATATCCGGCGCGGAGGTAACGTCAACAACCTTCCCTGCGATTGCTCCAGTGAATGATTTCAACTGGTTGTAGTCCGATTTCAGGAAACACCATTGCGCCTTGATATTGTAGGTGAAAGCCCGGCAGGACGAATCGGCGATGCAGACCTTCTTGCATTCATCGAGCGCGACATTCTGCTCCGTGCGCAGGTCGAACCCGAAATAATCGCTGTTTTCAGTGGTTTCAATCTGCCGTATCTCCTGAGCATTCGCATATGGCGCTGCATTCAAAAGACAAACGGCGAGAAACGAGGAATACAGGGCGGCGCGCATCGACATCGGGATCCTCCAGACGCTGCGTTCATAACTCCTCATGTATGAATCAGTCCGAACCCGACATTGTCAAGACAAGGCAGATCGATACATTTCCGCCGCAGGCGGTTCCTGCCCCCGCTCCCGCGGCCGATGTGTCAGTGCCTCAAGCCGAAACCGTGCCTGGACGCCTGATCCTGGGCGCCGCCTCAAGTACAAGCGGATGCAGCCCCTCGCCACCCGCATCGATCAGTTCGAAGAGTTGCGCGCGCATGCGCGGCTCCCAGAAGGCATTGATATGACCGGCCACGCCATCCACCTGCCCTGCTTTCGGTTGCGAGGCAAAGAAAGTGGCTATCTGGTTGGCCATCATGGGAATTCGGCTATTCGACATGCAACATGCTCTCCGTATCGATACGGTCTGAACCGGTGAAGACATCAAAATCATCGCCCCGCACGAGCGCCACGACGGTCATTCCCGCCTCATCGGCGGTGCGCAGCGCGAGAGCCGTCGGCGCGGAAACGGCGATCAGGATAGGCGTGCCGATTATGGCCGATTTCTGCACCATCTCGACCGAAACACGGCTGGTCACGACCACAGCGCCCGAAGCTCCGTCAATGCCCTGCCGTGCCAGCGCTCCCGACAGTTTGTCGAGCGCATTGTGCCGCCCGACATCTTCCCGCGCCTCTACAATGCCCTTTCCCGGCATATAGAAACCGGCGGCATGGACCGCCCCGGTCTCGGCATGGATGGGCTGCATCGCAGAAAGCAGCCGGACGGACAGGGCTATGTCGGCCCCACTCAGCCGCAATCCTGCATTGGCGACAATGTTGACGGGGCGCACCGCCTCCTCGATGGACTCGATCCCGCACAGCCCGCAACCCACAGGCCCCGCCATGTGGCGGCGGCGAACGCGCAAAGCCTCGTTCGCGCCTTCCGCAAGGCGGATCTGCACGTCGATCCCGGTTTCAAACTCCTGAACCATGATTTCGCGAATATCCTCGGCGCGGCCGACAATGCCTTCGGACAGGCTGAACCCCACCGCGAAATCCTCGATATCGATGGGGCTGGCCATCATGACGGCGTGGGTCGTGCCATTATAGCTGAAGGCGATCGGCGTCTCCTCCGGAACCATTCTTCCCCCCGTCGCGACGCCATCGGGACGGCGCGCAATCCGGGAAACGATATGGCGGGAGGACCGATGCATCATTCTATTCCGCTGCATCAAGTTTTGCGGCGATCCGCCGGCTCTGCCTGGCCTGTTCATCATAGGCGATCTGCCATTCGGACGGGCCGTTTGAAGGCGCCACCTGCACCGCCGTCACCTTGAATTCCGGGCAGTTGGTCGCCCAATCTGAAAAGTCCGTGGTGACGACGTTGGCCTGTGTCGTGGGGTGGTGGAAGGTCGTATAGACCACGCCCGCCGCCACTCGATCGGTGATGAGGGCGCGAAGTGTCGTCTCGCCGGACCGGCTCTGGACGCGCACCCAGTCAGCATCCCTGATGCCGCGATCCTCCGCATCGTGCGGATGGATTTCCAGCCTGTCCTCCTCATGCCACGCGATGTTGGCGGTACGCCTCGTTTGCGCCCCGACGTTGTATTGCGACAGGATGCGGCCGGTGGTGAGCAGCAGCGGGAAGCGCGGGCCGGTCTTTTCGTCCGTCGCGACATATTCGGTCCGGATAAACTTGCCCTTGCCGCGCACGAAACCTTCAATATGCATGATCGGCGTGCCAAGCGGCGCTTTCTCGTTGCATGGCCATTGAACGGAACCTTCGCGCTCCAGCAGATCGTAGGTCACGCCCGCGAAACTCGGCGTGGTCTTCGCGATCTCGTCCATCACCTCGGATGGATGCGTATAATTCCAGTCCATTCCCATGGCCTTGGCCAGATTCTGGGTCACTTCCCAATCGGCATAGCCATTCTTCGGCGTCATCACGCGGCGAACGCGGTTGATGCGCCGCTCGGCATTGGTAAAGGTGCCGTCCTTCTCAAGGAACGTGGAGCCGGGCAGGAAGACATGCGCATAATTCGCCGTCTCGTTGAGGAAGAGATCCTGTACGACAACGCATTCCATCGCTGCGAGACCCGCGGCCACGTGTCTCGTGTCTGGATCGGATTGCAGAATGTCCTCGCCCTGAATGTAGAGGCCCTTGAACGAACCCTCGACGGCCGCATCCAGCATATTCGGAATGCGCAGCCCCGGCTCGCTCTGAAGCTCGACGCCCCATAGCTTTTCGTAGATCTCGCGCGTCGCGTCGTCAGCAATATGGCGATAACCCGGCAATTCATGTGGGAACGAGCCCATATCGCACGAACCCTGCACGTTGTTCTGCCCACGCAACGGGTTAACGCCAACGCCCGGACGCCCGATATTGCCGGTCGCCATGGCCAGATTGGCGATTGCCATCACCGCGGTCGATCCTTGACTGTGCTCGGTGACGCCAAGGCCGTAATAGATCGCGCCATTGCCGCCGGTGGCGAAGAGCCGCGCCGCGCCGCGCACCAGCCCGGCCGGAACGCCGGTTAGCGTCTCGATTGCTTCCGGGCTGTGTTCCGGCGCTGAAACGAACTCCGCCCAGTCTTGAAATTCATCCCAGTCGCAACGCTCGCGAATGAACGCCTCGTCAACAAGCCCTTCCGTCACAATGACATGGGACAGCGATGTTACCATGGCTACATTGGTGCCCGGACGCAGCGGCAGATGGTAGGACGCCTCGACATGCGGCATCCGCACAAGATCGATGCGGCGCGGATCAACGACGATCAATTTCGCACCCTGCCGCAGCCGCTTCTTCAGGCGCGAGGCAAAAACCGGATGACCATCGGTGGAGTTCGCGCCGATGATCAGCACGATATCCGACTGTTCGACACTGTCGAAATCCTGTGTACCGGCAGATGTGCCGAACGTCGCTCCCAAACCATAACCGGTTGGCGAATGACAAACGCGGGCGCAGGTATCGACATTGTTGTTGCCGAAACCGGCGCGCACCAGTTTCTGCACGAGGTAGGTTTCCTCGTTCGTGCAGCGGGAGGATGTGATGCCACCGATGGAATCGCGACCATATTGATACTGAAGGCGGCGGAATTCGCTGGCGACATGGGCATAGGCTTCGTCCCATGTCACTTCCCGCCACGGATCGGAGATTTTCTCCCGCACCATCGGGTTGAGGATGCGGTCATTGTGGTTCGCATAGCCATAAGCAAACCGGCCCTTGATGCAGGAATGGCCGCGATTGGCCTTTCCTTCTTTCCACGGAACCATGCGCACCAGCTCCTGCCCACGCATTTCGGCCTTGAAGGAGCAGCCGACACCGCAATAGGCGCAGGTCGTTACCACCGAATGTTCCGGCTGGCCGATCTCGATCACCGATTTCTCGGTCAGCGTGGCCGTAGGGCAAGCCTGCACGCAAGCGCCGCAGGAGACGCACTCCGATGCAAGGAAATCCTCATGCATTCCCGCCGATACGCGGGAACCGAAGCCGCGCCCCTCGATTGTCAGTGCAAAGGTGCCCTGCACTTCCTCGCAGGCGCGCACGCACAGCGAGCAGACGATGCATTTGGACGGATCATAGGTGAAGTATGGGTTAGATTCATCCTTCGGCATCCATTTGGCATTGAGCGCGCCATCATTGCGGCTTTTCGCGAAGACATGGTTGCCGCCGTCATAGCCATAGCGCACATCGCGCAGGCCCACCGCACCTGCCATGTCCTGAAGCTGGCAATCGCCATTGGCGGCGCAGGTCAGGCAGTCCAGCGGATGATCGGAAATATAAAGCTCCATCACGCCCTTGCGGATATCCTTCAGGCGGCCTGTCTGGGTGTGAACCACGAGCCCTTCCGCGACCGGCGTGGTGCAGGAGGCTGGCGTGCCGTTGCGGCCGTCAATCTCGACGAGGCAGAGACGACAGGACCCGAAAGCATCGACCATATCCGTCGCACAAAGCTTGGGGATCGCGATCCCCGCCTCCATCGAGGCGCGCATGATCGACGTGCCTTCAGGAACGCTGATCTCGTTTCCGTCAATGGTCAGCGTGACCAGCTTTTCCGATTTGGAAACCGGCGTCCCGAAGTCAATTTCTTGAACAAGCGACATGGCTCTGGCTCCTATTCGGCGGCTTGAGCGACCGGCGCAGGCCGGAAGTCTTCAGGAAAATGAGTTAGCGCGCTCATCACGGGATAGGGCGTGAACCCGCCGAGCGCGCACAACGAACCGAACTTCATGGTGTTGCAAAGGTCGGTCAGCAGCTCGATCTGCTTTTCCGGCTCCACATTGGCGGCGATCCGGTCCGCGACCTCGACGCCGCGCGTCGAGCCGATGCGGCACGGCGTACACTTGCCGCAGGATTCGATGGCGCAGAATTCCATGGCGAAGCGCGCCTGTTTCAGCATGTCCACCGTATCGTCGAACACGACAAGACCGGCGTGGCCGATCAGCCCGTCCTTCGCCGCGAAGGCTTCATAGTCGAATGGCGTGTCGAAAAGCTCGCGCGGGAAATAGGCTCCCAGCGGCCCGCCAACCTGCACGGCCTTCACGGGACGGCCCGACATGGTTCCCCCGCCGATCTGGTCAACGATTTCGCCCAGTGTCAGGCCGAAGGCCGTTTCGAACAGGCCGCCATGCTTCACGTTTCCGGCGATCTGGATCGGGATGGTGCCACGCGACCGGCCCATGCCGAAATCGCGGTAGAACTCGGCACCCTTATCCATGATGACCGGCACCGACGCAATCGAGATCACGTTGTTGATAACCGTCGGCTTGCCGAACAGCCCCTTGTGGGCCGGAAGCGGCGGCTTGGCGCGAACCACGCCGCGTTTGCCCTCAAGGCTTTCCAGAAGCGCCGTTTCCTCGCCGCAGACATAAGCGCCCGCACCAACCCGCACTTCCATATCGAAAGCATAGTGCGAGCCGAGGACACTCGGACCGATGACACCTGCCGCGCGCGCAACATCGAGCGCCTTGTTCATCATGGCGATGGCGTGCGGATATTCCGAACGGGTGTAGATGTAGCCTCTGGTGGCGCCCGTCGCGATACCGGCAATCACCATGCCTTCGATAAGCACGAAGGGATCACCCTCCATGATCATCCGGTCTGCGAAAGTGCCGCTGTCGCCCTCGTCCGCGTTGCAGACGATATATTTGCGGTCGCCCTTTTCAGCATCGATGGGCGCGTCCAGAACGGTCTTCCATTTGATGCCGGTCGGAAAGCCCGCACCGCCGCGACCGCGCAAACCGGAATCGACCACCTGCTGAACGATTTCGTTCGAGGTTTTGGCGAGCGCGTTCCTCAGTCCTTTCAGGCCGTCATGGGCCTCGTAATCTTCCAGCGAAAGCGGATCGATGACGCCGCAACGGGCAAAGGTCAAGCGCGTCTGGCCAATCAGGAACGGAATATCCCCGGTCTTGCCGAGCGACAGCCGATGCTCGCCAGCGTTGAGGAAATCTGCATCAAACAGCGAGGCGACATCCGATGCCTTGACCGGACCATAGGCAAAACGGCCATGCGGGGTCGCCACCTCGACCAGCGGCTCCAGCCAGAACATGCCGCGCGAGCCGTTACGGACGATTCTGGCATCGAGGCCGCGAGCCGCGAGCCCGGCTTCAATCGCCTTGGCGACCTTGTCGGCGCCCAGCGCCAGAGCGCCAGCATCGCATGGGACATAAATCACAACGGTCATAGCCGCACCTCCGCTGCGATTTCCCGCAGCTTCTCGTCATCGAGACGCCCGATCACTTCGCCATCCAGCATTGCTGCGGGCGAACAGGCGCAGAGCCCGAGGCAATAAACCGGCTCCAGCGTCACCGCGCCGTCAGCCGTCGTCTCGTGCCAGTCGATGCCAAGCAATTGCCGTGCCCGTTCGGAGAGCGCATCGCCGCCCATGGACTGGCAGGATTCGGCGCGGCAGAGCTTGAGGACGTGACGCCCCGCCGGTTGCGCACGGAAATCATGGTAAAAACTCACCACGCCATGCACTTCGGCACGCGACAGATTCAGCTCCTGAGCAATGATGGGAAGCGTTTCGGAAGGCACATAGCCAAACTCCTCCTGCACGCCATGCAGGATCGGCAGAAGCGGCCCTTCTGAATTCCTGAAGCGATTGATAATGCCTATCGCCCTATTTCCGATATCGGTACTTGCATCCTGCATTGACGCCGTGCCCTCCCTTTTGTTCTCCCCTTGATTAGAAGAGATCAAAACTGACAGCGGATATCAATATACCTAAATCGTCACTCGATAGAAACTATCTATCGATAGGCCCCATTGCAGCGGCCAGCGCGCGCGCTTCGTGAAGAAGCGCCGACACAAGAGGCGTATGCGGCTCACGCTCCGCCGCGACAAGCCCGACGAGATGCCGCGCATCGGGATCGACGATGGGGACGGCCTTGATGGGTTCGGCAAACCCCAATGTCTCGGCGAGATTGAGCGGCATGATGCTGGCCCACTTCCCGGTCCGGATATGGGAGAACAGCACAATCATCGAGTTGGATTCAAGCGTCGGATGCGCTTCCACGCCAACCTCCTGAAGATGCTGGTTGATAATGCGGCGGTTCTGCATGTCTGGCGTCAGGAGACACAGCGGCACGTTTCCGACCTCGGCCCATGTGACGGTTTCCCTGTCAGAGAACACCCCGTCCACCGATGTGATGAACTGGTAGCGCTCCGAATAGAGCGGCACGGACGTCACCCTCCCAAGGGGCTCGTTGTCGATATAGGTGATCCCCGCGTCAATTTCGAAGTTGTTGAGCAGCGTCAGAACCTCGATCGACGTTCTGGAGAGGATCGAGAATGTCACTCCGGGATGCTTTTCCCGAAATGGCGTGGTCAGCCGCGACACCATCGCGAGCGCCGTCGGAATGGCCGCGATGCGGATATGCCCGCCCAGACCGTAACGCGCCGCGCGCATTTCCTCGCGCAAGGTGCGCGCATCGCCGACAATGCGCCGTGCCCATTCGAGCACGCGCTGACCCTCCGGCGTCAACCCCTGAAAGCGCGACCCGCGCTGCACGAGCATGACGCCCAGCGTATCCTCGAGCTGCTTGATCCCGGCTGACAGGGTTGGCTGCGTCACGCCGCATTCTTCCGCAGCGCGCCCGAAATGTCGTTCGCGGGCCAGGGCAATGAAAAATTCAAGCTTGTCGATCATGCGGGTTTGTTCCTCCGCGCAGACCCTAGCGACGAGAACACAATAAGCCAATCGCGGCCGGGTTTGAAATTCCGGCACTCAAACAATATGTTGGGTCGCCTGATGAAAATAACGGGAAAGATCGTCTTGGCACCCGATTGCCTGTTGTGTCAGAATTTCGCCCGGCAAAAATCAATTTGCCGAAATATTGATCAACTTTGTATGCGGCTTCTTTTAATCAAAATGGGGATGCTGGCAAACAGGCGCACGGCGCCGGATTTGCACAATACGGTTGAAAGGGGAGACAGTGAATGAGCCTGCCTTTTACAGCAGACCTTGCGATGCGGCCGAATGTTCAGGGCTTTTACGATGAGGCCACAAGCGCCCTGTCCTATGTGGTGCGCGATCCCGCATCGACGGCATGCGCCGTCATCGATCCCGTTCTCGACATCGACTATGCGGCGGGTCATATCAGCCATCAAAGCGCCGACCACATCATCGATTACGTAAAGGAGAACGGCCTCACCGTCGAATGGCTCATCGAGACCCATGTTCATGCGGATCACATCTCAGCCGCGCATTACATCAGGGAGAAGATAGGCGGCAGGATAGGCATCGGACACAACGTCACCAAGGTACAGGCTATTTTCGCCGATATTTTCAACGAAACCGACGGCTTCAAGCGCGACGGATCGCAGTTCGACCACCTGTTTCAGGATGGGGAAAGCTACCGGATCGGAACGCTGACCGGGCATACGATGGATACGCCGGGCCACACGCCCGCCTGCATGACCCATGTGATCGGCGACGCGGCGTTCGTGGCCGATACGCTCTTCATGCCGGATGGCGGCACGGCACGCGCCGATTTTCGCGGCGGCGGGGCGCGCGCGCTTTACCGCTCCATTCAACGCATTCTCGAACTGCCCGACGCCGCCCGCGTTTTCGTCTGTCACGACTACAAGCCCAATGGCCGCGAACCGCGCTGGGAAACCTCCGTCGGCGAGCAGCGCCGCACCAATATTCACCTCGCCAGCAATCCGAGCGAGGACGAATTCGTCGCCATGCGCGAAGCCCGCGATGCGACGCTGCCGATGCCGCGCCTGATTCTGCCCTCGCTCCAGATCAACATGCGGGCAGGAACCATGCCACCGCCAGACAAGGATGGAAGAATTTTCCTGAAAGTGCCGATCAATACGCTTTGATCTCGCGGCCCGGCATCTTACATATAAACTTACGCATCGTGCTGATTGAAGGACAGGACACATGGATATTCGCCAGGTTGACGACGGCTTTTTTGTAACAGGGCAGATTTCGCCCGACGATGTGCGCGACATCGTTGCCGCGGGCTACAACACACTGATTTGCAACCGGCCCGATGGCGAGGCTTCCGACCAGCCGGCATTTGCAGAAGTGGCCGGTGTTGCCGAAAAAGCCGGTATTCCCATTCACTATATCCCGGTGGTTTCCGGGCAGTTGACGCAGGATGACGTGGACGCCATGGCCGTTGCGCTTGAAAATGCCGAAGCTCCGGTGCTCGCCTATTGCCGCTCCGGCGCGCGCTCCACCAATCTGTATGGAATCGTTCAGCACCAGAAAGGCTGACTGCCTCTCTACAGGCTGATTTCCAGACCATCGCGCCCGACAGTCAATCTGCCGGGCCATTTTTTGCGCACTTCGCGCAACCAGTCGGCTTCCGTAATTTCGGGATCGTCGGCTGGAACGAGGTGATGCAGCACGAGATGGCCGGTTTCGGCTATCGCGGCGATGCGCCCGGCGTCTTCCGCCAGTGTGTGGCTCGCCATCAAGTGCTCGTGCAGACGCTGGCCATTGCCGGTTCGGGCAACGAGGCGCTCCACCCCGTCGAGGAGCATCGCCTCATGCACCAGCACATTAGCGCCCTTTGCGAATGTCGCGAGCGGCGGGAAAAAGGCCGTATCCGACGAAAAAACCACAGCCTTGCCATCCGCCTCGATCCGCAAGGCGAAGCATTCCGTCACCGGCGGGTGATCGACACGCAGCGCTGCAATCGTCAAGCCACCCTCCGACATCACCGCGCCTTCGCCAAAGACCCGAATATCCACCAGTTGCCGAAGATCGGGTCGCCCCTCATCCGCGATCCGCAAATCGATATCGTATTGCATGGATTGCAGGAAACCCGCCCAATAGGCATCGATCCCCGATGGACCGTAAACCGTGACCTTGCGGTCGAGACCGGCGGTCCAGGCCGTATGCAGAAGGCCACCAAGCTCCAGCACATGATCGGAATGAAGATGCGTGACCAGGATCAGGTCGAGCTGTTTCAGGGAAACACCGGCGTTGACCAGTCCGCGCGCCACGCCCAGTCCGCAATCGATCACGATCCTGCGCCTGCCCAGTTCCAGAAGCGAGGATGTCGGTGACGGCCCTCCGGGGCGGATCGCGGGCCCACCCTTTATCCCCAACAGTACCAGACGATTGTCCATAAGGAATGCCCTTTGCATTTTCGTTCCGCACTACGGTTAGCGCGTTTTCGCGACATTCGAAATTGCAAAACGGCAACACTCCCCCGCGCTGCCGAATCCCCCTATAAGGAAATGATGACCATCAGGCACCTCTCAGAAACCATCATCAACCAGATCGCGGCAGGCGAAGTCATCGAGCGTCCGGCCAGCGTGGTGAAGGAACTGGTCGAGAACGCCATCGATGCGGGCGCATCCCGGATCGAGGTGGTGACGGCTGGCGGCGGCAAAACGCTGCTTCGCGTCATCGACGATGGTTGCGGCATGCCCGCCGATGAGCTGGCGCTGGCGGTTTCCCGCCATTGCACGTCCAAGCTGACAGACAATGTGCATGATATCCGCGCCCTCGGATTTCGCGGCGAGGCACTCCCCTCCATCGGCTCCGTCTCGCGCCTTTCGCTGCGTTCAAGGATCGATCAGGCCGAATCCGGCTTCGAGATCACGGTCAGCGGCGGAAAGCTGGAAGGGCCGCGCCCGACGGCGATGAATCGCGGCACGATTGCGGAAGTGCGCGATCTGTTTTTCGCGACCCCTGCCCGTCTCAAGTTCATGAAGACCGATCGCGCGGAAGCTGCCGCCGTGACCGATGTGGTCAAGCGCATCGCCATCGCCTTCCCGCATATCCGCTTCTCGCTTGCGGGAAGCGACCGCACGTCGCTTGAACTCGCAGCCACCGGCGAAGGGCAGGACGGAATGCTGGAGCGCATCGCACAGGTTCTGGGCCGCGATTTTCCCGAAAACGCCGTCGCCATCGATGCCGGGCGGGAGGGCGTGCGCCTCGCCGGGTTTGCCGGCATACCCTCGTTCAACCGCGCCAACAGCCAGCATCAGTTCGCCTATGTCAACGGACGGCCGATCCGCGACAAGCAGATCTGGGGCGCGGTACGCGGGGCCTATGCCGATGTGATCTCGCGGGACCGGCATCCCGTCGTCGTGCTTTTTCTCAACCTCGACCCGGAACTGGTCGACGTCAACGTTCATCCGGCCAAGGCAGACGTCCGCTTTCGCGATCCGGGGCTGGTGCGCGGGCTGATCATCGGCTCTATACGGGCGGCCCTCGCCAATTCCGGCATCAAGGCGGCAACGAGCGGCGCCGATGCCATGTTGAGGGCTTTCCGTCCGGGCAACGACACCGGAGCGGCCACCCGCGCATCATTCTATTCCGCGCCGCCCGGCAGGCATTACGACCCCGGCCAGCCGGCCTGGTCCACAATTCATCCTGCGCATCAACCGCTCGACGGCGTCTACCAGCAGCCGGACGGCCTGCACGAAGCGGGCGCCAACGAAACCGTTCAATCCTTTTTTCGTGAAACAGCGCAACCGGCCGCCGACGCCCGCGCGACGATTGGCGAACCCACGGCCGAACTTCTATCGACCCCGCTCGGCGCGGCACGGGCGCAAATCCATGAAAATTACATCGTCGCCCAGACCGGTGACAGCCTGGTGATCGTCGATCAGCACGCAGCGCATGAACGCCTCGTCTATGAAGCATTGAAGACCGCGCTTCACGCCCGCCCCCTGCCCGCGCAAATGCTTCTCATTCCGGAGATCGTGGACTTGCCGGAAGAAGATGTCGAGCGGCTCGCCATCCATGCCGAAACGCTGGCGCGTTTCGGGCTCGGCGTCGAGCCTTTCGGCCCCGGTGCGATTGCCGTGCGCGAAACGCCATCCATGCTGGGTGAAACCGACGTGCAGCAACTCATCCGCGATCTTGCCGATGAAATCGCCGAACAGGACACGACCGACGGCCTCAAGGCGATGCTCGATCACATCGCCGCGACGATGGCCTGCCATGGATCGGTGCGCTCCGGACGCCGCCTCAAGCCGGAGGAAATGAACGCGCTCCTGCGCCAGATGGAAGCAACGCCAGGCTCGGGCACCTGCAATCACGGGCGGCCGACCTATATAGAACTGAAGCTCAGCGACATCGAACGGCTTTTCGGGCGCAGGTGAGACTTGACCTGAACTGCGATTTATGGCGATTCAGGCAGACAGAACATGAAGCGAGACCAAGATGAACAGATTTGAAGGCTCAGGCGCGAACCCCGCCAAGGTGCGTTATCTCGATGGCGATTTTCAGGTGCTTTCGCCGGGCCGTTTCGTGCTGTGTGCAATCACGTCCGAGCAGATCCCGCTCGACGAACTGAAATACTGGAATGTCGCCCGGCAGGAAGCCTATATTGATTGCGCCGTGTCGCTCGGGCGCGAGATCGAATGCAATCCGGACCTGCGCATCCGCAACAAGTCCTGAAATCTATTTATGGTGCGCGAGCCGTCTCAGGCGGCAGCGCTCCAGTGTCTGGTGGATAATGCGTTCCGGCGTATCCAGTGTTTCAAACACGAGTTCGACCTCCAGTACCGCTATTTTTTTCCGGACATCCGGCGACAGGCCGAGCCCTGCAAGCCGCACATGATCCTTGCTGGTCGTGATCAGTTCCGCGCCAGCGGTACTGGCGCTGCCCAGAAGCTCGGAGATCTCCTGTTCGGTATAGGGATGATGGTCGGGAAAGCCCCGCCTTGCCACCAGTTCGCCACCGGAAGCGGTCACCGTGTCGAAGAATTTTCCGGGATCTCCAATGCCTGCAAAAGCAAGGAATTTTCGCCCTTTCAGACTGACTGTCCGGCTTGCCTGGAGCTTTGCCTCATAGATCGGCTTCGCGGCTCTTGAAGCCTGCCGTATCGTTGCATCGGCCGCCCCTGAAACGCCAATTTTCAAAACCGCATCAAGCTTCAGTAGCTGGCTGGCCAGCGGCGCGCGCAGTGGCCCTGCGGGCAGAACATGGCCATTACCGATGCCCCGGCGGGCATCGATCACGATCAACGCATAATCGACATGCAGCCGCGCGCTCTGGAAACCGTCATCCATGATGATGAAATCGCAACCTTGACGCTGAAGCAGTTGCGCGGCCTCAAGACGATTTGCCGAAACGGCAACCGGCGCATGGGCCGCAAGCAGCATGGGTTCGTCGCCCACCAGACTGGCATCGTCGCGGGCCGGATCGACGCGGTGGGTTCCCTTGAACGCCCCGCCATAACCGCGCGAGACGATCCCCGGCTTGAGCCCAAGCCCTTTCGCCGCCCTGGCGAAGGCGATAGCCGTCGGCGTTTTGCCGGCGCCGCCAACCGTCAGGTTTCCGATGCAAAGAACCGGCAACGCCACCGCTGGCGGCACGGATTTCATCAACCGGCGACCGGCGATTGCCCCATAGAGGGCAGACAAGGGGCTGAGCGCGAGCGCCTTCCATCCCGCCTTTTCCCACCAGAACGCCGGGGCTTCGCGCTGCATCAGCGCGCGTCGTCCACGCTCGAAAGGCGCGCCTTTACGATGAGCGGCTGGATAAAGGGCTCAAGCGTGGAAAGCGTTCGCGCAAGCGAGCCGCGCATGTCCTCCACGGTCTGTTTTGCCGCTGTAATCATGGTCTGGCGCGCATCGGGATTATTGAACAGGAAGTTCACCGCCGCCGCCAGCATCTCGCGATCGCGCACCAGCTTCGCGCCGCCATTCTTGATCAACCGCTGGTAGGATTCCCTGAAGTTCTGCACGTTGCGACCGGAAAGGATCGCCGTGTTCAGCATCGCCGGTTCAAGCGGGTTCTGCCCGCCTTCACCCGCGAGCGAACGACCGACGAAAACAATCTCCGTCAGTCTCAGATAAAGTCCCATGTCGCCGATCGTATCGCCAATGAGGACGTCGGTTTCGGGACTGATCTCCTCGCCCTTGCTCTTTAACGCCACTTTCAGGCCCTTGCGGGCCATCATTTCGGCGATATCGGGTGCTCGTTCGGGGTGACGCGGAACGACGATCGACAGCAGATCCCTGTGCCGCCGCTTCAGCAGGATATGCACATCCGCCGCGATTTCCTCCTCGCCCTGATGCGTGGAGATCGCGCCCCAGGTCTTGCGTGTTCCGATCTGTCGCATGAACTCGCTGACGACCAGCGGGTCGGCAGGCGGAATCGCGGTGTCGACTTTCAGGTTTCCGGAAACTGTGACAGGTCGCGCGCCAAGCGTGCGGAACCGCTCGCCATCCACCTCGGATTGCGCCACGACATGGGCCAGATTCTCAAAAAGCGCCTCGGCGACGGAGGAACGCCTCTGCCACGCCGCGAATGACCTGTCTGACAGGCGGCCATTGACCAGAACCTGCGGAATGCGCCGCGCGCCAAGCTCCAGAATCGTCATCGGCCAGATTTCGGATTCGCAGATCAGCGCCAGATCCGGCCGCCAGTGATTGAGGAACCGGTTCACGGCCGGTTTCAGGTCGAGCGGCACATATTGATGGATGACCTTGCCGTTCAGCCGTTCTTCCACGAGCTTGGCCGACGTCACCGTGCCGGTTGTCAGGACAATATGGATGCCGGTCGCGACGATGCGCTCGATCAGCGGAATGACGGCAGATGTTTCTCCGACGCTCGCCGCATGGACCCAGACCAGCGGTCCTTCCGGACGAGGCATGCTTGCCTGCCCGTAGCGCTCGGAGCGACGGTTCTTTTCTTCCTTGCCCTTGCGGGTGCGGACGGCAACATAGGCGCCAACAACGGGATAGACCATCGCCCCGGCCCAACGATAGCCACCAAGCACTGCGCGCGCCCATCTCTCACTCATCGGCGGCGTCCCATCCCGGCCTTGCCGTCCACGAGGTCGTAAACCTGTCCGGTAATCGTCTGGAGAGTGTCGGTCAGTTCCACGCGCTTCGCCTCCAGCATTGCATCGTCGGAATCGTCCGACACGAAAATGGGGTCGCCGATCACAAGACCGGACCGGCCAAAAGGAAGCGGAATAGCTGTCTTGTCCCAGCTCTTTTCCATGACCTTGCGCCGTGAGGTCGCATAGGCAATCGGGATGATAGGCCGTCCCGACAATTTAGCCAGCAAGATCACACCGCCGCCTGCCTCCCGTGGCGTACCGTGTGGTATATCAGCAATCATCGCGGCACTTTTGCCTTGTTTCAAGGCGTTTTTCAGCACAAGCAGTGCTCTTGCACCGCCTTTTTCAGTGGATTTCCGCGCATCGCGACCACCGGATCCCCGAATGACCTCGCCGCCGAAACTTTCAGCGACACGCGCATTGAGTTCCGCATCCCGGCTTTTCGACACCATGACAACGAAATGGACTCCGTCAGGTATCAGCGTCGGCGCCATCAGATGCTGGCCATGCCAGGCGGCAGCGATAAAGGGCATGCCGCCGCGCTTCATGTCGTCCAGTTGCGACGAACCCGGCACGCGCCGGTTCGTCAGCCGGACAAACCTCAGATATTGCGCGATAATCCAGGCCAGCGACGACGAGACGGCCCGCGCCTGCGCGATTGGTCCGCGTATCCTGCGCCAGACATCCTTTATACTGCGTATCCTGCGCGGCTTGCGGCTGGCAGGCTTGGTTGTATCGTCAGTCATAGAGCGCTTGGGAATATTGACAGGTTGCAAACCGGTCAATCATCCGTGCTTGCCGTTGCCGACGGGTCGAGCAGCCTGTGCATGTGCACGATGAAATAGCGCATATGGGCATTGTCGACCGACTGCTGGGCCTTCGCCTTCCACGCCACTTTCGCGGACTCATAGTCGGGGTAGATTCCGACGATATCCAGATTGTCGAGATCACGAAACTCGACACTCCCGAGTTTCGTCAATTCTCCGCCAAATACGAGATGAAGCAGTTGCTTCTTGCCATCTGTGACTTCGCTCATGGTAAACCTGTCATTTTGCGATTTGTTATTGGTGTCTAACCGAACGATGCTTCGGCAACAACCGCCAGCATTTCATCGAGCAAGCTGCCGCTTGCCGCAACCAGTGAATCGTGACGGTAGTCACCCTGCCCGTATTTGAGGACAGATCCCTGCGCTGTCAACACTTTACCGCCCGCTTCCGCTAGGATCAGATCGGCGGCGGCCAGATCCCAGTCATGGGAGTTGGGCTTGATGAAGGTACCGGCTATATCGCCCCGCGCGACCATGGCCACGCGATAGGCCAGCGACGGAACATAAGGCGTGGGCGTCACGCGTTGCGCGAAGCTCTCCGGCAGATTTTTGAGCCATGGCTTGGGGCCGCCGATCCTGAACGGTTCGTCCGCGACGCTGGCCGTAAGCGGCCTGCCATTCTGATTGGCGCCACCGCCAACAGCCGCCGTAAAAATCTCACCGCGCACAGGACAATCAAGAACGCCTTCCAGCGGCCTGCCTTGCTCGATAACGGCAATGCTGACGCACCAGACATCGCCCCCTTCGATAAAGGCCCGCGTTCCGTCTATCGGATCGACAACAAAAAACTTGCGGCGCGGCATAAGTTTGCGATCGTCGACGGTTTCTTCCGAAATCCAGCCGTAATCGGGACGGGCCGCCAGCAATTCATGTTTCAGAAAGCGATCCACCGCGAGATCGGCCTCCGTCACCGGCGACGTACCGCCCTTCATCCATACTTCCGGCTTGTTCCCGAAATAGCGCATGGCGATGCGGCCGGCCTCAGCGGCGGCGTCACGGATCAGGTTGAGATCGGATTTGGTATCAACGTCCGGCAAGCGTCATGCCTTCAATCAGGAGCGTCGGCGATGCGGTGCCGAAATTGCGGTCTATATCGTTGGCGGGGATCATGTTCAGGAACATATCCTTGAGATTGGACGCAATCGTGACCTCGCTGACGGGATATGACAATTCGCCGTTTTCAATCCAGAAACCGGACGCGCCACGGCTATATTGCCCTGTCACCATGTTGACGCCCTGTCCAAAGACTTCGGTGACGTAAAAGCCGTTACCCAGCGCCCGGATCATGTCTTCCGGCGACTGCTCGCCCGGTTCTATGGCGAAATTGGTCGATGCGGGACTGACCATCGAGCCGGAACGCACACCGCGGCCATTGGTGACGAGGCCCAGTTCCTTCGCCGTCGATGACGACAGGAACCAGTGGTGAAGAACGCCGTCCTCGACCATCAGAAGCCTTTCGCCTTCGATCCCCTCACCATCGAAGGGGCGGGACGCGGAACCGCGAACGCGCAGTGGATCGTCGCTGACATCGATGCCGGCGCGCAGGATTTTTTCACCCATGCGATCTTTCAGAAAACTCGTCTTGCGCGCAACCGACGCGCCATTGATCGCGCCTGCCAGATGCCCGGCAATGCCTCGCGCCACCCTGGGATCATAGACCACCGTGACAGGACCGGTTTCAGCCTTGCGCCCGCCGAGGCGCTTCACCGCCCGCTCGCCAGCCCGCAGCCCGATCGTTTCCGGCTTTTCCAGCTCGTTGAAATGCAGGCGCGACGAGAAATCATAGTCGCGCTCCATGCCCGTGCCTTCACCGGCAATAGCGCTGACGGAGCGGCCGAAACGGGTCGCCGTATAGTAGCCTTCAAAACCATCGGAGGTCACAAGCACAAGCCCGCCCATGCCCGCCGAGGCGGAACCGCCGCCGGAATTGGTCACGCCTTTCACGGCAAGTGCCGCGGCTTCCGTCGCAAGCGCATCCTCGGTCAGCCGCGCCGCGTCGATGGTTGCCGGATCGAAAAGATCGAGATCGCGCAACGAACCGGCAAGGCGCGTCTTGTTCGCCAGCCCTTCATATCGGTCCTCCGGCGAAACCTTCGCCATCGCGACGGCGCGCGCCGCGAGCGTCGCGGGGTCCGATCCGGCATTGGCGGACACGCTGGCCACTTTCCGGCCCACGAAAACCCGCAACGCGAAATCGTCGCTTTCCGAGGATTCGGTTCCCTCGACTTTGCCGAGGCGGACGCTTACGCTGGTCGACTTGCCGCGAACAACGACCGCATCGGCGGCATCGGCGCCAACGCGGCGCGCCGCATCGACCAATGCAGCGGCCCTATCGACCAGCTCGCGAGAATTCGCCGGATCATTTTTCATGCCGGTTCCTGACCTTTATCAAAGGGAGACACATTGCGTTTCGTGTCATGGGGAATTTTCTTATAGATAGGCATTCAGAAGTTTTTTGCCATTACGACCCTATAGGATGCAAAAACGGGGCCTTCAAGGCGCGGCCCGCAAAAGAGTCCACAATCAGGCGACCCATGACCATTTTTGAAGAAAACCTCTATATGCAGGCGTTGCTCTTCCTCGGCGGGGCCGTCATTGCCGCACCGCTTTTCAAGCGCTTCGGGCTCGGAACAGTCCTTGGCTATCTTGCCGTCGGGATATTGATTGGCCCCATCACCAACCTGGTGGACGACGGAGAGCAAGTTCTCGATTTTTCCGAGATTGGCGTTGTTTTCCTGCTTTTCCTGATCGGCCTCGAACTCAAGCCAGCGCGCCTGTGGTCCCTGCGCCATGCAATCTTTGGCCTTGGCGTTGCGCAGGTCGTCCTCACCGGAGCGGTTTTGACGGTGCTTGCCGAACGTATCGTCGGGTTCGACCGTCATGCCGCTATCATCATCGGTTTCGGGCTGGCGCTCTCATCCACGGCGTTCGCCATGCAGGTTCTGGATGAAAAGAGCGAAACCAGCACCCATTACGGCCAGAAAGCCTTTGCGATACTGCTCCTTCAGGATCTGGCCATCGTCCCCCTGCTTGCCCTGATCCATGAGTTCTCTGCCTATGCCTCGCCGGACGAGACCACTGTCGGCCTGCATATCGGGGTGACAATTTTCAGCATCGCATTGATGGTCACGGCAGGGCGGTATCTGCTTAACCCCATGTTCCGCATCATCGGCAATACCGGCGCGCGCGAAGTGATGATCGCTTTTGCTCTCTTCGTCGTTCTCGGTGCTGCCATGCTCATGCAATATGCCGGGTTGTCGATGGCGATGGGCGCTTTCGTGGCTGGCGTCCTGCTCGCCGAATCATCCTACCGGCATGAGCTGGAAGCGGATATCGAGCCATTTCGCGGCATATTTCTCGGCCTGTTCTTCATCGCCGTCGGCCTGTCGCTCGATCTGGATGTCATCCTCCAGAACTGGTTTGCGATCCTGCTGGCGGTTCCGGCATTCATGATCGTGAAGGCCGGTATTCTCTATCTCGTCTGCCGCATTTTCGGGTCGCAGCACAACGACGCCGTGCGCATCGCCTTCCTGTTGCCGCAGGGCGGAGAGTTCGGCTTCGTCCTGTTTTCGACGGCGGCAAGCGCGGCAATCGTCACACAATCCGTTGCATCGCAATTGATCGCTGTCATCACGCTTTCCATGGCGCTGACGCCGCTTGCCGTATGGCTGGGCCGACGGCTGCTGACGAGCGGCCCAGCACAGGAACACATCCACGAAGACTTCGAGGGAGCAGGCGCCGATGTCATGATGATCGGTTTTGCCCGTTTCGGGCAGATCGTATCGCAGATCCTGCTTGCCGGCGGCAGCAATGTCACGGTGATCGAGAATTCGGCAGATCGAATTCGCGCGGCGGCCCGTTTCGGTTTCCGTATCTATTTCGGCGACGGCACGAGACGGGACGTGCTTGAGGCCGCGGGCATTCGTAACGCCAGGCTCGTCGCGGTCTGCACCCAGAATACGGAAGCAACAGACAAGATCGTGGATCTTATCCAGCGTGAATTCCCGGACATCAAACTCTACGTGCGGTCCTTCGACAGGGGGCACACACTTCAACTGAGGGCGAAGGGCGTGGATTACGAATTGCGCGAAACCTTCGAATCAGCGCTTCTGTTCGGTCAGAAGGCGCTTGAAGGCCTGGGTATCGATCCGGAACTTGCCGATGAAATCAGCAAGGATATTCGCAAGCGCGACGAGGACAGGCTGCATATTCAGGCAGCAGAAGGTATCCGGGCGGGAAACGATCTCCTGCTCACCAAACCGATCACGCCCGAACCTTTGATCAGGCCCACCAAGGAAGCGCAGCCGCTGGATGAAAATACGCAAAACGCCGTGAAGTGGTAAACGCCGCCGGTTTTCGCACCAAGGACAGGACCATGCCGACAACCACCCAAGCCCGGTTTACAACCGGCTCGACCATGCGACATGTCATTGTCATGACGGCCACCGGATCGATTGGCCTGATGGCGATTTTCATCGTCGACGCGTTGAATCTTCTCTATATTTCCATGCTCGGCAAGCAGCAGCTCGCGGCAGCGATCGGATATGCCGGAACGCTGATGTTCTTCACGGTTTCTGTCTCCATTGGCCTTACCATTGCCGCCAGCGCCCTTGTTTCCCGCGCTCTCGGCAAAGGCGACAGGGATGAAGCGGCGCGGCTGGCCGGTGCAGCGCTGCTGACGATTTTTGCCGCCACGGTTCTGGTCGTCGCTCTGACATGGCCTTTCATCCATGAGTTGATCGGCCTTCTGGGCGCGAGCGGCGAGACACGCGACATCGCGGCGGGCTTTACGCAGATCGTCCTCCCCTCCCTGCCCATCATGGGGCTGGGGATGGGTCTGGCCGGAATATTGCGCGGTGCAGGCGACGCCAAGCGCGCCATGTATGTCACGCTGTTCAGCGGCGCCGCGACGGCGATTTTCGATCCCCTTTTTATCTTTGGCTTCGACCTTGGCGTGACGGGTGCTGCAATCTCGACGGTTCTCACCCGCTTCGTCATGCTGGGTGTCGGGCTTTACGCCGCCGTCATCGTGCACCAGCTCGTCAAACGACCACAACCGGGTGATCTGCGAAAGGCGATCCCCATGTTTCTCGCTATCGGCATCCCTGCCGTGCTGACACAGGTCGCAACGCCGGTCGGCAATGCTTTCGTCACTGCGGAAATCGCGCGTTTCGGCGACGATGCAGTCGCCGGATGGGCGGTGATCGGACGCATCGTGCCCGTGTCGTTTGGCGCGATCTTTGCACTCTCCGGCGCGGTCGGCCCGATTCTCGGCCAGAACTATGGCGCGCAAAAATTCGGCCGCATCGTCCAGACCATGCGCGACAGCCTGCTGGTGGCAACGATCTATGTCGTCGCCGTCTGGCTGGCGCTGGCGCTTCTACGCCAGCCGATAGCCGATCTTTTCGGGATGGATGGGGAAGCGCGGCTGCTCATCTATTTCTTCTGCCTGTTTGCCGCCGGAAGCTTTCTCTTCAACGGAGCCTTGTTCGTCGCCAACGCCGCCTTCAACAATCTGGGCTATCCGGTCATGTCCACCGTGTTCAACTGGGGCCGCGCCACGCTCGGCGTGCTCCCATTCGTCTGGGTCGGCTCGGCGCTCTACGGCGCGCAAGGCGTTCTGGCGGGTTGGGGTCTCGGCGCGGTCTTTTTCGGCGTCGCATCCGTGCTCGTCTGTTTCCGGGTCATCGCCCGGCTCGAGCGGGACAATCCGCCCGACGATTTTCTTCCCGAAGCGCCGCCATCGGCTCAATCACCCTTCACGACCGGAAAGGCGGCAACATCCGGCTGACGATCAGGCCGCGCTGTTCTAGTCCGCGAACGCCACAGCCGCTTCGACGGCACGCTTCAGTTCGTCCTTCACGCCGACGGATTCCTTCAACACGGTATCGATGCGAAGGAAGTCCATCACGCGAAAGCGCGCGACAGAAGGACGAAGGAAGATCGCTGGCGGTTCGACTTTCAGCTTGGTCGCCATGATCGACTGCATCATCAACTGGCTGGCTCCGAACATCGTATCGATGGACGACGGCATTTTTCCCGGATCGCCATCCGGCCCGCCCACGACATCGATGCCGATAACGAAATCCGCCTTGCCCTTGAGATGGTCGAAGGGAACGGGATTATAGATGCCCCCGTCGATCAGAATGCGGTCATCGCGCCTTACCGGGCGGAACACCGCGGGCAATGCGGCCGACGCCGCCAGCGCGTTGAAAAGATCGCCGCTTTCGAGGATCACCTCTTGCTGGCCGTAAAAATCGGTCGCTGTAACGCTCAGTGGAATACCGAGCTGCTCGAACGATGCCGGCAGCCGATCAGGAAGAAAGGCCTTGAGAATTTTTTCGATGTTGAACTGCGAAAACCGGATGCCGCCACCGAACATCTCGGAAAAATTGGTCGGCCTCAGGCTCCACAGGCGGCTGGCGACCTCTGAGCGATTCCCCAGCACCGACACCGAGTAATGGCGGATTTCCTTGCCCGTCATTCCCGCCGCCATGCCAGCGCCCATGATCGCGCCGATGGACGACCCTGCTATCGCTGTCGGGCGTATGCCAAGCTCGTCCAGCGCCTCGATAACGTGAATATGCGCCAGACCGCGCGCGCCGCCACCGCCGAGAGCCACGGCAAAGGACGGCGAAGACGATGTTTCCGCCATCGCCGTCTCCTGCCTGTGATTGACGCTTGTGTCCATGGTTACGATCCGGCGGGGCCGACAATCAGAATGGCTGGGTCGGTCTGCAACAGTTTTTGCGCAGCCGCTTTCACTTCGTCAAGCGTGACAGCCCTGATCAGATCGGCGCGGCGATCGATATAGTCCTTGCCCAGTTTCTCATCCTGAATGCCGATCAGCGTGTTGGCGACAGCCGCCGATGAATCCAGATTGTTGATGGCGTAGGCGCCGATCAGATAGTTCTTGGCAGACTCCAGTTCCTTCTCGGTCGGGCCATCCTTCGCCATTTTGGCCACTTCCTCCTTGAGTATCTGCAAGGTCTCATCGGCGCGGTCGGCGCGCGTCGACGTGGAAATCACCAGCCCCGACATATGATCGCGAATGGCGATCGAGGATCCGGCGGAATAGGCCAGCCCGCGCTTCTCGCGCACTTCATTATAGATGCGCGACGAGAAGGTGCCGCCGCCGAGGATATGATTCATGATATAGGCTGCGAAGAAATCCGGCGCATCGCGGCGAACCCCCGGATAGACCATCGAAATCGATGTCTGCGGCAGGTCATAGTCCACTTTCGTCGTCTGGCCGAGCACCGGATTGGCGTCCGGTATCGTCACCAGATCCGCCTTTTCGGGCAGGTTTCCGAAAATCTGGTCCAGCAAGGGAGCCAGCTCTTCCGGCGTGATTGCGCCGACAACACTGACAATCAGATTGTCGCGGGCGAGTACGCGTCCATGAAATTTCGCCAGATCGTCGCGGGTAATCGACTTCAGCGAGTCGACCGTACCCTCTTCACGGCGGCTATAGGGATGATCGCCATAGAGCGCCTCGGCGAATTTGCGGCCGGCGATCGTGTCCGGATCACGTTCGGACGCAAGAATTCCGGCAACGATCTGCTGACGGATGCGGTCCACCGGCTTCTGTTCGAAACGGGGCTTGTTCACCGCCATCGTCAGGAGTTCAAATGCATCGTTGCGATTGTCCGCAAGCATGCGCATCGAACCCGCGATCCGGTCGCTGGATGCCGAAAAACCCATTTCGGCCCCCACGGCGTCCAGTTTTTCCTGAAAACTGTCGGAATCGAGATCGCCCGCCCCTTCATCGAAAAGGCCGGTCATCAGATTGGCCAGCCCTTCCTTGCCCGCCGGGTCCTGCGTCGTGCCACCCTTCCATGAAAAACGGATCGAGATCACCGGCACGAAATTGTCTTCGACGAGCCATGCGCGAATACCCTTGGGCGAGACCACTTCCTTGATTTCAACGGCCTGAGCCGGGATCACCCACAGCAGGACGAGAAGCGCGGAAACAACGAGCCGACCCTTTGCCTGCCCGAAACGGGCGAGGGACATGCCAGAGCGAAACACGTTCATTGGATCTCTCCTTCCGGGGTCTCGCTGAGGGCGGGAATGCTGCTCTCCGGCCCGGTTTCCGCCGACGCGGCGGCGGGCGACGCTTTTTCCGGCATGAGATAGCTCGTGACCGAGCGGTTATTGTCCAGATTGGCCCTCGCGACGTCCTGGATCTGCTTCGCCGTCACGGCCTTGATCCGGTCGGGCCATTCCTGAACATCCTTGATGGTCTGGCCTGTCGAAAGGGTTGAGCCATAGATGCGCGCCATTCCGGACTGGCTGTCGCGGGAGAAAATGACGCTCTTCAAAAAGCGGTTGCGCGCCTTTTCGAGTTCCGCATCGGTCACGCCGTGCTTGATGATCCGCTCAATTTCGGCGTCGATGGCCTGTTCGACCTGCTCGAGCGTCGCGTCTCCCCGTGGTGCGCCGTAGACCCCGAAGGAGCCATCGTCGAGCGAGCCAGCCTGATAATATGCGCCTGCACCGGCGGCGATGCCCTGCTCAACGACAAGCGACTGATAGATGCGGCTCCGCATCGAGCCACCCAGAATTTCGCCCAGCAGATCAAGCGCTTCGGCGTCACCGGGCTTTGCGCTCGTATAGGACGGCACAACCCATGATTTCTGGAAACTCGGCTGCGAAACGCGGGCGTCGGAAAGGGAAACCGTGCGTTTTGTATTCTGTTCCGGCTCCTGCGGGCGGACACGCGGGCCCGGCTCCGCGCGGCGCGGCACCTTGCCATAGGTCTTTTCCGCCAGAACGCGCACCGTCGCCTCGTCCACATCGCCGGAAACAACCAGCGTCGCATTGTTGGGCGTATAGAATTTTTCGTAGAACGCGGCTGCGTCCTTCAGATTGAGTTTCTCGATCTCGTGCATCCAGCCGATCACGGGTATCCGGTAGGGATGGTTCTGGTAGAGCGTCGCGTTCACCTCTTCCGACAACAGCGAGCCGGGATTGCCGTCGGTGCGCGACCTGCGCTCCTCCATCACGACGTCGCGTTCCGTCGCAATCACCTCTTCGTTGAGAACGAGATTGTGCATCCGGTCCGCTTCGTAGGTCATCACCATTTCAAGCGCGTCGGGTGAAACCTGCTGGAAATAGGCCGTATAGTCGAAGGAGGTAAAGGCGTTTTCCTGCCCGCCGATTTCCGCCACCTTGCGGGAGAACTCGCCCGCCGGGTAGGTCTTCGTACCCTTGAACATCAGGTGTTCGAAAAAATGCGCGATGCCGGATTTGCCCGGATCCTCATCAGCAGAGCCGACATGGTACCACAGCATATGAGTGACAACCGGCGCGCGATGATCGGGGATGACCACGACCTCCAGACCATTCTCCAGCGTGAAGGAGCTCACACCGGCATCCTCGGCCTGTTTCGCTTCGATGGTCAGCGTGGTCGGGGCCTCGGCATAGGCCGCTATCGGCGGGGCGAAGCATGCGGCGCCCAGCAAAATCGTTCCGGCGGCCAGCGAGCGCCTTAGAATTCCCGGCATTGATGTTTCCTCACATTCGGCTGCGGAGTACGCTCCGCCAACGCATCAAAGGGACGCGGCGCGATCACACCGGCTGGATCAACCGAATAATGGTCCCGCCATAGTTGCGTTCGTCAACGATCGAAAATCGAGAATCGAGTTCGACGGCTGCGTCCGCTTCTTCCTCAAGCACCATAAGTGTGTCGGGATTGAGCCAACCGCCTTCAAGCGCTGCAAGAAATGCCTTCTCGCCCAGCCCCTTGCCATAGGGAGGGTCGGCAAAAACGAGATCAAACGGCTCGATCGTTCCTGCCGGACCGAGCGACGTGGCGTCGCGGCGCAGTATTTTCGTCTGGCCGGTAAGGCCAAAACTTTCGACATTGGAGCGGATGACGCCCCGCCCTTCGGTCGACTCCTCCACGAAAATGCCATAGCGGGCGCCGCGCGAGATCGCCTCCAGCCCAAGCGCTCCCGTTCCGGCGAAGAGATCGAGCACACGGCTTCCACTCAACTTTTCCGGGAATTGATGTGCAATGATATTGAACAGGCTTTCGCGCGTCCGGTCTGTCGTTGGCCGGATCGCGCTGGTGGCCGGTGTGGCAAGCGAACGCCCGCGAAATTTTCCACCGACAATTCTCATGTCGCCTTAGCCCCTGGGCTTGCGCGGCGGACGTCCGCCACCGTCGCGCGGTCCGCCCGACCGTGGCCCGCTCGAACTCGGCCCGCGAGAACCCGGCTTGCCATGAGGCCTCTGCCCACCCGGCTTCCCGGAGCCCCGCCCCTGCCCGTAATCGGCACGTCCGGGTCGTTCACCGGAAGGCGCGCGCGGGCGGTCGCTCTTGAACGAGCGTTCCGAACGCTCGAAGCCGCCGCCTTCCGAAGTCTGCTTGATTTCCGCGCGCTCGCGCTTGCCCGGACGACGTGGACGGTCCCCCGCCGGCCGTTCTGTACGCTCAGGCCGTTCGGAGCGCTCGGGGCGTGCTGGGCGCTCGCCAAACGATCTTTCCGGCTTCGAGCGTTCGGTAGCAGAGCGCTCACTGAACGAGCGAGAGGGCTTGCCGTGCGCCGGACGATCACGATCACCCTCGCGGCGCTCGCCCCGAGGCTTCGCATCGTCATAGGCCTTCTTGCGCGATGGGCTGACCGGGCGCGCACCCGGCGCCATCCAGACATTCGCCGAGCGTGACTTGCGCTCCGCTGAAGGCTCGTCACGCGATCCGCTTGCGGGCTTTGCCGCCGGGCGCCCCGTGGGGCGATCCCTGTCGGCACGCGGCGAACGTGGCAGTTCATCACGGTTCGTCGACCAGCGCGACAACGACTCATCACGCTTGTCGACCTTCGACTTGCGCGGGCCCTTGCCAGCACCCGCCGAACTGCTTGAAATCCATTCGGGCGAACGACGCTTCGGACGCTCGTCATTGTCAAAACTGCGCTCTTCGCTTTTCACCGGCGCGTTCGAAAACTCGGTGACAACCGGCGCATCGAAATCGGCGCCCGCTTCGGCAATCAATTTCTCGCCCAGCTGATCGCGCAGCATGCGGCCGCGAATTTCCTGCACGGCGCCCTCTTCCAACGCGCCAAGCTGGAAAGGCCCATAGGATACGCGGATCAGGCGATTGACCGAAAGCCCGAGCGCACCCAGGACGTTCTTGACCTCGCGGTTCTTGCCTTCCCGCAAGCCGACCGTGATCCAGACGTTCGAGCCCTGTTCGCGCTCAAGCGTCGCCTCGATCGCGCCGTAAAAAACACCCTCAACGGCGATGCCATTCTTCAACCCGTCGAGCTGCGCCTGCGTGACACTGCCATGGGCACGCACCCGATACCGGCGAAGCCATCCGGTCGCGGGCAATTCCAGCACGCGCGACAGCCCGCCATCATTGGTGAGGAGCAACAACCCTTCGGTATTGATATCGAGGCGGCCGACCGACAGCACGCGCGGCATGCTGGCAGGCAGCGCTTCAAACACCGTCGGGCGACCTTCCGGATCACGATTGGTCGTCACCAGACCGGCGGGCTTGTTATAAAGCCACAGGCGCGTCCGTTCCTTCTGCGGCAGCGGCTTGCCATCCACCTCGATCCTGTCCGTCGATTTCACGTTGACGGCAGGCGTCGTGAGAATTTTTCCGTTTACCGAGACGCGACCGGCGGCGATCATGCTTTCGCTCTCGCGGCGCGACGCCATGCCAGCCCGCGCCAGCCGCTTGGCTATCCGTTCACCTTCCTCGACAGCATCCACCGAAGCGCGCGAATCATCACGCTTCTTCGGGCCGCGCTTGTCGGCATCAAATTTCTTATCGAATTTCTTCGGGCCGGAACGATGGTCCCTGCCGCCCCTTGCGCCGTCCTTATCAAAAGAACGTCGTTCAAACGGGCGTTTGCCGCCCTTTTCGTCGTCGCCTGTGCTGGTCATCTGGTGTTTGCCTTTCAGCGGCGGTAACTAACAGTTACAGGCTCCGCTTGCGAGAGAATTTTAGGTCTTTAAAGCATAAGGATCGTCAATTGGCGAAGATTTTCGACCCGATGGGCATCGCCCTTGAAGAAGCGCACGCCGCATCGGCACGAGGCGAAGTGCCGGTCGGCGCCGTTATCGTCAGGAATGGCGAGATTGTCGCGCGGGACGGAAACCGCACCCGCGAACTGAACGACCCAACCGCCCATGCCGAAATCCTGGCGATCCGAACGGCCTGCACTGCCCTTGACGACGAGCGCCTCAGCGGCTGCGATCTCTATGTGACGCTTGAACCCTGCACCATGTGCGCGGCCGCCATCTCCTTCGCCCGCATCCGGCGGCTTTACTATGGAGCAGCCGACGAGAAAGGCGGCGGTGTGGAAAACGGCGCCCGCTTTTTCACCCAGCCTACCTGTCATCATGCTCCGGATGTTTATTCCGGCTTTGCCGCCGTCGAGGCGGAAGCGATCCTGAAGGACTTTTTCAGGCTGCGCCGAATTTAAAAACCCGCCACGTCCGGCTCAAGCGGTGCCACCAAGCGAACGGGGAGAAACCCTAGCGGCTTATTCCCAGGGCTTCCACCACTTCTTGCCACCACCGGACTTCGAGGCACGCTGGCGCGCCTTTTCCTTATCTTTCTCATCCTCGCCAAGCTCGCCAATCGCAGCGGTGGATGCAGGCGTGCGGTAGGCAACAGGCGGCTCGCTCAGGTAGCGCCGCGTACCGGGCGTGCCCTGCTTCTGTTCTTGCGCGAGTTGCTGGCGGCGCTTGAACTCAGCGCGCTGCTGTTCCGGCGTGGCATTGTTCAACTCATAGGCATCGGCAAGCTCATCGGTCTTTTTCGACCCGAACAGCGTGTCGTTGCGGACTTTCGGTTTCCACTGCGGATTGTCCTGATTTTCCGTCGCCTCGTCACGATAGCGCTTGCGGCGTTCTTCCGGCGATTCCGGCCATGACGCGCTGCCCGCGGAGGCGACGCTCTCCTGCGGAGGCGGCAGGACGGGAGCGCTCTCGCCCGCCGGTCTTACGAGTTCAGGGCGCGGACTATAGTTGATTTTCGGCTTTTCCTTCGGTCCAAGCGCCGCAATCGAGGTCACGTCCGTCAGCAATTGTTCGCTTGCCGTCGTTCCCGTTCCATAGGTCGGCGACGACATGCAACCACCCAGGGCAAGTGTTGCTGTCAAAGCACCAAATACTGAAGTCCGTCCGCAGAAATTCATATCGCCACTTTCAAGTCGTACGGCCTCTTCAAGCCCGAATGGAAGATTTCCCATGTCCCTGCCGGATGAATCCGGCAATCCAATGGCAAGCCTTTTAACCTACGTATGCCAAAGCGGCAATCGCGGAAGTTTTCCACCGCGATTGCCGTTCGTTGTTCAGGCTGCGAGTTTTCCAAGCGCGCGCAATTCCCGCAAAGCGGCGGCATCACGCTCTGAAACGTCCGGAAACTCCGGATCGGAACCCACATCATGCGTGTAGCGCCACGAGCGAGCGCATTTCGTACCCGATGCCTTCGCGGACACGACGGCAACGCCCTTCACATCATCCAGCGTAAACGCGCCTTCCGGCACCGTCGCATCGGTGATGGTGATGTCGCTGGTGATCGAGATCTCCGCCATGTCGAGATCCCTCACCGCTTCAAGCAGGGCCTTGTCGGCGATGTGGACGATTGGCGCCGCTTCAAGCGAGGAACCAATATTCTTGGCGGCGCGCTCCAGTTCCAGCGCGCCGGTGATCACGCGCCGCACGGTGCGAACCTGCTTCCACTTGGCGGCCAGCGCATCGTTCTTCCATTCGCCCGGCGTCTCGGGGAACTGTTGCAAATGGATGGAAACGGCGTCGGGATGACGGTCCAGCCAGGCCTCTTCCGTGGTGAATGGCAGCATCGGGGCAAGCCATTTCACGACGCGATCGAAGACCTCGCGCACCACCTGCAACGAAGCCTTGCGGCGATTGCTCGAAGGCGCGTCGCAATACAGCGCATCCTTGCGGATATCGAAATAGAAAGCCGAAAGCTCGACATTCATGAAATCGATCAGCGCGCGCGCGATACGCTTGAAATCGAAGGCATCGTAACCGGCACGGACGATACCGTCGAGTTCATGCAGCTGATGCAGGATCAACTGTTCCAGCTCCGGCAACTCGGCATGGGGCAGCGTCTCGCCATCGTCATGAGCGAGCGTGCCAAGCATCCAGCGGATCGTATTGCGCAGCTTGCGATAGGCGTCGACATTGGTTTGCAGCACGTTCTTGCCGAGGCGCTGGTCTTCCCAATAGTCCGTGGTCATGACCCAGAGGCGCAGGATATCCGCGCCTGAATCCTTGATGACGTCCTGCGGTGTCACCGTATTGCCGAGCGACTTGGACATCTTGCGGCCGTCCTCGTCCATGGTGAAACCATGGGTCAAAACGGCGTCGTAGGGCGCACGGCCGCGCGTGCCGCAGCTTTCCAGCAGCGACGAATGGAACCAGCCGCGATGCTGGTCCGAGCCTTCCAGATAGAGATCGGCGGGCCATTTCAGATCCGGACGATCCTCCAGCGTGAAGGTGTGCGTGGAGCCTGAATCGAACCAGACGTCGAGAATGTCGCGAACCTGAACCCATGGCTCGTTCGCCTTTTCGGCGAGAAACCGTTCGCGCGCGCCCTCCGCAAACCATGCGTCCGCCCCTTCCGCCTCGAAGGCATCGAGAATGCGTTGATTGACGGCTTCGTCCTGAAGGATATTGCCATCCTCATCGACGAACACGCAGATCGGAACGCCCCATGCACGCTGGCGCGACAGAACCCAGTCGGGCCTGTCCTCGATCATCGCGCGCAGGCGCGTCTGGCCAGCGGACGGCACAAAACGGGTCTCATCGATTGCCGTGAGCGCACGGCCGCGCAGCGTGGTGCCGTCGTCCAGGGTCTTGTCCATATAGACGAACCACTGCGGCGTATTGCGGAAGATCACCGGCTTCTTGGAGCGCCAGGAATGCGGATAGGTGTGTTTCACCCGACCGCGCGCAAACAGAACACCATGCGCGATCAACTGCTCGATCACGGCCTTGTTGGCGTCGCCCTTCTTGCCGTGATCGTCGATGACGCGCGCCGCGCCGCCTTCACGATCGGGGCCGAAGCCCGGCGCATCCTTGGTGTAGAAGCCGCCGTCATCGACCGTAAACGGGATGGCAGACGAGATACCGCGCGCTTCCAGATCGCGCGCATGATGCATCCAGATGTCAAAGTCCTCGCGGCCATGGCCCGGCGCGGTATGCACGAAGCCGGTGCCGGCATCGTCTGTCACGTGATCGCCGTCCATCAGCGGCACGGTGAACGTGTAGCCGCCGCCAAAATCATTCAGCGGATGGTTGAGCACGAGCTTGCCCAGTTCATCAGCCGAAACGCCGCGCAGACGCTTATATTGCAGCTTGGCCTTGGCGAAGCATTCCTCCGCCAGCTTGTCGGCAAAGATCAGCTTCTCGCCGGGCTGCGGGCCGAAATCATTTTCGGCGGCAGTGACTTCGTAAAGTCCGTATTCGATGCGTTTCGAATAGGAGACCGCCCTGTTTCCAGGGATCGTCCACGGCGTCGTTGTCCAGATAACGACACATGCGCCGTCCAGATCGCCGCCCTTCGTCGAGATGGGAAATTTGACCCAGATCGTATCGGACTCGAAATCCTGATATTCGACTTCCGCCTCGGCCAGCGCCGTGCGCTCCACGACCGACCACATGACCGGCTTGGAGCCGCGATAAAGCTGGCCCGATTTGGCGAATTTCAGCAGTTCACCGGCAATCCGGCTCTCGGCATGGAAAGCCATCGTCGTATAGGGATTGTCGAAATCGCCCTCAATGCCCAACCGCTTGAACTCTTCCGTCTGGACCTTGATCCAGTGCGCGGCGAACTCACGGCATTCCTGACGGAACTCGTTGATCGGCACCTCGTCCTTGTTCTTGCCGGCGGCGCGATATTTTTCCTCGATCTTCCATTCGATCGGCAGGCCGTGGCAGTCCCAGCCGGGAACATAGTTCGAGTTGAAGCCGCGCATCTGGAAGGAACGCGTGATGACGTCCTTCAGCACCTTGTTCAGCGCGTGGCCGATATGGATATTGCCGTTGGCGTAGGGAGGGCCGTCATGCAACACGTAAAGCGGGCGATCCTTCGCGTCCTCGCGCAGCTTCCTGTAGAGGCCCATGTCCTGCCAGCGCTTGACGAATTCCGGCTCCTTCTGCGGCAACCCCGCCCGCATGGGAAAGGATGTCTGGGGGAGATAGAGGGTTTTCGAATAATCGATCTTTTCGGAATGCTCGGTCATGTCCTGCTTGCCTGCCTGCCCGCGCGGTTTCGCTGCGGGACCAAAATAAAACGCGATAGAAACAGAAGATTTGCCGTTCAAGGCACGGCGGGTCGTCCCGAACCCCCCGCCGCCGTTCAGGCGATCCGGAAGGCCGGGCCAATAATTCGTATCGAGAACAGGGTTGAACGCGTCATTCTCATGGCCGCGCTTTTACCGGAGGCGTGGCCAGGAATAAAGCTCTTTGTGCGCGTAAAATGCGCGATTGGCCGAAAAAGCCAGTGAACCCGCCTGAAAACGGCTGGCCGGCGGCAAACCGGCCAGCATTCGGCTTACATGGAAAAGTCAAACGTATAGGAGGCTGAAACACCGACCGAAATCTGATTGGCCGAGCCACGCTGCTTCACCAGGCTTGAATCCGCGGCTTCGCCAACAAGACGGTTATATTCGGCGAAAACGCTCGCATCCATCTTTTCAGTCACTTTCCAGGTGATTGCACCACCCGCGCCGACCGACTTCACGCCGCCCTTGGGCGAATATTGCCGCAGACCCGAACGCCGGGATTCACTCGCGCTGACGCCAAAGAACGTGTCCATGTAGTCTTCAGACGCGATGGTGATGCGTGGGCCGCCGGAAAGCCGCATATAGGGCGTCACGTCCTTGAAAGCGTCCACGGCGATATCGGCAACATAGCCATTGTGCGAACGGATGCCGCGGCGCAACTCGCCACGAATACGGATATTATCTGTCGCATAGATATCCGCGAAGCCACCCAGTTCGCCGCCGAACTTGACGTCATCCAGCCCTTTCAGGTCGTCGGAATCATCCGCATCACGCCCCCAGATCAAGCGGCCCGCGATACCTGCGCGGAAAACACCGGTGTCGATGAAGCCAAAAGAGGCGCTGTCGTTTCGCGACGAAAAGATGACGGGGTCTCCCGCCTTGCCGATCGAGATCGTCGGCGTGGCCTTGAACATATAGTCCTTGGCCCCTTCATATTTCGGCGCGAGCATGCCCACCGCGCCGATCTTGAGATACCAGTTTCCCGACCAGGGCTGGCGACCACCATTGCTGCTGCTGGTGGTGGCGGTGGTGTCGCCGTAGGAATCATTGCCATAGTCAGCGGCGGTGGCTGCACTGGCGACGAGCATAAAAAATGCGCCGGAAACGGCGCCAAGCGAACGAATACGCAAAACAAAACTCCGAACACAATCCCGCGAACGAGCGGGGCCTGGCCGCACCCTATCCGGCGACGGTTAAAATTTGACTTAAAAGCATGTTAACCAATCAGGCCCTCCGGCAAGCGAAAGCGAAGATGGTGGACGGAGTCGCGCCAAAAGTGTAGTTTTCCGCAGTGCGCGTAGTGCGTTGATAAATTGGCGTTTTATCAGCGGATTGCGGGTGTTCACATAGGAGAGGTAATTATGGCGAATATTTCGAGCGCAGAAAACCACGGATTGGGGCCCGTGTCTGAAGTCAAAGCAAAATGGGGGTGGTTCGTCGCACTCGGCGTTGGCCTGCTCATTCTCGGTTTCATAGCCGCGACCAATCTTCTGGTGGCGACGGTGGCATCCGTATTCTATGTCGGCGTCATGATGCTGATCGGCGGCATCATCGAAATCGTCCACTCGTTCAGCGTCAAGAGCTGGGGCAGCTTCTTCTGGTGGCTTCTGTCCGGCCTGCTCTATGCAGCGGCGGGCGTGCTGACCTTCATGAACCCGGTTCTCGCAACGGCCATCCTGACCTTCGTTCTCTGCATTGCCCTGATCGCGTCGGGCATTCTCAAGATCTGGGTCGGCTTCACGTCCCGCACGCAAAAGGGCTGGGGCTGGATCGTTGCGGCTGGCGTCGTCACCGTCATCGCCGGTCTGATCCTCGCATCCGGCTGGCCCGTGAACAGCCTGTGGCTGCTTGGCCTTTTCCTGGCCATCGACCTGATCTTCCAGGGCTGGTCATTCATCATCTTCGGCTTCGCGCTGAAGAAAGCCTGATCTTGTTCTGCTGCTGGCCTTTGACGCTCAGGCGTCGAAAGCCAGCAGCCTGTCCAGTTCCGAGAGCGGGCGAACCCCTGCAAGCAGGGCCTTTGCCTCTTCTTCATCGCGTCTTATCTGCGCGATCAACGGATCGAGGCCGTCGAACTTCTCCTCGCCGCGCAAAAATCCGAAAAACGACACCGAGCATTTCTCGCCATAGAGATTGCCTGAAAAATCGAACAGATAGGTTTCCAGCAATGGCTCTCCGTCCGTATCGACGGTCGGGCGACGCCCGAAACTCGCAACGCCATCATGAAGCGAGCCGTCCTCCCGGCGGAAGCGGACGGCGTAAATGCCGTATTTCAGGCGCGTTTCAGCGGGAAGCACCATGTTGGCCGTCGGAAAGCCAATTTCCCGCCCCAGCTTCTTGCCATGCACCACCTCGGCCTGCACCGTATAGCGATAGCCGAGAAGGCCCGCAGCCGAGACAACATCGCCCTCGATCAGTTCCGACCGGACGCGGCTGGATGAAATGGGCTGCCCGCCTTCATCGCGAAAGGCGTCAACAAGAGTGACGGCAAAGCCTCGTTTCTCCCCGGCATCCATCAGGAACGCAGGGCCGCCCTGTCTTCCCTTGCCGAAATGGAAGTCGAAACCCGTGACAACGCGATGCGCCGCCAGGCCGCCGACGATGATGCGATCCACGAAATCATCCGCCGAGAGCTGGGAGAATTCGCGCGTGAACGGATGTTCGATCACGGCATCGAAACCAAGAATCCTGAGAATTTCGGCCTTCTCCGGCGCGGGCGTCAGCCGGTCGACAGGCTGATCGGGCGCAAAAACGCTTCGCGGATGCGGCTCGAATGTCAGCACCACAGCCGGCAACCCCTCCTGCCGCGCCAGTTCCAGAGCACGTTCCAGCACCGACTGGTGGCCGCGATGCACGCCGTCGAAATTGCCGATCGCCACCACTCCACCCCTCAGGCGGGGCGGAAGAGCGTCGGGATCGGTGCAACGTATGAAATGTGTTTCGGTCATGGCCTTCGGCATCGGGATTAAAACGGGAATGGCCGATCTTGTCTGAAACGGCGTGTCACACCAACGCGTGCATGGTCGCAACCGGGTTGCTGCCGTGCTTTGCGAGGAAATCCTTCAGCAGTTCGACATCATGCGCGCCACCTTGCAGATAGTCCCCCGCATGAATGCCGCCCGATATATAGAGGACGCCAAGACCGAACTGTTCGCCGCCCTTTACGTCGGTCAGCATGCCGTCGCCGACGGCGAGAACCCGATCATGGTCTATCGGCGTGTCGCGCAGTTCCTGCGCTGCGGCCAGCGCGGCTTCATAGATCGGCCTGTGCGGCTTGCCCGCGATCAGCGTGCGACCGCCAAGCTGCCCGTAATCCCGGGCAAGCGCACCGGCGCACCAGATCAGGCGCGGACCGCGCTCCACCACGATATCCGGATTGGCGCAAATAAACGGAAGATTGCGCGAGCGAAGCCGCTGAAGCATGTCTGCATAATCGTCCGGCGTTTCCGTGTCGTCGTCGAACAATCCGGTACAGACGACGCCGTCGGCCTCGAACTCTTCCACGAGATCGACATCAAGCCCATCGTAAAGCTCGAAATCGCGCTCCGGGCCGAGGTGAAAGATTTTTCGCGGGCCGGAACGGATCAATTCGCGCGTTACGTCGCCGGAGGTGACAATGCGGTCATAGGCGTCGTCGGAAACACCGATCGCGCGCAACTGGTCGATGACGCCCTTGCGCGGCCGCGGCGAATTGGTGATGAGAACGACGGTCACGCCCTTGGCGCGCGCGCGTTCAAGCGCGGCGCTGGCAGCGGGAAAAGGCGAAACGCCATTGTGCAGCACGCCCCATACGTCGCACAGGATCACGTTATAACGATCGGTCAACGCATCGAGGCGTTCCGGAAATTCTGGACCAGACATTTGGCTCCTTTCACCATGCAGCACGTTCCGTCCGTCACCGCTTAGCCGAAGCGGCCGCATATGTCACCGCCATTCCGCGAAACACGCGGTCGGGATAGCCCTCATCATGGGTTTTCACCTTGAAAGCCGGATATTCGTTCAAAATTTACCGTTTCCCGTGACGGGACGTTATCCCGCTTCTGATAGTGCCAGTCGATGCAAACCGCATTTGGGGCGAATTGGCAAAGGCTGGGGACACTGATGGGGCAGATTCTTCGCACGCTTGGCAAGGCTGGAGGTCCGAAAGCATTCGGAAAGACATTCCGTGAATTTCTGCGAAACCGGCGGGGGAGCTTCGGCATCCAGACCGCACTCATATCGGCGCCGATCTTTCTGGCCTCCATGGCGGCGATGGATCTGACGAACATGCTGCGGACGCGGGAAAATGTCTGCAATGCGCTGGATGCCTCGCTGCTGGCGGCAAGCCGCGAATATATGGTGACGGGCGACAGGGACGAGTTGCAGGCCTATGGCCGCAAGTTCTTCGACGCCAATGTGAGCGTCACCGCGCCAAATGAAATCGATTACACTATCGATTTTCCGAAGAACAGCGATCCGAACGCCCAGATTTCCGGCACGGCGAAGCTGACCTATCAATCGCTGTTCGGCACCCTGCCCGGCTATTTCGTTGCGGGCGCCAACTGGAACACGGATTTTGAATGCTCGGCGACCGCGCGCCTGCAAAACACGGTGGAAGTGGCGCTGGTGCTCGACAATTCCGGCTCGATGGACGAATACGGCAACAGTTCGCCACGGCAGAAACGTATCGACTTGCTGAAAAGCAATGCGTTGAAGCTGATGGATACTGTTTTCAACCAGAGCGCCCGCATCACGCGCCTTGTCGATCCGGTCCGTTTTTCAATCGTGCCATTTTCTTCCGCGGTGAATGTGGCATGGGAAGACAAGAACGGCGTTGCTCAGGTCGACAAGAATACGCCCTGGATGGACGGTGGCGGACGTTCTCCGATCCATCATGAGAATTTCGACTGGAGCCGCGTTCCTGTAGGGACCAATCTTTCGCGGAACAATCCCAACGCCGCGTCGCCCATTATCTATAATGGCAAAACAGGCAATCAGCATGTCGACACGCTGGGCCGGCCGATCACCCGATTTACCGTGCTTGAAAACATGCTCGTCTACAGCGGTGCAAAATATGAGCAATTCGCCGGGTGGAAGGGCTGCGTCGAGACGCGCCCCTATCCCTACAATGTCAGCGACACTGAACCATCCATAGCGGACCCTGCATCGTTGTTTGTTCCGATGTTTGCTCCCGACGAACACGACCGGCCGACAAGAAGCCCACGCAGGTACGGTGACAGGGAGCTTTACACCGATAACAATTACTGGCCGGACCGGGATGCAGATTCCGAGGCGCTTGAGCTGCAACAAGACGTCCAGAAATATTTCAAGCCAAGATTGAAGAATGCGGCCAGATACCTCTATCGATCGAATGGCGTTGCGTCCTACGGCCCAAACGCAAGCTGCGATACCGTTGCCATTCAGCCGCTCACTGCCGATCGCACCATATTGACCAGCGCCATTAACGCCATGCACCCCAAGGGGGCAACGAACGTTACCGAGGGCATAGCCTGGGGTATGCGCACGCTTTCAAGCGGGGTGCCCTTCACCGAGGGCCGTCCAGAAAACGAACGCGGTAACGACAAGATCATGGTTGTCCTTACCGACGGCGCCAACACATACTACACGCCATCGTCCCTGGGCGTGCAGGATGTTGCGGAGAACAAATCAACCTATTCGGCATATGGCTATGCAGCGAAGAAGCAGCCGGGTGATTCCAAATCCCGCCTGACCATGGGAACCAGCATATCCACGTCATCCTATGGCAACAGCAGCTATGGCAGCGCCATGAACCAGCAGATGCTGAAGGCGTGCAACGAAGCCAAGACGGAAAACCCGACAACCAGCCGCGACACGATCCAGATTCTGGTTATCGCGCTCGATCTCGACGCAAAAGACGACACGGCCATGATCGACGATCTGCGCACATGCGCCTCGCAGAAGCCCTCGTGGTTCACCATGGCCAATGGCGAGAGCAAGCTGTTCTGGAACGTCGACTCCAAAGGCGCGGATGCCGCCTTCGAGGAAATCGCCAAGCTGCTTTCGGTGCTGCGCATCACCAGCTAGGCGAAACAATACGAGCCCAATTTGCAAACCTGAGCAGACCCCTGCTCCGGTTTCATTTTTTCGACACAGGAGCGGCCTAGTCTGGCTTGCGTCGTTAAAGAGGCAGTGTTCCATCAACAGGGAACAGCCGGAAATTAACCATTCGGCACAGAAAACTGCGTTGCGCGTCCCTTGACTCCTCAAGAGGCGGTGACTATCTCCTTCGACAGTTGGCACTCGCGCTTACAGAGTGCTAATAAACCGGGTCAGGGGAAACCACTGCCCGTCACCGTTTTTTTGTTGCAAACATCAAGGGTTCAAGACATGGCCAAGATCAAGTTCCGCCCGCTTCACGACCGCGTCGTCGTCCGTCGGGTTGAATCTGAAGAAAAGACCGCTGGTGGCATCATTATTCCTGACACCGCGAAGGAAAAGCCGCAGGAAGGCGAAATCGTCTCCGTTGGTGCTGGTGCGCGCGATGAAGCCGGCAAGCTCGTCCCGCTGGACGTCAAGTCGGGCGACCGCGTCCTGTTCGGCAAATGGTCCGGCACCGAAGTCAAGATCGGCGGCGAAGACCTGCTGATCATGAAAGAATCCGACATCATGGGCATCATCGGCTGATCGCCGGGACACCCATTTTTTAAATATCATTCAAACCGGGTTTCAACCCAGGAGAGACTGAAATGGCAGCCAAAGAAGTAAAATTCGGCCGCGACGCGCGTGAGCGCATGCTGCGCGGCGTTGATATCCTTGCCAATGCGGTAAAGGTTACCCTCGGCCCGAAAGGCCGCAACGTTGTTATCGACAAGTCCTTCGGCGCTCCGCGCATCACCAAGGACGGCGTGACCGTTGCCAAGGAAATCGAACTGGAAGACAAGTTCGAGAACATGGGCGCCCAGATGGTGCGCGAAGTCGCTTCCAAGACCAACGACATCGCTGGTGACGGCACGACGACCGCAACCGTTCTCGCCCAGGCAATCGTTCAGGAAGGTGCAAAAGCTGTTGCCGCCGGCATGAACCCGATGGACCTGAAGCGCGGCATCGACACGGCTGTGTCGGAAGTCGTCAAGGATCTCGTCAAGAAGGCCAAGAAGATCAAGACTTCGGAAGAAGTTGCCCAGGTCGGCACGATCTCCGCCAACGGCGAAGCCGAAATCGGCGAAATGATCGCCAAGGCGATGCAGAAAGTCGGAAACGAAGGCGTCATCACGGTTGAAGAAGCCAAGACCGCCGAAACCGAACTCGAAGTCGTCGAAGGCATGCAGTTCGACCGTGGCTACCTGTCGCCATACTTCGTAACCAACCCTGAAAAGATGGTTGCCGAACTCGAAGACGCTTACATTCTCCTCCACGAGAAGAAGCTCTCGAACCTTCAGGCCATGCTGCCGGTTCTGGAAGCTGTCGTACAGACCTCCAAGCCGCTCGTCATCATCGCTGAAGACGTCGAAGGCGAAGCTCTTGCAACGCTCGTCGTCAACAAGCTGCGTGGCGGCCTGAAGATTGCTGCCGTCAAGGCGCCTGGCTTCGGCGATCGCCGCAAGGCCATGCTCGAAGACATCGCGATCCTCACCGGTGGCCAGGTTATCTCCGAAGATCTCGGCATCAAGCTTGAAAGCGTTACGCTGAACATGCTTGGCCGCGCCAAGAAGGTGCAGATCAACAAGGAAAACACCACGATCGTTGACGGCGCTGGCAAGAAGGCGGAAATCACCGCTCGCGTTGGCCAGATCAAGCAGCAGATCGACGAAACCACTTCCGATTACGACCGTGAGAAGCTGCAGGAACGTCTTGCCAAGCTCGCTGGCGGCGTTGCCGTGATCCGCGTTGGCGGTGCAACGGAAGTTGAAGTGAAGGAAAAGAAGGACCGCGTTGACGACGCCCTGAACGCAACCCGCGCAGCGGTTGAAGAAGGCATCGTACCCGGCGGCGGCACTGCCCTGCTCCGCGCTGCTTCGGCCATCACCTCGAAGGGTGCAAACCCGGATCAGGAAGCTGGCATCAACATCGTTCGCAAGGCACTGCAGGCTCCGGCTCGTCAGATCGTTACCAACGCAGGCGATGAAGCATCGGTTGTTGTCGGCAAGATCCTTGAGACGAAGAAGGACACCTACGGCTACAATGCGGCCAACGGCGAATATGGCGATCTGATCGCTTTCGGTATCGTCGATCCGGTCAAGGTTGTTCGCACAGCTCTTCAGGACGCAGCATCGGTTGCCGGCCTTCTGGTCACCACCGAAGCCATGATCACCGAAGCTCCGAAGAAGGAATCGGCGATGCCTGCAATGCCCGGCGGCGGCATGGGCGGCATGGGTGGTATGGACTTCTAAGAAGCCCAACCCTCGAAATAAGGAAAGGCGGGTTTCGACCCGCCTTTTTCTTTGCCTGCTTTCAACCTGGTCCTGAAACCGCGTGAGTTTCACTCCGCTGCCAGATTTGCAAGCGGTGTTGCTTTGTCTCCGGCGTGATGATCTCCTGCACGGCCATGCGCCTCGTCAAAGCGCATCTGGGCTTCCCGGACACGGCTCTGGTTTTTCGTTGCCCAATCGCCGAGCGCCCGAACAGGGACAAGCAATTCGCGCCCCAGATCGGTCAGCGCATAGTCCACCCGTGGCGGAATGGTGGGAAATACCGTGCGGGTGACAAACCCGTCCCGCTCCAGCCCGCGCAGGGTGGTCGTCAGCATCTTCTGGGAAATGCCATGCACCGTTCGCTTCAACTCATTGAAGCGCATGGGGCCATTGCCGAGATAGCTGACCACCAGAACCGTCCATTTATCGCCAACGCGCGATAGCACCGCGCTGACGGCACGGCAGTCCTCGGTCGCATGAAAATTGTCCGCACTCACGGGGCGTTCTCCTTACCTGTCTTCTTCTGGTCACCATTATATATCTGGTCACCATCCGTTACCACATAAACATCGCAGAATTTCGCCTGGCCGCGCATGTTAAAGTTGGGAACAACCCGGCAAAAAACAGGAGCTTCCGACTAAACCGGTTGAATCCCCGGGGTCAATCTTGCCTCTCCGGCGCGATCGCAGTAGTGCTTTCGCCATCTTCTGGAAACCACGGAACTGGACCTGAAAATCATGACCACGACACGCACCGAGACCGATACATTCGGCCCCATCGAAGTTGCCGCAGACCGCTACTGGGGCGCCCAGACCGAACGGTCGCTGAACAATTTCAAGATCGGTGGCGAAAAATTGCCGGCTCCGCTGGTGCATGCTCTTGGCATCGTCAAGCAGGCGGCGGCCGAAACCAATATCGCACTCGGAAAGCTCGATCCGGTCCTCGGTCGCGCCATCACCGTTGCCGCAGCGGAAGTTGCCGAAGGCAAGCTCGACGACCACTTTCCTCTCGTCGTCTGGCAGACCGGTTCCGGCACGCAGTCCAACATGAACGCCAATGAGGTGATCTCGAACCGAGCCATCGAGATGCTCGGCGGCACGCTCGGCTCGAAAAAACCGGTGCATCCGAACGATCACGTCAATATGGGGCAGTCCTCGAACGACACCTTCCCCACGGCCATGCACATCGCAGCGGCCCTTGAAGCGACAAACCGCCTCTATCCAGCGCTGGACCACCTGACCGCTGCTGTCGCGGAAAAGGAAAAGCAGTTCGCCGGTATCATCAAGATCGGCCGCACGCACACGCAGGATGCAACGCCGGTCACGCTTGGACAGGAATTCTCCGGTTATCGCGCCGCTCTCGAATACGGCAGGAAGCGCATCGAGCAGAGCCTCGCGGACGTGTTCCTGCTGGCGCAGGGCGGCACCGCCGTCGGCACCGGCCTCAACGCGGCCAAGGGCTTCGACACCGGCCTTGCAGAAGCCGTTTCCGAAATCACCGGCCTGTCATTCAAAACCGCTCCCAACAAGTTCGAGGCGCTGGCAAGCCATGGCGCGCTCGCCAATTTCCATGGCAGCCTGAATGCGCTGGCAACGGACCTGTTCAAGATCGCCAATGACATCCGCTTCCTCGGCTCCGGTCCGCGTTCGGGCCTCGGCGAACTGAAGCTGCCGGAAAACGAGCCAGGCTCCTCGATCATGCCGGGCAAGGTCAACCCGACACAGGCCGAAGCGCTCACCATGGTCGCCACCCAGATTTTCGGCAACCAGACCACCGTCAGCGTCGCCGCCAGCCAGGGTCATTTCGAGCTGAACGTGTTCAAGCCGGTCATCGCGTTCAACGTCCTCCAGTCGATCCGGCTTCTGGCCGACGCCATGGTTTCCTTCGCCGACAATTGCGTCAAGGGCATAGAAGCCGACGAAGCCCGCATCAAGGACCTGCTGGAGCGCTCGCTCATGCTGGTGACGGCGCTTGCGCCGGCAATCGGCTATGACAACGCAGCCAAGATCGCCAAGACCGCGCACAAGAACGGCACCACGTTGCGCGAAGAGGCTCTTGCCAGCGGCCACGTCTCGGCAGAAGATTACGACAGGCTCGTCCGGCCGGAGCGGATGATTTCCCCCGACGAGGAGTGATCTTCTCAAACGGTGAACGATGTGTCATTAAATACGTGGCTTTAGTAAACAGTTGAAGCCACGTATTGGAGCGCAACGAAACTCTCGGAGCAACTTCACCATGAACAACAATGCTTATGCTACTCTTGTCGGCCGCATCCTCCTCTCCCTGCTCTTCATTCTGGCAGGTTACAGCAAACTGACAGGCATTGCCGGAACGGCCGGCTGGTTCGGAAGCCTTGGCATCCCGCTGCCAACCGTCGCTGCTGTCGTCATCGGACTTGTCGAACTCGTTGGCGGCCTCGCGATCCTCGTGGGCTTTCATGCCCGCATCGCCGCACTGGTTCTGGCGGCATTCACCATCGGCGCAACGCTGATTGCGCATATGGACCTTGAAGACCCGATGCAGGTGCTGATGATTCAGAAGAACCTTGCCATCACCGGCGGCTTGCTGATTCTCGCCGCCCTTGGCGCTGGCGCTCTGTCCATCGACGCGCGCCGCAAGTAAGCGGGCAAACAAGCTCAAAACAAAAGAGGCCGCTTTTCAGCGGCCCTTTTTCATTTCAAGCTTTCACGAATGCGCGCCGTTATTTCTGCGAGGCGGTCCATGTCGCTTGCCGGGCGTTTGCGCTTCGCTGCGACCAGACAGGCCTCGGAACGCAGGATGACGCCATCGGCGAGAATCTTGAGCTGGTTCGCTTTCAGCGTCGAGCCCGTCGACGTGATATCGACGATCACATCCGCCGAGCCCGCCGCGGGGGCACCTTCCGTTGCGCCAAGACTCTCGACAATGCGATAGACCTGAATGCCGTGCTTCTGCGAAAAGAACTGCTGGGTCAGGCGCCAGTATTTCGTGGCAATGCGCAGACGGCGACCATGCCGCTGGCGGAATTCCGCTGCGACATCATCAAGATCGCCCATCGTCACCACATCGTGCCAGACCTCCGGAACGGCCACCACGACATCCGCATGGCCAAAGCCGAGCCGCGCTTCGATGCTCATCCGCTCGTCGGCGTTGGCGATCGTCTCGCGCATCAGGTCCTCGCCCGTCACGCCCAGATCCAGCCCGCCATTTCCAAGCTCGCGGGCAATTTCGGAGGCGGAAAGAAACAGAATCTCCAGTCCGGCGTAGCCCTTTACCTTGGCGCGATAGCTGCGCTGGTCTTTCGGCAGGACAACAGAAAAGCCGGCATTCGCCAGCACGTCCAGCGCCTGTTCTTTCAGGCGGCCTTTCGAGGGCAGTGCGAGGCTGATGCTCATGACCGCACCTCCGTAATCTGCGCGAGGCGATCCAGCCAGATGGAAAAGCCGACGCCCGCAATCGGCCTGGCCGCGCCCAGAAGCGTGAGCAGGCGGTCATAGCGCCCACCGCCCACCACCGGACCCAACGCCTTCGACGAAACCACGTGGATCTCGTACACAAGGCCCGTATAGTAATCGAGCGGTCGCCCGAAGGCGGCGTCATAGGTAATGATGTCCGGATCGATGCCCGCACTGGCAAGCGCCGCGACACGCGCCTCGAACCCGGCAAGCGCTTTTTCTATATCGAGGCCATTTTCAGCCGCGAAATCGCCCAGCCGCCGCGTCGCCTCCACAAAAGGAACCTTGATCGCCAGAAAGGTTTCCAGCGCCGCAAAGGCTTCGCTGCCAAGCTGCACCGAAGCCAGTTTCGCCTTTTCGACAAGACTATGCGCGATCTCGGCAGGCGTTCGGCTCGCGCCCGGCGAAATACCGGCTTCGCGCATTTCGGTTTCAAGACACGCAGCAAGCCCTGCCTCATCGCCGGTGGCGATCAGTTCGGCGAGAGCCTCGGGCAAGGTGTTGCTGTAGTGGTGCGACGAAAGATCGGCGAGCAGGCTCGTCAAAAGCTCCGCATTGCCGAATGCGCGCGCAAGCTTCGTTTGCCAGCCGCGCGGCAGGCCAAGGGCGGCAAGGACGGCTTCAAAAATCGTCTGGTCGCCCAGCAGGATTTCAAGGCTGGCGGACGGTGCAACCGCGCGAACGGCAGCGAGCGCATCCGCGACGGAGCGAGCATCGGCGCGGGCGATATTCCTCTCGCCCAGATCCTCGATCCCCGCCTGATAGAACTCGTTGCCGCCTTCGCGGCGCTGGCGAAAAACCTCGCCCAGATAGGCATAGCGCTTGGGTGTCGCCGCATTGAGCGCGATATGGTTGCGGCACACGGGAATGGTGAATTCAGGCCGCAGGCACAGGCTGTCGCCGTTCTCGTTCTCGGTCAGGAAAATGCGGCGGCGGAGATCCTCACCCGCCATATCCAGAAAGGGATCGGCTGGCTGAATGACCGGGATATCGACGAGCGCCGCATCGCGGCTTTCAAGCAAGGCTGCCAGATCATCGGCAAAAGCGGGAGCGCGTGAACCGGACATCAGGCACCTTTTGCCCGGTCTTCCGCCTGAGCCTCAAGAATTTCACGAACCTTGGCCACCAGTTCCGTCTCTGGCACGGTTTCCTGCGCCACGCGCGCCTCACGCCATGTCGCATTGTCCTCGATCTCGCCGGAAAGGCGCTTGCCCTCGATCAGATCCTTGATCTGGACGACGCCTTGCGCCCGCTCGTCGCCGCCCTGAATGATGGCAATGGGGCAATCGCGCCGGTCCGCATATTTCAGCTGATTGCCAAACTTCTTCCAGTTGCCCTGATACATTTCGGCGCGAATGCCCGCCTGGCGCAACTCCTGCGTAAACCGCTGATAGCGGCCCATGGCTTCAACGTCGCCGTCCATGACAGTAACCAGAACAGGCGCCAGCGCCGTCTCCTGCCCCAGCTTCCCGAGATTCTTCAGCGCCGTCATCAGGCGCGAAACGCCGATGGAGAAACCGGTCGCCGGAACCGGCTGCCCGCGAAAGCGCGACACCAGACCGTCATAGCGCCCGCCGCCGCCAACGGAGCCGAAGACAACCTTCTCGCCCTTTTCATTGGTCACGTCGAAGGTCAGTTCCGCCTCATAGACAGGGCCTGTGTAATATTCGAGGCCGCGCACCACGGACGGGTCGATTTTCACCCGATCGGAATAGTTCGCAGCCGAAAAGAGCGCTTCCATGGTGGCCAGTTCGGAAACGCCTTCCGTGCCTCGTTCATTGTCGGCGACAACAGTTCGCAGGTTGGCGATCGTTTCCGCGCCGGAGGTTGCCCCGGCTGCGGTGAAGGCCAGAACCTTGGCAATGGCCGCCTCATCCAGACCAGCACCCTTGGTGAAGTCGCCGCTCTCGTCCTTGCGGCCCGCGCCCAGCAGCAGGCGCACGCCCTCTTCGCCAAACTTGTCCAGCTTGTCGATGGCGCGCAGAACCGTCAGCCGCTTTGCCGCATTTTCAGCGCCGCCGAGGCCGATGGCCTCCAGAACACCGTCGAGAACCTTGCGGTTGTTCACCCGGATCACATAGTCTCCGCGCTTGATGCCGAGCGCTTCCATCGTATCGGCCATCATCATGCAGATTTCAGCATCAGCCGCGACCGAAGGCGCGCCAACCGTGTCGGCGTCGAACTGCATGAACTGGCGGAAACGGCCCGGACCCGGCTTTTCATTGCGGAAAACCCAGCCATTGCGATAGGTGCGATAGGGCAACTGGATTTCGTTGAAATTTTCGGCGACATGCCGCGCCAGCGGCGCTGTCAGATCATAGCGGAGCGAGAGCCATTGCTCGTCGTCATCCTGAAACGAGAACACGCCCTCGTTGGGCCGATCCTGATCCGGCAAGAACTTTCCCAGCGCATCGGTGTATTCCACCAAAGGCGTTTCGACCGGATCGAAACCATAGAGTTCATAGACTTCGCGGATCTTCGCCATCATTTTTTCTGCGGCACGCAGGTCTTCCGGCGCGCGGTCGACGAAGCCGCGCGGCAGCCGAGCTTTCATTTTGTCCGCTTTATCCGCCATGATGATGATCCAATGCCTGATTTTATTGAAACTAACTGCGCCCGACCGGGTGCGGTTGCTCTAGCCGATCAGCGCTTCGAGGGCAAGTTTAGAGCGCAGCGAGAACGCTCAAACAGGGCGTTTGAGGGACATTCGCAACCCTTCGACCAAATCGCGGCAACTACAACCCTCGATATGATCGTTCACCAGCCCCATCGCCTGCATGAAAGCATAGACCGTCGTCGGTCCGACAAAGCTCCAGCCGCGTTTTTTCAGATCCTTCGAAATACGGGTTGAGGTTGGTGTCGTCGGGTTTGCAACCAGTGTGGGATAGTCCACGACCCTGGGCCGCTCGTCCTCACCCGGTTCGAAAGACCAGAAATAGGCCGCGAGCGAGCCGCGCTCCCTGATCAGTTCGATGGCGCGGTTGGCATTGTTGATCGTCGAGACGATCTTGCCGCGATGGCGCACGATACCCGCATCGCCCAGCAGCCGCTCGATGTCGTTCTCGTCATATTTCGCCACACGCTCAAAATCGAAACCATCAAACGCAGCGCGGAAATTTTCGCGCTTGCGCAGGATAGTCAGCCATGAAAGACCCGACTGGAAACCCTCAAGGCAGATCTTCTCGAACAGCCTGCGATCGTCCGTGACCGGACGCCCCCATTCATTGTCGTGATAATGCATGTAGTCTGGCAGATTGCCCGACCAGAAACAGCGAATTTGTCCGTCATCCGCCATGACAAGGCCCGTCTTTTGCACCGTTTCAGTCATCATTTTCCATCCAATGGGCTTTCGCATTCATTAACCAGACCGGGAAACCAGTCAGTAACCACATCCGGAAGTTTCACTCCGATATCGCATTTTATTCGCCTCGATTCACTTTTCCGACTCCCGTTGTCCGCCACACTTTACCGCAATCAACTGCCAAATCCTGTCAGGAGTGGCAATGACCCGGCAGCAACAACGAGTGTGCCCATGAAAGTTCCGCTTCTCTTCCTTGCGTCTGTAGCGACCTTGCTCACCATAGCCAATAGCGCCGCCGCATCCGACAGATATGCGACGCGGCCGCCGGTGGTCATGAGCCCGGATCTCGCGGCGCCCTGGGTCATGCAGCTTCAGAAAAACGGCAACGGCGCTGTTGCCGTGCGCCCGTCCGTCAGGAAGCCGAAAACCGTCCAGCGTGACAACCACAAGCAGAAGAAGGCGACGGCGGCAAGTCAGCGGCGCAAACCGGCGGCGGCTGGATCGCGGCCATCGATTTATCGCGAAGCGGCGTTCCAGCGTCCGGTCGAGCGTCCCGCCAAGAAGCCGCGCAACCAGCTCGACCCGCAATTCCTGCCGCAGACGGTCGCCTATAGCGGACCTGAAAAGCCCGGCACCATCGTCGTCGATACGCGCGACAAGTTTCTCTATCACGTAGAAGACGGCGGAACGGCGCGCCGCTACGGCGTTGGCGTCGGCAAGGAAGGCTTCGAGTGGAATGGCACCAACACCATCTCGCGCAAGGCCGAATGGCCATCCTGGCGCCCACCCGCGGCAATGATCGCGCGCGAACGCCGGAAGGGGCGCATTCTCCCCGTGCACATGGAAGGCGGCCCCGCCAATCCGCTCGGCGCCCGCGCGCTCTATCTGGGCTCCACGCTCTACCGCATTCATGGAACGAACCAGCCATGGACCATCGGCAAGGCCGTGTCTTCCGGCTGTATTCGCATGCGCAACGAGGACGTGACGGAACTTTACGACCGCGTGAAGATCGGCGCGAAGGTCATCGTTCGATAAATATCCCGATGGGGCGGCGCCAGGGGGCTGGCGCCCGACTGGGCAGCGAACCTTCGGGTTCGCTGCCCTTTTTCCAGCATGGCCCAACTTTGTTCAGCGCCACCGTTGCGCAGATGGACAGCACCCTATCAATCCCTCACAGAATCTGGCACAGGACATCCGGGCGCGACTGCCATCAGATTGAGGATGGATGTCGGGCGGGAAGGTTGACGTCATCCCGCAGCCACGAAAGGACGTGGACGCCCATTTGTCGATTGCCGGCACTGGCCGCTCCGTCAGGCCATTCCGTCCCGCCTTCCCGACCTTCGTATACGACGCGGATAACGGTGCAGATGCCGCTCCCGTGTTAACCGCCTGTAAACCACGATCAGCCACCATTGCGCCATGGCTGAACTCATCCCCTTCCCACTTCAATCGCGCGTCAAGCTGGTACGTTCCATCGTTGACGATCTCAGGCATGTTCACGGCCCTGCCGCCAACGAATTCTGGCGGCGCCGCATTGACGGCATTGTGGCCGGGATGCGCGCGACCGGCCTGTCGAGCGAAGCTATCCGCACTGAAATTCTCGGCCTGAGCGATGCCGTGCAGGCAGAGCTGAGAAGAGAATCCGAACGGGTGATCAAACAAACATCATGATGACGATCGCGCCGACCACAACCATAATCAGCCCGCCAATGAGCATTGGAAGCAACGTGCTGCCCTGCTCGTCATTGCCGTAGTTCATGCCGACACTCCTCACGTCCAAATTTTTCTTATAACATACTTCGCCGCCTCGTTCTTTGCGCCGGAACAAACAGAATTGATCCTGTTCGAAGGCGTCACCTGAAACCGCCATGAGAATTCCGGTGCAGACCGAATCCAGGAGCGCGACGATGGACGATTTGTTTGCTAGACATTCTGCATAGGGGTCATGGAGGAGGTCAAAACATGTTCCGAAACGCATTCGCGTCCATCGCTATTGCAAGCTTTCTAAGCCTTACACCGACTGGCGCTCCCTCGACCGCCATGGCTCAATCGGTCAGCATTACCATCGGCGTTGGCAGCAACATCAGCTCCGGGCGCAGGATCTCCTGTGCGCAAGGTGAGAGACAGTTGAGAAATCGCGGCTTTCGAAATGTTCGGCGACTGGATTGTCGCGGCCGGTATTTTATCTACCGCGGGGACCGTGGCAATCGCCGATATGAAGTCGCGATTCGCTCAAGAGACGGACGCATCGTCGATATGCGCCGGATTCGCCGCAGGTAACAACGCGAAAGGGCGTGCATCGATGCCCGCGCGCTCCTTTTCCATCAATAGCACCGCCGATCAACACAGTGTGATCGGCTTTGACCAAGGTTGCTGTTTGAAGACCGGACTGGGCAACGGTTAGAAACCTCTCATTAAGATTTACGATTTAGCAATCTCTCCGAAAGAGAGGTTTACGATGCGTAGCGTATTAATCGTCGCTCTCCTGTTGCTTGGAGGCTGTGCGACAGCCCCAACCCAGACCAGAAACGCCTGTGCGATTTTTGACCAGCGCGACGGCTGGATCAACAACTGGGAAAAGGCGGCCAAGGCGACCGAGAGGGAATATGGCGTTCCCGTCTCCATCCTGATGGCGACGATCTACACCGAGTCCGGCTTCCAGCCTTATGCACGACCGCCACGCACCAAGCTGCTGGGTTTCATTCCGTGGAAACGGCAATCGAGCGCCTATGGCTATTCACAGGCGCTGGACGGCACCTGGGAGAGCTATCAGAAGGATACGGGCAACTGGAATGCACGCCGGACGAACTTCGCGGACGCCATCCATTTCGTGGGCTGGTATCATAACCAGAGCCATACGAGAAACGGCATTCCGCTGAACGACACCTACAATCTCTATCTTGCCTACTACTCGGGCCATGCGGGCTATTCCAAGGGTGTGTGGCGGTCCAACAGTCAGGTGCAGCGCGCCGCGCAACGGTCCGCCAACATCGCGAAAAGTTATGCAGGCCAGCTAAATTCCTGCGGCAGGTGATGGCTACCAACCGAAAAAAGTTTCGGAAAACCCCGTTCATGACGAAATGTGAACAGCCAGGGGCGTTTTTTGGCTTGCCGCAGCGATAACGCTTTGTTACGAATCTAAACAATTAGAGAATGGTGTTTCGATTGGGCGGGGGCCCTATCAATCAAGAGGTTCGGCAATGACAGATATCCGTAAAACGGCAATTATCTATTCGTCACTCATTTTGCTGATGAACCTGGCGCTGGTCGTCGCGTTAATGGCGCCGGGCATCGCTCCATAAGCGATAAATCTCTTCCAAGTCGCAAACATTGCCCTGGTGCTTCGCGCCGGGGCGCAGTCATCTGACCCTTCCAAACACCTCTCGCCCTGCCCGGCAGCGCCAACGTTACAGGATCCGTGATTTCAAGATCCCGTGGCGCGCGTTTCTGCATAGCTGCCGTGCGCTATTGGCAATTGCCTGAATCGCAAGCCTTTTTTATAAGGCGGGTGTTCGGTTCACTCCTCCTCCCAGAACCGGACGAATGAAATGCGGCACTCCTCCTCCCAGCCGCATTTTTCAGATCAGCCCGCCGCACCTCCTCCCGCGGCGGGTTTTTCTTTTTCCCCACGATGCGAACGATTGTTCTTCATAACATTTGTGATTGGCGGCAAACGAAATTTCAGCCGCCTGGCCGTGAAGCCCTTCCCCTTTCCAGCCAATTCACTACATTAAGAATGTTCATTCCAGACCGTGGGCCAGACCACAGGCAAAGCGGCAATCGTTCAGGCGTATCCGAAGCCCGTCCGGGCAGACCGGCGCGCCCCCACCAGAAGACGAATCGCCTCGGGCGCATGACAGCAAAGGTAAGCTTATGACCATTCCATCGATCAACTTGAATGACGGCCAGCAGATCCCCCAACTCGGTTTCGGCGTCTGGCAGGTGGGAAATGCAGAAGCCACGGATGCGGTCACAGAAGCCCTCAAGGTCGGGTATCGGCATATCGACACCGCTGCAATCTATGGCAATGAGGAAGGTGTCGGCATCGCACTTCAGCAATCCGGCGTTGCGCGCGAGGACATCTATCTGACAACCAAGCTCTGGAACGCCGAACAGGGCTATGAGTCGACGCTCAAGGCTTTCGACGCCAGCCTGAAGCGGCTCGGAACGGATTATGTCGACCTCTATCTCATTCACTGGCCCGTGCCGAGCAAGGACCATTTTCTCGACACCTGGCGCGCATTTGTAAAGATCAGGGAGGAAGGCCGTGCGAAATCCATCGGCGTCTCAAACTTCCGCATTGCCGACCTGAAGCGTATCCTCGCGGAAAGCGATGCCGTTCCCGTCCTGAATCAGATCGAGTTGCACCCGCAGTTCCAGCAGCAGGAGTTGCGGGTGTTTCAGCAGCAACACGGCATAGCGACAGAAGCGTGGAGCCCGCTTGGGCAGGGCAAGATCCTGGAAAACGAGACGCTTCGGAAAGTTGCGGCAAAACATGGCAAAAGCGTCGCGCAGGTCATTCTCCGCTGGCATCTCGATATTGGCAACATTGTCATTCCGAAGTCGGTAACGCCGTCACGCATAGCCGAAAACCTCGATGTCTTCGATTTCCGTCTGGACGCGGCAGATCACGAAGCCATAAAGGCGCTCGACAGCAGGAATGGCCGTATCGGCCCTCATCCGGATACGATCTGAACGGGCACGTACTTCTGACGATCGGGCTTCGGCCAGCGGGTTTAAATCAGGCGGCCGGAGCCTTTTCCATAATCTACAGCCCGGCGGGCTTCGGCCCGCCATAGGCCCAGTCGAGCAGTTCGACCGTGTGAACGATCGGCAGTCTGGAACCGCTGGCGATCTGCGTGATGCAACCGATATTGCCGGTGGCAATCAGATCGGCCTTGGTCGCCTCGATATTCCTGACCTTGCGGTCCCTGAGTTGGGTGGCGATTTCCGGCTGCATGATGTTGTAGGTGCCCGCCGAGCCGCAGCACAAATGCCCCTCTGCCGGATCCTTGACCGCGAAACCAGCCGCTTTCAGCAGATCCTTGGGCTGCCGCACGATCTTCTGGCCATGCTGCATCGAACAGGCCGAATGATAGGCAACCGTCAGACCGGTGGGCGCGACGGATTGCGGCATCTCAAGCGTCGCCAGATATTCGGTGACATCCTTGGCCAGCGCCGACACCCTGGCCGCCTTTTCACGATAGGCATCATCCAGCCGCAGCATATAGCCATAATCCTTGATCGTCGTTCCGCAACCGGAGGCCGTCACGATAATCGCGTCGAGACCGCCCGCCTCGATTTCGCGGGTCCACACATCGACATTGCGGCGCGCATCCGCCAATGCCGCTTCCTCCCGGCCCATATGATGGACAAGCGAACCGCAGCAGCACTCGCCCTTCGGCACAACCACCTCGACCCCGAGCCGCGTCAACAGGCGGATTGTCGCCTCGTTGATACCGGGCTTCAGCACCGGCTGGGCGCAACCGGTCAGGATGGCGACCCTGCCGCTCCGCGTTGCCTTGGGCCGATGGTTTGCAGGTTCCGCGAAGGGCGATGGCTGCGGCACGGCCTTTGGCGCAAGTTCGAGCATCGTTCCGACCGGTTTCAGCGCTGGAATGGACTTGAACAGCGGGGCCAGAGGGCGCGCGAATTTCGCCAGCGTGAGCGAAGCGCGAAACCGCGACGGATAGGGAAGAACGAAGGCCAGCAAAGCCCGCGTCAGCCTGTTCATGACGGGCCGCTTATAAGTCTTTTCGATATGTGCCCGCGCGTGATCCACCAGATGCATGTAGTTGACGCCCGATGGGCATGTCGTCATGCAGGACAGGCACGACAGGCAGCGGTCGATATGGGTGACGATTTCCTCGTCCGCCGGACGCCCGTTTTCGAGCATGTCCTTGATCAGATAGATGCGGCCGCGCGGGCTGTCCAGCTCGTTGCCGAGGGTCACATAGGTTGGGCAGGTCGCCGTGCAGAAGCCGCAATGAACGCATTTGCGCAGAATCTTCTCGGATTCCGCAACTCCCGGATCGCGCAATTGTTCGGGCGTGAAATTGGTCTGCACGGCTTTATCCTAACTTCGTGAATATGCGTCTCTTTCGGCCAGAAGAGACGGTGCTAGATTGTCCAGCTTTGCGGGTTTTTGATCGGTTCGCCACGGCCGACGGCCTGCAATCCGATGATGCAACGCACGATCAGCCAGATGACAACGGCTGGAACCAGCAGGAAGCCGATGCCGACCATCATCAAGGCCATTGCGATCGAACCGTAGAGCACGCCGATCCAGAAGGTGCGAATGGCCCATGTATAATGCGTTTCGACCCAGCCGCCCGCCTTGCCGCGATTCATATAGGCGATGACAAGCCCGACCAGCGTCGTAATGCCGATCACAAATCCGACCAGATACAGGAAATAGATCACCTGAACATTCGTCGGCCCCGGCTCCAGCCAGCGATCCGTCTTTCGCTCCGTTCGCCCATTCATCGGCTGTTCTGGCATATTCCGTCTCCCTTGCTTGTGCCAACAGCATCATCCTAGCCCCGCAAACGCAGCTTACAAGCCGGAGACCATGCGCCCGGGATTGAGAATGCCTTTCGGATCGAACTGATCCTTCAGCCGTTTCGAAAGGGCCGCAAGGGGTGTCGCCTGCGGCTCGAACACATCGAGCGCCGCACGGACCGCCACCGGCGCGCGCACCAATGTCGCATGGCCGCCGCCAAATTTTTTGATCAGCAGTCGCAGCGCTTCCGCTTCCGGGTCTGCTTCCATGCGCAACCAGACAAGCCCGCCCTGCCAATCATAAAAGGCGTCAACGCCAGTGCCCATGCGCATCGACATCACCATCTTGTGCGCTTCCGTCGGTGTCATGGAAACACGCCAGATTGCCTTTTGCGAACCGTCGGCGAAGGGCAGGCAATCGCGGATTTCCCGCCAGAGCGGACGCGATTGATCCACACCCAGTTCATCGATTGTCCCCGTGGATTTCAGCACCGTCTTCAACCGCTCGACGCGGGAAGCCACCGAGGACGCGAAGCCTTCCAGACGCAACAATGTCGAGGCCTCGCCCGAGAGAACCCCACCAAGGACCTTGCCGGTGACGGTTTCCGGCAGATGGGCCGCAGACGCCACCTCCTCGCTGGAACCCATGGCCACCGCCATGGCCCGTGACGCCTCTTCTTCAGTCAGGCCGCGCACAGCAAGCGTTGTCTCGGTTTCCGGCGCGGGCAGCACCTTGAACGTCACTTCCGTGGCAACGCCCAGCGTGCCCCACGACCCCGCCATGCCCTTGGAGAGATCATAGCCCGTGACATTCTTCACCACGCGACCGCCGGACTTGAACAGTTCGCCCCGACCGGAAACGACCCGCACGCCAAGAATGTGATCCCGTGCCGCGCCGGATTTCAGCCGGCGCGAACCGGACAGATTGGTGGCGAGCGCGCCGCCGATGGAGCCCTGAGCCGCGTCCTGACCAAGCAGGGGACCATAATCCATCGGGTCGAATTGCAGCGCTTGCCCTTTCGAGGCCAGCAGTTTTTCAATGTCGGCAACCGGCGTTCCCGCTTTCGCCGACAGGACCAGTTCTTCCGGCTCATAAAGCGTGACGCCGGAGAGGTGGGACAATTCCAGCGTGTGCCCGGTCTGGACCGGACGACCGAGCGCCCGCTTGGACCCGCGACCGATCACTTCCAGCGGCGCATTTTCGCCCAGCGCCCATTGCACGGTTTCGAGGACGCCCGACTCATCCTGCGGTGTGAAAGTGGTCATGTGGTCAGAACCTTGGGAGATCGGGGAACGGCAGCTTGCCGTGATGGACATACAGGCGGCCAAGTTCGGCGCAGCGGTGAAGCTGCGGGAAAACCTTGCCCGGATTGAGCAAATGCCTGTCGTCAAAGGCGCATTTGACCCGGATTTGCTGGTTGAGATCGGTCTCGTTGAACATTTCCGGCATCAATTCACGTTTCTCGACGCCAACGCCGTGTTCACCGGTCAGGACGCCGCCGACCTGCACGCACAGCCGCAGGATGTCCGCGCCAAAATTTTCCGCCGCTTCCAGTTCGCCCGGAATATTCGCGTCATAAAGGATGAGCGGATGAAGGTTGCCGTCGCCCGCGTGGAAGACATTGGCGACCCGCAGGCCGTATTTCTCGGAAAGTTCGCGCATTCCCGCCAGAACCTTGGGCAATTCCTTGCGGGGAATTGTGCCATCCATGCAGAGATAGTCCGGTGAAATGCGCCCGACCGCCGGAAACGCGGCCTTGCGTCCGGCCCAGAAGGTCATCCGCTCTTCCTCGGATTGCGAGACGGTGCATGTCGTCGCGCCATTCTTCCGGGCGATGGTTTCCACGACTGCGATCAGATGATCGACTTCGACGGGCGGCCCGTCAAGCTCGACGATCAGCAGCGCCTCGACATCCAGCGGATAGCCGGCATGGACGAAATCCTCCGCCGCATGGATCGCCGGACGGTCCATCATTTCCATGCCGCCGGGAATGATCCCCGCGCCAATGATATCGGCGACGCACTGTCCCGCCTCCTCGCTCGACGGAAAGCCGACAAGCACCGCGCGCGCCGTCTCCGGCTTCTGGAGAATGCGAACCGTGACTTCCGTCACGACCCCCAGAAGCCCTTCCGAACCGGTCATGAGGCCGAGCAGATCGTAGCCCTCGCTGTCCAGATGCTTGCCGCCCAGGCGGATGACCTCGCCATTGATCAGCACCATTTCGATGCCGAGCACATTATTGGCGGTGAGGCCATATTTAAGACAGTGAACGCCGCCGGAATTTTCCGCGACATTGCCACCGATGGAACAGGCGATCTGCGAAGACGGATCGGGCGCATAGTAGAAGCCTTCATGCTCGACCGCGCGGGTGATGCCGAGATTGGTGACGCCCGGCTGCACCACCGCAACACGATTGTCGTAATCGATCTCAAGAATGCGGTTGAACCGCGACATGACCAGCAGAACCGCATCTTCCAGCGGCAAGGCGCCACCGGACAGTGAGGTGCCCGATCCGCGCGGCACGACACGGATATTCCGCTCGTGGCAATATTTCAGAATCCGGGAAACCTGCGAAACCGTTTCTGGAAGAACAACGACAAGAGGAAGCTGGCGATAGGCGGTCAGCGCATCGGATTCGAACACGCGCATGCCGTTAACCGCATCGACGACGCCCTCGCCCGGCACAATGCCGCGCAGGTCGCCAACGATCTCCGCCCGCCGCGCCAGGGTCGCGGCATCCGGTTTCGGCATTACCAAGCCTGACATTTGCTCCTCCCGATCAAGTGGTAAAATGATTTTACCTCTTATCCCTCGAATTTGTAAAGGGTCTAAACTATGCGCTATTCATCCTTGTGGGAGCGGCGGATGGTGCGGACGGTAAACGCCATGACGAGAATGGCGACAGGCACGAAAAACGCCGTAAGCATGGTCGCGCTCAGGCCCGGCATGGCGGATTCCGCGCCCTTGGCAAGGTAGTAGAAAAGGCCGACGACATAATAGGATACGGCGGCGACGGAAAGGCCCTCGACCGTGTGCTGCAGCCGCAATTGCAGCTTGGCGCGCCGGTTCATCGACTCGAGCAAATCGCGGTTCTGCCGCTCAAGCTCGACATCGACGGAGGTACGCAAAAGTGTTGCGGCGCGCGACAGCTTGCGCGACAGATTGGCCTGTCGCTCCTCGACGGACCGGCAGGTGCGCATGGCGGGCGCCATCCGCCGCTGAATGAACGCACCCCATGTCTCGTAACCCTTGACCTGTTCCTCATGCAGCGCCGCCAGCCGCTCCTGCACGATCTCGTCATAGGCGCGGCTGGCTCCGAAACGATAGAGACTTGCCGCAGCATCCGCTTCCAGCTCAGCAGCGAGAGTTGTCAGCTCGTCGAGCAGCTTGTGGCTGTCCACATCCGCATTGCGCATTTCATGGGTCAGCGAGGCCAGCCTGTCCTCGATCCGGCGTATACGCGGCGAGAGCGACTGCGCCAGCGGAAGACCAAGCATGGCGAGCGTGCGATAGGTTTCGATTTCGATCAACCGCTGAGACAGCGCTCCGGCGCGGGCGGGAGAAAGGCCATTGTCGAGCACAAGAATCCGCGTCAGCCCGTCGCCGTCCTGCCGGAAGTCGGTCACGATTGTCGCAAGGCCGTTCTCCACCTCGCTACAGGAAAGGCTTGCCGGATCGAAGGACGAAACCAGTTCGCCGACGCCGTCATCTTTCCGGCGGATTTCAAGCCTCACGCCATCGATCACCGTTCCCGGCGGATTGAACCCGTTGCCGAACGGATGCGGCGCAGCCTGTCCCGGCTTCGGCAGCGCGCCTTCCCAGAGATAGGTCGAAAACTCGGTGTGCCGCTCCCAGCGCAATGTCCCGCTGCCCCACGGCATGATGTGGTGGCGCGCGGCCCGCGCAGGCGGAGCGATGCCAACGCCGCGGCTCAATTCGGCGAGAACGGCATGATCGACCGCAGCGCCGCCCTCGGTCATGAAGGCAAGCTGGATGAGCAGCCGCGGCGTGCCGATCAACGGATAGGGCCGCGCATGCACCTCGCCCAGCGCCGCCGCCCGCTCGCCATGGGCGGGAAAGCCGAGCACGCCGCCCACCACCGGCATTTGCCCGGCGGCAGGAAGCGGTGTTTTCCGAGCCGTCATGGTTGGTCCCCTCTTCTCTGGCCGTCCTGTCTGGCTAACGGTGATCGTGGCGGCTTTGCGTGCCGGTTTCAACAGGGAAGGCTGCACGCGCCATGCGGCAAAATCGACGCGGAGCGACTTTGCGGAAGCCCCGTCTAACTGGATAAGTTAATTGACCAATTTGCGGCTTTGTGACTAGGCTTGAGCAGCAGTATCAAAGCATGTGACAGGCGTCATGACCGACAGGATTTTCTCCAGGATCGAACATTCCCGCACCGCCGACGATGTGGTCGCACAGATCGAGACGCTCATCCTCGAAGGCATTCTGCGCGTCGGCGACCGGCTTCCGAGCGAGCGCGATCTCGCGCTGCAATTCGACGTATCGCGCCCCGTCCTGCGCGAGGCGCTCAAGCAGCTTGAAGCGCGCGGCCTGCTCGTCAGTCGCCATGGCGGCGGCACCTTCGTCGCCGATGTGATCGGCCAGGTTTTTACGCAGCCCATGATGGATCTCATATCGAGCCACCGCAAGGCGGCCGCCGATTATCTGGAATATCGCCGCGAAATCGAAAGCGTTGCAGCCGAATATGCCGCCCGCCGCGCCACCGAGGACGACCGCGCCCTGCTGAGCCGTATCATGGAGGCCATGGAGAGCGCCTATGAGCGCGACAATCCCGACGAGGAAGGCAATCTCGACGTCGAGTTGCACAATGCGATTGGCGAGTGCGCCCATAACGTCGTGCTGCTGCACACGCTGCGCTCCTGCTATCGCCTGCTGGCGGATGGTGTTTTCTATAACCGGCGGCTGATCTACAATTTTCCCGACGCGAGAGCGAAATTGCTGGCGCAGCACCGCGCGATCTATAACGCGATCATGGCGGGCGATCCGGCAGCGGCCCGAAAAGCCGTGGAGGCACATATCGACTTCATCGCCGCCGCCATGCGCGAGGGCGAACGGCAGGATAGCTGGCAGCGGGTTTCGCGGTTGCGGCTTCAACAGCGCGGGATAACCGACGAACGGAGCAGTTCATGAACGAAGACGGCGTGGACTTCACACACGCCAAAGGCCCGGAAGGATGCCGCATCCATGCCATCGGCGACGTGCATGGACGCTTCGATCTGCTTGAGAAAATGCACGCGCAAATCCGCGCCGAGCTATCCGTCGACCCGCCAGCAGACTGGCGCATCATCCATCTCGGCGATTATGTGGACCGGGGGCCGCAATCGAGGTCCGTTCTCGATTTTCTCATAAAAGCGCAGGAACACGACAGCCGTGTTTCATCCTTGCTCGGAAATCACGATGTCGGGTTTCTGGAATTTCTGGCGCTCGCCGAACCCTATGGCATTTTCGCCATGAACGGCGGAAACAGAACCGCCCTATCCTACGGCGTCACCATCGATTTCGGCGATCCGGATTCGGTCGATGCGGGGTTCGTGGCGCTGAACCGCGTGGTGCCGCAGGCCCATGTCGATTTTCTGAAACGATTGCCCCTTTCGGCAACCCATGGCGATTTCTTCTTCTGCCATGCCGGCATCCGCCCCGGCGTGCCCCTGAACAAGCAGAACCCGACGGACCTGATATGGATCAGGCATGATTTTCTCGACGATCCCCGGCTTCACCCCAAGGTCATCGTTCACGGTCACACGCCGGTGTCGACCGCGGAAATCATGCCGAACCGCATCGATATCGACACTGGCGCGTTTCACACAGGCGTGCTGACCGCGCTCGTCATCGACGGCGACAAGAAGAGACTGATTGAGGTAAGAGGCTGAGCGGCCTAGCGAACGGCCGTGCTTATGCCGTAACCATCGCTGGAAACCATATGACCGCCAGCATCCACGGCAAGGATGCCTGCTCCTGCGAAAATGATCGCGGAGAGCATGAAGAGGGTAAGAAGGGTAGCGTTTCTTGCGGACATAAGGGAAGCATCCATTACAATCGGTCAACCAGCCATCCAGCGACCGGTTGCGGCACTACATCCGACAAATCTTACCCGCAAGTGAAAGAACGCCACTCTCCCCCGGGATTCGACAAGGCCGCCTGCATTCGCCGTCAGGTGTTGCCAGCTTGCAACGTCACACGAAGTCGATCCGCCTGACCCATGCCCGCGCCAGCGCCAGACCGGCCCGATCGGCGGCACGGCCATGCTGCTCGACCGCCGCCTCAAAGCCGGGGAGCCAGTGCGGATGATTCTCCGTGATATAGTCGGCGAATTCCCTGTTCCATTCACCGACAAGCCCCGTATCGGCCTCGAAATGAAACTGGATGCCATAGACGGCACGCCCTATCCTGAAGGCCTGATGCGGCGTCATTTCGCTGGACGCAAGATGGGCCGCGCCTTCGGGGAGCGTGAATGTATCGCTGTGCCAGTGAAAGATCGGGAACGGTCCGGAAACGGCGGAAAGAACAGGATCGGTAAAACCTTCAGCCAGCGGCTTCACCAGATGCCAGCCAAATTCCGTCGGACGACCCAGAACATTGTCGCCGCCATAACTGCGGGCAATCAACTGGCTGCCAAGGCAAATGCCCAGAACCGCCTTTCCGGCATCGCCGAAATTCCTGACCAAACCCAATAGCGCCGGGAAATAGGGATAGTCCTCGTCCTGCAACGCATTTTGCTCGCCGCCGAGAATCACCAGCGCATCATGGTCCGAGGAATCGGACGGCAAGTCCTCGCGCAGATAGGCGTGGCGCAAATCGATCTCCGCCTTCACTTCATCCAGTGCGCGGCCAACCTGCCCCAGCCCGGTGTTTCGATAATTCTGGATCACCAATACGCGCATGCTTTTCCCGCCAGCTGTTTCAAACATGGGCCATAGCGATAGCATGTGATCATTTCGTCAGGAAGCGCCCAAAATCAGGCAACAGCGAAGGAAAAGCTGAACGGCCTTGACGAATGAAGCGCAGGTCTGCCATCCGTTACCCATGCGCGCGAATTACACCATGCAAAGACTTTTCATTGAGGCCCCGCTTGCGCTGGGCCAGAGAACGGAAGCGGACACCGCTGCCAGCCATTATCTGGCGAAGGTGCTGCGCAAGCAGGATGGCGACGAAATCCTCATCTTTAATGGCCATGACGGAGAATGGCGCGCCGCGCTGCGGTTCGAGAGCAAAAAGCGGCTGACACTGGAGCCGCTCGAACAGACGCGCCCTCAGCCCCCTGCCCCGGATCTGCATTATTGTTTCGCCCCGCTGAAAACCGGCAGGCTGGACTATCTGGTGCAAAAGGCAGTCGAGATGGGCGCAGGCGTTCTCCAGCCTGTCCTGACGCAGCATACACAGGTGAACCGCCTTGCCGCAGATCGGGTCAAGGCGAACGCCATAGAGGCGGCGGAGCAATGCGGCGTGCTGAGCCTGCCTGACTGTCGCGAGCCGGTAAAGCTCGACAGGCTTCTGTCCGAATGGGACTCCGGCCGCCGCCTGATCTTCTGCGACGAGGGGCATGGCACAGACAATCCGCTGCCCGTGCTGCAAGGCTTGCCGCGCGGCCCCCTCGCCTTGCTGGTCGGGCCCGAAGGGGGCTTCTCGGCGAGCGAGCGCGATCTGCTTCGCAGCCTCCCCTTCGTGACGCCGGTTCCGCTTGGCCAGCGGATCCTGCGCGCCGATACCGCCGCCGTCGCGGCGCTGGCGCTCATTCAGGCGACACTGGGCGATTGGGAGTAATCAATTCGTCTTGAGCGGAGGTTCAGCGAAATTTGCTTGCGCTTGCGTTTGAAACGCGCCAATCACGCCTCAAGAAATAACAAAACGCATCCGAGAGGAAACGTCCTTACATGGCTCGTGATACGACTGACGAAACGCCGCTCTCCGGCATCGAAGACCTGATCGGCTATCTGGATGCCGGATCGAAACCCGAGGACGCATGGCGCATCGGGACGGAGCATGAGAAATTTCCCTTCTACAGCGGCGAGAACAAGCCCGTTCCCTATGAAGGGCCACGCGGCATCCGCGCCATTCTCGAAGGCATGCAGCAGAAGCTCGGCTGGGATCCTATCATCGACGAAGGCAACATTATCGGGCTGGTCGAGCCGACCGGTCAGGGCGCAATTTCGCTTGAGCCCGGCGGACAGTTCGAGCTTTCCGGCGCGCCACTCGCCACGCTTCACCAGACCTGCCGCGAAACCAACGCGCATCTGGCGCAGGTTCGCGAGATCGCCGAACCGCTCGGCATCCGGTTTCTCGGCACGGGCGGCAGCCCGAAATGGACGCTTGCCGAAACCCCCCGCATGCCAAAATCACGCTACAACATCATGACCAACTACATGCCGAAGGTCGGTTCGCAGGGCCTCGACATGATGTATCGCACCTGCACGATTCAGGTGAATCTCGACTTTTCGTCGGAAACCGACATGCGCCGCAAGATGCAGGTTTCCATGAAGCTGCAATCGATCGCGACCGCTCTTTTCGCCACTTCGCCCTTCACCGAGGGCAAGCCCAATGGCTACCAGTCGTGGCGGTCGGAGATCTGGCGCGATACGGACAACCAGCGGGCGGGCATCCTGCCCTTCGTTTTTTCCGAGCGCTTCGGTTTCGCCGATTATGTCGAATGGGCGCTCGACGTGCCGATGTATTTCATCACCCGTGGCGGCCATTATATCGACTGCACTCATGTCACCTTCCGTCAGTTCATGAACGGCGCGCTGAAAGACAGCGTGCCGGACGGCGTTCCGAATATGGGCGACTGGGCCAACCATTTGTCCACGCTGTTTCCTGAAGTGCGGCTCAAGCGCTTCCTCGAAATGCGCGGCGCGGATGGCGGCCCGTGGCGGCGCATCTGCGCGCTGCCCGCGTTCTGGGTCGGCCTTCTCTATGACAGCGAGGCGCTGGATGCGGCCGAGCAACTGACGAAGGACTGGCAATATGCGGAAGTGCAGGCGCTGCGCGACGCCGTTCCGACCGGTGGACTTCAGGTTCCCTTCCGTGAGACAAAGGTTCTCGACATCGCCCGCGAAGTGCTCAAGATTTCCCGTTTGGGCCTGAAAAATCGCGCGCATATCAACAGCGAGGGCGCGGACGAGACGCATTTCCTCGTGCCACTCGATGAAGTCATCCTGCGCGGCACGACAACAGCCGAGCAGATGATGAGCGAATATCAGTCGGTTTGGGGCCGTTCGGTGGAGCCTATCTTCCTCGAATACGCTTATTGATCGCGCACCGCCCATGTTTCCCGCTTGCCCCGTGTTTCTGGCTTGATAGGAACACGCGCATGGCGATAAGCTTGGCCCGGTACAACAGGAGGACCGGCCATGGCTTTGATCGACATGTTTCTGAACGCACAGGGAGGCCAGAATGTCGAAGCGCTGGCCAAACAATTCGGGCTTTCGCAGGCTCAGGCCGCATCGGCCATCGAAGCGATGATGCCAGCCTTCTCGCAAGGCCTCAAGCGCAACACCGCCGACCCGATGGGGGCCGGCGCGTTCATTCAGGCGCTCTCGTCCGGGCAGCACGCCAACTATTTTGACAATCCGCAAGCCGCTTTCAAGCAAGCTGGCATAAGCGAGGGCAACGGCATTCTGGGCCATCTGTTCGGCTCGAAAGATCTTTCACGGGCCGTCGCCGATCAGGCGGCACAGGCAACGGGCATCGGCAACGACGTTATCAAGCAGATGCTTCCCGCCGTCGCATCAATGCTTATGGGCGGTTTGTTCAAGCAATCAACGGGCCAGTTTGCCGCTGCCAACACAGGAAGCGGCGGCAATGTCATTGGCGACCTGATCGAACAGATGATGCGCCAGAGCGGGCAGGCACCGGGCCAGACCGCGCCGCAACAGGCCCCCGGCCAGAGCGACAACCCGCTCGGCGATATCCTCGGGCAGATTTTCGGTGGTGGACAGGCTTCTCCAGCGCCGCAACCGCAGCAACAAGCGGGGGCTCCGGCGGGACAGGACAATCCGCTCGGCCGTATCTTCGAGGAAATGATGCGCGGTGGACAGGCTGGCGGGCAAGGAAGCCAACAGCGCGCTCCGCAACAGGCGCCAGGTCAGAGCGACAATCCGCTCGGTGACATTCTGGGCCAGATTTTCGGCGGCAGCCCCGGCGGCGCACCGCAGCAGCCATCCCCCACGCAGGCCCAGGCACCGGCACAGACACCACGTTCGGGAAATCCGCTGGACGACATTCTCGGACAGATGTTCGAAACCGGCAAGCAGACGAGCAACCAGTACCAGAAGGGTGTGGAATCGATTTTCGATCAGTACCTGAAAGGAATGGACCGCCGCCGTTGATCAGCCGCGTCCCTGCGTGACATAAAAAAAGCCCGGTCATAAAGACCGGGCAAAAGGCAGGCACACCGAGGGGTGTCGGCGTGTAGAGTTGTGCCTGCGAATTCAAGCGCGACGGATCGAGCGCCCGCGAAGCTGTTTCACACGTGCATCGGCCATGGCGCCGAGTTCCGCGGTGGGATCGTGCAATGCCGAATGTCCGAGCGCGGCGTGAAGGTCGGCGCGCGTCAGCCCGACATCATGCAACATATGATCGTTCCATTCGTTGAGATTAAGGACGGCTTTACGGTTGCGGCGAGCGACGACAAGCTTCCCGATCGGGCGGACGAATTGCGCCAGCATGGTGAATACCGATGTCGCAAAACCGTTCATATGGGCTGTTTCTCTTGTCATCATGGCCGTACCTCCTTGTCGGCTCCCTTCATCCGATATGCACCCCTTGGCGCATGGCAAAAGTCTCGAAAAAGCGCGCCGGTACGGAAATTCCGTCCTTCCAGCCCGATGTTTGCTTAACTTCGGCTGCCCGGCCTGCCTCATGAATATCAATCACCCTCATTGATTATTCAAACGAATGTTTTTAATGTAATCATTCACATTAATTGATGCTTGGAGAGCGATCCTATGGGCGCGCCACTTGATCTTGACCAGATGCAGACATTTCTGGCGATAGCGGACACCGGCAGCTTCACCCGCGCGGCGGATGCGGTGTTCAAGACGCAATCTGCCGTCTCCATGCAGATGCGGCGGCTGGAGGAACGCATCGGAAAACAACTGTTCGAACGCGACGGGCGTATCAACCGGCTCACCGATGACGGGCAAAAGCTCCTCACCTATGCCCGCCGGATGATCCAGCTCAATCGCGAAACCATTGCCGCATTCGATGACGAGCAACTGGAAGGGCATATCAGGATCGGGACGCCTGATGACTATGCTGACCGGTTCCTGCCTGAAATCATGGCCCGCTTCACCCGGTCTAATCCGAGGGTCGAACTCTCGGTCATTTGCGAACCGACCGTCAATCTCGACGAGATGATCCGCAAGGGAACGCTCGATCTTGCCCTCGTCACGCAATGCGATGAAAAGCGACATTCGGAAATCGTCCGCACCGAGCAATTGCTCTGGGTAACATCCGCCAACCATGCAACCCATGAAGAGCCGGTCCTGCCGCTGGCCGTCGGGCGACCGACCTGCATCTGGCGGCAGGCGGCGATCGACCTGCTCGAGGCCGACGGGCACGACTACCGCATCCTGTTCACAAGCTGGTCTGCAACGGTGATCGCGGCGGCGGTTCTTTCCGGTCTTGCCGTTTCGATCCTGCCGGAATGCGCGCTTCGCCCGGGCATGCGCGTGCTTGGCGAGGCCGAAGGTTTCGGACGGCTGCCGGAATTCGGCATCGGCATCATGCGCAGCCGCACGCAGCAGCCGGCTATCGTCAACGCCCTTGCCCAGCATATCGTGGAGAGCCTCGACAATCTGTCGACACCGGCACCATCCTCCAATGTCGTGCAGATGGCATCGCAACCGGTTCATGCGATACGGACCAACCGGAGGACGGGCACCTCGGAAATCCTGCCAGGCTGGTAGCGGCATGAGTTTCCTTTACGGCTCTTGACCTCACCGCCCGCTCCGGGGCCAATAGCATCATGAGTGATGATTTTCATGCCGATTCGGCGTCCAATGTCGCCGAATATACCGTTTCCGAGATATCCGGCGCGCTGAAGCGCACGGTCGAGGATACGTTTGGCCATGTACGCGTGCGTGGCGAAATTTCCGGCTATCGTGGGCCGCATTCATCGGGCCATGCCTATTTTTCCCTGAAAGACGACAAGTCACGCATCGAAGCCGTGATCTGGCGCGGCAATATGAGCCGCCTGCGCTTTCGTCCCGAGGAAGGCATGGAGGTCGTCGCCACCGGCAAGCTGACCACCTATCCCGGCTCCTCGAAATATCAGATCGTCATCGAGCAGATGGAACCGGCGGGCGCGGGCGCATTGATGGCGCTTCTGGAGGAACGCAAGCGCAAGCTCGCGGCCGAGGGGCTGTTCGACCCGGCGGCCAAGCAGCTTCTGCCCTATATGCCGCGCATCATCGGCGTCGTCACCTCGCCGACGGGCGCGGTGATCCGCGATATCATCCACCGCATCACCGATCGTTTTCCGTTGCACGTCATCGTCTGGCCCGTGCGCGTACAGGGCGAGACATCCGGTGCGGAAGTGGCCGCCGCCGTCAACGGCTTCAACATGCTTGACCGTGCCGGTCCCATTGCGCGGCCTGATCTCATCATCGTGGCGCGCGGCGGCGGCAGTCTCGAAGATCTCTGGGGCTTCAACGACGAGGCCGTGGTCCGCGCCGTCGCCGCGTCCGGCATTCCGGTGATTTCGGCGGTCGGGCATGAGACGGACTGGACGCTGATCGACCTCGCGGCGGATGTCCGCGCCCCGACACCGACGGGCGCTGCCGAAATGGCCGTTCCCGTGAAAGCCGATCTTCTGGCTCATACGGCGACGATAGCCGCGCGGCTCTCCTCCGCCATGTCGCGCCTCGTGGACCAGCGGCGGCAGTCCGTGCGCGCCGCAAGCCGCGCCCTGCCCTCGGCCGACCAGCTTCTCGCGCTGCCGCGCCGCCACTTCGACGAGACATCCGCACGCCTGGGCCGTGCCTTGCAGGCCAATACCCAGAGCAAGCGCGCCACTTTCGAAGGCCATGCGCGGCAATTATCGCCACGGCTTCTCCTGCGCCGCATCAATGAAAAGCAACGTGCCGCCGAAACATCGGTCGCGCGGCTGCCTCGCGCATTGTCGGCCTTTCTTGTCGACCGCCGCCATCGGTTTGCGCGACCGGCCGAACGCCTCAGCCCGGAGCCGATCCTGCGAACAATCGAGCGCGCGCGTCAGAGCCTGCAACAATTCGACCGCCGCCGCGACCAGTCGATCGGTCTTGTGCTCGAGCGCCGCAAACGCCGCGGTGGCGAGCTGGAACGGCTGATGAAAACCTTGTCACACGAGAGCATTCTCGAGCGGGGTTTCGCGATTGTGATGGACAGCGAAGGAACGCCGATCAAGGAAGCCGCCGCGATCAACCCCGGTGATCTGCTTGGCATTCGTTTCCGCGATGGAGATGTCAGGGCGATCGCGGAGGGCACGGCGAAATCCGGCAGCCGCCCAGCGCAGAAAGCCGCTTCGCGCAAGCCGCCCGGCGAGCAAGGTTCGCTTTTCTAGTGCTTGTTGCGCTTAACCCAGCTCATACCCCGCTGCTCAACCAAACGCCCCAACTATTCAGACAAACCCAGCTAACTCTCGTCAACTCTTTTTCAGAATCGCACAGAATTCAAACGAGCCGAACGGTGTATGGTAGACTGTTTCAACATGAAGCTTCGTTAAGCCCAAACCAGCCAGAGCGTTTAGATTGTTTCGGAAACTTGCAGGTGTAAACTGCCAAGCATGCACATCAATATAGCCGCCTTTGGCGTCGGCATACTCTACAAGTGCCTTCTTCACTACATTAACATCAAAATACGCTGCCTGCGTTCCATGATCGGATCGCCAATGTCGACTTGGGTCATTGTGCGTTGTCAGAGTTCTATGTTCAATTACGCTGCGAAGCGTATGAGTAGTCCTACCTCGCGCATCAAGTATATCGGCGATAGTACTTTCTGATATAAAATGATCAAAGCAATAGCGCTTGTCTGGAATTATGAGAAAATAACGGCCGCCGACTTTTAACAAACGATCGATTTGGTCCAAATGTGCGATCAAATCTGCCTGATGCTCTATACAATGGCTACTTATACATATATCGAACTTATCGTTAACAACAGACAAATCTCCGTTTGGCGATACATAGTCGATATCTACCGCACTACCAGATGGATATCCCACCTTGATCGCGCGCTCAACCAGCCCGTTCCTGCTTAGAACATCAAAATATCTGACTCGGTTCCCTCGACAAACGGGATTCGTAAACGGTCCTATCTCTAGGACGTCATAGTTTTGATCAATGAGCGAAACCAATTCTGCTCGCGAAAATTCTTGTGGAATCATATGATAGTTCCCATTTTTAGTTATAACTGGTAGTTTCCATTTCTTTTTCTTGGAAAAAATTTCGCCCGTTCGCTAATATATTATATCAAGAAAACAAAGGCATAACCAATTCTCAAATCAGAGAAATAGATACTGATCGCATTTTTACTGGAAGCTTATCCGGTTGCCGAAATAATTTCCTGACGTCCCGCCACCCGTTTTGCGAGTTTCCTCCCATAATTATTCAGTGGTGATTCAATTAGCTTGTAGGTAATCATTGCTGTCAACACGACGCAAACGATCACCATTCCTGTAATTAACAAAAACGCTATTAGTCTCGATGGAACAGCCGATTCGATCGCCCTTATTTGAGGCATAAGAAGAACTATGATCGGCGTATGCACAAGATACACAGAATAGCTTATCTCGCCCAGCAGGCTAGTTATTCGGTTTGAGACGAACGTTAAAGGGCAGAGTGCCATACCAACCACTGCCATAGCGAACATCAATCCCTGCCAATAGTATGCATCGAACAATGGCATCTTGTTCGACGTAATCCCGAAGAACATCACTGGTACCCATGCTAGCAGGAACGCACCAATTTGTTTGCTTTGTGGATGCTTCTCCAAGGTCGGTAGCGCAAAGAATGCGAGGAAACCAAACATGAAAATGGGTGCGCGATAGAAGATTGAATACAAGAAATACGTACCTGGATCAGCCGTGATCAAGCCGATCAGTAGATAAAAAACTTTAGCAATTGCAATAGTGATACCGAGTGCAACCAACGCCGACATAACATTGTTAATGCGTCGAAAAAGAAATGGAAATATCATGTAAAATGCCATTTCTACGCCTATGGTCCAGCCTGCCGGAACGAGCGAAATCTGATGTCCCTCTATAAAATTAAACAAGAACAATGCGTTGAGAGCGATTGATTGAGCATTAAAATCCACACCACTGATATTCCAGAAGGCTATCAGTATCGCAACAGCATAAAAAAGAGGCGCAATTCGGAAGAACCTTCTGATAGCGAACCCAAGTATTGGGCGCGGGTCTCGTTCATGTTTTGGCATACTTAAACAGAGTGAAAATGCACTGACAACGAAGAAGAGTTCAACACCCATTACCCCGTTAACCACAAAGATGTCGAGCCAGTCCGGAACTGGAATGCGTGGGTTTGGCAACATTGCAATATGGACGACCACGACCCATAGCGCAGCCCAGCCGCGCAAAGCATCGAGATACTCCATTCTCTTGGGGCTATGCCCGTAGCCGTCAGCCATTGTCATTTATGCCTTTATGAACTTTCGTCAAATATGTGGCTGAAGAACCCAGTTTTGTCATTTGCGATAAGGATTGGGAATTACTCGTTGATAGATGCCTGCCCGTTTGTAAACTCACATAGAGTTCACTATCTGCGCATAATACGCGTAGTCGCCCTATAAAATGGCCTCAGCATCGCAAAAAAAACTGGCGAACGGTGGAATAGAGACCGCTTCATTGAATAAACCAACTGTTTGAATGAACGACGTACGCCAATGTTAACATTACCAGCCGAATGCTGATTTGCGTCGACATAGTGAAGGTACGACCTAAAATCAGAAAGCGGAATTCTTGACAAGAGCGCCTGCAGTTTTGCTTCCAACAAAACATAATTCTGCGATGCGTGTTTAGTGGTGAGAACGTGCTGTACCGTATACCCGGCGTCAATGGCCACGTACCCGATTACTCGTTCGACCGCATGTGGCAAACTTCCATCTTTGTATTGCTGATTCGCAAAATCCTCCCATTTCCATGGGTAGTCAAACAGCTTTCGTAATGCCTTGGGCCTAAACCAATACATACCCCCATACGGCGCAACCGGGGTGTCATTATCCAAGTTTACAGACAATCCGAGTTTCCTGCTCAACGAATCAACATTGTCTTTGTTTGTGAACCACGAATGCCCCATGGTTGGATATCCAACATGTATTAACGTCGGACACGATAGACCAATGTGAGGATTTGATGCGAACATTTCCAGTATATTATCAACGTAACCTTTGCTCCCTAAAATATTATCCAGAGTATGTCTCTTGAAGAAGGACCCCTTGGGCCCGTCTTGCGGCGATTTCTTCGTGTGGACACGACACACCAAGTCGTACTTATCATTAAGGAAAAAATCCCTGCACGTAATTAAAAGAGATGAAGTATCCCTTCCTTCATTCGATTCAGAAACGATGACATACAGGTTCGCAACTCCCGCCGTATTCTCAGCGGCATTTGTGACGAATTTCTTTTTTGCGTCCGTGTCAGTTGTAATGATTAAATCGTAGGGTACGGAGATATTGGACGTGTATTCCAGCAGCTCGTCTATCATGTCTTCATAGTAGACATGAGCACACACAGCCACACGCATACTTTCAGCGCCCCTCGATCTAGCGATAGAAATATCCGGGAAGAACGAGGTTAATGCTGCATTGTTGTTCAACACCCGCGGCTCCGAAACCCTTCCAACACTTTTCCAAACTAGGTTCATGTCGTAGTTGGATTGCGCTTCAATTATTGAGAGCGCCCGGGGTAAGTTAACAGCCTCAGATTCCAGAAAAATCGTGTCATTAAAAAAAAGCCGCTTCTTTAGAATTGGGCTGCGGCGCTCCAAGGTTCTGTCTACTTCCAAAAAAACTGGATACGCTGAATCATAATCTTCTGGATCTATGTAAGCAGCGCATTTATATCCCAAGCCTTGGAAATGCTTAGTGAAACGTGTCTCGTGATACCGGATCGAATCGACGTAAGAGTTTATCATCGGCATATTAGACCAGTATGCGCGGAACTCTGGCGATTGATGCATTCTCTTTCGAACTGCGATAAAATGAGAATTCAGATGGTACGGCAGTTCCGATTGTTGCGGGTCAAATGGGTTCCCTCTCACTCTGGCATGTGCCGAAATCCCCCAAAAATCACACTTACGCTGATCCATTTCCGAGAACAGTTCTTGAAGCGGAAATATCGGACCATAAAAAGTATGATTATACAGGAGTACCTCATCATACTCCGCCAACTTATCCCAGCCGATATAATCCAGTGCCTGTTTGTAAGCCCAAACGTCAAAACCGGTATTGCCGCGAATAAGCACATCGTCGGCTACAGATTGAACACGTTCCCGAGATTCTTGCGTTAATTCCCCATTGGATACAAACAAGGTATAGTCAGAGAATTCGTTTAACGATTCAATTACGTGAATGTAGTAGTCGTCGACGATACCTTCTGGATCGTAACAAAACGCTATCGCTAATCTTCTCATCACAATTCACCGCAGGATTGCTTGAAGTGTCGCGCGTTCGTGCACTAACTCTAACTTTCCGACATCACCCCAAATCGCCCGTGAATCGTACGCCCTGAGGGGAAACGCGCCCCAAACAGGAGTGATTTTCAACTTATTCTCATCGATAAAACGCAAGACCATCGTCCTCAAGGAGATTGGATTGCCAGTACAGCAGTTTATAATTCCAGTAACATCCCGTTGCTGACTGACGTCAGCAATCAACTCTCCCAGCTTTGTGACATCGATAAAGTCATAGAGAAGCTCACCGGTATTTAGCGGAAACTCGCTTTTGCCTTCTGCTTCGGCGCGTAGCAACTTTGCAAATATCGAATTGTTTAAGTGATCATCTCCGTAGATGTAAAAACACCGGATCCAATGATCAATCGCATGATACTCCTTACACAAGAGTGATTGCACGAGCCGCAGATGGTTCTTCGCAACTCCATAGGCATGTTGCGGAAAGGTGGGTGTTGTTTCAAAAACAGGACCGACATGAAACCCGATCTCATGCATCGTACCGACACCCACAATGTGCTTCAGGCCGCCCGCTAGCATGTTGCGCAGAAAGCTGATGTGTTTCGGCAAGTTGTCCAGATGAACTCGACTGCTATGATTGAACCCATCTTCCCATGCCAAGTGGATCAGAACGTCGGGCCGATCTAGAAGCTCAAAAACACCCTCCCCAGCTTCAAGGATGTCCATTTGTAGATATTGTGCCTTTGTTGCCTGCTTCTCAGATGATCGACTAACAATGACAACCTCATGCCCTTTATTCAACAGTGCATCGGCGACGTGTCGTCCGACATAACCGCAACCACCCGTAACCAAGAATTTCATATGCAACATATCCTTTCAGGCACTCAGTTGGCGCTCTTTTAACCAACTTGGGCAAACTATCAAAGCAAAATGAAATACTATCTATCCGGCAATGGTAAAGGTTGATGATTTGCCGTTACATAGAGGTGGTCCCGCTTGGTGAGACCGTTTGACGGCTTGGCACCATAAAAACTCATAACCATCGACACCCAATATTCATTGTCAGCGGCCTCGTAGATATCCCATTTGGTTCGAGCGATAGCGATATCACTTGTTTTCTGCGCTATGCGAACCTTTCCCGCGAGCGTCAACCCCAGCGACCTTCTTAGGGTGCAACATAAATTACCATTACGTTCCTGAAGGAACCGGTCTGGTCATTTATCTTCGCGCGTCAAGCCCCAACAATGACAGCTTAATTCCTATCTAACGTAAAATATGGGACATTATGTGGCACAAAAAGCTGACGACATAGCAATAGCAGTGATCCACCTCGTCAGCTTGTTCTTATTTATCAATATTTTAGATGGGATTTAAATGGTACGGTCGAGTGGGTTCGAACCACCGACCTCAGGAGCCACAATCCTGCGCTCTAACCAGCTGAGCTACGACCGCACACAAAGCCTCGTTTCGACGATCTCGAAATCAGGCAAGGGTCACATACGGACTATTACCGGCTTTTGCAAGCCTCTCCGTACATGAGTTTTGCAAAACTATCACAGAAAAAATGCCGCATTAAAAGGAAAAAAGGCCGGGGGGAGGAACCCGGCCTTTTCCTGATAACGAGACCGGAAGGGAGGAGGAGAAATCCGGTCTCTTATTCCTGGCAGGGAGGGAGGAGAGTGCCAGGAAATGTCTGGGCTATCGATCAGATAGCCTTGCTGTCCTTGACGGTCTTTTCAAAAACGGTCTTGGCCGGCTTCGCCAGATCTTCTGCCGCCCTGGTGGCAACGGTCTGGAATTCCTTGGCCTGATCGCTGAATGTTTCGGCCTGCTTGCGCAGGAACGCTGCCTGCAGTTCGAACGCTTCTCCAACCGACTTTACGCCGACCAGCGCCTCGAAATGCGAGAAACCTGCTTCCGTATTGGCACGGAGCGCCGCTATCGCCTTGCGGGAAAGCTCGGTCGCGCTCGAATGGGCTGTATCAAGTGTGGTTTCGAATGCCTTCTGCGCAGTATCGGCCTGATCCTTGATGCGGGAGTAGGCTTCCTTCGACTGCGCAACACCCTTTTCAGCGAACTCGCGAACCTGATCGGTTATAACGGCTGTATCGAATGTCGGAAACGTAAAAACATCTGCAGAAGATTTGGCTGTCTTGCTCATGAATGCTTCCTTCCGGGACGCTATGGCTGGCTTTTGTCTGTCGACGCCAGACCTTCAATATGCCGCCATTTCTCTTGTATCCTGTATAGGTGAAATTATTGTGCAATGCAACATAATTTTGCGCCGCACAATAGAATCTGCCCATTTGCTCAATTTATACGCGCTGGCTAAGGATGGAATTAACTAAGGCCATGGAAACTGGCATCCGAATCTGCGGGTCTTGTGGACGTCTGGCGGCGACTGCACTATTAACGAATTATTAAATGTGCTCTCATTCAAGGGTTTCTCGTGGGCACATGATGAGCGCGAGTATCGAATGATTGTGTCTGGAACCTATCCGTTCATTGACGTCGCCGCCCTCGACGGGATTCGCGAACGATTCATCCGGGGCGACGCCTTGGTTGTAGTTTCTGCTGACCTTGCAAAGGTGATCTGGACCAATGGGCCGGGCGCGCGCCTTTTCGGTTTTAGCAGCATTGATGGAATGATCGGCTCTGCCGGGTTGCCAGTGCCGACCCGCAGGCAGTTGCTTGCGCTCGATGGCTTTCCGTCACTCGGCACCGGACGTATCCTGATGACACGCATTGCCTCCGGCGTGCAAAGCAGGCTGCTCCAGTTCGCCGCAAGCGAGATCGAAATGCCCGATGGCGTATATGCCGTCCTGCTGGCGCATCCTCTCGAACATGCTGGCGCGACTATAGAAATTAACGACACTGCCGTCACGGGGCTGGACGGTGAAACCACCCATGCGGCCATTCTCGATGCCTCCGCCAGCATCCTGACCGCTTCCGAAGGGTTCGTGCGCCTCGGGTTCGAGCACGACGAATTGCTCAGACTGATCGACGAGGTTCGGCTGGAGCAGGACCGCATGGTCAAGCGCCCGGTCCGGACGCTTTCCGGCCTGGTCCCGACCGGCATGGCGCGGCTGACCGACGACCCCGCCATTCACCTGCTGGTGGCCGTCAGCGATACAGGCGCCAGCGTTGCCACGGAACAGGTCGCATCCCCCGCCGTCCCACTCCCGCAAGACGATGCGCCGCAAGCGGACCAGAATCGCTTTACGTTCGACCCGTCGAGCGATCCCGCGCGGTTCGTCTGGCGCGTGGATGCCGACACGCATTTCACGGAAATTTCACCGGAATTCGCCTCTGCCGTCGGCCCTCATTCCGCCGATATCATCGGTCGGCGGTTTGCGGATGTCGCACGCGTCTTCGCCATGGATACGGACGGGGAGATATCGGCCCTGCTCGAAGGTCGCGCCACATGGTCGGGCCGGTGCATTCTCTGGCCGGTGGAAGGCACCGACCTGCATGTGCCGGTGGAACTCGCCGCCCTGCCCGTCTATTCCCGCGAGCGAAATTTCATGGGTTTTCGCGGTTTCGGGATTGTCCGGCGGGCGGAAGCCAGGAACGATCCTGAAGCGGTCGGGCTGGCGCTGTTGCGTTCACCACAGCCCGAAGCGGAAACGGCCACTTCACCCGATGCCGACGCTGCTGCTGTCGCCGACGAAACCGCAACGCAAGCTCCCGATATCGCGGCGGAACAGGACGACACTGATCTCTTCACCGCCGCCCATGAGCCGTCACCGGACGAAGCGGGGGTGCCAGACGCAAAGGATCAAGGCAAGCCAGCGCGTCGCGACGAGGAAAAGCCGCCACGCCAGGAAGGTCGTTTAAGCCCGGTGGAGCGAAATGCGTTCCGCGAAATTGCGGAACGTTTGCGCACGAGCGGCATCGCCGTTCGGCAGGAAGAGGATCACGGCCAGCCGCCTGAGACGGATGCCACGGAAAATCAGCCATCTGCCGGACCTGACGAAATCGCGTCTCCATCATCTGCGGTTCGTGCCGCCGCCGAAAACCTCGGCGATCCGGATGCGGCGGACGAACAGACCATCGTGCATTTTCCTGTCGCCGCAAGAAACCACGACTATATCCCCTCGGCCTTCGCGGCCCAGCCCGGCGGCGCGGCGGAAAAGGCGGAGATAGCGCATCTGGCCCAGTTGCCGCTGCCCCTCCTCGTTCATCGCCACGAGAAGATCCTCTATGCCAATCGCGCATTTCTGGATTTTACCGGATTTGACTCTTTGGCCGCGCTGGAAGAGGCGGGCGGGCTGGACAGCTTGATGGCGGAGCGCGACGACAACGCCGATCCGGCGTCGGTCAGGCTCAATCACCGCGACGGAACCATCGTGCAGGCGAAAGCGCATCTTCAGGCGGTGCCGTGGGACGAGGAACGCGCGCTCATGCTCGCATTCTCGCCCGAGCAGGAAGCCGGCGTGCCTCCTCAGGCGGAAACGCCCGATTCCGCATCGGCGGGGACGAACACGCCCGCATCCGCCGTACAGCCTACCGATCGGGAGATCGGCGAGTTGAAGATCCGCATCGACGAACTCACCTCGATCCTCGATACGGCGACGGACGGCATCATCCTGCTCGCGCAGGATGGTACGATACGTTCATTCAACAACTCGGCCGCGGCTCTGTTTGGCTATGAGCCGGACGAGGTCAAGGGCAAGCCCTTCACCATGCTTTTTGCCATCGAGAGCCACCGCGCGGCGATGGACTATCTTAACGGCCTTGCGGAAAACGGCGTTGCCAGCCTCCTCAATGACGGGCGGGAAGTGATCGGGCGGGAGGCGCAAGGGCGCTTCCTTCCCCTGTTCATGACAATCGGCAACCTGCCCAATTCCAGCGGCTATTGCGCTGTTATCCGTGATATCACCACATGGAAGCGGGCTGAGGAAGAACTGGTTTCGGCGCGTCGCGAAGCGGAGCGCACATCCAACCAGAAGACGGAATTCCTGGCCCGGATCAGCCATGAGGTGCGCACGCCACTCAACGCCATCATCGGCTTCTCCGAACTGATGTCGGATGAGAAATTCGGCCCCATCGGCAATGACCGCTACAAGGATTACCTGCGCGACATCAACCGCTCCGGCCGTCACGTTCTCGACCTGATCAACGATCTGCTCGACATATCCAAGATCGAGGCGGGCGCGTTCGAGATGGATTTCGAAGCCGTATCGCTCAACGATATTCTGGCGGAAACCGTCGCGATCATGCAGCCGCAGGCCAATCGGGAGCGCGTGATCATCCGCTCCAGCTTCAACTCCAATCTGCCCGATATTGTCGCCGATACGCGGTCCATCAAGCAGATCGGCCTCAACCTCCTTTCCAATGCGGTGCGCTTCACGGGGCCGGGCGGTCAGGTCATCATTTCAACGAATTACGAGGCATCCGGCGATGTCACACTGCGCGTGCGCGATACGGGCGTCGGCATGTCGCCGCAGGACATCGAGATTGCCCTGAAGCCGTACAAGCAGGTTGCCAACATGCGCCGCGGGCGCGGCGATGGCACGGGGCTCGGCCTGCCGCTGACGAAAGCCATGGCGGAGGCCAACCGCGCCAGCTTCAAGATCGACTCGACGCCGGGCCGGGGCACGATTGTCGAGATCGCCTTCCCCTCGACCCGCGTTCTGGCGGACTGAGCCCGCCTCGGGGCGTCGCCATGATCGCGGAACACCTTCCGGGCAAAACATGATATGTTTAGAATAGTTCTAAACTATTGATAATATTGATATTTCCCTTGACGCTGATTAAAAAATTAAGCATCCCCTTTCATCAAGGGGCGCAGATGCGTTTCCTTGTTCTGAACACCACTGGGCCTTTAACCCTCTAGGGCAGGAGAATGAAATGAACACCTTTCGCGCGCGCAACATCCGCTTTGCGTCCACGGCTGTCGCCATGGCAACATTGCTGGTCTCGACCAGCGCTTTCGCGGCTGATGTCGTCAATATCTATTCCTATCGCCAGCCGGATCTGATCGCCCCGCTTCTCAAGGCCTTTACCGACGAGACGGGCGTCGCGACCAATGTGCTTTTCCTCGACAAGGGTCTTGAGGAACGTATCGCCGCCGAAGGCATCAATTCACCGGCCGACATTATCCTGACCGTCGATATCGGCCGCCTGACCGACGCGAAGGAGAAGGGCGTAACCCAGCCCTACACCAGCCCGACACTGGAAAAGGAAATTCCCGCCGCCTATCGCGATGCCGAAAACCACTGGCACGGCGTCACGCTGCGGGCCCGGTCCGTCTACGCTTCGAAGGATCGCGTTGCCCAGGACAGCATTTCCTATGAGGAACTTGCCGATCCCAAGTGGAAGGGCAAGATTTGCACCCGTTCCGGCCAGCACGCCTATAATATCGGCCTGTTCAGCCAGCTTTACGCGCATTGGGGGCCAGAAAAAACCGAAGAATGGCTCAACGGCCTGAAGGCGAACCTCGCCAAGAAACCGGAAGGCGGCGACCGCGATCAGGCGAAGTCGATTGCAGCCGGCGAGTGCGACCTTGCGCTGGGCAACACCTATTATGTCGGCCTGATGACGACGAACGAAAAGGAGCCGGAACAGAAAGAATGGGCCAAGGCCATCAAGGTTTTCCTGCCGCATTCCGATGAAATCGGCACGGACGTCAATGTTTCCGGCGTCGCGCTGACGAAGAACGCGCCGAACAAGGAGAACGCCATCAAGCTGATCGAATTTCTGGCCAGCGAAAAGGCCCAGAAAATCTATGGCGATATCGTCTATGAATATCCGGCCAATCCTAAATACAAGCCAAACGAACTGATCGCCTCCTTCGGCGAGCTCAAGGCCGACAAGATCCCGCTGAGCGAAGCCGTCAAGCACCGCAAGGCCGTGTCCGAGATCCTCGACAAGATCGCTTTTGACGACGGCGCGGATGGCTGATCGTCCGGGCCATGATCGACACGATTATAGATAATCAGCGGACGGCGGGCGGGACAACCACCCGCCGTCCGCGTTCCGTGGGACCGGTCCTGCTGACGGCTCTGATTGCCGGAATCGTGTTCCTGCCCATCGGCGCGCTCCTGCTCATTGCCGCTGGCGGCGGCGACGGAAGCTGGGCGCATCTTTCCTCCACCATCCTTCCGCGCTCGATCCGGACCACGGTAACGCTGCTGGCCTATGTCGCCATTTTTACCGTTGTTGTCGGCGTGGTCACGGCATGGCTGATTGTCACGTTTGAGTTTCCCGGGCGGCGGTTCTTTGCCTGGGGGCTGGTGCTACCCTTCGCCGTGCCGCCCTATCTCGCAGCCTATTCGGTCGTCGAGTTCTTTCACTATACGGGTCCGATGCAAAGCCTGCTGCGCGACATCATGGGTTATCAGACCGCAAGGGACTACTGGTTTCCTGACGTACGTTCGATGGCGGGCGCAGCGCTCATCATGGGCGGCGTGCTCTATCCTTATGTCTATCTCACCACGCGCGTCGTGTTCATCATGCAAGGGCGGCACGTCGCCGATGTGGCGCGGACGCTCGGCTCAGGGCCGTTTCGGGTATTCTGGCGCATATTGCTGCCGATGGCCCGCCCTGCGATCATGGCGGGCGTTGCGCTGGTTCTCATGGAAACCATGAACGACATCGGCGCGGTCGAGTTTCTGGGCGTTCGCACCCTCACCTTCACCATCTACGATACATGGCTCAATCGCGGCAGCCTGGGCGGGGCGGCGCAGATTGCCTGCGTCATGCTGCTTTTCATCATCGCCATTCTCTCGCTGGAGCAATGGGCGCGGCGGCGTCAGCGGTTTTTCGGCGGGCGTGCAAGCAGCCTGAAAGCAAAACCGGCACGGACCAGACTGCGCGGGCCTCGCGCATTCCTCGCTTTCGGCGCCTGCGCCCTGCCCATTCTTTTCGGCTTCGGCATACCGCTTTACGTGCTTGGCACCTATGCCTTGCATCGGCCCTATCAGATCCTGGATCCGGTGCTTCATCGCGCATTCTTCACAACCATCATCGTTGCCCTGAGCACGGCCCTGATCACGGTCACCGCAGCTCTGGCGATCATCCATGCCGTGCGCATTGCGAGGCGACCCGGTGTGACGATCCTTTCGCGCATAGCGTCGGCAGGCTACGCCCCACCCGGCACCGTGCTCGGTCTTGGCCTGCTTTTCGTGCTTGCCCGTATCGACAATACGGTGGACGCATTCATGCGCGCCAATTTCGATATCTCAACCGGGCTGTTGCTCACAGGTTCCGGATTTGCCGTCATCCTTGCCTGCTCCATCCGCTTCCTCGCCCTTGCCGAAAGCTCGATCGCCGCAGGCATGGCAAAGCTGCCGCCCCATCTCGATGATGCCGCCCGCTGCCTCGGACGGACATCCAATCAGACTGCCCTCACCGTACTCCTGCCGCTGATCCGGCCAGCCGTGCTGACGGCCGCCGTGCTTGTCGGCGTCGATTCCGTCAAGGAACTTTCGGCAACGATCCTGCTGAGACCATTCGGGTTCGACACGCTCGCGACCATCGTTCACCAGAACGCATCGAGAGCCGTGGTCGAGGATGGCGCAATGGCCTCACTGCTGATCATGATCACCGCCATGGTGCCCGTCATCCTGCTTTCACGCGCCCTGGCGCGCGACGAGACCACCTGATTTGGAATAAAAAAACGCCGGTAAGAACCGGCGCTTGAATGAGTAGCTGTCAACAGGAGTGGGGAGATCCCCGGAACACGAAACCAAGGGGCTCAAGGTTTCGTGTTTAATAACGCATTAAGTATACGGACCAAAATGTTAAGAAAAGCTTAACGCGCCCGAGAAAAAACAATACGAAAACTTTACCTTATGTCCGCAGTTCCGGAATATCGGCATAAAGGTCCAGAGCCTGCGGGTTGGCCAGCGCTTCCTTGTTCTTCACCTCGCGGCCATGCACGACATCACGCACCGCCAGCTCGGTGATCTTACCGGATTTGGTGCGCGGAATATCGGCCACGGCGATGATTTTCGCAGGCACATGCCGGGGCGAAGCGCCGGTGCGGATTTTCGCCCTGATCTTGCCGATCAGGCCGTCGTCGAGTTGCACGCCCTCGGCCAGCCGGACAAACAGCACCACGCGCACGTCGTCGTCCCATGTCTGGCCGATGCAGATCGATTCCACGATCTCATCGAGTTGCTCGACCTGATTGTAGATTTCCGCCGTGCCAATGCGAACCCCGCCCGGATTGAGCGTCGCGTCCGAGCGTCCATGAATGACAATGCCGCCATGCCGGGTCCATTCCGCGAAATCGCCATGGCACCACACATTGTCGAAGCGCTCGAAATAGGCGGCGCGATATTTTGCGCCATCGGCATCATTCCAGAAGCCAATGGGCATGGCCGGAAAGGCCTTCGCGCAGACCAGTTCGCCCTTCTCCTCGCGGATCGGCGTCTGGTCGTCGTCCCAGACATCGACCGCCATGCCGAGGCCCGCCCCTTGAATCTCGCCTGACCAGACGGGCAGGATCGGAACCCCGAGAACGAAGCAGGAAACGATGTCGGTACCGCCGGAAATCGACGCCAGATGCACGTCCTTGCTGATGCCGTCATAGACGAAATCGAAGCCTTCCGGCGAAAGCGGCGAACCGGTGGAGGAAATCGTGCGCACGCTCGACAGATCATGCGTCTGCATCGGCTTCAGGCCAGCCTTGCGAACGGCGTCGATGAATTTCGCCGACGTGCCCAGATAGGTCATCCGTTCGGCCTGCGCATAGTCGAATATGGCATTGCCGTCGGGATAGAACGGCGAGCCGTCATAGAGAAGCAATGTCGCGCCGGTGGCGAGGCCCGACACCAGCCAGTTCCACATCATCCAGCCGCAGGTGGTGAAGTAGAAAAACCGGTCGCCCTCGCCGATTCCGGCGTGAAGCCGGTGCTCCTTGGCGTGCTGGATCAGCGTCCCGCCCGCCGAATGCACGATGCATTTCGGTATGCCGGTCGTACCTGACGAAAACAGAATATAGAGCGGATGCGCGAAAGGCAGGCGTTCATAAGCGATGGCTGCGGGCGCAAAGGACTCGATAGCGGCCTGAAGCGATACCGCGCGACCGATGCCCGCCGCGACCTCGCTTGCCTTCCCGAGATAGTCGACAATGATGGCCTTGCGAACGCCTGGCAACTTCTCCAACGCCGCCGCCAGCTTGTCCTGAACGGCGAGAGCCTTGCCATTGTACCAATAGCCGTCGCAGGCGATCAGCAGAACCGGCTCGATCTGGCTGAAGCGGTCGAGAATACCCTGTTCGCCGAAATCGGGGGAACAGGACGACCAGATCGCGCCCATGGACGCGGTGGCCAGCATTGCCGCTATCGTTTCCGGCATATTGGGCATCATGGCCGCAACGCGATCCCCGGCCTTGACCCCCTCGGCGCGGAACAATTGCTGAAGACGCGAAACCAGGGCGTGAAGCTCGTCCCAGGATATGCGCCGCTCGACCTTGTTTTCACCGCGAAAGACAAGCGCATCGCCGTCGCCCTTCTTCCACAGCAGGTTTTCGGCGAAGTTCAATCGTGCATCCGGGAAAAACCGCGCGCCCGGCATCCGGTCGCCATCCGCCAGCACCTGCTCACCCTTGTCGCCAATGATGCCGCACCAGTCCCAGACCAGCGACCAGAAATCCTCGCGATCCTCGATCGACCAGCGGTGCAGCGCGTCATAATCGGTCAGTTTTCGCCCCGATTTTTCCTCCGCAGCCCGCATGAACTGCATCATCGGGCTTGCCGCGACCCGCGCCGTATCCGGCACCCAAAGCGGTGAAGCATGCGCCATTTCAGCCTCCTCCCAAACAGCATCACCGATGTACATGCTGCAACGCAACATCACAAGCCCGCATCCATGGCTCGGAATATAACAGCCGCGAAACGTCAATTTTGCCCCAATCCACGAGTTTAAGAACCATTCCGCTTGAATTGCGCATCACCTTCGGTAAACCGGTGCAAGAAACAGTCAACAATGATTGGTCGCTAACATGGCCCGACAAGGATCACGACAGATCTGGTCAGTGATAGGCATCGCTGCCCTCTTTATCGCCGGGCTCTTCGCCATCCTGCCGTCCATCGTTTCAGCCGAGCTGATCCGGTCGCGGCTGGCCTATGAAATCAGCGCCTGGACAGGCTATGAGGTGGAGCTGCACCAGGCTCCGCAGCTTTCCTTCTTCCCCATATTTCGCGCCGCGCTCAACGATGTCACGATCAGCCAGCCAGGCCTGGACGACGCACCCCCGCTGATGACAGCCGACCGGATCGAGGTCAATCTGTCGCTCTTTTCCGTCCTGACCGGCGACGTGAGCTTTTCGGACACGAAGCTCATCCGTCCCCACTTCCTGCTGGGGGAGACGCCAGCGGATCTGAAGGCCGTCGAAGCCACATTGATGAACAATACCGGCCGGATCGGCAATGTGGTTCGCGCCACGCGCCGCGCCATCGACAAGAAGCCGGCCGATCCCGATCTCTCGAATGTCGAGTCGCAACCCTTCGGCAGGATCACTTTCGAGGGCGGAACCATCATCTACAAACGCCCCGGCGCGACAGGTGAAAAGCAGATCACGAAGCTCAACGGAACCTTCAACTGGCCGCAAACCTCGGTTGCCGCAAGCTTTCAGGGCAGCGCCGTCTGGGCGGGGGAAACCATAGAGGTCGACACGACAACCGACAGCCCATTGTTGCTGATTGCGGGCGGCACGAGCCCGTTGCGGCTCAAGCTGACGTCGGCCCCCATGGCCCTCACCTATAACGGAACGGTCAATCTTTCCGGCGACCTGTTCTTCCAGGGTGATTTTTCAGCAAAGTCGCCAGAGCTCGGGAAGGCGCTGCATTGGGTCGGCGCCGACAGCCGGCCCGGCGACGCTATCGGCAGCTTTTCGCTCGAAGCCGCCGCGACCGCAACACGCAAGCGCGTGAAGCTCGACAACCTGTCGATATCCGTCAACGACAGTCCGGCAAACGGCATTCTCGAAATCGGCTTTGAGAAGGAGATGCCCAGCATCACCGGAACACTGGCTTTCAACTCGCTCGATCTTCATTCGTTTCTCGCGGCCTTCACGCCCCTGCCGGACGACGCGAACAGCCAGGCCGTCATCGATACCAGTTTCCTCAAGCAGATCGATCTGGATCTGCGGCTTTCGGCAAAAACAGCCACGGCCGGAAAAATCAAGCTCGCCAATGTCGGCGCAACCGCACAGGTCAAGGGCGGGCGGGCCGATTTCGATATTGGCGACGCCACCGCCTTCAACGGCTCGGTGGAGGCCGGTTTCAGCCTTGTGCAGACGGAAGAACAGACAACCAGCGAGCTGCGCCTTACCGGCATCGACGTCGACAGCGCGGCGCTGTTTCCCGCACTCGGGCTTGGGCAGCGTTTCGCGCTGGGCAAGGGCACGGTTTCCCTGATGCTCAAGGGGCCCGGCCAGCAGTGGTCCTCACTCTACAACACCGGCAAAGGCACGTTCAGCATGCGTTTCGGTCCGGGCCAGATCAATAACTTTGACGTTGCCGATTTCATTTCAAAAGCCAGCACCAACCGCTTTTTCGAGCTTGGCTCAAAAAAGGATTCGACACTGAGTTTCGATACGCTGGAGGCCAAGGCCGCCATCGCGGAAGGCGTTGCGACGCTGGAGACGGTGAAAATGCAAACGAGCCAGGGAAACCTGACGCTGACGGGCATCGTTCCCTTCATCAGCCAGGGGCTTGCCCTGACGGGCGACCTGCTGCTTCCAAAAGCAGAATCCGCGCCGGAAGGAGCGCCCGAGCGCCATATCCGCTTTTTCGTCGGCGGCTCATGGGAGCGGCCGTTCGTCTCTCCGATCTTCAGCGAGCAACAGCCGGAACCGAACAGCGCAGTGCCGAATTAAACAAGGCAGATTGCAGGTTTTAGCTCTGCAACGCCACCTGCTCGTCGCGGACGCGCTGCACCTCGCGACGCTTGTTGATGATCGACGCCACGACCACCCCCGTGGCCACGATACCGATCAGGATCGTGCAGATCGCGTTGATCTCGGGTGTCACGCCGAGGCGAACCTGACTGTAAATTCTCATTGGAAGCGTGGTCGCGCCCGGACCCGAGGCGAAACTTGCGATCACCAGATCGTCGAGTGACAGCGTGAAGGCGAGCATCCAGCCGGAAACGACAGCGGGAAGAATGACCGGCAGTGTTACCTTGAGGAAGGTCTGGACCGGCGTTGCGCCAAGATCCATCGCCGCCTCTTCCAGAGAACGATCAAACGTGACGAGACGGGACTGAACCACCACGGCCACGAAACACATGGAAAAGGTGATATGGGCAAGCGTCACCGTCCAGAAACCACGGTCGAAGCCTATGGCCACGAACAGCAACAGAAGCGACAGGCCGGTGATCACCTCCGGCATGACCAGCGGCGCATAGATCATCCCTGAGAAAAGAATTCGCCCGCGAAACCGCGTATAGCGCGTGAGCGCCAGAGCGCCAAGCGTGCCGAAAACCGTCGCGACGGTCGCCGACAGGAAGCCCACCCGCGCCGTTACCCAGGCGGCATCCATGAGCGCCTGATTGCGAAAAAGCTCGGCGTACCACTTGGTCGAGAACCCCGCCCAGACGGTCACCAGTCGGGATTCATTGAACGAGTAGATCACCAGAAGCACGATCGGCAGATACAGGAACGCAAAGCCGAGAACGACCGAGGCGATGTTGAAGCGAGACCAGTTCGAGTTCATCTTCGCGCTCCTACTTTTCGTTTTCCTGCGCCCGCGCCTGCATTTGCTGGAACAGCACGATCGGGATGATGAGGATCAGGAGCAGGACGATCGCCACCGCCGAAGAGACGGGCCAATCGCGATTGGAGAAAAACTCGGTCCATAGCGTCTTGCCGATCATCAGCGTCGAGGAACCGCCCAGCAGATCCGGAATGACGAACTCGCCGACCGCCGGGATGAACACAAGAAAGCAGCCCGCCACCACGCCCGGCAAGGACAGGGGAAAGGTGACTTTCCAGAAGGCGGAAACCGGAGGGCAGCCAAGATCGTTGGCGGCCTCGACCAGCGAGTAATCCATCTTTTCAAGGGCCGCATAGATCGGAAGCACCATGAACGGCAGGTAAGAGTAGACGATGCCGATATAGACAGCCGCGTTGGTGTTGAGGATGGTCAGGGGCGTATCGATCACGCCGAGCCAAAGCAACAACTGGTTGAGCAATCCTTCCTGCTTGAGAATGCCGATCCATGCATAAACGCGGATCAGGAAGCTCGTCCAGAAAGGCAGGATCACCAGCATCAGCAGTGTCGGCCGCCAGCCGGAAGGCGCGCGCGCCATGCCGTAGGCCAGCGGATAGCCGACGAGCAGCGCCAACGCCGTCGAAACCGCCGCGATGAACAGGCTCGACACATAGGCGTTGAAATAGAGCGAGTCGTCGAGAAGCCATTGATAATTCGCGAACGAAAGCTGGCCAATGCCTTCGCGGATACCCTGCCACCCGTCAGACAGGCTGAATGTTGGTACATAGGGCGGGATTGCCGTCGCGACCTCGGAAAGCGAAATCTTGAAGACGATGAAGAACGGGATCAGGAAAAAGACCGACAGCCACAGATAGGGTATGATGATGACCAATCGGCTGGCAACGGCTGCAATGAGCTTCTGCATGGCCAGACCTCACGCCGTCAGCACGATACCGCCATCGGTATCGAAACTGACCCATACGCGTTCGTCATAGGTCAGCGGTTCCTCCACCGCCCGCACGGCGTTCAGGCTCGCCGCCTTGATGAGCTGCCCCGTATCAAGCTTAACGTGATAGACGGTCATGTCGCCGAAATAGGCGATATCCCAGAGTTCGCCCTGCACGGCGTTGACAGGCGCGCCGTCCGGTTTTTTTCGCGTCAGGCGCATCTTTTCCGGACGGATCGCGAACCAGACGGACTGCCCCGCCACCGGCTTGGTTGCGGTATCGGCACGAACGGTCAATCCGTAATTCGGGGCGGCAATCTCGACAAAGCTGCTATCCTGCTTTTCGACGGTGCCCTCGATCATGTTCACATTGCCGATGAAATCGGCGACGAACTTCGTGCTTGGCGCTTCATAGACCTCCGCAGGCGGCGCCACCTGCTTGATCTGCCCCTTGTCCATGACGGCGATGCGATCCGCCATCGTCATGGCCTCTTCCTGATCGTGGGTCACGACCACGAAGGTCAGGCCCAGCTTCATCTGGAGATCCATCAATTCGAACTGCGTTTCCTCGCGCAGCTTCTTGTCGAGCGCGCCCAGCGGCTCGTCGAGCAGCAGCACCTTGGGCTGCTTGGCGACGGCGCGAGCGAGCGCCACGCGCTGGCGCTGGCCACCGGAAAGCTGGTGCGGCTTGCGCTTGCCGAAATGCTCCAGCTTGACCAGCTTGAGCATTTCCGCCACGCGAACGCCAATATCGGATTTCGACATGCCGTCCTGCTTCAGGCCGAAGGCGATATTGTCGGCGACCGTCATATGCGGAAACAGCGCATAGGACTGGAACATCATGTTGACCGGCCGCTTGTAGGGCGGCACGCCGCGCAAATCCTGCCCGTCGAGCAGGATGCGGCCCGATGTCGGTTCCTCAAAGCCGGCGAGCATGCGCAGCAAGGTGGATTTTCCGCAACCGGACGCGCCGAGCAGCGCAAAGAATTCGCGGTTGAAAATGTTCAGCGACAGATCATTGACCGCTGTGAAATCCGCAAACCGCTTGGTGACGCGATCGAACTGGATGAACGGCTTGGCCTCAGGATCGTTCCACGGAGCGAATTTTCTGCGAAAGCTTCCAAGCGATGTCATGATGTGCCTGTATGATTGACAAATTGAGCGGCCTGCAAAAAGCCCCGGCTACATCGCACCGGGGCTTTTTCTTCCTTTATTGACCCGTCATGACCTTTGTCCACATGCGCGTCACGATGCGTTGTGTCTTGTTGTCGAAGGGCTGCACGGTGAACAGCTTTGCCATTGTTGCATCATCCGGATAGATTTCCGGATTTTCGAAGACTTCCTTGTCGAGCATCGGCTGCGAAGCCTTGTTGCCATTGGCGTAGCTCAGATAATTCGATGCCTTGGCGATGACCTCGGGACGCATGATGTAGTTGAGGAACTCATGGGCTTCCTCGACATGCTTGGCATCGGCCGGAATTGCCATCTGGTCGAACCACATCAGGGCGCCTTCCTTGGGAATCGAATAGCCGATCTCGACACCCTGCCCGGCTTCCGCCGCACGGTCGCGCGCCTGGAAGATATCGCCGGAATATCCGACAGCCACGCAGATATCGCCATTGGCGAGCGCATTGATATATTCAGACGAATGGAACTTGCGGATGAAAGGGCGGACCTTCATCAGCATTTCCTCGACCTTCCGGTAGTCGTCGGGATTCTTGGAATCGGGATCAAGATCGAGATAGTTGAGCGCCGGGCGGATCATTTCCGAGCCCGCATCGAGCAGATGCACGCCGCAATCCTTCAGCTTTTCCATATTGGCCGGATCGTAGATGAAGCTCCAGGAATCGAGCTTGTCGACCCCCAGCGCCGCCTTCACCTTGGCGACATTGTAGCCGATGCCGGTGGTGCCCCACATGTAGTTGAGCGTGTATTCATTGCCCGGATCGTAGATTTCCGTGCGTTCAAGAATGACGTCCCACATGTTGGGCAGGTTGGTCAGCTTCGACTTGTCGAGCTTCTGGAACACGCCTGCCGGTATCTGGCGGCCAAGAAATTCCGCCGACGGAACGACGATATCATAGCCCGTACCGCCCGCCAGCAGCTTGGTTTCAAGGATCTCGTTGGAGTCGAACGTGTCGTAGACGACCTTTATGCCGGTTTCCTTGGTGAAATCGGCCAGGATCGAGTCATCGATATAGTCCGACCAGTTATAGATATTGACCACCCGCTCCTGGGCATAAGCCGCTGAAGCGAGCCCGGCAGACAACGCTGCCGCGAGAATGAACGACACTTTACGCATGGAACCCTCCATTATCTGGCATGCCCCTGTCGCCGCATGCCATGCACCCGCATTTTCCCGTACCTTTTTAGATTGCTGCGGTTTCGTCAACTGATTTGGTATCGAACGCTCCAAACTTTAGCGGTTGCGAACCGGATTATTTGTCGCCCATGACAGAAAGATAAAATCTATCCGCAACGCCGCTTTTTCTTTGGGCCAAAAACGAGATGCGGTCGCGACGTATAGCGTTCTCCGTTCCGGAATGGGTTCCCGGGTCAAGCCCGGGAATGACGAAGCTGCCAGGATTGTTCTCGTCGTTTAAACCTCGTCATGGCCGGGCTTGACCCGGCCATCCATTCCGGAACGGAAAAACATCCCGGCGCGACCTTACTGAAAATCGAAAGCGCTGAGGCCCGTCACCATTTCATCCAGCCCCAGCGGCCTTGTAATCGGCGGTTCGGCCCGCGTGATGCAGCCCATGCGCTCGCACAGCCTGCACGCGGGGCCGACTGTAGTCGGCCCGACGCCTTTCGGCAGCGCAGCGCCATACACCGTCTCGCCCGCAAGATCGATGTCACAACCGAGCATGATCGCCGTGCGGCGCGGGCGCTCGTTGAACGCGCCCTGCAAGCCTTCCAGCGTTCGGGAAACGGTCAGGAACGCGCCGCCATCCGGCATTTCCACGCTTTCGACGATCGTCTGTCCGGGCTGCATGAAAGCCGCGTGGATCGCCAGGCGCGGACACTCGCCGCCAAACCGTGAAAATGGAAAGCCCTGTGCGCCTGCCCGGCGCAAGCGGTTTCCGGCGTGGTCGATCTCCAGCGTGAAGAAGGGCACGCCCGCACTTCCCTGACGCGCAAGGCTGGTGAGCCGGTGCGCCGCCTGCTCGAACGATACGGAAAAGCGCGAACGCAAGACATCGATATCATAGCGCGCGCGAACCGCCGCCGCATGGAAAGCCGCATAAGGCATCATCAGCGCATGGGCCGCATAGCGCCCAAGCTCGAACCGCGCGATACGCCGCGCCTCGTCGGATGAAAGTTTCAAACCCTCCACCTCGACGGCGACGGCCACCTGCATGCGCATCTGCACCGCCTCCATCGCCAGTTCCCGCAAGCGATCAAACGGAGAAAGGCGCTCTGAAAGAAACAATCGTTGCGAATGACGGTCATAGCGCCTGCGCCAGTTGGGCATGGTCGCGACGGGCAGCACACGGACGCTGATCCCCTTTTCGGATTTCAGCCAGCTCCTCAATGCGGATGCCAGATCATCGCCGGGTTGCAGGAGGGTGTTGAAGGATTCCGCCTCGTCTTCCAGGCGCTGGAAATAGTTCGGCCGCTTTTCCAGCGCCTCATGCACCTCGTTCAGCGGCATTCGCGTTGCGGACAGCGAAGGCGCATGCCCTTCCCGTGCCAGAAGCTCCGACAGATCGGAAAGCCGTTCGAGCGATTCCCGGTATGCGCGGTAAAGCTTGACGACGCCGTTGGCCGCATTGGGTGCAGCCTCGCGGATTTCGATCAATTCCTGATCCCCCGGCAACTCGCCGGAGAGCAGCGGATCGGCAAAAACCTCCTTCAGGCCGGTCATCGACGAGCCTGCATCGTCCCGCAAGGTTTCAAGCTCGATCCTGTAGATCGAAGCAAGCTTCAGCAGCAGCGGCACGGTCAATGGACGCTGGTTGCGCTCGATCAGGTTGAGATAGGACGGCGAGATGCCGAGATCCTGCGCCATGGCTGTCTGTGTCAAGGCGCGCTCATTGCGCAACCGCCGAATGCGCGGACCTGCAAACAGTTTTCCATCGGCCATTCGAGACGCTCCATTTTACATATTGTGACAATATCTACACATCGATTTCATCGACCGCAACTGTTACAATTTTTTACAATTTTACAATCCAGATTTGTCAAGTCATCGACAACTTTACCCGATTTATCGGCGCAAAATCACGTTATTCTTCGCTTTATGCTGCGCTGCATTGTAAATATTTTCCAACACGAGGCGAAAGAAACAGGCAGCCTCGAACAGTTTACACCACAGCGGAGAAAACAGCATGACCGATTTTTACAATCTTGTTCCATCGGCACCAAAGGGCCGCTTCGACGGCATTGAGCGTCCTTACACGGCGGAAGATGTGAAGCGGCTGCGCGGCTCCGTGGAGATCAAATATTCGCTGGCCGAAAACGGCGCGAACCGGCTCTGGAAGCTCATCCACGAGGACGATTTCGTCAACGCGCTCGGCGCGCTGTCCGGCAACCAGGCCATGCAGATGGTTCGCGCCGGGCTCAAGGCGATCTACCTCTCGGGCTGGCAGGTTGCGGCCGACGCCAACACCGCGTCCGCCATGTATCCGGACCAGTCGCTCTACCCGGCGAATGCCGCGCCCGAGCTTGCCAAGCGCATCAACCGCACGCTCCAGCGCGCCGACCAGATCGAGACATCCGAGGGCAAGGGCCTTTCGGTCGACACATGGTTCGCGCCCATTGTTGCCGATGCCGAAGCCGGTTTCGGCGGCCCGCTGAACGCCTTCGAGATCATGAAGGCCTTCATCGAGGCGGGGGCTGCCGGCGTGCACTATGAAGACCAGTTGGCATCGGAAAAGAAATGCGGCCATCTCGGCGGCAAGGTTCTGATCCCGACTGCGGCGCATATCCGCAATCTCAACGCCGCGCGGCTCGCCGCAGACGTGATGGGAACGCCGACGCTGGTGATCGCCCGCACGGATGCGGAAGCGGCCAAGCTGCTGACCTCGGACATTGACGAACGGGATCGCCCCTTTGTCGATTACGATGCGGGCCGCACGCCGGAAGGCTTCTATCAGGTGAGGAACGGCATAGAGCCGTGCATCGCCCGCGCCGTTGCCTATGCGCCGCATTGCGACCTGATCTGGTGCGAAACCTCGAAGCCGGATCTCGAACAGGCGCGCAAGTTCGCCGAAGGCGTCCACAAGGCGCATCCGGGCAAGCTGCTCGCTTACAACTGTTCGCCGTCGTTCAACTGGAAGAAGAACCTCGACGACGCAACGATTGCCAGGTTCCAGCGCGAGCTGGGCGCGATGGGCTACAAGTTCCAGTTCATCACGCTGGCTGGTTTCCACCAGCTCAACTTCGGCATGTTCGAACTGGCACGCGGCTACAGGGATCGCCAGATGGCGGCCTACTCCGAGTTGCAGGAAGCGGAGTTCGCGGCGGAAGCCAATGGCTACACCGCGACCAAGCATCAGCGCGAAGTCGGAACCGGCTATTTCGACGCCGTTTCCATGGCAATCACCGGCGGACAGTCATCGACCACCGCCATGCATGGCTCGACAGAGCACGATCAATTCAAGCCCGCTGCCGAATAGCGGCCGGGGCTTTTAGAGGAGAAACGACAATGGCATCACTGGCACGCGTCAAGGAACGGGCTGAGGAGCAATCATCGGCCATGAATACCGACCAGCAACAGGCAATCCGCATTCTCGCAAACGATCTGCATCGCCTGAACCAATCGGTCATGAAAGCGGTTGAAGCGGGCGTGTCAGTTGAGCTGGTCCGCTCCGCGAGACATCATGGCGGCGACGGAAACTGGGGCGACCTGCTCATCCCCGTCATCGTCACCAACGCCCGGTGATGGCCGTGATCCTGCTCGAAGCACTCGCCGGCGCCGCCATGCTGTTCGCGATCGCTTGCCTGCGGCAGCAAAGCAGAAATCCTGCACGCCAGCGGCAGCACGGGAGCCGCGACGGTAGATAAAGACTGCACCCCGCCCCCGGTTTCAGGGCGGGAGAAACACAGTAAAACACCGCCCGCAGGCATTAACCTTGCGGGCGGGTTTCGTTTGAAAACCGCTATCGTCTCGGCGGATGCCACATTTTCCGCACGATGCGGGAGATCGCGGCGATTGTGTCATGCGCCGGACGGACCTTGCCGCGAAATATCCCTGAACCGAAGTCGTTTCAGCCATATTGGACTGCCAGATTTCCAGAGACGGGCGGACCAGCCCTTTGCTGCCGGACGAGGAAGACGGGACCATGAAACAGTTCATCGCAAACACATTCACCCATTGCCTTGGGCTTGCCATCGTCGCCAGCGCTGTCATGACGATCATAACGCTTCCGGCACTCACCGCAGGACCAACGGCATATGCCATCGTCAGCATGCCGTGAACGGCCATTATACGCTGTCACGGCAGGTGATTTTTTTCGGCCCCCTTTGCTTTCGGTTCGAGGCGTGACTATCATGGAAAAGTGAAACAGTTTCTGGTGATTGATGCCCGCCGATTCCCCTGAAAAGAAACCCGTACGCAGCACAACGCGACGCCGTACTCCCAACTATGTCAAGGCCCTGCGAGGCGTGAAAAATTGGCGGGAAGCCTCCGAATGGCTCGCCTGGCGGGATATCGAAGATATAGAATGCATCACGCCCGATCAGGCTGGCGTGGCGCGTGGCAAGATGATGCCGTCGAAGAAATTCACGTCGAACACCTCGCTGGCGCTCCCGTCCGCCGTTTTCATGGCCACCATTTCCGGCGACTACCCGGAAGATGGCAATGGCTTTACCTACCCGGAAGATGACGGCGACCTGAAGCTGCTGCCGGATCTCTCCACGCTTTCGGTGGTCCCGTGGGAAACCGATGCGACGGCACAGGTCATCTGCGACCTCGTGCATCAGGATGGGCGCGCCGTTGAATTTACGCCGCGCAATGTTTTGAAGCGAGTGGTCGCAGCCTATGGCAAGCGCGGGCTGAAGCCGGTTGTGGCACCCGAGATCGAGTTCTACCTCGTCAAGAAAAATCCCGATCCGGATTACCCGCTGACACCGCCTGTCGGACGGTCAGGCCGCGCCATCGGCGGCGGTCAGGGCTATTCCATCGCGGGCGTCAACGAATTCGACGAGTTGATCGACGACATCTACCATTTCTCCGAGGGGCAGGGGCTGGAGATCGACACGCTGATCCATGAGGAAGGCGCGGCGCAGCTTGAGATCAATCTGCGGCACGGCGACCCGGTCGAGCTTGCCGACCAGGTTTTCCTGTTCAAGCGCACGATCCGCGAAGCAGCGCTGAAGCACGATATGTACGCAACCTTCATGGCCAAACCCATTCAGGGACAGCCGGGTTCGGCCATGCATATTCATCAGTCGATCATCGAGAAGAAGACCGGCAAGAACATCTTCACCAATGACGACGGCAGCGAGAGCGATGCGTTCCGCCACTTTATCGGCGGCATGCAGAGGCATGTGCCCAATGCTCTTGTCATGTTTGCGCCCTACGTCAACTCATACCGCCGCCTGACCAAGTCGGCCTCCGCGCCGGTTAACGTCAAATGGGGCTATGACAATCGTACGACCGCGTTTCGCGTGCCACGGTCGGACCCGAGCGCGCGGCGTGTCGAAAACCGCATCCCCTCCTCCGACGCCAATCCCTATCTGGCGCTGGCGGCCTCGCTCGCTTGCGGGCTGATCGGCATGGTCAACAGGATAGAGGCCGATCAGCCCGCATCCAGCACCGTCAATGACGAGGAGATCGAGTTGCCGCGCGGCCTGATCGAGGCCGTTCAGCTTTTCGAGGACGATGAGGAGCTGAAGACCATGCTTGGCGAATCCTTCGCCAATACCTATGCCGCCATCAAACGGGCCGAGTTCGAAACCTTCATGGAAGTCATCAGTCCATGGGAGCGTGAATATCTGCTTCTCAATGTTTGATCCATGATGATTTGAACCGATCATGACCTATCAAAGCCCGATTTCGCCCGGTATTTCCTGGTATGAAGCAACGATCAGCGACCGTCCGCGCTATCCTGCGCTGGATGGGTCGCGGCAGGCAGACGTCGTGATTATCGGCGGTGGTTTTACCGGTCTTTCAGCCGCCCTCAACCTGGCGGAAGCGGGCGTCGACGTCGTGCTCATCGAGGCCTTTCGTTTCGGCGACGGCGCGTCGGGACGCAATGGCGGCCAGCTTGGCACCGGCCAGCGCGCCTGGGTGGAGGAGCTTGAGCAGAGCTATGGTTTCGAGCGGGCAAAAGCCCTTTTCGATCTGGCGGAAGAGGCCAAGGCATATCTGCTTTCGCTTGCGCAGCAACATCAGATCGATATCGATTTCGTGCCGGGGCAGATGTCGGTGGTGCACAAGAAGCGCTATCTGAAGGCCTATGAAGACCATGCGTATACGATGGGCGCGCGCTTCGGCTATCCGCATATCCACTTCATGGATGTCAGGGAAACGGCGGATCGTCTCGGCTCAACCCGGTATTTCGGCGGCGTTTACGATCGCGGCACCGGCCATATACAGCCGATGAAACTCATTGTCGGGCTGGCAAGAGCCGCCGCCGCGGCGGGCGTCAACCTGTTCGAAAACACCGTGGCGACCGGCATAAAATCCGAAAATGGCCGCGTGACCGTTACAACGCCGACCGGCACGATCACCGCCGCCAAATGCCTGATCGCAGTCAATGCGCATGGCGGCAAGCTGGAGCCGATCAGCGCGGCGCATGTCATGCCGATCCGCTCATTCATCGGCTCGACCGTTCCCTTGCCGCTCGACAGCACCGTATTGCCGGGCGCGGAAAGCGTGGACGATTCCCGTTTTGTCGTGCGCTATTTCCGCCGCGCCAAGGATGGCCGCCTGCTGTTTGGCGGGCGCGAAGCCTATACCGCCGACAATCCCATCGACATCAGCGCGCATATTCGCCGGCAGATCGCGGAAATCTATCCGGCGCTCGCCAATATCGAGATGACCCATGCGTGGGGCGGCTCCGTTGGCATCACCATGCCGCGCAAGCCTTTTGTTCGCGAGGTCATGCCAAACGTCATCTCGGCGGGCGGCTATTCCGGCCATGGCGTCATGCTGGCGAACTTCGTCGGCAAGCTCTATGCGGAAACGCTCAATGGCGACCGTGATCGGCTGAAACTGCTGGAAGACCTGAAAATTCCGGCTTTCCCCGGCGGTCGCGCCTTCCGCGCTCCCCTGCTCTTCCTTGCCTTGAGCTGGTATGCGCTGATGGACCGGATCTGAAAAATCTATCCAACAGTAAAATCCATCGAAATCAGATAGATGATGTCAATTCATGTCGATCTGTCCGCGGCTTCGCAGGCGAAGGGATAATGACTGCATCGCTTGCGTGAGGCCGGGCTCGAGACCGGTGCGGGCGAAGACGCCCGACAAGATGGTTTCCATCCCGTCGGGAATGGTTGCCCGGAGGTCTCGGGTGGAGCGGTCAAGGCCCCCGCTCCATTACAACGAGGCACAGGACGATCGAAGCGGGTGTCGCGGGCGGCTCACCACCTCCTGACAAAACACACCCAATACACGGCAAGCCGCCCGCTTCCTCTCAACATCCAGACGGCACCGCCGGGCGTGGAAACACCCCGGCGTGATGTTTGAAGGTTCAGGCATGGATTCGCGGCTCAAGGCCGGGAATGACGAATCCGGGACGTTGCGCCCTTCGGCTATCTCTCGCTCCGACCGCCCTACCAGCCCCCACGCTGACGATTGTGCGACCCCGCTCCATCGTCATGGCCAGGCCTGACCCGGCCATCCATTCCGGAACGGTGAAGCCACCCGAAACGATTACACCTTGCGGAGGATGACGCTGCCGACCGAATAACCGGCGCCGAAAGAACAGATAACGCCGAAGCTGCCCGACGCCAGATCGTCCGAATATTTGGCGAAGGCGATGATAGAGCCAGCCGAGGATGTATTGGCGTAGTCTTGCAGGATGTTCGGCTGCTCTCCGGCCAGGGGCTCGCGCCCGAGGACGCGCGCGCCGATGAGATCGTTCATGCCCTTGTTGGCCTGATGCAGCCAGAGCCGCGACACATGCGCGGCCGCGAGATCCTCGTCCGCGAGATGCGTCAGGATCATTTCCGCCACCATCGGCACCACCTGCCTGAAGACCTTGCGGCCCTCCTGCCGGAAGAGCATGTCACGGCGATCCGCCATGTGCTTCTCGCGCGTGCGGCGCAGGAAACCGTTATTGTTGCGGATATTGTTGGAAAACTCGGTCAGGCAGCGCGTCGAGACGATTTCGAACCGGCCTTCGGCGGTCGCCAGATCGTCGCGCTCCAGCAGGACCGCGGTGCAGACATCGCCGAAAATGAAGTGGCAGTCGCGGTCGCGCCATTCGAGATGCGCCGAGCAGATTTCCGGATTGACCATCAGGATCGCGCGCGCCGAGCCGGAGCGGATCATGTCGGCCGCTGCCTGTATGCCGAAGGTGGCTGACGAACAGGCCACATTCATGTCGAAAGCAAAACCCTCGATCCCCAGCGCCTTCTGCACCTCGATAGCGATCGCCGGATAGGCCCGCTCATGATTGGAAGCGGCGCAGATCACGGCGTCGACATCGGCGGCCGTGCGCCCCGCCTGCGCCAGCGCCCCGGTGGCCGCATTCACGGCCATTTCGGCCATGATGGAAAGCTCCTCGTCGCTGCGTTCGGGCAGAACGGGATGCATGATCTGCGGATCGAGAATACCGGATTTGTTCAGGACGTAACGATTTTCAATACCGGAGGCCTTGACGATGAACTCCTCGGAAGACAGGCCCATCGGCTGAAGCGTTCCCGCCTCGATTTCCGATGCGTGCTCTTCGTTCCAGGCGGTTGCATAGGCGTTGAAAGCGGCCACGAGTTCGGCATTGCTGATGGACTGTTCGGGCGTGAAAACACCCGTGCCGCTGATCACCACCTTGTGCATCTCGTCTCCGCCTTCCTGAACCTTCTCGTCTTTCGCTTATGCTGTTGCAGGGCGGCACGCAAGCCGCATCGCCTCAGATGCAGCGCCCGCCATCCACCTCAAGGGCGACGCCCGTGATAAATTCCGCCTCGTCAGAAGCAAGCCACAGGGCCGCATTGGCGATATCGAGCGGCGTGGAAAACCGTCCCAACGGAATGGTGGCCTTGAACTGCGCACGCCGCTCCGGCGTATCATCGCCCAGAAACAGGCCCAGCATCGGCGTTTCCGCCGCGACGGGGCAAATGCAATTGACACGGATATTCTTCGGCGCAAGCTCCACCGCCATGGATTTCGTGGCGGTGATCGCCCAGCCCTTGGAGGCGTTATACCAGGTCAGCCCCGGACGTGGCCGCAGGCCCGCCGTGGAAGCCGTCGTGATGATCGACCCGCCGCCCTGCCGCTCCATGATCGGCACGACAGCCAGCGTCGAATAGTAGATCGCCTTCATGTTGACGGCGGCGATCAGATCGAAATTGTCTTCGCTGACCTCGATCAGCGAGCCGTTGCGATGGGTAAAACCGGCATTGTTGACCATGATATCGACACCGCCGAAATGATCCATCGCGGCAGCGACCATGCGCTCGACATCCTGCTTGCGGGAAACATCGACCTGAACGGCAATCGCATTTTCGCCAATGGTTTCGGCCAGTTCGTCCGCGCCCTTCTTGTTGAGGTCCGCGACGACGATCTTCGCGCCTTCTTCCGCATAGCGCTTCGCCATGCCCTCGCCGAAACCCGATGCAGCCCCGGTGATGACGGCGATTTTGCCCTTCAGACGTCCCATGAATTTCCTCTTTCTCTCATGCTTTTTATAAATGCCCGATATTACCGCTGGTGGGCGAATTATGGCTTGCTGCAACCGTTCAGGCATGGATTCCCGGGTTAAGCCCGGGAATCCATGCCTGAACCCCTCATTTTCACCGCCAATGATTAACCGTGATTGAACACGATCGTCTTGGTGGCCGACATATCGTAGAGCGCCTCGAAGCCCTTTTCGCGGCCATGACCGGACCGCTTGAACCCGCCGAATGGCAATTCGACACCGCCGCCCGCGCCATAGGCATTGACGAAAACCTGTCCGGCCCGCACACGCTTGGCCACGCGATGCTGCCGCGCGCCGTCCAGCGTCCAGATGCCGGCCACGAGGCCGAAATCCGTTCCGTTGGCGAGGCGGACCGCCTCCTCCTCGTCCTCGAACGGAAACAGCGAAAGCACCGGGCCAAACACCTCTTCCTGCGCAATCACGGCATCGGGATCGACCGCGCCGAAAAGCACGGGCGCCACATAATAGCCGCCCGTCGGTGCGGTGGCGTCGATGGAACCGCGCGCCATCAGCGGCACGCCCGCCTCGATGGCCGAGGCGATGAAATTCTCGACGCGGCTTTTCTGCTTCGGATTGATCAACGGCCCAAGATCGAGATCGGCGTCATGCGGACCGGCAATGAGATTTCCGAACCGTTCCATCAGCGCCCCGGCCAGCTCGCGGAATACCGGCTTTTCGATCAGCACGCGGCTACCCGCCGAACAGGTCTGCCCGCCATTCTGGATGATCGCGTTGACCAGCACGGGAAGCGCCTTGTCGAGATCGGCATCGGCGAAAACGATCTGCGGCGACTTGCCGCCAAGTTCCATCGTCACGCCACGATTATTGGCCGCCGCGGCTCTCTGGATCGCAGTTCCTGTCAGAGGCGAACCGGTGAAGGTCACGTAATCGACCATAGGATGCGCCGAAAGTGCCGCCCCCGCCACATGGCCGTAGCCGGTGATGACATTCAGCACGCCTTCCGGCAAACCCGCTTCCTGCGCCAGCTCGCCAAGGCGGATCGCCGTCAGCGAGGCGTCTTCGGCGGGCTTGATGACCAGCGTGTTGCCCATGGCCAGCGCCGCGCCGACAACGCGCGCCATGATTTGCATCGGATAGTTCCACGGGATGATCCCCGCCACGACGCCATGCGGCTCGCGCAGCGTCAATGCCGTATAGCCATCGAGAAACGGAATCGTATCGCCATGGACCTTGTCACAGGCGCCGCCGTAGAACTCGAAATAGCGGATGGTCGCGGCGACATCGGCCTTGCCTTGCCGCACAGGCTTGCCCGTGTCGCGCGATTCGAGCGCCGCCAGTTCCTCGCCGTTGGCCGCGATCAGATGGCTCATTTTCGTCAGTATGCGCCCGCGCTCGAAAGCCGCCATCGAGGCCCATGGGCCGTCATCGAATGCTTGCCGCGCGGCGCGCACGGCCTTGTCGACATCCTCCGCCTCGCAAGCAGGTATCGACGCGAAGATCTCGCCGTCCGAAGGGCATACGACGTCGATCCGCTCGCCCGACCCCGCTTCGACCGTCTGGCCATCCACGATATTCATGAAGGCGATGCCTTCGGCGACAGTGGTTGATAGGTGGTGTCCCATGACAAAATCCTGCATGCACCAATTGGTAGAACAATGCGGGGCGAAAGGGAAACCATTTTGACGCAGGGACAGGTTCGACTCTGGCATTTTTAAATCGATTAGATTATTTGTTGTTGCAACGCACCGTTTCTGTCATTCACCTTGTCTCGTCCACCAACGGGGAATCAGGGAACCTCATGACCAGCCAGATCATTCCAGTAGACCCATTTGACTGCATCGTTTTTGGCGGTACAGGCGACCTTGCCGAGCGCAAGCTGATCCCGGCGCTCTATCAGCGCCAGCGCGCAGGACAACTGAGCGATCCGACGCGCATCATCGGCGTATCGCGATCGGCCATGTCCGACGATGAATATCGGAATTTTGCCCGCGCCGCCATCAGCGAGCATGTAAAGCCCGACGAGATCGACAACGGACAACTGGAGGCGTTTCTTCAGCGCCTCAACTATGTTGCCGTCGATGCAACGTCCGACACCGGGTGGGACAAGCTGAAAGAGGTCATCGGCGATGCCGACGACCGTATCCGCGCCTTTTACCTCGCGGTCGGCCCTGCCCTGTTCGGCGATATCGCCAGCCGCATCAAGGGCAATGGCCTGATTACGCCAAAGACCCGCATAATCGTCGAAAAGCCCATAGGCCGCGATCTGGAGTCGGCCCGCAAGCTCAACGAAACCATCGGCAGCGTCTTCCACGAAAGCCAGATCTTCCGCATCGACCACTATCTCGGCAAGGAGACGGTCCAGAACCTGATGGCCCTGCGCTTCGCCAATGCGCTTTACGAGCCCGTGTGGAACTCCGCCCATATCGACCATGTGCAGATCACCGTTGCGGAATCGGTCGGCCTCGAAGGCCGCGCGGGCTATTACGACAAGGCGGGAGCACTGCGCGACATGGTGCAGAACCATATGCTCCAGCTTCTCTGCATGACCGCCATGGAAGCGCCAGCCTCCATGGATGCCGATTCCGTGCGCGACGAAAAGCTGAAGGTGCTGCGCGCGCTCAAGCCAATCAACGAGAGCAATGCGGATATATTGACCGTTCGCGGGCAATATCGGGCAGGCGCCTCGGCTGGCGGCCCGGTGAAAGGCTATCTCGAAGAGCTGGAATCCGGCACCAGCAACACCGAAACCTACGTCGCCATCAAGGCGGAAATCGCCAACTGGCGCTGGGCCGGTGTGCCATTCTACCTGCGAACCGGCAAACGGCTCGCGACGCGTGTTTCCGAGATCGTGATCACATTCAAGCCGGTTCCCCACTCGATTTTCGATGAAAGCGCTGGCAAGATGATTGCCAACCAGCTTGTCATCCGCCTCCAGCCCGATGAGGGCGTCAAGCAGTGGATCATGATCAAGGATCCGGGTCCGGGCGGCATGCGGTTGCGCCACGTCCCGCTGGATATGAGCTTTGCCGCCGCTTTCGACGTGCGCAACCCCGATGCCTATGAACGGCTGCTGATGGATGTCGTGCGCGGCAACCAGACCCTGTTCATGCGTCGCGACGAAGTTGTTGCGGCTTGGCAATGGATCGATCCGATCTTGAAGGCATGGGAGGAAACAGGACAGGCCGTACAGGGCTACACGGCTGGCACCTGGGGACCATCCTCCTCCATCGCACTGATCGAGCGCGACGGGCGCACATGGAACGAGAGCTACTGATGACGACCACGACCCATAGCAGGATTGTCCCGCACGAATTCACGGAAAGCGAGGCGCTCGCCGAAGCCCTTGCCGCACGCCTGGCGGGCCTGCTGCAAAAAGGGATCGCCGAACGCGGCGAGGCGCTGCTGGCCGTATCGGGCGGAAACACGCCGGTCCGCTTCTTCGAGGCTCTATCCAAAGAGAAACTCGACTGGGACAAGGTCATCGTCACGCTGGTGGACGACCGTTTCGTCGTGCCGGAAAGCGAGCGCTCCAATGAAGGGCTGGCCTATCGCCGCCTGCTGAAGAATGAAGCTGCGAAAGCGCAGTTCATTCCGCTCTATAGCCCTGCTGACAGCATTCAGGAGGCGGCGGGCATCGCCAATGACCGGATGGCCGCCCTCCCGCTTCCCTTCGACGTGGTGGTGCTCGGAATGGGTAATGACGGCCACACGGCATCGTTTTTCCCCGGCGGCGACAGGCTTGCCGAGGCAACGCGAACGGATACGACGCGCCTCGTCTCCACCATGTCGGCGGAAGGCGCTGGCGAAGACCGGCTGACGCTGACCCTGCCGCCCATTATCAATGCCCGGGCTCTCTTCCTTCATATGGAGGGCAACGCAAAGAGAGCCATTTTCACCGAAGCGCTGAACGACGGACCAGCGGATGACCTCCCCATCCGCTACGTGCTCAGATCGGCGCCATCCCCGATTCAACTCTACTGGGCGCCCTAGGCCCGCAGGACAAAAGCCATGTCTGCCGATCCGCGCATTCTCGCCATTACCGAACGCATTCGCGAACGCTCGAAGCCTTCCCGCGAAGCCTATCTGGCGCAGGTTCGCGATGCGGCGAGCCGAAAGCCGAAACGCGCCGCGCTCGCCTGTGGCAATCTTGCCCATGGTTTTGCGGCGTGCAGCCCTTCGGACAAGGCAGCATTGTCAGGCGACGTGGTGCCCAATCTCGGCATCATCACCTCCTATAACGACATGCTTTCGGCCCATCAGCCGTTCGAGAACTATCCGCGCATGATCAAGGCCGCAGCCCATGAGGCCGGTGGCATCGCACAGGTTGCAGGCGGCGTTCCGGCCATGTGCGATGGCGTCACGCAAGGTCAGGCCGGAATGGAACTGTCGCTGTTCTCACGCGACGTTATCGCCATGTCGGCAGCCATTGGCCTGTCGCATGACATGTTCGACGCCGCCGTGTTTCTGGGTGTTTGCGACAAGATCGTTCCCGGCCTGCTGATCGCCGCCCTCACCTTCGGCCACCTTCCCGCCATCTTCATTCCCGCCGGACCGATGACCACCGGCCTGCCCAATGACGAGAAAGCGCGCATCCGCCAGCTTTATGCCGAAGGCAAGGTGGGCCGTGCCGAACTGCTGGAGGCGGAATCGAAATCCTATCACGGACCCGGCACCTGCACCTTCTACGGCACCGCCAATTCCAACCAGATGCTGATGGAAATCATGGGGCTGCACCTGCCGGGCGCGTCCTTCATCAATCCCGGCACACCGCTGCGCGACGCACTCACGAGGGAAGCCGCGAAACGCGCGCTGGCGATCACCGCGCTTGGCAATGAATACACGCCCGTCGGCGAGATGATCGACGAGCGGTCCATCGTCAATGGCGTCATCGGCCTGCATGCGACGGGCGGCTCGACCAATCACACGATCCACCTCATCGCCATGGCCAATGCCGCGGGCATCAAGCTGACATGGCAGGATATTTCCGATCTTTCCGACGCGGTGCCGCTGCTGGCCCGCGTCTATCCGAACGGGCTGGCCGACGTGAACCACTTCAACGCGGCGGGCGGCATGGGCTTCCTGATCCGCGAACTGCTCGATGCGGGGCTGCTGCACGAGGATGTCCGCACCGTCTGGGGCGAGGGATTGCGGCCCTACACCGTCGAGGCAAAGCTTGGCGAAAACGGCACGGTGCGCCGCGAACCCGCCCCCTTGCGCAGCGGCGACGAAAAGGTGCTGACCACCGCCGGAAAGCCGTTCCAGCAGAGCGGCGGGCTGATGGTGCTGAAGGGCAATATCGGCAATGCCGTCATCAAGATTTCCGCCGTGAAACCGGAGCGGCATGTGGTGGAGGCGCCAGCCCTCGTCTTCAACGACCAGAATGATTTGCAGACAGCCTTCAAGGCCGGAAAGCTGGAGCGGGATTTCGTCGCGGTCATCCGCTTTCAGGGACCGAAAGCCAACGGAATGCCGGAACTGCACAAGCTGACCCCGACACTCGGCCTTTTGCAGGATCGCGGGTTCAAGGTGGCACTCGTCACCGATGGCCGCATGTCCGGCGCATCGGGCAAGGTTCCGGCCGCCATTCACGTCACGCCCGAAGCGCTCGACGGCGGATTGATCGGGCGGATTCGCGATGGCGACATCGTTCGCGTCGATGCCACGGCTGGAACTCTGGAAGTGCTGGTCGATGCCGCAGACCTTGCCGCCCGTCCGGTGGCCGGGATCGATCTCGCCCGGAGCCATACCGGCGTCGGCCGCGAACTCTTCGCCACATTCCGCGCCATGGTCGGGCGCGCGGATCAAGGCGCTTCGGTTTTCGCCTGAACGATATCCGTCGACCGGTTCAAACGGTCAGGCATGGATGCCCGGGTCAAGCCCGGGCATGACGATGGAGAGGGAGCGCAAGACGAACGGCGGCGAAAAGGATAGGGAGCCTGCAACGGCCACCCGAAATCGAATTCGGTTTTGGAAAAGCGCCAAAATAATTGCGCGAGCCTAGAGCATCCCCCAACCCTCGTCATTCCCGGACACGACGATGGAGAGGGAGCACAAGACGAGCAGCGGCGAAAAGGATAGGGAGCCTGCAACGGCCACCCGAAATCGGGTTCGGTTTTGGAAAAGCGCCAAAATAATTGCGCGAGCCTAGAGCATCCCCCCACCCCTCGTCATTCCCGGGCCTGACCCGGGAATCCATTCCGGAACGGTGAAAAGAGCCGCCTGTCCGGCGGCCCCTTTCCGCATTCGCCGCTTACTTGGCTTTCAGGAACTCGCCCACTTCCAGCAGGACGAATTCATTGTCGTCGGCCCTGTCGAGGAAACGCCCCGCCGAGAATGGCAGGTTGTTGTCATTTCCGACAACGATATGCGTTTCATCGATAACATCGACATCCTCGATGGTGAGAAACGGCATGTCATAATAGCCTTCGCCACCACCTTGCAGCTTCTTGTTGTTCGGGTCCTTGATATCCAGCAGATCAATATAGCCGATCTTGCGGACAGCGCCGCCCGCATTCGCGTCCGTCATCTCGATCTTGTAGACGCGCTTCACCTTGGACGGCTTGTCGAAGCAATCGACCTGCGGCGATTTCGGATCGGCGCAAGCCTTCGATGCAACGCCGACGCCATTGTCGCGTTCGATTACCAGCGCGGTCGTCTCGTCGATCATGTTGAAATCGCCGATCGCCTCCCCCCCTTCAGCCAGCGGATAAAGCCAGTTGCGGCCTGTCCATTTCTTGCCAGCCACATCAAACTCGATGATGCGCAGCACGGTGCTGCCGTCATCGGCTTTCTCGACCGATCCGTCTTCCATATAGCGCGGGCCTTCAAGCAGGCCGTAAAGCCTGCTGCCGTCCTTCGACAGGGCAAGGCCCTCATAACCGCCGGAGCGCTTGATATTGAAGGCGGGCATTTTTTGCGTCGGGTTGCCCGGCAGCGTCAGGGCCGGATGATCCGGCGAGCGGACCGGCTGGCCATCGACAACAGTTTCGAAGACCTCAAGCAGCTTGCCCGTCTTGTCGACCTTGATCAGATAAGGGCCGAATTCCTCGCCCAGCCAGAAGCCGTCTTCCACGGGCTGGATCGATTCGACATCGAAATCCGCGCCGGTGAGATAGCGGGTTTCACTGCCTTCAAGAACGATCGGGAATGGTGCTTTCCTGTCCGGGTCCGAAAGAAAAACCGTTTTGAGCCGCTCAACCTTGCCGGCAGTCCAGTCGAGCTTGATGTTATGCAGCATCAATGCGGAATCGGACGAGTTCATCTTGTTGCCAAGGCCGTTATCCGACAGCGACCAGAACGTGCCGTCGCTCATCGTCTTGATGCCGGAAAACCCCTGAACGGCCTGTCCGTCGAAAGGAAGCGAAAGGCCGGTCGGGCGAACGCCGTCCTTGCCCGGAACCGACCCGACAGCATCGGTGCGGCGGCGATCAGGCGTGGTGAATTTACCGGAGGTCTTCAGGTGCACCGGGGCATCGGCAGGCGCGGCAATAATGGTGTTGGCTGGAAGGATAGCATGGGATTCCAGCGTCGCGGTAAATTGTCTTTCTTCCGCATGGGCGGAGAATGACAGCAGGACGCCAACAGCCACGGAAGTCAGAAATCTGGTTTTCATGAAAAGCACCAATCGGTTGGATTCTTCGAACGCCAACGGGATAGGGCCTGTTCATGTCTGACGCTTGAAACTTCCGTGAAGCTTTGATGAAGGCCTGACCGGTTCAAACGGTCAGACATGGATGCCCGGGTCAAGCCCGGGCATGACGATGGAGAGAGAACGCAAGACGAGCAGTGTCGCAAAGGATATGAAACCTGCAACATCAAACCAAAATCGGATTCGGTTTTGAAAAGCGCCTGCATAAATGCAACCGACTGGAGCATCCTCCAACCTTCGTCATTCCCGGGCTTGACCCGGGAATCCACTCCGGAACGCCTGAACATTCAGGCGGCGCATGCGAACAGGCCGCCAGACTATCCGTCAGAAGCGCGGCGGCGTAAGGCCCGCCGTGCGGTATGCAGAAACCAGCGTGTTGGCCATCAGCAGCGCGATGGTCATCGGCCCGACGCCGCCCGGAACCGGCGTGATCGCGCCGGAAACGGACTCGACTTCGGCAAAGTCCACGTCGCCCACGAGGCGGGTCTTGCCCTCCCCTTTTTCGGGGGCCGGAATGCGGTTGATGCCAACATCGATCACGGTCGCGCCCTGCTTGACCCAATCGCCCCGGATCATCTTCGGACGGCCGACCGCCGCAACCAGAATATCGGCGTTGCGGCAGATCGCGGGCAGATCCTGCGTGCGGCTGTGCGCGATGGTCACGGTCGCATTGGCGGCAAGCAGGAGATTGGCCATCGGCTTGCCAACGATATTGGAACGCCCGACCACGACCGCGTTCAGCCCCGAAAGATCGCGTCCGCGAACGCGCTCGATCAGGATCATCGCACCGGCAGGCGTACAGGAGACGAAACCGCTGTCGAATTCGCCGGTGGAGAGCTTGCCGACATTGATGAAGTGGAAACCATCGACATCCTTGTCCGGCGAAATGGTCTGGATGATGCGGCCGGAATCGATGTGTTTCGGCAATGGCAACTGCACCAGAATTCCATGGATCGCCGGATCGTCGTTGAGGCTTTCCACCAGCCTGACGAGATCATCTTCCGCCGCATCAGCCGACAGATTGTGCTGCACGGAGACGAAACCGCACTCGCGCGCCTTCCTGCCCTTGGAGGCCACATAGACCTGACTGGCCGGGTCTTCGCCGACAATCACGACCGCAATGCCCGGCGTTACCTTGCTGCTGGCCAGCAATTCTTCTGCCGCGGATTTCACCTTGGCGATCACCTCTTCGGCGACCTGTTTTCCATCGATCAATACTGCCATCGTGGTTTCCTGTTGCGTGCGATGCTGCAATTATGGCGACTGGAGCACCTCGCGGCGGCTCTCTGGCGTCAGGCCATGACGCAATAGCGAAACCTTTGCTGCATCGCAATGCGACGAGATGACGAATTGGTCGCCTGCCGCGCGTTACCGGCGGGTTCGGCGTTCGTAATCCTCTATCGCGTGTTCAACATCCTCGATCTTGCTCAGGAGCGCGTCGACGCCCGCCCCGTGCCGCAACCTCGGAGATGATGCGCGCCGCGGCATGGGAGCCGTTCCGGCTTGCCAGAGCGGCTCGTCCGCATCCTCATCGTCCAGCGCCATCTGCTCGCGACCGCGCCTTGCCCGGGCCTGCTCCAGCGCGATGCCGAGACGCGATGATGCGGTGCCGTCTGCGGGGTCGGCTTCGCGCCTTGTCCTCTCGCCACCGGGCGGCACAGGGGCTGGGGAGGGATCGACGGGAGCCGGACGGTCATCTTCTTCGTCTTCCGGCCTTCGCCCCATGAAGCTCTCATACATGCCCCGCAGGATGGCAAGGCCGAGACCGAACAGGAAGCCCAGCAGAGCGGCGGCGACAACAACGACCTTGCGCGATGTCCCGAAAGGTTCCAGCGCCGCGCGGGCCGGGGAAATAACACGGATATTCGTCGTATCGATGCTTTCCTGCTCGCTGGTTTGGCGGGCACGCAAGAGGAAGGCCTCGTAGACGGCGCGCTCGGCATTCGCCAGGCGCTGCAATTCGCGCAACTTCACCTGCTTCTCGTTGGTTCCGGCATTCCCCGCCTTGAACTGCGCCAGTCTCGCCGCCAGTTCCTGCTCCTGCTTGACCGAGCGCTGTAGCTCGACCTGAGCGGCGGCGTTGATACGGCGAATTTCGGCCTGAATTTCCTGACGGACGGTCGCCAGTTGCGATTGCGCCTGAATATACTGCGGGTGGCGCGGCCCCAGCTTGGTCGCAAGGCCATCGACCTGCTGTTTTGCGCTGGCATATTGCGAACGCAGCGCCATCACCACGCTGGAGCGTAGATCCTCCGGCATCGCTCCATCGATCACGCTGTCGACGGAGGATTGCCGGATTGATTGCGCCCGTGCATTCAGGCGAATGGTTTCGGCCCGAGCCGCGGCAAGCTGTTCATTCGTTCTGACCACATTGTCGTCGCCGATCGTGCGTCCCTGCACATCGACAATGTCGTTTTCGGCCTTGAACCGCTCGACAGCGTTTTCCGCCGCCTCGACACTGGCCTGCATGTCAGCGAGACGCTCCGAAAGGATGCTGGTCGCGCGCTTCGCCGTCTGGGACTGGATGTCGCCCTGCACTTCCTGAAAGACATCGGCCACCGTATTTGCGATGACCGCCGCCTTTTCGGGATTGCGGGAGCGCGCGGTGATATTGAAAACATAGGTCTTGGCGTTTCGCGCCACGAAGACGTTTTGGTACATGTTGCGCAGGAGGATCGATTCCTGCATCGCTTCGCTCTCCGCCCCGCCTCTGGAAAAGAGATCGCGGATGCCGGAGAAAAACTGGCCGATGCCGCCTTCTTCAAGCGTACCGTTGAATTCAGGATCTTTTGCCAGCCCCGCACGATCGATCACCTTGGTCATCACGCTGGACGACTGGATGATGTTGGCCTGGCTGTCGGCAATCGCCAGCGTCGCGTCGAGCGGAAGCTGGCCCGATGTCACTTCGCTGTCAACGATGTTGAGTTCGCGCGGATCGATCAGGATCTCGACCGTGGAATAGAAATATTTGGGCTGCGAGACCGCGTAGGCAACGCCAAGCAGCGTGCCAAGGACTGTCGTTGCGATGATGAGCTTTTTCGAGCGCAGGACCGCCGACAGAACCCGGGCCGGATCGACCAGCGGCCGCCACGCGTCATCATCGCCGGATTTCGCAGGTCGGGCCTTGCCGCCGGACGAACCTGCATTTTTTGGCGGTTCGTCCTTCGCCATATCGGTTTCATCGCCGATATGTTGCCGCAGTTCCCGCTCCACCGCGGCCATCTCGGTGCGAATCTGCTGCGGATCGCTCCGCCCGATAGAGGCCGATGCGGCATAGGGAGGCTCCGCCGCCTCGCGCTGCTGGCGGGCGGACTGCGCCCTGTAGCTTTCCTCGGCCTGCTGGCGTGCCCGCGCACGGCGGTAGCGTTCCAGCGCGGCGTTTGCTTCTTCATCATGATCACGGTAAGGCGCACGCGATTCACCCGCCCGACCGGAGGGGTCCGGGCGTTCTATGAAAGAGAGAAGCGGCGATCTTTCCCGCTTCTTCCTCTCGTCTTCGGGTTTAGTCATTCAACACCTGATTTCGCAGCGCCAAGATTCCGCCGGCGAGAATCCACCGTCAGTTAAGCCACGCTAAATTTTCATGGAAAACAAATCGTTAATAAATGCGGCAAAATATATGGAAATCCGCTTCTGCAACCTGCAATTTCATCGAACGCGGCGTGACGACCGGAACACGGTGTTAAACTTTTGCCTCTAAAGCTCCCGCATGGCCACCGAAAGCCTCCAGTGACAGAAAGACAATGGCAGCAACGCTCAATCGCCTGTTGAAGGACAATATCGACGTCATCCGCGACTATTTTTCCGTCATCAGCGGGTCTGCCGGGCGCATCGTCATATCCCTCGCCTATTTCGTCGCATTGGCCAACACGCTTTCCATCGGCGATTTCGGCGTTTTCGCCACCGCGTCCGCGACCGGCGTCGTTCTCTCCCGCCTGGTTTCGTTCGGTTTCGTATCGCCGCTCTATCGCATCGCGACCGTGAAGCCGCATCTCATCGGCGCCTATACGGCGGGCTATCTTCTTGCCGTCCTGATCTCGATACCGGTTCTCGTTCTCGTCGCGTCCGTCATCTACAGCCTGTTCTTCAGCAACGATATAGGCCCTGTCGCCTTCGCCCTCATCATCGCCGCCGAAGCGCTGCTCTGGCGCTCGCTGGAAGTCGTCGTCATCGTCAATAACGGCATGAACCGTTTCGGGCGCGGCGCCACCCTCGTTATCATCGGAACGATATTGCGCGCCCTCGCCGCCGTTCTCTTCGCCTTCTCTGCAAGCCGGACCCTTTCCGACTGGGCATGGTGGTATGCGGGGGCGAACGGGCTGGCGCTGGCGATTGCCGTGCCGCTGTTCTATCCCCGCGTCCGCCTGCAACTCGTGCCTAAACTATACTGGCGCAGGCTCAGGGATTCCGTTTCCGCGGCAGGTGCTGAGATGCTGTTCTATATCCAGACCGAGCTGGACAAGCTGCTCGTTCTCGCCGTCAGCGGGGCAACGGCTGCGGGGATATACGCCATCGTCATGCGCCTGCTGGACCTGACCGCCTTGCCGATCCGCTCGTTCAACATGATGCTGGTCCAGAAACTGATGCGCTCGCCCGGTCTTCTGGCCTCGCGAAAAATCCGGCTGGGGCTGGAGGGCGGCGTATTTCTGATTTCAACGCTGGCCTTCGTCGCGCTGGCGATCTTCCTGCATTTCTTTCCAACGGCGCTGGGTTCCAACGTGGCGGAAGTGGTTGTCCTGCTGCCGCTGGTCGCGCTGCTGCCAGCCTTGCGCAACCTGACCGAATATCAGGCGGAACTGCTCTATGCGCGCGGCCAGACCGGCATCCGCATCGTCAATCTCGCCATACTCGCCTGCCTCAAGGCGGCGTTGCTGTCCATGCTGCTGCTGCGATTTTCAGAGGTTCAGGACTGGATGGTCTGGCTGAATGCTGTATTCGCCATCCTTTATGCCATGTCGGCGGGCATCACCTACCGGTGCCTGCGGCTTCCCGCAAAAGCGGCCTGAATAGAGGTTAGTGACCGATCAACTGGCGGATATGGCTGATATCGGCTCCGAGGAACGATTGCATGCCAATGGCCACCTGCTTCGGTGTCATGGCGTCCACGAATGCGCGAAACTCCTCGTCTGTCGGCGCAGGCGCAAACCAGTAGACGCGGCAGAATTCCGCCCCGTCATGGAAATAGCCCTCGCCCTTCTGGATATCGTCGGCATAACGACCATAGATCATGCATTCGGAAAACGTCCGGGCGCGCCCCATGGCCGCGATCCAGTGCATTCCGCTCACCTTCTCGATGCGCTCGCACATGGAAAGAAGCGCATCACGACGCCACGCGATCAGCGTGCCGACATAGTCGTGGATCGACTTCTGCGCCGGATCGATGCCAAGCATCTTGCCCGCATGTTGCGACCACAGGCGCTGGTCGCCGGGAACCGGCCCCAGAAGCGCGTCGTCGCGGCGGAAGAGCCGCAGATCATCGCCCCGCCAGTTGACGCCACAGTCGAACGGGCGGAGAAACGCCACATCCGAGTCGACATAGAAAAAGGCGTCCTCTTCCGCATGACTGGCGATGGCGATGCGGCGAAACTGCTGCGCGTGCCATCCGCGCAACGGTATCGTGCGCAATGACAACCAGATGCGCCGCTTGCCCAGAGAGAACGGGTCCGGATAGGAACGGAACCACGACGGCAGGATGTCGTTTTCGTCGATGATGACGCGGCGCGGCCCTTCGAGCTGCCTGAACAGGGCGATATCGCGGTGTTCCACCAGAATATAGTGGCGCGTGTGGCCGGTCACATGCCTGTCGATGGTTTCGCAAAGCAGCTTGCAGCGTTCAAAATCCGGCGCGAAGCTTGCCGTGACGATGGCTGTCTTCATGCGGAACGCCCGCCGCTGGCGCCGCTCAGGCGATCTCTCAGAACGCGCAAGACGAAGAGCGGATTTCCGACAATATAGCGCCGCCAAAGGCGGCCTGGTTCCTGCCAGAGGCGGAAAAGCCATTCAAGACGCAGATTGCGCATCCAGACCGGCGCGCGCGGCACAGCCCCGGTCGCAAGGTCGAACAGCGCACCAACGGCGATGGCTGCAGTGCAATGCCGTGGGGTCAGGCATTTGGCGATGAACAGTTCCTGGCGCGGAACACCCATCGCGACCAGCAGGATATCAGGATGGTAGTCCGCTATGTCCGCAAGGACGCGAGGCTCGTCTGCGGGCTTGAAAAAGCCGTCGGCGATCACCCGGAAATCATGCTGCGGCGCGATTTCCTTGAAATGCCCGGCCGCCATTTCCGCCGCTTCGCGCCTTGCGCCGAGCAGGCCCACTCGCAGCGGTTTGGCGATGGACTGAAGCAGCGCGGGTGTGAAATCCGTCCCGTTCAGGTTGGCCGGAAACTGCATTCCGTGGAGCATTTTCGACGCGAGATCGACACCCACGCCATCCGGCAGGATGATGAATTCATCAAGCACCGAGCGGTATTCCGGGTTCTGGCGCATAAGGTTCGCATTGTGGGCGTTGAGCCAGCCGACGCGAACGAACTGCCCGTTCACAATGCGCGCGCCGAGGACGGCCAGCGCTTCCTCCCAACCAAGCGCGGCGACGGGTACTCCCAGAATTTCGCGCCAGGCAACAGTTTTGGAGGTCAAGGGGGAAGAAATCGTCATGCCGCTGTCGTGTTCCGCTGATTCAAAAAATGACTTAAATATGCAATGCCCGAGCCTATAGCCTGGTCCAGATGGCGAATTTGTGATGCATGGAAGGAGCGTCCGTCAAGCACAAGGTTTTCGCCCGCCCGCACTCTTTTCACCATCCCGTTGAGCGCGCCCGCGAATTCCCTCGGGTCATCGGCCGTCAGGCAGTTGGCCGGGATCGCGGAAATGCCCCGCACGGACAGCGACGTCGCAACGCAAGGAAGGCCAAGCTCGAATGTCTCGATGGTCTTGAGCTGTACGCCCGTTCCGGCACGGCTGATCAATGGGATGACCGCCGAGCCGCGCACGAATTCGGTCGCATCCGCGACACGCCCGACGAAATCCGCACGCGGCCACGCCGCTTTCAGATCGGCGGGCGTGCTGCCCGCGATCGCAATGCCGATATCTGCGTCGAGATGAGGGACCACCTCGCGCAGGAACCATTCAAGGCCGATCCGGTTGGGCTGCCAGGTCCATGTTCCGATCAATCCCAGATCATGGACGACGGGCACGACCTGCGGCGCGGCGCCCTGTTCGCGCGTCACCAGCGGCAGGGCGGCGGCACGTTCGCTCCCCGCCATTCCCAGCGCCGCCAGATCTTCCTCTGCAAGCGTGAAGACGAATGCGGCCTTGCTGCAAAGCCTGCGCTCCAACCCTTCGAGCAGGCGGGATTCCCGGGAAAAGAGCGCCTTTTGCACCGCGCTGGTGGCATTGTCGGCATTTTCGCGTGCCGAGCGATGCTCCACATTATGCGCGATAAAAATCTGCGGCTTGTCGGCAAAGACAGCCTCGAACGCGCCAGCAAGCGGAACGCCATTCAGCACATAGGCATCGAACGGTCCGGCCTGCTTTATCGCCGCGCGCAATCGCATTTCGTCGATGACGCGCAGTTTGATCGATGAAACGGTGAGCCCCGTAGCAATCGCCTTGCCGATCCAGCGGATCTTCTGCCCCATGCTCGCCGTGTCGGTGCGCACGTCGACCTCGCCCAGAACGATCGTGTTGTCGGGATCGGCGGGCTTCTTGCCGGGCCAGGTGAAACCCAGCACCGTCACCCGCGCGCCAGCCCGGCGCAACCCGTCGATGACTGCGGCATTCGCGATCTCATAGCCGGTCGTCGGTTGCCCATCGGGCACAAGAGAAGTAACAAACAATAAGTGCATACGGTTCCCCTATCGACCGATGTCACTATCGGAATGTAATGAAATCTTGATTAAGTTCGTGTAACCGATGTGGAAACGCATCGGGCTGCGGCTTGTGCGTTTACCATAGATGATTATTAGTTGAATTTTTACCCGCTATCCGTGTTATTCGCGACTCACGAAAAAGCAACGGGCACCAGGACCAATCGATGAAATTCGAGATGACCGACAATATCACCGTCGTGACGCGTTCTCCCGGCCTGAAGCCGGCCGAGATTGAGGTCGTCATTATATTGCCAACGTTCAAACGGCCGGATCACCTGCTTCTGACGCTTGAATCGCTGCGCAAGCAGGTAACGAAGCGCCCGTTCGCCGTCATCGTCATGGACAATGAAGCCGAACTGCGCGAGGGCGCCAATGTCGCCGCGCCGCTGTTCGACCGCGACGAGATCAACGGCATTCTCATCATCGCCCATGATCGCGGAAATTGTAACGCCTATAATGCCGGGATGCTGACCGCGCTGGTGAACTTCCCGAATTTCACCGCCTTGCAGATCATTGACGACGACGAGGTTGCCGATCCGCACTGGCTGGAAAACATGTGCAAGACACGCGAAACCTACAGCGTCGATCTTGTCGGCGGGCCGCAAATCCCGGTCTTCGACAAGCCCGAATATGCGAAATGGGCGCAACACCCGATTTTCCTGCCGCATTACAGCGTCACCGGGCCGGTGCCGATCGTCTATTCCTCGGGCAATCTCATGTTCAGCCGCAAGGCGCTCGAAGCCATGCCTTTTCCGTTCTTCGACCTGAAGTTCAACTTCATGGGCGGGGGCGATTCAGACCTGATCAGCCGTTGCGTCGAGAAGGGCTTCAAGATCGCATGGTGCGCGGAAGCCCCGGTTCATGAGACGATCCCGACGCGCCGTCTGCAATCCGACTGGATCCGCGCGCGGGGCCTGCGCAATGGCGTGATCTCCACGCTGGTGGAAAAGCGCAAACGCGCTGGCGAGCGCTTCGGCAATCTGCGAACCATCGCCAAAAGCCTTGCATTGCTCGCGGCTTCGCCCTTCCGCGCCGTTATAAAAGCCATCCAGACGGGTTCGCTGGCTATCGGCATGTACCATATTCATATCGGACTGGGCCGCGTACTGGCGGAATTCGGCTATTCCAATGAGCAGTACCGGCAACCTGAAAAGAACTGACCGGGCCACGCTTCCGGCCCTGCTGAACGCGCGAATGGCGGCGGCGCTGCTCGCCACTCTTGTTCTGGTCATCCTGCTCGTTTCGTTCCGCCCGTTCCAGCCCCTGGGCGCGACGGGAGAAACCGGCGGCGATATCGTCAACCAGCTGGGTTTCAGCGCGCTTGGCGGCCTTTCCATCCTTGCGATGCTGATGCTTGCCAATCCGCGCACGCTGCTTGCGGTGGCAAGCCCGTGGTGGATCATCCTTGCCGGTTTCGTCGTTCTCTCGGCGCTGACGGCACCCGACGCTGCGGCAGCCCTGCGCAGCGTCACCTTCACATTCATCGGCATTCTCTGCGTACTTGCCGTTCTCTGCCTGCCGCGTGACGCGGACAGCTTTTCGATGGCTCTCGCGGTTGCGGGCGGTGCGGTTCTGGTTCTGTCCTATATCGGCCTCGCGCTCTTTCCCGATCTTGCCATGCACAGCGCCTTCAACACCAACGAGCCGGAACATGCCGGCCTGTGGCGCGGCATCTTCTCGCACAAGAATGTTGCCGGGCCTGTCATGGCGGGTTTTGTTTTCGCAGGCATTTACCTCATGCGCCGCCGATGGTTCGTCAGCGGCGGGCTGATCGCGCTGGCCGCCCTGCTTTTCGTCGCGCATACCGGCTCGAAAACCGCAACGGCGCTCGTGCCGCTGGTCGTGCTTCTCGTGATGCTGCCCGGCATTTTCGGCCTGCGCGCCGCAGCCTCCCTGGTCATTGGCGGCATGATTGTCTTCTTCTTCGTCATCACACTCGGCACGGTGCTCTTCGAGCCGCTTGCGACGCTGTTCAAGGAGATTTCGCCCGATCCCACATTCACCGGCCGCACCTCCATCTGGCAATATGCCATCAGCCATATCGCGCAGCAGCCCTGGACCGGCTATGGTTTCGAAAGCTTCTGGTCCACGCCTGTCGTCACCGAAGCCGAGGCGCCCTATTATCTCGACTGGGATATCAGGGGTGCCGTGCATGGCCATAATGGCTATATCGACATTGCGCTCGGCATGGGGCTGCCCGCCCTCGCCTGCGCCGTCATCGTGCTGATCGCCTTTCCGTTGATCGACTATGCGCGCTGCCGCCCCCGCAAGGAAAACGTGTTTCTCGCGGATTTCTTCATGATGGTGCTGGCTTTCTCGATGCTGAACGCCTTTCTGGAGAGCTTTTTCTTCCGCCGCGTCGATCCCGTCTGGCTCATGCTCGTCATGGCGGTGTTCGGCCTGCGCCTGACCGCCCGCCAGACCATCTCCACCCGCGCCTGAAACGGCGAAAATCTCCAGACGGATAGCGAATACCGCCCATCGGGGCGTTGACCTGTAGCCGCCGCCAGCCCAATGTGCCCACGAAAAATTCGGAGAATTGCAATGAAGAATGAGAGCGTCGTACTGGTTGGTTGCGGCAATATGGGTTTTGCCATGCTGAAAGGCTGGATCGATTCCGGCTCGCTCAAGGCAGGCGATGTCTACGTGGTGGAGCCAAACGAGGGGCTGCGGGACCGCGCTGCCGGGGCGGGTGTCCACGCCATCGCCAGCGAGGCGGACCTGCCAGCGGACCTTGCCCCCCGCATGGTGCTCGTCGCGGTGAAGCCGCAGGTGATGGGCGCTGTCCTGCCGCCCTACAGGCGCTTTGCGGGCAGCGCCACATTCGTCAGCGTGGCGGCGGGCATTCCCGTTTCCTTCTTTGAAACGCATCTTGGCAAGGATACGGCGATCATCCGCTGCATGCCCAACACGCCCGCCGCCATCGGCAAGGGCATGCTGGTCACGTTCAACAATGCAAATGTCAGCGAGACCGATGCGCAATTCGTCGACGGCCTGCTCAGGACGAGCGGCGAGACGGCAAGCGTGGACGATGAGGCGCTGATGGATGCCGTCACCGCTGTTTCAGGATCGGGCCCGGCCTATATTTTCCATTTCATCGAAGCGCTGACCGCGGCGGGCATCGCCGCCGGCCTGCCGGAGAAAACGGCTGGCCTGCTCGCCATGCAGACGGTTTATGGCGCAGGCGCGCTTGCTGCGGCCAGCGAGGACAGCCCGACGAAACTGCGCGAGCAGGTCACGAGCCCGAACGGAACCACCGCCGCCGCGCTTGGCGTGCTGATGGGCGAAGACCGCCTGACAGGCCTTCTGACCGAAGCGGTCGAGGCGGCACGGTTGCGCTCCATCGAGCTGGGCAAGGCGTAGGCGCGATCCATGCATATGAAAAGCGGCCGGAGCATTTCCGGCCGCTTTTTTGTTCATCTCGGAATTCGGGACTGGAGGTCTGCCTTAACCGGATTTCTTGGTCACGAGCGTCAGCAAACCCTTGGAATCAAGGCTCGCTATGACGACGTGGGCCGATGTCATGCCCTTTTCCTTCAGCGCCGCCGACACTTCCGGCGATGAGTCGATGGAGGAACGCAACTGCTTCACATCGGCGTCGCTGCGTTGCTTGATCGCAGTATCGATCTGCGTTCTGGTCGCTTCGGGAAGCTCCTCCATATCGACAATGGTGATCGACTGGATCGCCGGGGCCTGGCCTGGCACCTCGCCGGATGGAGCTTGCTGCGATGCCGCAGGGGGCTGGGTGGCCGGGGGCTGCGCCGCCGGCGCGTTCTGGGCATGAGCCACGCTCGCCAGTGGAAAAGCTGCCACAGCCGCAGCAATCATAATCTTTCGCATCGTCTTTCCTTTCGGTTAGTCATCGACTGTCATGCGGGGGATCGTTTTGATGACCGGGCAAGCTGACATGGGAAAATTGCTCTCAAACCGTCAACTACCGGGTCATTCCGGGGTTATATTGCGGCAACAATGCGAAACGGCAACCATTGCGGGCCATCGGAAGCCCGCCACTGTCTGTGAACGGATGCCGGACAGACATTGCCGCCCCACCGAAATTGGTCTAGCCCTTGATAGACAACCAGAAAGGACATTCCGCACAATGCTACGCGTCGTTTCACACAATCATGCCGGTCGCTATCAAGGCACCCCCTTCGACACCGCCGTTCTGGCGCATGACGAACGGCACCTGAGACGCAAGGTCCTGACCTTGCAGCATGGAGAGCAGGTGCTGGTTGACTTGCCCGAAGCCATCGCCTTCCATCATGGCGACGTGCTCATTCTCGAAGATGGCCGCATGGCCGAGATCGTCGCGGCACAGGAGGAACTCTATGAGGTCACGCCACGCGACCGGCTGCATCTTTCCGAACTCGCATGGCATCTCGGCAACCGCCATCTGCCCGCCCAGATCGAGGAGAGCCGCATCGTGATCCTGCGCGATCATGTCATCAAGGCGATGCTGGAAGGGCTTGGCGCGAAGGTCACGGAAATGACCGGACAGTTCCAGCCGGTGCGCGGCGCCTATCATAGCGGCCATTCCCATGCACACAGCCACGATCATTCGCATGACCATGGACACGGCCACAGCCATGAGCATGATGGTCATCACCACCATCACCACGATTGAAATGAGGAAACGGTCATGACTTCATCCAATGGACCACTGCGTGTTGGCATCGGCGGGCCGGTCGGGTCCGGCAAGACCACCGTTACCGAAATGCTCTGCAAGGCGTTGCGCGACCGCTACTCGGTCGCCGTCGTCACCAACGATATCTACACCAAGGAAGATGCGCTCATCCTCAACCGGCTTCAGGCGCTTCCCGAAGACCGCATCATGGGCGTGGAAACCGGCGGCTGCCCGCACACGGCCATTCGCGAGGATGCGACGATCAACCTGCAAGCCATCGCCGAGATGACGAAGCGTCATCCCGATCTCGATATCGTCTTCATCGAATCCGGCGGCGACAACCTGGCGGCAACTTTCTCGCCCGATCTCGCGGACCTGACCATCTATGTCATTTCGGTCTGCCAGGGCGAGAAAATCCCGCGCAAGGGCGGTCCCGGCATCACGCGTTCAGACCTGCTCATCATCAACAAGAAGGATCTGGCGCCCCATGTCGGCGCCGATCTCGACGTGATGGACAGCGACACCAGAACCCAGCGTCGCGGCAAGCCCTATGTCTTTGCCGACATGCTGCGCCGCGACGGGCTCGATGAAGTCATTGCCTTTATTGAGCAGGCTGGGGGTCTGACTGCGGCACGCGGCTCAGCTGCGTGATTTCTGCGAGAATTTCGAACGAGCGCAAACGCGCGGCGTGATCGAAAATCTGGCCCGTCACCATGACTTCATCCACGCCGGTGCGCTGGATGAGGTCTTCCAGCCCCTGCTTCACCGTTTCCGGCGATCCGGCAATCGTGCACGATAGCGCATGGCGCAGGATCGCCAGCGCCTGAGGCTCAAGCGAATCCGCATAATTCCTGACCGGCGGCGGAAGCGGCCCAGGCCGTCCCGTGCGCAGATTGACGAATGCCTGCTGCTGCGAGGTGGCGAGGAACTGCGCCTCCTCATCGGTTTCGGCGGCAAAGACGTTGAACCCGGCCATGACATAGGGCTTGTCGAGATATTCGGAAGGCTGGAAGCGATGGCGGTAGATCGCAATCGCATTTTCAAGCTCCTGCGGCGCGAAATGCGAGGCGAAGGCGTAAGGCAGGCCCAGCGCCGCCGCCAGTTGGGCGCCGAACGTGCTTGAACCCAGCATCCAGACAGGCACGTCAAGCCCCGCCCCCGGTACCGCCTGCACGCGCTGGTCCGGCTCCGCCGGTTTGAAATAGTTGAGCAGTTCCACCACATCCTGCGGAAACGCGTTCACATCCGCATTCAGGCTGCGCCGCAGGGCATGCGCCGTGATCTGGTCTGTCCCCGGCGCGCGGCCAACGCCCAGATCAATGCGGCCCGGATGCAGCGAAGCCAGCGTGCCGAAGGCTTCCGCGATCATCAGCGGTGCATGGTTGGGCAGCATGATGCCGCCCGCGCCGACGCGGATCGTTTTGGTTCCCGCCGCGATATGGGCAATCAAAACAGCCGTGGCCGCGCTCGCGACGCCACGCATATTATGGTGCTCGGCGAGCCATATGCGCCGATAGCCAAGCCTCTCCGCATGCTGCGCGAGGTCGAGTGAGTTGCGAAAGGATTGCGCGGCAGTGCTGTTTTCGGCAATCGGCGAAAGGTCGAGGATCGAAAGCGATGTCATGGTGCCAAGTTAGGAAACAGCATCGCTGAAAACAACGTCCTCATGATTCAATTATTTTGATTCTTGGCCAACAGGCTCCAGGTGATCCGCAAAGGGTGCAGGCGCGTATATTGCGCAAATCCCGCCGGCGCTTTCCCGGCATTTACAAGGTACCACGGGCGGGCGTTAAAAATATGCGTGAGTTTTGCGATTTGCCATGCCAGAGTGCTTTCAGCATGGGGCTTTCCGTGCTTCTGTGAAAAATAATCCCCACCGCGCCAAAGCGCGGAAGGCGGTCTATATTCAGAGGGTTGGTACAAACATGAAGCACATTTTCCTTGGTCTGCTCGCCGCCACGGCGCTGTCGTTCTCCGCTCATGCGGCCGAGTTCAAGCCCGCCGTCATCTATGACATGGGCGGCAAGTTCGACAAATCCTTCAACGAGGCGGCGTTCAACGGCGCTGAAAAATTCAAGGCCGATACCGGCGTCGCCTATCGCGACTTCGAAATCCAGAATGAGGCCCAGCGCGAGCAGGCATTGCGCAAATTCGCGCAGGACGGCAATTCGCCGATCGTCATCGCCGGTTTTTCCGCTGCTGCCGCAATCGAAAAGGTCTCTGCCGAATTTCCGGACACGCAATTCGCCATCATCGATGCCGTCGTCGACAAGCCCAATGTCCGCTCCGTCGTGTTCAAGGACAATGAAGGCTCGTTCCTTGTCGGCGTTCTCGCCGCCAAGGCGTCGCAAACCGGCACTGTCGGCTTTATCGGCGGCATGGACGTTCCGCTTATCCGCCGTTTCGGCTGCGGCTATGCGGGCGGCGTCAAGCATGTCAACAAGGACGCCAAGGTCATCCAGAACATGACCGGCGACACGCCCGCCGCATGGAACGATCCGGTCAAGGGCAGCGAAATCACCAAGGCCCAGATCGATCAGGGCGCGGATGTCATTTTCGCCGCTGCGGGCGGCACGGGCATTGGCGTGCTTCAGGCTGCCGCTGACGCGGGCAAGCTTGGCATCGGCGTCGATTCCAACCAGAACGGCCTGCATCCGGGCAAGGTGCTCACCTCCATGGTGAAGCGTGTTGACGTCGCCGTATATGATGCGTTCAAGGACGCGCAGGCTGGCCAGTTCACGGCCGGAGCCAAGGATCTCGGCGTCAAGGAAGACGGCGTGGCCTACGCGCTCGACGACAACAACGCGTCGCTGATCACCGAGGAAATGAAGACCGCCGTGGAAGCCGCTAAGGCGGGCATCATCTCCGGGGAGATCAAGGTGCACGACTATTATTCAGACAATGCCTGCCCCTACTGACCCCGGCTGACAGGGCCTGAAATCGATTGCGAACCGCCGGTCCATGACTGGCGGTTTTGCTTTACGCAATTTTCGCTCCCCACTCGCGATGATTCCAGAATGCGCACAGTTCGATGAGTTCCGGATGTTGCGCCAGAGATTCCGTTTTGATCGTCACGGCATCCATTACCAGTGCGGGGGCTTCGTAACTGGAATAGCCGGTGCCGTTTGTTCCTCCAGAACCAGAAACCGGCCGGTCAGCGCCTCCAGTCTCTTTCGCAGAAGCTCTATCGTCTTCCATTGCTCGACGACCTGCTGTGAAAGCTCCTCGATCGTCTTGGCCTGTTCCGTTACCAGAATTTCAAGGTCCACAATCCGGTCGGCGTCAGACTCATCCATAGCGCGATCTCCTTTTCATCAAACAGCCAAGCACGCCAATGCATGGACTCATCGGCTGTCTGACTGAAATAGCCTTTTACTCCATCAGGATAACACTGTGCGAATATGTTTAAATGGCTGGCATCGGGAAAATCCCATGCTAGTTTCACCCATCCTGAAAACACAGGCACAGCGGATAGAAATATGGCGGAACCCGCAATTGAACTCAATGGCATAAGTAAGCGCTTTGGTGCGGTTCAGGCCAATCACGACATCGATCTCCGCATCGAAAAAGGCACCATCCACGGCATTATCGGCGAAAATGGCGCGGGCAAGTCGACACTGATGTCGATCCTGTACGGTTTTTACCAGGCCGACAGGGGCGAAATTCGCATCGATGGCAAGCCTGTGAACATCGCAAACCCGAGCACCGCCATCGGAATGGGCATCGGCATGGTGCACCAGCATTTCATGCTGGTCGAGAACTTTACCGTGCTCGAAAACGTCATGCTCGGTGCGGAAGGCGAAGCCCTGCTCAACAAGAGCATTGCAAAGGCGCGCGCCGAACTGGGCCGCATCGAGCGGGAATACGAGTTGGAAGTCGACCCCGACGCCGTGATCGAGGACCTTCCCGTCGGCCGTCAGCAACGTGTCGAAATTCTGAAAGCGCTCTATCGCGGCGCGGAGATCCTGATTCTCGACGAGCCGACCGGCGTTCTGACGCCAGCCGAGGCCGATCACCTGTTCCGGGTGCTCAGGCAATTGAAGGAACAGGGCAAGACGGTCGTGCTGATCACGCACAAGCTGCGCGAGATCATGGCGATCACCGACACTGTTTCCGTGATGCGGCAGGGAACGATGGTGGCGACCCGCAAGACCGCCGAAACGACCGTCGAGGAACTGGCGGAACTGATGGTGGGGCGGCACGTTCTGCTGCGCGTCCAGAAGGGCGAGGCGAAGGCGGGCGAGGTCAAGCTTTCCGTGCGCAACCTCACCGTTTTCGACAGCCGGGGCTGCAAGGTGGTCGATGACGTATCCTTCGACGTGCGCGGCGGCGAGATCGTCGGCATTGCGGGCGTGGCGGGCAACGGGCAATCCGAATTGCTGGAAGCCATAGCGGGCATCCGCCGCGCGCAATCGGGCACGGTGACGCTGGATGGCCAGCCGATCGACGTGACCGGCATGGCCGATCCGGGCGAATTGCGGCGGCGCGGCCTTGCGCACGTCCCGGAAGATCGCCACCATGTCGGCCTCGTCCTGCCATTCGATGAATATGAGAACTCCATTCTCGGCTATCACGGCGATCCGGAATACGTGTCCGGTCCCTTTCTCGATATCGATGCTATCCGCGCCGACGCGCAGAAGAAAATGCAGAGTTACGACATCCGCCCCGCGGACGTCCGGCTGAAAACCGCCAATTTTTCCGGCGGCAACCAGCAGAAGATCGTTCTGGCGCGCGAGATCGAGCAAGACCCCGGCGTGCTGATCGTCGGCCAGCCGACGCGCGGCGTCGATGTGGGAGCCATCGAATTCATTCACCGGCGCATCATCGAGATGCGGGACGCCGGAAAGGCGGTGCTGCTGGTCTCTGTAGAGCTTGACGAGATCCGCTCGCTTTCAGACCGGATACTGGTGATGTTTGCCGGGCGGGTTGTCGGCAAGCCCAATGCGGACGCGGGCGAAGGCGAACTGGGCCTGCTGATGGCCGGTGTCGAGCGGAAAGAGGCAGCGGAATGACGATGCGGACATTCACTTTTATCGAGGCATTGCCATGAGTCAGCCTTTTGCGAAACTTCCCGCCTGGGCCGATTATGGGCTGATCCCGCTGATCAATCTTCTCGTGGCGTTTCTCGTGGCGGGGCTGGTGGTTCTGCTCGTCGGGGAAAACCCGCTGCACGCCGCCGTTCTCATGATCAAGGGCGCTTTCGGATCGGGCGAAGGTATCGGCTATACGCTTTATTACGCGACGAATTTCATCTTCACCGGCCTTTGCGTGGCGGTCGCCTTTCATTGCGGCCTGTTCAATATTGGTGGCGAGGGCCAGGCCTATATTGGCGGCCTCGGCGTTGCGCTTGCCTGTATCTGGCTGAGCGACATAACGCCGTGGTGGGTCACCTTTCCCGCCGCGATCATTGCGTCCGCCCTCATCGGCGCGCTCTGGGCGCTCATTCCCGCATGGCTTCTGGCGAAGCGCGGCTCGCACATCGTCATCACCACGATCATGTTCAACTTCATCGCCGCCAGCATCATGGTCTATCTGCTCGTCGGCCCGCTGAAGCCCGCCGGATCGCAAACCCCGGAAACCCGCGTCTTCGGCGAAGGCGGGCAATTGCCGGGCCTCGGCTGGATGCTGTCATGGTTCGGGCTGGAAGTCCGCTCCGCCCCGCTGAATATCAGCTTCCTGCTCGCCCTTCTTGCGGCCTTTCTGGTGTGGCTGCTGATCTGGCGGACCAAACTCGGCTACGAGATCCGCACCATGGGCTTCAGCCCAAAGGCGGCAAGCTATGCGGGCATCCGGCAGACGCGAACCATCATCATCACCATGATGGTTTCCGGTGCGCTGGCTGGCATGATGGCGCTCAATCCGGTCATGGGATCGCAGCATCGCGTACAGCTCGACTTCGTCGCGGGTGCGGGTTTCGTCGGCATTGCTGTCGCGCTCATGGGCCGCTCCCATCCGGCGGGTATCGTCCCCGCCGCCATTCTTTTCGGCATGCTCTATCAGGGCGGCGCGGAAATCGCTTTCGACATGCCGAACATCTCGCGCGACATGATCGTCATCATTCAGGGCCTCGTAATCCTCTTTGCCGGGGCGCTGGAACACATGTTCCGCCCCGCCGTGCAGCGCCTTTTCGGCAGGGTGTCGCAAACGCCGCAGCCAACAACCACCAGCCCAGCAGCGACGGGAGGCCGATGATGGATTTCTTCAACGCTCTCGTCCCGATGCTCGATTCGACAATCCGCCTGTCGACACCGCTGCTCTTCGCATGTCTGGCGGGGCTCTATTCCGAGCGCGCGGGCGTGTTCGACATCGGCCTTGAAGGCAAGATGCTCGCCGCCGCCTTTGCGGCGGGCGCGGCGGCTGCGGTCAGCGGCTCGGTCTGGGTCGGGCTTGCCGCCGCACTGCTGACCTCCGTTCTGTTTTCGCTGGTGCATGGCTTCGCCTCGATCACCCATCGCGGCAACCAGATCGTGTCCGGCGTCGCCATCAACTTCATCGCCGCCGGTTCTGCCGTCATTCTCGGGCAGGCATGGTTCAGCCAGGGCGGCCGAACGCCATCGCTCGGTGCAGAGCAGCGCTTCGGGCCGATTACGCTGCCCGGCGCTGAGGCCCTGCGCGACGTGCCCGTGATCGGAACGATCTATGAGGAACTGATTTCCGGCCACTCCATTCTGGTTTATCTGGCGTTCCTGATGGTGCCGTTTACCTGGTGGGTGCTGCATCGCACCCGCTTCGGCCTCAGGCTGCGGGCTGTCGGCGAAAATCCGGCGGCGGTCGATACCGCCGGCATCTCCGTGCCGTGGCTGCGCTACAGGGCAGTGATCTGCTGCGGCATTCTCTGCGGCTTTGCCGGGGCCTATCTCGCCATTTCGCAAGGAGCGGGCTTCGTCAAGGACATGACCGCAGGCAAGGGCTATATCGCGCTGGCGGCGCTGATCTTTGCCAAGTGGCGGCCCGTGCAGGCCATGTTCGCCTGCCTGCTTTTCGGCTTTCTGGAAGCGCTCTCCATCCGCATGCAGGGGCATCCGCTGCCGCTGGTGGGACAGGTGCCCGTGCAGTTCATGCAGGCCCTGCCCTACATTCTCACCATCATCCTGCTTGCGGGTTTTGTCGGCAAGGCCATTCCGCCTAGGGCGGGTGGCGTCGCCTATGTGAAGGAGCGCTGACCATGGCCAGAGATCTTTTCGACGCTGCCTATGCGGCCATGCAGAAATCCCACTCGCCCTACTCCAAGTTTCCGGTGGGCGCTGCAATCCGCACGGCGGACGGGCGGATTTTCTCCGGCTGCAATATCGAGGTGATTTCCTATCCCGAAGGATGGTGCGCCGAGACGACGGCCATTTCGCATTTTGTCATGGGTGGCGGCGGAACGATCGCCGAGATTCTTGTCGTCGCCGAAAAAAAGGCGAAATGCACACCCTGCGGCGGATGCCGCCAGAGGCTTGCCGAATTCGCCAGCGCCGACACGCCGCTGCATCTTTGCGACAATAACGGCATCGTCGAAACGCTGAAGCTCGGCGATATCTTCCCCTATGGTTTTGAAGCCGAAGTGCTGGGATCGACCTCATGATGACACCTGCCATCGATGTGCTGATCGAACGGTTGAGCGGGCTTGCCCCGCGCATCGCCATGGTGCTGGGCTCCGGCCTTGGCGCGCTGGTCGATGCCATCGAAAACCCGATCCGCATCCCCTATTCCGATCTTCCGGGCTTTCCCGCAAGCGGCGTCACCGGCCATGCGGGCGAAGTGGTCGCCGGTTATCTGGCGGGCAAGCCGGTTCTGGTTCTTTCGGGGCGCGTCCACTATTACGAGCATGGCAACGCCGCCGAAATGCGCCCCGTTCTGGAAGCGCTGGCGGGGCTTGGCATCGATACGCTGATCCTGACCAATGCCGCGGGCTCCGTCCGCGAGGAGTTTCATCCCGGCAGCGTCATGCTGATCGATGATCATATCAACTATTCCGGCCTCAATCCGCTGATCGGCGATAAATCGGAAGGGCGCTTCGTCGGCATGACTTCCGCCTATGACATGGAACTGAAAGCGGCCTTCATGCTTGCCGCCTTTGAGACAGGCGAAACCCCGCATCGCGGCGTTTACATGTGGTTTTCCGGCCCATCCTTCGAAACCCCGGCAGAAATTCGCATGGCGCGGGTGCTGGGGGCGGATGCCGTCGGCATGTCCACCGTGCCGGAAGTCATCCTTGCGCGGTTTCTCGGCCTCAAGGTTCTGGCCTGCTCGGTCATCACCAATTTCGGCGCGGGGATCACTGGCGCTGAACTGTCCCATGAGGAAACCAAGGATATGGCGCCCCTCGGCGGCACTGCCCTTCAACGTATTCTTCGGCAGATGATTGGAGAATTGCCATGACCGAAGCCGAACGGAAAGCAGTCGCAAAACGCGCGCTCCGCCTGATCGATCTGACAGACCTCAACGACGATTCCAGCAACGGGGCGGTTACGGCTCTTTGCGCGAAAGCGCAAACGCCCCATGGCAATACGGCGGCAATCTGCATCTGGCCGCGCTTTATCAAAACCGCCCGCCCGCTGCTCGACGGAACCGGCGTGAAGATCGCAACCGTCGTCAATTTTCCCGGCGGCGGCACCGGCATCGAGGCCGTTCTCGCCGAGACGCGGCAAGCCATTGCCGATGGCGCGGACGAGATCGATCTGGTCCTGCCCTATCGGGATTTCATTGCTCATGGCGACGCCCTCTCGCGCGCCATGGTCCGCGCGGTCCAGGAGACTTGCGGCAGCAACGCGATTCTCAAGGTCATTCTGGAAACCGGTGAAATCAGGGACGAGGCGCTGATCCGGCGCGCATCGGAACTCGCACTTTCCGAGGGCGCGGATTTCATCAAGACCTCGACCGGCAAGGTCAAGGTGAACGCGACGCTCGAAGCGGCGCGCATCATGCTGACGGCGATCAGGGATTCGGGCCGCAAAGCGGGTTTCAAACCGGCGGGCGGCATTCGCAGCGTCGAGGATGCGCGGCATTACCTTGCGCTGGCCGATGAAATCATGGGGGAAGGCTGGGCGAAGGCGGAAACATTCCGCTTTGGCGCATCCGGCCTTCTGGACGACGTGCTCGCCGCCCTCGAAGGCACGGCGCATGAGGGAGGCTCGGCCTACTAGCCATGCTGCCGCAAGAGATCATCCGCAACAAACGCGACGGAAAGGCGCTGACGCCTGAAGAAATCGCATTTTTTGTCGAGGGGATCGCCAATGGCAGCGTGACCGAGGGGCAGATCTCCGCGCTCGCCATGGCCGTTTTCTTCAACGGCATGGGTCGCGGCGAGGCCGTCTCGCTGACGCTTGCCATGCGCGATTCCGGCGACGTGCTGGACTGGTCGGATTTCGATGACCCCGTTGTTGACAAGCACTCGACGGGCGGCGTCGGCGACAATGTTTCGCTGATGCTGGCACCCATTGTCGCGGCCTGTGGCGCCTATGTGCCGATGATCTCCGGTCGCGGGCTTGGACACACGGGCGGCACCCTCGACAAGATGGACGCGATCCCCGGTTATGTGAGCCAGCCCGACAATGCGCTCTTCCGCAAGACGGTGCGCGAGGCAGGCTGCGCCATCATCGGCCAGACGGCCAATCTAGCCCCCGCCGACAAGCGCTTTTATTCGATCCGCGACGTGACGGGCACGGTCGAATCCATTCCACTCATCACCGCGTCCATCCTGTCGAAGAAGCTCGCCGCCGGATTGCAGGCGCTGGTTCTTGATGTCAAATCCGGCAATGGCGCGTTCATGGCGAAGAGCCGCGACGCGGTGAAGCTGGCGGAAAGCCTTGTCGCCGTCGCCAACGGCGCTGGACTCAAGACAACCGCTCTGATCACCGACATGAACGAACCGCTGGCGCTCGCCGCTGGCAACGCCGTGGAAGTGCGCAGCGCCGTCGATTTCCTGACCGGCGACCGGCGCGATCCGCGGCTGCTGGACGTAACACTGGCGCTTGCCGCCGAAATGCTGGTCTCGGCGGGCATCGCGGAAACGCCGAAGCAAGGCCTGCAACGGGCGCGCGCCGCGCTGGACGATGGCCGCGCCGCGCAGACTTTCGGGCGGATGGTGCATATTCTCGGCGGGCCGCATGATTTTGTCGAGCGCCCCGTCCGCTATCTCCCGTCCGCACCGATCACGCGGGAAGCACCCTCGCCCGAAGAGGGATTCGTGGCCGGTATCGAAACGCGAGCGATCGGCCTTGCCGTCGTGGCGCTTGGCGGCGGGCGGACAAAGGCCGGGGACACGATCGACCATTCCGTCGGAATAACCGCCCTGCAACCCATCGGCGCCCAGATCCAGCGCGGCGAACCACTGGCGCTCGTCCATGCCCGGACACAAGCGGAAGCGGACCGAGCGATCGCCGCGATCATTGCGGCCTACAGGTTCGCGCCGGCGAAGCCCGCCGCGAACAAGGCCATCCTGCGGCGCATCACAGCCTGACCCCGCGAGCCACTGTGGCGCTATTTCGTGCCGTACATGCGGTCGCCAGCATCGCCAAGACCGGGCACGATATAGCCCTTCTCGTTCAGGTGGGTGTCGATAGCGGCGGTGAATACGGGCACATCGGGATGAGCTTTTGTGAAGTGCTCGATGCCCTCGGGCGCGGCGAGAAGGCAGAGAAAGCGGATATTCGTCGCGCCGCGATCCTTGAGCTTCTGGATGGCGGCAACGGCCGAATTGGCAGTGGCCAGCATCGGGTCGACGACGATGATCAGGCGGTTGACGATATCTTCCGGGGCCTTGAAATAATATTCGACCGGCTGGAGCGTTTCATGGTCGCGGTACAGGCCGATATGCGCCACGCGCGCCGCCGGAACCAGATCGAGCATCCCTTCAAGCAGGCCGTTGCCGGCGCGCAAAATCGAGGCGAAGACCAGCTTCTTGCCTTCGAGGATCGGCGCTTCCATCGTCTGGAGCGGCGTTTCGATGGTCTTGGTGGTCAGGTCGAGATCGCGCGTCACCTCATAGCAGAGCAGCAGCGAAATTTCCTTGAGCAACCGGCGGAATGTGGCGGTCGAAGTTTCCTTGTCGCGCATGATGGTGAGCTTGTGCTGGACAAGCGGATGGTCAACGACGGTCACGCTCATGGGATTTTCCTTTGAATGGTTCATGGAATTGGCGGCAACAATAGCGGCAGACAGGGGCCCAACGATAGACCGCTATTGCCCGCACTCACAGTTTTGTCGCAAGGCTTGTCCGTTCCGCCGCATCCAGTTCGGCCAGAAGACGCTGTTTCACGTCCGTTTCGACAAAGGCTGCCATGATCGCCGTTCGCGTGACGGCATAGAGCGCGGTTTCACCCAGCCCGAAAACCGTGCGGGCGACGTCATACTCGCGCGCAATATCGGTCCGGAAATGGGGCGGGTCGTCCGAATTCAGCGTGACAGAAACGCCCGCCGCGTGCAACGCGGAAAACGGATGATCCTCGAAACGGCCGAACACATTCAGCGCGATATTCGAACCCGGACAGCATTCGAGCACGATTCCCTCGTCGGCAAGGCGCTTGACCAGATCGGGATTTTCAATCGCCCGCACGCCGTGGCCGATGCGCGAGGGCGAAAGCGCGTCAAGCGCATCGCGCACGCTTGCCCATCCCGCCATTTCGCCCGCATGAACGGTGATCCCCAGTCCGGCCCGGCGCGCAATGTCGAATGCTTTCGTGAAATCCGCAGCGCGATACATGCGCTCATCGCCCGCCATGCCGAAGCCCGTCACCAGCGGATGCGGATTATCAGCGATATAGCGTGCGGCGCGACCGACCGCCTCCGGACCCATATGGCGCAGCCCCGTCGCAATCATCCGGCATTCGATGCCCGTCGCCATTTTCGCCCGCCGGATGCCTTCCGCCAGTCCTTCGATATAGGCCCGGGGATCGAGCCCCGCCTCGGCCGCATGGTCGGTCGAGATGAAGAATTCGGAATAGACCGTCTGCTCGCGAGCCAGCGAAAGAAGATAGTCCTCCGCCAGATCCGCATAGTCTTCTGCGGTTCGAAACAGGCTCGCCACAAAATCATAGGCCGCCAGAAAGCCGGTGAAATCCTGCCATATGAAAAGATCGTCCCGAATGAATTCCACAGTGTCGACGCCGTAAAGAGCCGCTTTTTTCCGTATCAGCGCGGGCGAGGCCGCCCCTTCGATATGGCAATGCAACTCCGCTTTCAAAACCATGAATCCGCATCCCTTTTTATGAGCAGCGCGGCACTTCACCGCGTTTCTGACATAGCGCTATGAAGCACATTCGGCTATGGTTCGGCGGAATTAATGATAGGAACGGACATGAATCAGGAACGCACCAGCGCGCGCGGCGGCATGGAAACATCCTTCGGTTTTCAGGATGTTCGCCAGGGCGACAAGCAACCTCTCGTGAACGACGTTTTTCACAAGGTCGCAAAGCGCTACGATGTCATGAACGATCTGATGTCCGGCGGCCTGCACCGTGTGTGGAAAAACGCGATGATCGCATGGCTCGCACCGCCCAAGCGCGAAGGCTGGGAAGTGCTGGACGTGGCTGGCGGCACCGGCGACGTGGCGTTCCGCATTCTCGAAGCGTCGGACCGCAAGGCGCGCGCCACGATCCTCGATATCAATGGTTCCATGCTCGGCGTCGGGCGGGAGCGAGCGGAAAAGAACGGCCTTGCCCCGCTGATGGATTTCGTCGAGGCCAATGCCGAGGAACTGCCCTTCGACGACAACCGCTTCAACGCCTATACGATCGCCTTCGGCATTCGCAACGTGCCGCGGATCGACAAGGCGCTTGCCGAGGCATATCGCGTGCTGAAGCCCGGCGGACGGCTGCTCGTCCTTGAGTTCTCCGATGTCGATATGCCGATACTCGACAAGGTGTATGACGCATGGTCCTTCAACGCTATCCCGAAGATCGGGCAGGCCGTGACCGGCGACGGTGAATCCTACAAATATCTGGTGGAATCCATCCGCAAATTCCCCAATCAGGAAAATTTCGCCGCCATGATCCGCGAAGCGGGATTCGAGCGCGTGACATGGCGCAACTTCACCGGCGGTATCGCCGCGCTGCATTCCGGCTGGAAATTGTGAGGCAGCGGATCATTCATGACTAAGCTTGCCGCCACTTTTCGCCTGATCTATGCAGGCTGGGTCATGACGCGCGAAGGCGTCATCACCGCCCTGCCCGCCGACGGTCTATCCGGCCTTCCCGCCTTCGGCCACAAGGTCGCGGGCCTGTTCGCCCGCCGCCGTTCGATGGAAAGCGTACGCTCCGAGCGCATGTCGAGGGCGATCAACCGTCTCGGCCCATCCTATGTGAAGCTTGGCCAGTTTCTCGCCACGCGGCCCGATGTGGTCGGGCGCGACGTGGCGCGCGACCTTTCGCTGTTGCAGGATCAGCTCGACTTTTTCCCGCAGGAAGCGGCGTACAGGGCTGTCGAGGGTTCGCTCGGCCGGTCGGTTACCGACGTGTTTGCGCGTTTCGATCCGCCAATTGCCGCCGCCTCCATCGCGCAGGTGCATCCGGCGGAAGTCGAGGAAAACGGCGTTGGCAGGAAGCTTGCCGTCAAGGTCATCCGTCCCGGCGTTCGCCAGCGTTTTGCGAACGATCTGGAAAGCTTCTTCCTGCTGGCCGAGTTGCAGGAGCGCCATCTTCCCGCCAGCCGCCGCCTGAAGCCTGTCGAAGTCGCCGAAACGCTGGCGCAGACCACCCGCATCGAAATGGACCTGCGGCTTGAAGCAGCGGCACTTTCGGAAATCGCCGAAAACGTGAAGGACGATCCGGGCTTCCGCGTTCCCGCGGTCGATTGGGAGCGCACCGGGCGCGACGTGCTGACGCTCGAATGGATCGACGGCATCAAGATGTCCGATGTCGAGGGATTGCGCGAAGCAGGCTATGACCTTCAGGCACTGGCGCAGGTTCTGATCCAGTCCTTCCTGCGCCACACGCTGCGCGACGGCTTTTTCCATGCCGACATGCACCCCGGCAATCTCTTCGTCGATCCGGCCGGCGATATCGTCGCCGTCGATTTCGGTATTACCGGACGGCTCGGCAAGAAGGAGCGCCGCTTCCTCGCCGAAATTCTCTATGGCTTCATCACGCGCGACTATCGCCGCGTCGCGGAAGTGCATTTCGAGGCCGGTTATGTGCCGCATCATCATGATGTCGCCAGTTTCGCCCAGGCCATCCGCGCCATCGGCGAGCCGATCCACGGGCAATCCGCCGAAACCATCTCCATGGCGAAGCTTCTGACGCTGCTTTTCGAAGTGACCGAGCTTTTCGACATGCAGACACGCCCCGAACTGCTGCTGCTGCAAAAGACCATGGTTGTCGTTGAAGGCGTGTCACGCACGCTCGATCCGCATTTCAACATGTGGAAATCCGCCGAGCCTGTCGTTGGCAACTGGATCAAGCAGAATCTCGGGCCTCAAGGCATGCTGATCGACGCCCGCGAAAGCCTGCACGCGCTGGTGCATTTCACGCGGCAGGCGCCGGAACTCATCAAGCGCACCGAGCGGATTTCCGAAGCGCTTGACCACATGGCAGCCAATGGTTTCCGCTTCGATCAGGAAACCGCCGATGCCATCGGCAAGGCCGAGGCGAAACACGCCCGGTCTGGCAGATTTGCGCTCACCGTGATTGCACTCTGCGCGATCATCGCAACTTTCGAGCTTCTTTTTTGATAAAAATCCGTTAGCATGATTTCATTGATTGCACATTATGCAATCTTTCCGAGGGAGTGAAATCACATGGCGAGCATTACGATCCGCAATCTCGATGAAGCCGTCAAGGAAAGCCTGCGGCTTCGCGCGGCGCGGCATGGACGCTCGATGGAGGAGGAAGCGCGGATTCTTCTTGCCGATGCCGGGGGAGCGATCTCGCCCAAACCCATATTGGCCAGCACAACAGAGGTCCGAACAGGCGCCACGCTATCGGGCCGCCGGATTCTCCTCATCATTGGCGGCGGCATCGCCGCCTATAAATGCCTGGACCTGATCCGCCGTCTGCGCGAGCGCGGCGCGCATGTGCGCCCCGTCATGACCAAGGGCGCGGAGGAATTCATCACGCCGCTCAGCGTCGGCGCACTGGCCGCCGACAAGGTGTTCACCGAACTTTTCTCCCGCGAGGACGAGCAGGATGTCGGGCATATCCGGCTGTCGCGCGAGGCCGATCTTCTGGTCGTTGCGCCTGCAACCGCCGATCTGATGGCCAGGATGGCCAATGGCCTTGCGAATGATCTTGCCTCCACGGTGCTGCTGGCGACGAACAAGCCCGTCCTGATCGCGCCCGCCATGAACCCTTTCATGTGGGATCATCCGGCAACGCGGCGCAACAAGGCCACCCTTGAAAAGGACGGCATCCACTTCATCGGCCCGAACAAGGGCGAAATGGCCGAAAGCGGCGAAGCAGGCGCTGGCCGCATGGCGGAGCCGATGGAGATCGTCACCACCATCGAGATGCTGCTCGATCGCTCACCCAAGCCTTTGACGGGCAAAACGATCGTCATGACCTCCGGCCCCACGCATGAGCCGATCGACCCCGTGCGCTATATCGCCAACCGCTCCTCGGGCAAGCAGGGCCATGCGATAGCCGCAGCGCTTGCCAGACTGGGAGCCGACGTGAGGCTGGTTTCCGGCCCCGTCACTATTCCTGATCCGCAGGGCGTATCCGTCATCCATGTCGAATCCGCGCGCGAAATGCGCGATGCGGTCGAGCAATTGCTGCCTGCCGATGCAGCCGTGATGGTGGCCGCTGTTGCCGACTGGCGCACAGCCAATGAGGCTGGCGAAAAGATCAAGAAACAACCCGGCCAAAACGCGCCGACACTTCAGATGACGGAAAACCCGGATATTCTCGCGGGCGTAGGCCACAGCCCGAAGCGCCCGAGGCTCGTTGTCGGGTTTGCCGCCGAAACCCAGAACGTGCTGGAAAACGCGCGCAAGAAACTCGACAGGAAGGGCGCTGACTGGATCGTCGCCAATGACGTATCGCACGAGACAGGCATCATGGGCGGGGATCGCAATTCGGTGCGGATCGTGTCCCGTTCCGGTATCGAGGAATGGCCTGACATGACGAAAGAAGATGTCGCGATGCGGTTGGCGCTGAAAATCGCCAAAGCGCTCGAAACCATTGAGGTCTGACATGGCTGCCATTCCCGTATTGGAGACGGAACGTCTTGTCCTTCGGGCGCACCGGATCGACGATTTCAACGCCTATCACGCGATCTGGAGCGATCCTGAGATCGTTCGCTTCATCACGGGAAAACCGTCCACCGAAGAGGAAAGCTGGGGACGCCTGCTCAATCGCGCAGGCCATTGGCATATGCTCGGCTTTGGCTTTTGGGCCATCGAGGACAAGGCATCGGGCGCGCTTATCGGCGAAGCCGGTTTTCTCAATGCCCGGCGAGAAATCGAACCGCCGCTGGACGGGTCCGCCGAAATGGGCTGGGCACTTTTGCCCTGTTATCAGGGCAAGGGCCTCGCGATGGAAGCCATCACGGCAGCGCTCGAATGGGGCAAATCCAATCTCGATTTTCTACGGGCGACCTGCATCATATCACCGGACAACGCGCCCTCGCTGCGTCTCGCGGAGAGATGCGGCTATCGGCAATTTGCGCAAACGACCTACAAGGCGTCGCCCGTCATCCTGCTGGAGCGTCAACTGATCGCCGGGAACGATTGAGCCGCCGCATTTCCATGTTAAGAGTGGGTTCATGGAGAAGATACTCATCAGCGCCTGCCTCATGGGGCAGCCGGTCCGATACAACGGGTCGGCCAAGACCCTGATTCACCCGGCGCTGGAGCGATGGAAGGCGGAAGGCCGCCTCGTCGTCATCTGCCCCGAAATGGCGGGCGGTTTCAACACGCCGCGCCCACCCGCGGAAATCGCCAATGGAAATTCCGGAGATGACGTTCTTTCCGGCACGGCGCATGTTGTCGACATGGCCGGCACGGATGTAACGGAGATGTTCCTTTCGGGGGCCCGGACAACCCTGTCGCTCGCCCTGGCCAATGATTGCCGCTATGCGCTGCTTATCAACGGCAGCCCGTCATGCGGCAGCGGATTCATCTATGACGGCAATTTTTCGGGCGGGAAGCACGCTGGTGCGGGCGTCACCGCCTCTCTTCTTCGAGCCAATGGCGTCGAGGTGTTCGCGCCGTCGCAGATCGCCATCCTTCAGCAGCGACTATCCGGAAACTCCGCGACAGCCGCAACGGAAGGCTGAGCCGTTCACCATGACGCGCCATTCCCGGCGACCAGATGGATGATCGAGGCAGGGCTCGAAATCCAGAACATCTCGTTCCCTTCCGGCAAAGGCTCAATCTCATCGCAACGCACAATTGCCGCCTGTTGCAGATGATGGGCGGCTTTCGGCGCGTCATCTGCCTCGAGTTCAAGCCAGAGTTCCGCCTGGCTGATCCCCGGCGTGCTGTCGATCCAGAGCTGGTTCGCACCAAATGCGAAGCCGACATTCGGCAGATGGTTTTCAAGCGGCTCCAGTCCGATCACGTCCCTGTAGAAGGCGACGGTTGCATCATATTGGTGGGCGGGAACCTTCATCGCAATGTTGCGACCGCCCTTGAACTTTACACTCATGGCCTTCTTCTCCAAGATTTAGTGCCGATTGCGCCTTACTCGGCCGGAAAGATTTCCTGATACTGCTTTTGGCGCTTCAAGATATTGGTCCAGAAACCCTTCGGCTCCCGGCCATTCAGCCGGTCGATCAGCACACCCAGATGCGCATCCCAGCCGCTGGCGACACCCACCATTTCGCCGCGATCCGGCAGGTTCTTATGAGTCACGACCAGCAAAGTGTCGTTGCCTTTGCGTGTCAGTTCAAAGGTGACTTCCGAGTGGTCGGAGCCATGCGGCCACGTCATGCTGATGCGATGGGGCGGATCGATCTCCGTAATCTCGCCATGGTTGCAACGTCCTTCGTAGATTGCATAGCGTTCCGGTGCCGCCTCATCGGACAGTTCGGAATTGCGGAAGGTCAGCTCGACCTTCCCGCCCTTGCGCAGGTCCATCGGCCCTGATGCCAGCCACTGGCCGCGCTTCTCGCTATCGGTCAGATAGGACCATGCCCGTTCAATCGAACCGGGCAAAAGCCGCTCAAGCCTGACAGTGCGCGGTGCTATCATGCGACCCGGTTCCTCGTGATAAAGCGCTTCAGTCATTTCAACTTCTCCCTTCAAGGGTTACGGACAGTGCGCCGAGCATTTTTGTCCAGCCTTCGGCTGTCCTGTCTCTGTACTCTTCGTACCTGGCCTTCATCACATGGATCAGCGTCAGCTCGCAGCCAGTATCGAGCCTGCTGATGGAAATGGTAATTTCGTCGGGCTCCGGGTCGAACGCCGGAATTCCAAACAGAAAAACAAGCCGGTGCGGGCGGTCGATCACGCGATATTCGCCGACATGTTCAACATCCTCGCCATCGCGACGGTCAACGATCACAAATTTCCCGCCCACACGCGGCTCGATTTCGGCGCGGGTAATCTGCCCCTGGTCCGTGGCGAAAAGCCATTTTCGCGCCATGTCCGCATCCAGCCATGCGTCGAAAACCCGCTCAGCCGAGGCATCAAACCGCCGCCGCACCGTCACGCTCAAACCCTGTTCATTGTCCATCGGGCAAGTCCTTTGCGGCCTCGCGTTTCTTTGCTGCCGCAGCGTCCTCCGCTTTCAGCAGCGCATCCAGATCGTCCAGACGACAGGTCCAGAACCGCTCGTAATAACGCAGCCACGACTGCGCTTCAGCCAGTCTCGATGCATCCAGACGGCACATATGGGTGCGGCCAAGAACTGTCCGCCGAACCAGCCCCGCCCCTTCCAGCACCCTGATATGCTTGGAAGCCCCGGCCAGCGACATGTTAAACGGTGTTGCCAGTTCGCTGACAGTCTGCTCGCCGTCCGAAAGATGATGCAGCATGGCGCGCCGTGTCGGATCGGACAACGCATGGAACACGGAATCGAGATAATGTGAATGATGCTCAACCATGTGGTTTAATATACACTCTTCCGCACATTAATCAACCATTCGGTTTAATATTTTTGCAGACACAAAAAAAGGCGGGCGGCCACTCGGCTCACCCGCCTGATTTCAAATGCCGGAAAGCGCTTAGTCCTTCGGCTGCTTTGTCGTGCGCAGATAGGGCAGAACGCGCTCGAAACCGCCAAAACGCTTTTCCGCATCCTCATCGGAAACCGCAGCCGTCACGATCACATCATCGCCCTGCTTCCACTGTGCGGGCGTCGCCACCTGATGCTTTGCCGTCAACTGGATGCTGTCGATGGCGCGCAGGATTTCATCGAAATTGCGCCCTGTCGTCATCGGATAGGTGAGCGTAAGCTTCACCTTCTTGTCGGGACCGATGACGAAAACCGAGCGCACCGTGGCATTGTCCGCCGGCGTGCGGCCTTCACAGGAGTCGCCTGCTGCCGCTGGCAGCATGTCGTAAAGCTTGGCGACCTTCAGCTCCTTGTCGCCGATCAGCGGATAGTCGACCTCATGGCCGGTTGCCGTTTTGATGTCGGCTTTCCATTTCCTGTGGCTTTCCACCGGATCGACAGAAATGCCGATGATCTTGGCATCGCGCTTTTCAAACTCATCGGCCAAGCCGGCCATGTAGCCAAGCTCGGTCGTGCAAACCGGCGTAAAGTCCTTCGGATGGCTGAACAGAACGGCATAGCCGTCGCCGATCCAATCGTGAAAACGGATTTCTCCCTGCGTCGTCTCAGCGGTAAAATCCGGCGCGGTATCATTAATGCGAAGGCCCATGGCTCATCTCCCTCAATCTTTAAAAAATATGCGCCGATCATAGCGCATATGGCTGAGGTTGCGAGGCAATTCCCCGTGAAATCACAGGTGAATGAGATTATAATTCCTCAAATACAATTAAACAGAGGACATTATTCCAATTCACGCCATCATGCGGCCTTGTCGCGCACCTGATAATCTTTCACAGCCGCAAAGCGAATAGCTTTCCAGCGTTCCGCCTCATAGTTGAGCGAAAATACGTTCTGCGCAAGAAAAACCGGATCATTGTCGAGATCGTGGGCGATATCGGCGCGGTGCGCATTGATGAAGCGCTGCAATTCCGCCGGATCATCCGCCGAGATCCAGCGTGAAACCGTGAACCGCGCTGGCTCGAAGCCGACGGGCAGGCTGTATTCGATCTTGAGACGCTCGGTCAGAACATCGATCTGGAGCGCGCCGACGACGCCGACAATGGCGGGCGAACCGTCATCCGGCAGGAAGAGCTGCACGACGCCCTCTTCCGCCATCTGCTGCAACGCTTCCTTGAGCTTCTTCGCCTTCATCGCATCGTCGAGACGAACACGGCGCAGAATTTCCGGCGCGAAGTTCGGAACGCCGCGGAACAGCAGATCCTCACCCTCGGTCAGCGTGTCGCCGATGCGCAGCGTGCCATGGTTGGGGATGCCCACGACGTCACCCGCGAAAGCCTCGTCGGCGATCTGGCGCGAACGGGCGAAAAAGAACTGCGGCGCGGACAGGCTCATCGGCTTGCCGGTGCGCACCAGCTTTGCCTTCATGCCGCGCGAAAGCTTGCCCGAACAAACGCGCACGAATGCGATGCGGTCGCGGTGGTTCGGGTCCATGTTCGCCTGGATCTTGAAGACGAAGCCGGTCATCTTCTCTTCTCTTGCCTCGACCTTGCGCGTGTCGGCATTCTGGGCACGCGGGCTTGGGCCGAAATCGCAGAAGGCGTCGATCAGGTCGCGCACGCCATAATTGCGCAGCGCCGAGCCGAAATAAACCGGCGTCAAATGGCCCTCGCGGAACGACTGGAGATCGAACGGCCGACACGCCTCGCGGGCAAGCTCAACCTCGTCGATCCATGCCTGTCGCTCGTTTTCCGGCAACAACCCGGCGGCGCCGGGCGCGTCAGGACCGGAAACGGCGGCCGGGAACTCTTCATTGTCCTTCTGGCGCACCGTATTGCCCTGCAAATTATAGGTGCCGGAAAAACTCTTGCCCTTGCCGATCGGCCAATTGATGGGCGCCGTATCGAGCGCGAGCTTCTGCTCGATTTCATCGAGAATTTCGTAAGGGTCGCGGCTTTCGCGGTCCATCTTGTTGATGAAGGTGACGATCGGAATGTCCCGCATGCGGCAGACTTCGAAGAGTTTCAGCGTACGCGCCTCGATACCCTTGGCAGCGTCGATCACCATGACGGCGCTATCGACGGCTGTGAGCGTGCGGTAGGTGTCATCCGCGAAATCTTCGTGGCCCGGCGTATCCAGAAGATTGAAAATACAATCCTTGTATTCGAACGTCATGACCGATGTCACAACGGAAATACCGCGATCGCGCTCGATATTCATCCAGTCTGAACGGGTCTGGATGCGATCTTTCTTCGCCTTGACTTCACCGGCGAGCTGGATCGCTCCGCCGAACAGCAGCAGCTTTTCGGTCAGCGTGGTCTTGCCGGCGTCAGGGTGCGCAATGATCGCAAACGTGCGGCGCGTGTTAACGGGATGATCGGAAACGGTCATTGAAAAGCTCTGGCTGATTGTCCTGGATTGCGCGCTTTTAGCAGTACGAAGGCGCTGCGTCGACCTACAAATTGTACCCGATAACGGGTCGGAATCAGGCCGTGGCGAAGCTGCGCTGCTCGCTTATATGGGAAAGGAAGGGAGAAATCGCAATACGGCCCGCCTCTTCACCCGTCTTTTCAATGGCGACGATGCTGTTTGCCGGAACAGCCATCCAGTTCCGCGCCTCCCCGTCGAGAGGCTCGGACACCACGCAAATGCCGGAACCGGGCGAGAGCGTCGCCGTATAGAGCGAGGGCGCATGGGCGTCCGTCGCATAACGGACGGCAAAAAGCCGATGCCCGTCGGAAAGCGCTCCCGTCAGGCGCAAGAAGGGAAGAACGTCGGCCCGCTCCGCTTCCTCAATGACGATGCCGACAGCCCGTTCGAGCGCGCCGGTCACGTCATTCTCCAGCCCCTCCTGAAGCATCAGCAGGAAGAACAGTTCGGAGTCCGTCGTGCCATGTTTCTCCGCGTAAAGGCGGTCGCTCAACCGTGTTTCCAACGGCCTGCGCAGCCGCTCGAAACTGCCGATCTGGCCATTATGCATGAAGCTCCAGCGCCCCGAAGCGAAGGGGTGGCAGTTTGCGCGGTTCGTCGCGCCGCCGGTTGACGCCCGCACATGCGCCAGAAACAGCGACGAGCGGATCTGGCGGGAGAGACTTCGCAAGTTCTGGTCCGACCAGGCGGGAAGAATATCGCGGTAAAGGCCGGGCTCAGGATGGTGCCCGTACCAGGCGACGCCGAAGCCGTCGCCATTGGTTCTGGTCTTTGCTTCCTGCGCGTCGTGGCTTTGCGCGATGAGGGAATGACAGGGCGAGGAAATCACATCCTCAAGATAGACTTCCGGTCCAAGATATGCAGCCCAACGGCACATTCCGGCTCCCCCGCGTGCTATTTCCCCCGATTATGGGTCCGCTCATAGAGTTCGCGAACGATTGTGCTGGCGGTCTTCTCAAAAAGAAATGGCAAAATTGCATGGATCAGCGCCGCGAAACCGGCTGCGAACAGCTTTGTCGAGAATTTGGCCGCGAAAGCCATATGCTCGAAATAGGTCTCGTCAACCGACTGCGGATGATCCGTGAAAATGCGAAGAATGCGCGCGCTCATGTTCCGATACCCCTCAAATGGTTATTCAGTCATGATAGCGCAGCCTGAAGGTTGTTTTGTCTCAAAGTATCCTTGAAATATCTTCTTTATTGGGACAATCATCCCACATGTACATTCTTCTTGATGAAATGGATCGCAGAATCCTCTCCGAGCTGCAACGTGACGGCACCCTTTCGGTCGATTCGCTGTCCGAGCGCGTGCACCTCTCCCGCAACGCCTGCTGGCGGCGTGTCAAGCGGCTGGACGACGAGGGCGTCATCAAAGACCGTGTCGCGATTGTTGACGCGGAAAAGGCGGGACTGGGGCTTTCCGTATTCATTCTCGTGCGGACCAGCCGCCACGATCCGGAATGGCTGAGAAGCTTTCGGGACGCGATTGGCGCGTTGCCGGAAATCGTTGGCGCCTACCGGATGACGGGCGATCTCGACTATGTGCTGCGCGCGCGCATTTCCGACGTGAAGGCCTATGACCGGCTTTACCAGCAATTGATCGCGAAAGTGCCTCTCGCCGACGTTTCGGCATCCTTCGTCATGGAAGAGATCAAGGAAACGACAATCGTGCCGATGGAGGTGCGATAGGAGCAAATCAGGTGGATCATTTTGGCGAAAGTCATTTTGACCTGTTGACCATTTGACGAAGGTGGTGGAATGGTCTTCCCATGTCATCACACGCTGTCTCCTCTCCGAGCCTCGGCATTATCCGCCTTGACCACTCCCATGGGCTGGATTTGCCGTCCTATGAAACTGCCGGTTCGTCCGGCCTCGACCTGCGCGCCGCCGTTGCGGAAGATCGCCAGATCGTGCTGCTTCCCGGCCGTCGCGCGCTGGTGCCGACCGGCCTCATTTTCGAGGTGCCGGAAGGCTACGAAGTGCAGATCCGGCCACGCTCGGGCCTCGCCTTCAAGCATGGCATCACCTGTCTCAACACGCCCGGCACGGTCGACTCCGACTATCGCGGCGAAGTGAAGGTACTGCTGATCAATCTCAGCGACGATGATTTCCGCATCGAGCGTGGCATGCGCATCGCACAGGCCGTCGTTGCGCCGGTTTCACGGGCCATTGTCGAAGAACGGGCCAAGATTTCGGAAACAACGCGCGGCGACGGCGGTTTCGGCTCGACCGGAGTGAAATAGTGACCGTAAAGCCCGATCTGGTGATATTCGACTGCGACGGCGTTCTGGTCGATACGGAAATCATGGGGAACCGCCATCTCGTCAAGCTGTTGAACGAGGCAGGCCATCCGATCACGCTTGAGGAATCATTGCGCAGCCTGTCCGGCAAGCCGATGGCGCTGATCGCCGAGCAGATGCGGGAAATCGGCATCGACCTCGGCGATGATTTCGCCGAGCGCTGGTATAGGGATGTGCCGACGATTTTCGGCAGCGGCGTCGAGGCCATTCCGCATGTAGAGCAGGCTATCACCGCAATCAGCGACGCCAAACTGCCTTATTGCGTCGCCTCCTCCGGTCGTGTCGAGAAAATGCATCTGACCCTGGGCTCGACCGGCCTCATCAAATATTTCGGCGATGTGCTGTTCAGCGCCTCCATGGTGCCGCGCGGCAAGCCATTTCCCGATCTTTTCCTGCATGCCGCGAAGGAAATGGGTTTCGATCCATCACGCAGCATTGTCATAGAGGACAGCATCAACGGCACGATAGCCGGCGTTGCAGCGGGCATGACAGTCTATTCCTATTGCGGCGACGCCCATGCCGACCGCGAGGGCCTCGAAGAAGCGGGTGGCATTCTCTTCGACGATATGCGCGCCCTGCCGTCCCTGATCGGCATCTCCTGATGAACGCAGCGCTCCCCGCCCCCTTGTCTGTCATCGACATGCATACGGGCGGGGAGCCGCTGCGGATCATCACCGGCGGCTACCCCGCGCTGCCCGATGGCACGATCCTGCAAAAGCGCGCCCATGTGCGCGACAATCTCGATCACTTGCGCAAGATCCTGATGTTCGAGCCGCGTGGCCATTTCGATATGTATGGCGCATTGCTGGTCGAACCGGACCTGCCGGATGCCGATCTCGCGGTGCTTTTCATGCACAATGAGGGCTATTCGACCATGTGCGGCCACGCGATCATCGCGCTTGGCCGTTACGCTGTCGATTACGGGCTGGTTCAGGCCAGCGAGCCGGTAACCACGGTGAAAATCGAGGCGCCCTGCGGCCTCGTCGTCGCGTCCGTCGAGGTTCGCGATGGCAAGGCAGGCGCTGTTTCCTTTGAAAGCGTTCCGGCGTTCCTGTTCGCGAAAGACCAAACCATCGATCTGCCCGGCCATGGCGACATTCGCTTCGACATGGCCTATGGCGGCGCATTCTACGCGTTGGCCGACTGCCATCAGTTCGGGCTGGAATTCGGGCTGGACAGCGCCCGGCGCTTCGTCGATGCGGCGACCGCCCTTACGGAGAAGCTCAAGGCGGAATTTCTGCTTTCCCACCCCGACCATGACGATCTCGCCTTTCTCTACGGCACGATCCTCACCGATGGCGACGACGCCTTCTGCGAACAGCCGACGCGCAATATCTGCGTTTTTGCCGATGCGCAGGTGGACCGCTCGCCCACCGGTTCCGGTGTCACGGCGCGTCTGGCAGCCATGCATGCCAAGGGGCAGATCGCGCTCGGCCAGACCCGCGTTTTCGAAAGCATTGTCGGCTCCCGTTTTGAGGGTTCTGTCGCGTCCGTCACGACGACCGGCCCCCACAAGGCCATCACGGCGAGAGTGTCGGGCCGCGCCTTTTATGCGGGCAAGGCAGAATTCATCGTCGAGCCGGACGATCCGCTGCATGGCGGATTTCTGATTCGGTAAGATCTGTTTCCGCCGCATCGCAACCATGGTATAGAGCCATCTCTCATCGAGGTGACATCATGACACTTGCCGGTTTCATCGCATATTCGGGCGCGCTTGCGGTTGCCGCTGCCATTCCCGGTCCGGGCGTGACAGCACTCGTCGCGCGGGCGCTGGGTTCCGGCTTTCGCTCCTCGCTTTTCATGGCGCTGGGGCTGGTTATCGGCGACCTCACCTATCTGACGGCTGTTGTCCTCGGTCTTGCATTCGTTGCGCAGACATTCGGCACGATCTTCCTCATCATCAAGTGGGCAGGCGTCGCCTATCTCGGCTGGCTTGCATGGTCGTTCTGGCAGTCGGGCATCACGGCGGAGAAAATCGAGGCGAAAAAAGGCAGCAGCGGCGCTTTTTCCAGTCTTCTGGCCGGGCTTACGGTTACGCTCGGAAACCCCAAGACCATGATCTTCTATATGGCGCTGACACCCACGCTGGTTGACCTGCACAGCATCACGCTTGCCGACTACAGCATTCTGGTTCTGCTGACTGTCATCGTTCTGCTGGTCGTGCTGGTGCCTTATCTGGCGCTCGCTGCCAAGGCCCGCTGGTTTCTTCAGTCTCCTAAAGCCTTGAAATTGCTGAACCGAACTGCCGCAGCCTTTATGGCGGGCGCAGCTCTGGCCATCGCCGGACGCGGCAACTGACGTTAGAAAAATTATTCCAGTATTGATAAATTGTAGAATTATTTTCTAATTTCCTGCATATCAGGAAAGGTCTTCGGCTGTCTTTTGTAGCAGTGCCCTCCTATGATCCGCGTCAATTGAAGGAGTTTTCGCAGTGACCGAATCAGAAGCAAAGCCAGGCCGCGGGCGCATTTACAATTCCATTATCGATACGATTGGCGACACGCCGCTTGTGCGTCTCGACAAGTTTGCCAAGGCCAACGGCGTCAAAGCCAATATTCTGGCGAAGCTGGAATTTTTCAATCCGGCTGCAAGCGTAAAAGACCGCATTGGCGTCGCCCTCATCGAAGCGCTGGAGACCGCTGGCAAGGCCAAGCCCGGCGAAACGACGCTGGTTGAGCCGACATCGGGCAACACCGGCATCGCACTGGCCTTAGCCGCTGCCGCCAAGGGCTATCGCCTGATCCTGACCATGCCGGAAACCATGTCGGTCGAACGGCGCAAGCTGCTGCGTTTCCTCGGCGCGGAACTGGTTCTGACCGAAGGGGCGAAAGGCATGAAGGGCGCGATCGCAAGGGCCAACGAGATCGTCGCGGAAACGCCAAACGCCGTCATTCCCGGCCAGTTCGACAATCCTGCCAATCCGGAAATTCACCGCCGGACCACGGCCGAGGAAATCTGGAACGACACCGATGGCGCGGTCGATATTTTCGTCGCGGGCATTGGCACCGGCGGTACGATCACCGGCGTCGGGCAGGTGCTGAAGCAGCGCAAGCCGGATGTGCACATCGTGGCGGTGGAGCCGAAGGATTCGCCGGTCCTGTCAGGCGGCAATCCCGGTCCTCACAAGATTCAGGGCATTGGTGCTGGCTTTGCGCCAAGCATTCTCGATATCTCCGTCTATGACGAGATCATTCTGGTTTCCAACGAGGATTCCTTTGCCAACGCGCGCGCTGTCGCAAAGCTCGAAGGTGTGCCCGTCGGCATCTCGTCGGGCGCGGCGCTCACGGCTGCCATCGAAATTGGCCGGCGCCCCGAAAACGAAGGCAAGAATATCGTCGTGATTATTCCGTCCTTTGCAGAGCGCTATCTCTCAACGCCGCTCTTCGAAGGCATTGAAAACTGACATCGGCTTTCTTCCCATCAAAAAGCCGGGCGCTTCATGCGACCCGGCTTTTTCATTGCCGGAAAGCCCTCCAACTTTAGTCCTAGGAATTAAAGGTTGGCATTTGCGCGTTCGTGCCTAAGAATGCCGGTCATTCGCGCCACCGGGAGGGCGGCGCTTTTTGGGCATCATTCTTGGGAGGGAACATATGAAACATATCAAGTCAGCGATTCTGGCAGCCGGATCGGTCGCCCTGTCGCTCAGCTTCGCTTCGGTATCGGCAAAGGCGCAGGAATTCATCAATGTGCTGACCGGCGGCACATCGGGCGTCTACTATCCGCTCGGCGTCGCGCTGTCAGATATTTACGGCAAGGGGATCGACGGTAGCCGGACGCAGGTTCAGGCAACGAAGGCCTCGGTTGAAAATCTCAACCTGTTGCAGGCGGGGCGCGGCGAAATCGGCTTCTCGCTGGGCGATTCGGTCAAGATGGCGTGGGAAGGCAACACGGAAGCAGGCTTCCCCGGCAAGCTCGACAAGCTGCGCGGCATTGCCGCCATCTATCCGAACTATATCCAGATCGTCGCCTCACAGGAATCCGGCATCAAGACGCTGGCCGATCTCAAGGGCAAGAGCCTTTCCGTTGGCGCACCGGCTTCTGGTACGGAGTTGAACGCCCGCGCGATTTTCGAGGCCGCCGGCATGACCTACGAGGATCTCGGCAAGGTCGAGTATCTGCCTTTCGCCGAATCGGTGGAACTCATCAAGAACCGCCAGCTTGACGCGACACTGCAATCGGCTGGTCTTGGCGTTGCCTCGATCCGCGACCTCGCGACCTCGCTGAAGATCAATGTCGCCGCCGTGCCGTCGGAATTCGTGGAGAAGATCGGCGCGCCCTATCTGCCGGTTACGATCCCCGCCAACACCTATGACGGCCAGACGGAAGACGTGCAGACGGCGGCGGTTGGCAATTTCCTCATCACGCATGAAGGCGTGTCAGACGAAACCGCCTACCAGATGACAAAGCTCCTCTTCGAGAATCTCGAGGCTCTTTCCGCTGCGCATGCCGCGGCAAAGGCTATCGATCCCGCCAAGGCCCTCGACGGCATGCCGGTGCCGCTGCATCCGGGCGCCGAGCGCTATTACAAGGAAAAAGGCCTGCTTAAATAGGGCCTGCCCATTGTTGCAATGAAATTGATCCCGTCATCCGGCCTGTCTGGCCGGGTGACGTTTTATGTGTTGGAGGAACACCATGACCAATCCCGCCCCCGGAACCGCCGAGACAATTCTTTCGCCGGAGGTTGAAGAACCGATAGAGGGCCTGCCCGCTGGCTTTGGCGAGGGCCTGACGGGGCGGATCGCCTTCTGGATCGCGGTGGCGTTCTCCGGCTTCCAGCTCTACACCGCCGCTTATGGGACACTGCCGAGCCAGGTCGTTCGCGCGATGCATGTGGGCTTTCTGCTGCTGCTGGGCTTCGCACTGCTTGCCAATCTTGTGGCGAAGACGCCTGTCGGAAAGGTCTGGTTCTGGACGCTTGGCATTCTGGGGTTTCTCACCGGCATCTATAACTGGGTTTTCTACGTACCCCTGATCCATCGCAGCGGCTTCCTGACGCCGCTCGACCTGACTGTCGGCGCTGTGCTGATCGCACTGGTGTTTGAATGCGCGCGGCGTCTCATGGGCCTGCCGCTCGCCATCATCGCGGGGATCTTCCTTGCCTATTGCTTCTTCGGGCAATACCTGCCAGCGCCCTTCATTCATCGCGGCTATGATTTCGCGCTCATCATCGAGCATTTCGGCTTCGGCACCGAAGGCATCTACGGAACGCCGATCTATGTTTCCGCGGCCTATATCTTCATTTTCGTGGTCTTTGCCGCATTCCTCGAACGCGCGGGAATGATCGCGCTTTTCAACGATTTCGCGCTGGGGCTGGTTGGCGGCGCGCGCGGCGGACCGGCGCAGGTCTGCATCCTCTCCTCAGCCCTGATGGGCACGATTTCCGGTTCAGGCGTCGCCAATGTCGTGGCGAGCGGCCAGTTCACCATTCCGCTGATGAAGCGTTTCGGCTTCCGCCCGGCATTTGCGGGCGGCGTCGAGGCCACATCCTCCATGGGCGGCCAGATCATGCCGCCGGTCATGGGCGCTGTCGCGTTCATCATGGCGGAAACGCTGAACGTGCCCTATGCGGCAGTGGTCAAAGCCGCGATCATTCCGGCCATTCTTTATTTCGGAGCCTGTTTCTGGATGGTGTATCTGGAATCCGGCAAATTCGGACTGAAAGGCATGAACAAGGCCGACCTGCCCAATCCGTGGGACGCCGTGAAACAGCATTGGCCGCTGATACTTCCGCTTGCAGCGCTCGTCTATCTGCTGTTCGCGGGCTACACACCGATCTTCGCCGGAACGATGGGACTGGCGCTGACAATCGTATTGATCCTCGGCACACCGCTCGCAGCGCTGATCGGTCCCTTCGCGTTCCGCGTCGTCTTCTGGGTCGCGCTCGGGCTGGCGGCTGCCGCTTTCATGAAATATGGCGTCAATCTGCTGGCGCTCGTCATCGGAGCGCTGGTTCTGGCATGCCTCGCCTTCAAGGGCGGTCGTGAGACATTGCTAATCTGCCGCGACTCACTTGCAGAAGGCGCCAAAAACGCCCTTCCGGTCGGTATCGCCTGCGCCATTGTCGGCATCGTCATCGGCACCCTGACGCTGACCGGCATTGCCTCAACCTTTATCGGCGCGATCATTCGCATCGGGGAAAACAACCTCTTCCTTTCGCTGGTGCTCACCATGCTGACCTGCCTCGTCTTGGGCATGGGCATTCCGACGATCCCGAACTACATCATCACCTCATCGCTGGCTGGTCCGGCCTTGCTGGAACTCGGCGTGCCGCTGATCGTCAGCCATATGTTCGTGTTCTATTTCGGCATCATGGCGGACCTCACGCCACCGGTGGCGCTCGCGGCCTTCGCCGCCGCACCCATGGCCAAAACATCGGGGCTGAAAATTGCCGTTCAAGCCTCCAAACTCGCGGTTGCGGGTTTCGTCGTGCCGTTCATGGCCGTCTATACGCCCGCCCTGATGCTACAGGACGCAGGCCCGATGAGCGCCATCATCGGCTATCCGGGCGAAGTCATCTATATTTTCGTGAAGGCCTGTCTCGGTATCGCGCTCTGGGGGGCCGCCGTTGTCGGCTTCCTGGTCAGGCCCATGGCCCTCTGGGAGCGTGCCCTCGCCTTTGTCGCCGGGGCAAGCCTTGTTCTGGCATTGCCGTGGACGGATGAATTCGGCTTCGCACTCGCGGCTCTCTGGTTCATCTATCACTGGCGCAGCGCGCGCACCGAGACGACAAGGGCATGAGCCTGTGCATTCTGGCCAGCGGAAAGGTGGTGGCGCTCGCCGTCACTGCCTTTACGCTCGGCTGGACGCATTCAATCGAAAAGACGCGCTGGGAAGAGGACTGGCGAATGACTCCTGCGGGGCTGGAACTCGTTCAGTCCCGCATCAAGGGATCCGGTGCAGGCATGGAACCGGCACCGGATGCAAAGCTCGAAAATGGCTGGTGGGTATCATCGCCTTCCATCACCCCGCGCAAGGAACTTGTCCTTGCATCTTCTGGGGCAACAGGCGGCGGCTGGACACTTTGTGCCGAAGGCCGGTGTCTTGAAATCGGCGCGCAACAGGCAGACCCCATCATCGTACGGGCTTGCCGTCCCGGCGATCAGTGAAGGTTCAACTTGCGCAAATTGATCCGGGCGGCGAATGAGATGTTGCGGCGTGCGCAGGCAGGCCCCGGACCGCGCATATAATGGCGTTCCGGATGATAGCTTGGCACCACAAACTCACGCACCGCGCGCATGCAATCGCGCAATCGCAAAAACAGGCTCATCATTTTTCGCATCCAGAAGAGAAGGAGTGGCGTCTGTCGCCAGCGATCCTGACACTATAAATATCAGGGAAAGATGAACGCCTGTTGAACGAAGATCGTGAACATTTGGTTAATATTTTTTCGCCTCTTTCCAACACGTTGAAAAACATGAAGGAAAGCGAACATCTGGGCGGAAATCGGCTGTTCAGGAATGGATTCCCGGCTCAAGGCCGGGAGTGACTAAACTGGGAGGCTGCGTTCTTCGATCATGCTTCGCTAGTGCGATCATGCCTCGCTCCAACAGCGAAATCCCCAACCACACAGATCGTTCCGCGGCTCCCTCTCCGTCGTCATGGCCGGGCGCGAACCGGCCATCCATTCCGGAACCGAAAATGTCGGCGCGTCGTTTGCCTTGAGCAGTCAGGAATGACGATGAAAAAGCGAATACTCCTGATGCTCTAACGGCATAGCCATCAGGCATTCCCGATCAGAACGCCGGCTGCGAAAACCAGCGCACCGCCCAGCACCACCTGAAAGGTCGCCCGGAGAAACGGCGTTTCCATATAGCGGTTCTGGATATAGGTGATGGCCCAGAGTTCGACAAAGACAACGGCAATCGCAAGCGAGGTCGCTGTCCAGAAATTCGGAATGAGATAGGGCAAGGCGTGGCCGAGGCCGCCGACAGCCGTCATGATGCCCGATGACAGGCCGCGCTTGAGCGGCGAGCCGCGCCCCGACAGTTTTCCGTCGTCATGGGCAGCCTCCGTGAAACCCATGGAAATACCGGCGCCCACAGATGCGGAAAGGCCGACAAGAAATGTCTGCCATGTATCCTGCGTGGCAAAGGCGGCCGCAAAAATCGGCGCAAGCGTCGAAATCGATCCGTCCATCAGTCCCGCAAGACCGGGCTGGACATAGGTGAGGATGAACTGCCGCTTTTCGGCATGGCCCTCCTCCTCCTTCACGTCATCTGGCGTATGCTTGAGACCCAGTTTACGCGCCAGATTCTCGTGTCCCTGCTCCGCAATCGCCAGATCGCCGAGCAGCTTGCGCGTTGAGGCGTCCGCCGCTCTCGCGACTGCTTGCAGATAGAAGCGGTAAGCCTGCTCCTCCATCTGTTCCGCCATCGCGCGCACCTTTTCAATGCCGAGCGGGCGCACCAGCCAGTCTGGCTTGCGGTCGTAGTAGCCCTGGACATGCTCGCGCCTGATAAGCGGGATCGTCTCGCCAAACCGCTGGCGATGCAGGGCGATCAACTGGTCGCGATGGCCATGCTCTTCCAGCGCCATGTCCTCGAAGACCTTGGCCGATTGCGGGTAGTCCTCGCGCAGGCCATCCGCATAAGCAAGGTAGATGCGGGCATCGTCCTCTTCCGAAGAGATCGCAAGCGCCAGAATTTCCTGTTCCGAAAGGGAATCGAACGGCCTTCGCCCACCGTTGAAAAAACGACTCAACATTCAAAAATCCTTGTTTAGAATAATTCTAAACTAATGATTGAGAGCGTCACGGTCAAGCCCGCAATACAACAACACATCTGGCATTTTCCATTCGGCGGGTGATAGATTGCATCTCTGAAACAGCCGCCCTCGCCTGCTGTCCATTCCGGGAGCCATCATGACCATGCATATGTTTCACCCGCCGACTATCGACGATGTGCATCAGGCGGCGGCAAGGCTCAGCGGCAAGATCGTCGAGACACCGCTCATTGAATCGCAACTGTTGAACGAAAAGCTCGGCGCGCGCCTGCTCTTCAAGCCCGAATGCCTCCAGCGCACCGGCTCCTTCAAGTTTCGCGGCGCCTATAACAAGATCAGCTCCCTGACGCCGGAAGAGCGCAAGCGCGGCGTGGTGGCGTTCTCATCAGGCAACCATGCGCAGGGCGTTGCCGCTTCGGCGCAGGTTTTCGGCATACCGGCCATCATCATCATGCCGTCCGACGCACCGCAGATCAAAATCGAGAACACCAAAGCCTATGGCGCGGAAGTGGTTCTTTACGACCGCTTCGGCGAGGACCGCGCAACCATCGCGCAAGAATACATCGACGAGCGCGGCATGGTGCCGGTTCCGCCTTACGACGACCCGAAGATCATCGCGGGTCAGGGAACCATCGGCCTTGAACTGGTCGATCAGGCAACGGCGCTCGGCGCAAAGCTGGATATCGTCATCACGCCCGCTGGCGGCGGCGGATTGATCAGCGGCATTTCGCTGGCCGCCAAGACATTGTCTCCCGACACGGCGATCTGGGGAGCGGAACCCGAGCATTTCGACGATCTGCGCCGCTCGCTCGATGCTGGCGAGCCCCTGTCCAACGAGCCGGGCTACAATTCCATCTGCGATGCGATCCTGACGCCGAAGCCCGGCGAACTGACCTTCCCGATCAACCGGCGCAATCTGGCCGGCGCGATCGCAGTGCCCGACAGGACAACCGCGCAGGCCATGCGCGACGCGGCCACCTGTCTCAAGCTGGTGGTCGAGCCCGGCGGATGCGTGGCTTTTGGCGCGGTTCATACCGGCGAACTCGACATCAAGGACAAAACCATCGCCATCGTTCTGTCCGGCGGGAACGTCGACATCGCGAGCTATGCAAAACTGATCGGCCAAAACGAGCATTAGGGCCTAATCCAGCGTCCTGCGGAAGCGCAGCAGGGCGAGCACGGCGAAAGCCACGATGAAACCGATCAGCGCATAGACTTCCGTGGCGATGGCCGGAAACTCCGCACCTTTCAGCATGACTGCACGGGTGATGCGCAGAAAATGGGTGAGTGGGAAGATCTCGCCCAACGCCTGCGCCCAGTCCGGCATCCCACGATACGGGAACATGAAGCCGGACAGCATGAGCGACGGCAGGAAGAAAAAGAAGGTAAGTTGCATCGCCTGCATCTGCGTTCGCGCCGCTGTCGAAATCGTATAGCCCAGCAGCACCAGCGACAGAACGAAGGCGAGAATGGCGAGCAGCAGCAGCGTCAGGCTGCCGACGAAGGGGACGGAGAAAAGCAGCTTCGCCGCGACGAGCACCACGACCACCTGCACCGCGCCCACCACCAGAAACGGCAGAACCTTGCCAAGCATGATTTCCGCCGGGCTTGCAGGCATGGCAAGCAGGTTTTCCATCGTTCCGCGCTCGGTTTCGCGGGTCAGCGCCATGGATGTCATCATCACCATGGTCATCTGCAGGATGACGCCGAGCAAGCCCGGCACGATATTGTATTGCGAAACGCCTTCGGGGTTGTAGCGGCGATGCACAACCACATCGAGCGCATTGGCCGCCTGCTGCGCCGACACCGCCTCAAGGCCCTGCTCGCGCAGCAGCGCCTGCGACGCGACGACGCCAAGCGTCGAGATCGCTCCACTCGAAGCAGCAGGATCGGTGGCGTCGGCTTCGATCAGAATTTGCGGTTTGTCGCCGCGCGCGACGCGCGTTCCGAAATCGGAAGGGATCGTCACCACGAATGACACATCGCCGCGCGCGATCAGCGCCTCGGCTTCCTCAGCCGTCGTCACGAGATGATTGAAACGGTAGTATCCAGTCGTTTCCAATGCCGCGACCATGGCGCGGCTATACTGGTCCTGTCCGACGGAAACCAGCGCCGCAGGCAGCGATTTGGGGTCATTGTTGATCGCATAGCCGAAGAGCACGAGTTGCATCAACGGCACGCCCAGCATCATCGCGAAGGTGATCCGGTCGCGGCGCATCTGGATGAACTCCTTCGTCAGGAGCGCTGCAAGTCGTGTGAATGAGAAGACGCCGCTCATGCCATGTTATCCCTGGATGAACCCATAAGCTGGATGAAAACATCCTCCAGGCTGGTTTCCCCCGGCGAAACCCTGATGCCTTTCTCCCGCTTGATGGCGCCAAGCGCCTGCTCCAGAGCATCGCGATCCGAGCCGACAACATGCAGCGTCGTGCCAAACGGCGCCACCTGATCGACGCCCGGCTGCCCGGTCAGGCGCTGGGCAACTTTCTCCAGTCCCGGACCCTCGACGATAAAGGTGTAAAGCCCTGATTCCGCGACCACCTCGTCGACCGTTCCGCTGGTCAGGAGCTTGCCATAGGAAATGTAGTTGATGCGGTGGCAACGCTCCGCCTCGTCCATGTAGTGGGTGGAGACGAGAACTGTCAGCCCATCCGATGCGAGCAGGTGAATTTCATCCCAGAACTCGCGCCGCGCTTTGGGGTCCACGCCCGCCGTCGGCTCATCCAGCAGCAGGAGTTTCGGCTTGTGCATGATGCAGGCGGCGAGCGCCAGCCGTTGTTTCCAGCCACCGGACAATGTGCCTGCAAGCTGCTTGCGGCGCGACGAAAGGCCAAGCTCTTCAAGCGCCTGGTCCACATGCTCCCGCGGCGGTTTCAGCTCATAAAGACGCGCAACGAACTGAAGGTTTTCCTCAATGCTGAGATCTTCATAGAAGGAAAAGCGCTGGGTCATGTAGCCGACCTCGCGCTTTATCTTGAGACTGTCGGTCCGCAGGTCGTATCCGAGCACCTGCCCCTCGCCTTCGTCCGGCGTCAGCAATCCGCAAACCATGCGGATGGTTGTGGTTTTGCCGGAACCGTTCGGCCCCAGAAAGCCGACGATCTCGCCGGTCCGCACAGTCATCGTTACATTGTCGACCACGGTTTTTGTGCCGAAACGCTTGGTCAGCCCCAGAACCTCGATTGCATTTGCCAAGGGCTGTTCGGCGTTCATGGCGAACCGGTCGCAAGACTGACATCGACGATCTGGCCGGGATTGAGCGCGGCGGTATCCGCCTCGGGACGCGCCTCAACCAGATAGACCAGCTTCTGCCGGTTCTCCCGCGAATAGATGACGGGGGGCGTGAATTCGGGATTGGGCGAGATATAGCTGATCGTGGCGCGCAAGCCTTGCGGGCAGCCGTCGCAGCCGACGCCCACCGTCCCGCCGATCTTCAACCCGGAAAGCGCCGCCTCCGGCACATAGAATCTCAGCTTCACCGCATTGTCCGGCAGCATGGAAAGCACCGCCGCCGTCGGACCGGCCAACTCGCCCGGATTGCGTATAATATCCGTGATCCGGCCTGCCGCGGGCGCGATGAGAACGCGCTGCGAAAGTTGCCATTCCGCCTGCTTGAGCGCCGCGCGGGCCTGTGTCACGGCAGCATCCGCCGCAACGATGGCGTCGGCGCGGGCGGGCAATCGCGCCACAGCCAGATTGGCTTGCTGCTGTTGCAGGCTCGCTTGCGCCAGATAAAGATTGGTCTGCGCCTGATCGAAATCCGCCTGCGCGGAAATCCGCCGTCGCAGGAGGTCGGTCTGGCGGTCGAACACCCGCTTCGCTTCCTCCACCTGCGCCTGCGCATGATTGACCGCCGCTTCCAGCACGGCGAGCTCCTGCGGTCGCTTTCCGAGCTTCAGGTCCGCCAGATGAGCTTCCGCCTGTGCAAGCGCCGCGCGGGCTTCGTTGACAGCATACTCCGCGTCCGTTCGCTCAAGCGTCACCAACGCATCGCCAACTGCGACCCGATCCCCGCGCCTGACGCTGGTTGTCTCGATCTTTGCCGTCGCAATCGGCGCGAGAAGAGCGAATTCGCCCTCGACATAGCCGACGGCTTTCGCATTTTCCTGAACGCATGCGCTGAAAAGCGACGCGATGATCGGGAGAGCGCAGACGAAACCCATCATGACGCGCCTCCCCTGTCCCGCGCGATCGCCGCCAATACATTGGCCTTGAGGACCACGGCAATCGCCGCCGCTTCCTCCTTGCCGATAACGGTCCATTCCATCCGTCGGCGCACGATGTCGCGGCCAAGCCGGAAATAGAGGATCTGGCCGATCATCGCGAAAACAGAGAGCTTCGTCTGCACCGCCTCGGCCTCCGCCCCCGTGGCGCGCGCCCAGAGAATGCAAAGCCGCTTGTGGGTCGGTTCGACAAGATTTCCATAGATCACATCGAGCGTGTCCGATGGCTGTGTGATTTCGCGCAGCATGAAACGGGCAATCGATTCCGCCGCAGGGCTGAGGACGAGGAAGGACGCGAATATGTCGATCAGGCCGGTCAGGCGCTGCGTTGCTTCGTCGGGCGATAGCCGCGCCAGCGCCTCGTTCGGCATTTCCTCCCAGGCGGGGCCAACCAGCGTCGAAAGCGTATCGATGCAAAACTGGGCGCACGCCTGATGCAGACCTGCCTTTCCGCCGAAATGATAGGCAATGCTGCCGATATTGGCTTGCGCGCGATGCGCGACATCGCGGGTCGATGTTGCCGCAAAGCCATTCTCCCCGAACAGTTCCAGCCCCGCCTGGATCAGGGCGCCTCGGGTTGCCTGAGCGGATGGAAGGAGCGCTTGCATGCGGTCGACATCTCCATTTACGTTCTTACAGCACACTTTAATCAATCGATTGATTAAAGTCAAATCGAATAAACTGAATTGATACTCGCAGCAACAACCGTATCGACAGGACAGGGAAACTTTCCGCATGAGCAGGCTGATGGCTTGCAAACAGAAAGAAGCGATATAAAACGAAGCAATGGAACGTGCGAACACCTTTCTTGACCGGATTGGACATTGGCTCGCAAGGCGTTTGCAGACTGAATCGTCCGGCTATGAGCCCTATACGCCGTCCGATCCGGAGACTTTGCGCCGAACCCTTCAGCCGGGCGATATCCTTCTGATCGAGGGCAACCAGCGCATTTCCTCGGCGATCAAATATCTCACCCAGTCCACCTGGTCGCATTCGGCGGTTTATGTGGGCGACGAATTGCCCGAACCCACGGACGGAAGCGAACGGCCGCGCCTGATCGAGGTCATCCTTGGCGACGGCTGCATCGCCGTACCGCTTTCCAAATACCGCACTTACAACACGAGAATCTGCCGCGCGGTGGGCCTGACGCCCGAAGACCGGCAAGCGGTGGTCGATTTCCTGATCGGCCGGATCGGCCTCGACTACGACATGAAGAATATTTTCGATCTGTTGCGCTATTTCTGGCCGACACCGCCCGTACCCGTGCGCTGGCGCAGGCGAATGATCGCGCTCGGCGGCGGAGATCCGACCCGCGCCATCTGCTCAACCCTGATCGCCGAGGCCTATCAGAAAATCGGCTATCCGGTTCTTCCCGAGATCACTCACGTTCCGGGACAGGCATCGGCCCAATCGCACTATTCGCGGCACGAAATCCTGCATATCCGGCATCATTCGCTCTTCACACCGCGCGATTTCGATCTCTCGCCCTATTTCGCCATCGTCAAGCCGACGCTTGCCTATGGCTTCGACTACAGGCAACTGCAATGGGCACCCACAGTGAGCGAGGACGAAGAAGCGAAATCGGCGCGGTTGCGGACCGGGCGCAAGGGCGAAATCTCACCCGGCTAGGGCCGGTGCACACCCGGCAGAGGGTTCTATAACAAGAATTTTCGATCTTCAGCGGCTCGGACAGCGATTCCGCGCATTTTGCCGCTTTGCGTTTTTCCACTTCACTGCTAAATCGCAGCACATGAGCACACCTCTCGACCATATACGCAATTTCTCCATCGTCGCGCATATCGATCATGGAAAGTCGACACTCGCCGACCGCCTCATCCAGATGACCGGCGGCCTCGAAACGCGCGAGATGAAGGAACAGATCCTCGACTCGATGGATATCGAGCGCGAGCGCGGCATCACCATCAAGGCGCAGACCGTTCGCCTGAACTACATCGCCAAGAATGGCGAGGCCTATGTGTTGAACCTGATCGACACGCCGGGTCACGTCGACTTCGCCTATGAAGTGTCGCGCTCCCTGTCGGCCTGCGAAGGCTCGCTGCTGGTCGTGGACGCCAGCCAGGGCGTGGAGGCGCAGACACTGGCGAACGTCTATCAGGCGATCGACAACAATCATGAAATCGTCGTCGTTCTGAACAAGATCGATCTTCCCGCCGCAGAACCGGAGCGGATCAAGGAGCAGGTCGAGGAAGTCATCGGCATCGATGCGTCCGACGCCGTGATGATTTCCGCCAAGACAGGCATTGGCATCGAAGATGTGCTGGAAGCCATCGTCAACAAGCTGCCGCCGCCGCGCGAGGGCGACGCCAAGGCTCCGCTGAAAGCCATGCTGGTCGATAGCTGGTATGATGCCTATCTCGGCGTTATCGTTCTCGTGCGTGTCATCGATGGCATTCTGAAAAAGGGCCAGACCATCCGCATGATGGGCACCGGCGCAAAATATCCCGTCGAGCGCACCGGCGTTTTCACACCAAAAATGCTCAATGTCGACGAAATCGGCCCCGGCGAATTCGGCTTCATCACCGCCTCCATCAAGGAAGTCGCGGATACGCGCGTCGGCGATACGATCACGGAAGATCGCCGACCGACCCAAAACATGCTGCCGGGCTTCAAGCCGGCGCAGCCGGTGGTGTTCTGCGGCCTCTTCCCTGTTGATGCCGCCGATTTCGAGGATCTGCGCGCCGCCATGGGCAAGCTTCGCCTCAACGACGCCAGTTTCTCCTTCGAGATGGAAACATCCGCGGCGCTTGGCTTCGGCTTCCGCTGCGGCTTCCTCGGCCTTCTCCATCTGGAAATCATCCAGGAGAGGCTTGAGCGCGAGTTCAACCTCGATCTCATCGCCACCGCGCCAAGCGTCGTCTATCGCATGGTCATGACCGACGGCACGACAAAGGAACTGCATAATCCCGCCGACATGCCGGACGTCGTCAAGATCGCCGCCATCGAGGAACCGTGGATCCGCGCAACAATCCTGACCCCCGACGAATATCTGGGCAGCATTCTCAAGCTGTGTCAGGACCGCCGCGGCGTCCAGATCGACCTGTCCTATGTCGGCTCGCGCGCGATGGTCACCTATGACCTGCCACTTAACGAGGTCGTGTTCGATTTCTACGACCGGCTGAAATCGATCTCGAAGGGCTACGCATCCTTCGACTACAATCTTTCGGATTATCGCGAAGGCGATCTGGTCAAGATGTCGATCCTCGTCAATGACGAGCCGGTCGATGCGCTGTCCATGCTGGTTCACCGTGCCGCTGCCGAAAAGCGCGGCCGCGTGCTCTGCGAGAAGCTGAAGGACCTGATCCCGCAGCACATGTTCAAGATCCCGATCCAGGCAGCCATTGGCGGCCGGATCATCGCGCGCGAAACCATCTCGGCCCTGCGCAAGGACGTGACGGCCAAGTGCTATGGCGGCGACGTGTCGCGCAAGCGCAAGCTTCTGGAAAAGCAGAAGGAAGGCAAGAAGAAGATGCGGCAGTTCGGCAAGGTCGAAATTCCGCAGGAAGCCTTTATTCAGGCGCTCAAGATGGGCGACAACTAGCCCGCCTGGCACGCCATTCAACGAGAACCGAAACAGACAGGGGCGGAATTTTCCGCCCTTTTTTCGTGCCCCTCCAGCCGGGACATAAATCCGCCATTCAAGTTCGCAGAAATTGTGTCCCGCGCGTAGCCATCTCTCCAACTTGCCACCCCTCCCATTCAAGTCACCGCCCCATGAAGCAGTTCGCCCGACCCGCCCTTCTGATCGCTGCCGGTTTCCTGCTGTTCGGGATCGCCGCTTGCACTTCGTCGGCCAGGCCCATGCCCCGTTTACCGATCAACAGAGAGCATCCGGTTGAACCACTCCCCAGCACCATCAAGCCGCTGACGCTGGAGCAGGAAGAACAGATCGCCGGCTGATCCGGCATGGCTCCCATGCAAATGCCGCACTGCACAAAATTCCGTTTCATTCCTATATTGGTTTCATTGAAACCTGTTCGAGATGGAACGAACCCATGCGTTTTCTTTCCCGCTACATCGGCCGCTCGCCGACGCCCTATGCCCAAGGATATCGCGATGCGATGACCATGCTCAATGGCATGAGCGCCACGGATTGCGCCGATATCGGCATCAAGCCCGCCGACTTTTCGCGGATCGCGCGCGAGATGGCGTCGCGCTGATTTTCAACTTCCCGATCTCCCGATCCTGTGCGTATAGTCTGGCGCATGAACGACGGACCGCGCATTACCATTACCTATTGCACCCAGTGCAGCTGGCTGCTTCGCGCCGCATGGATGGCGGAGGAACTGCTTCAGAGCTTCGGCTCCGATATTCGTGAAGTCGCGCTGATCCCCTCCACCGGCGGCATCTTCGAAATCCATCTGGTGGAATCGAGCGGCGCAGATCACCTGATATGGGAGCGGAAGCGGGACGGCGGCTTTCCCGAAGCCAAGGTGCTGAAGCAACTTGTGCGGGATATCGTCTGGCCCGAACGCGATCTCGGCCACGCGGACCGCCCCACGGCACAATAGGTTCCGCGAGGTTCACACGCGATCGAACAGCGTATCACGCCCGATAGTGCCGAAGTTTCGTATATTTTTAAAAGGCTTATTGGATGAATGGTGCCCAGACGCGGATTCGAACCACGGACACGCGGATTTTCAATCCGCTGCTCTACCAACTGAGCTATCTGGGCATTCCAGTTTCGAGGCTGCTTGCAGCCATTCCAGCGGCTTGGTAAATCACTGGAAGCGCGTGGGTTATAGCATTTAATTTTGCCGTGTCCAGCACCTAAGAAGCAAAATACAGCAGAATGATTGCCGCAGGTTAAAGCTCTTGCAAAGACAAGGGTTTGGTGCATTTGTGGATCGAAATTGAATCAAGGAAACAATGCTCCATGACGGGCGAGGAACAGGGAAATCCGGTCCATGAGGCCCTTGAGGCGCCTCTCGACAAGCCAACGGGCAGAATCGTTCGCTGGGGCATTGTCGGCACTGGCCAGATCGCCCGGCAATTTGCCGCCGATTTGCAACGCATTCCCGAAGCCCGGATCGTCTCTATATATTCGAGATCTGTGGAAAAGGCTGAGCAGTTCCGCTCGGAATTCGACGCCGAGCGGGCATACAGCGATTTCGAAGCCTTCATTTCCGATTCCGCTCTGGACGTCGTCTATATTGCGACGCCAAATTCGCAACACCTTCCGCAAACCTTGCGTGCGCTGCGCTCATCCAAGCCAATCCTGACGGAAAAGCCGATCGCACTATCGGCACCGGAAGCGCAGGTCATTGAGCGTGAGGCGCGCAGGCACAAGACCTTCGCGATGGAAGGCCTGTGGACGCGCTTCCTGCCTGCCATTCAGGCCGCAAGGCAGAAAATCGAAAACGGCGAGATCGGAACCGTCAAGCGAATCACATCCGACCTGTCCTATTACCACCCCTATGACCCGCAAAGCCGCTTCTTCAACCGGCCGCTCGGCGGGGGGGCCGCGCTTGATCTTGGTGTTTATCCCGTATCGCTCGCCATGCATCTTCTGGGCCAACCGGAGCAGGTTTCCGGACGATGGATCGCGGCCCCGAGCGGCGTTGACATGCGCACCGAGATCACGCTGCACTATCCAGGTGTCACAGCGCAGCTTTCCTGCGGGTTCGACAAGGACGGCGACAACCACTTCCTGATCGAGGGAAGCAAGGGCGCGCTGCGGATCGATGCACCGTTCCTGAAGGCCCAGAGACTGACGCTCTTTGCCCCTTCAGTGATGCGTTCGCCCTGGGTCGGCCCCGATATCCGCATGAGCGGCTACATCGGCAAGATACTGAACCGTCTGCCTGTGCCCGGCCGTCGGATCGAGCTCTATCCCTTCGATGGCGGCGGCTTGCAGTTCGAGGCCAAGGCCGTGACCGACGCCATTCTGAATGGCGAGCGCCACTCACCCATCATGCCCCTTTCGGAAAGCATCAGCGTTCTCCGGGCGATCGGCATCGTGCTGTCCCGGCCGCCCGTTACGAGCTTCAGCTAGAGTCTGTCAGGTCTACTCTGCACCATAGCCGGCATGTCTGAGGTAGTTTGAGCATTCCTGCGGACTGAAGGCCTTGAGGCGTTCGCCGATACGTCTCCATGTTGTTTCGACGGTTCGCTC
>JBOHIW010000008.1:0-205132 GCA_050726055.1 Phyllobacterium sp. | reverse complement strand
GAAGAGCGAACCGTCGAAACAACATGGAGACGTATCGGCGAACGCCTCAAGGCCTTCAGTCCGCAGGAATGCTCAAACTACCTCAGACATGCCGGCTATGGTGCAGAGTAGACCTGACAGACTCTAGGGGGATCGACGGCAGCTTTTAAAGCAATCATTGCAAATTACCCCCTTCGTTCAGAGGGGGAGCAAGGAATATCTGCATAATGCCACGATATTGCCGACCCAGCGGCTTGCGGCAGCGCTGACGGGAAAGGGCAGTTCGCCCTTGACTTTGGCTTTCCAAAAGGCCACCTCAACATCTGCGCACGCTATGCCCTGCGCATTTCAACCGGAGTTATCAAAACCCATGTCAAGCGACAGTTACAGTCGATCTTGTAGGCCGTCCGCCGCTTTCGCGGGCTGATCACTCCGTGTGGTTCGCCCGTCATGGCTGCCGACGGCAGATCGACGGAAAGGCGAACCAGATGAACACCATCCGTTCAAACGACCGGCTGACCTTTGAGGCCGCGACCCACGTTTCCGTCTTCGACGGAATGAACCCTGCTGAAATCGTTGACCGCCTCAACGGGATGGACCCGTTCGAGGCAGCGGAAATCCTGTTGGCTCTTTCGTCTGAAAAAGCTGTCAGTGTCCTCAAGCAACCGGAACTCCACGATGCCGCCGGGATACTCGCCCATATGCCGGGCAATGATGCCGCGCGGCTGCTGAACAGTCTGCCGAATGACCGGGCGACGGACCTGCTTGGCGAACTCGACGGCGATTTCCGGGCGTCGCTCATCGCGCTGCTCGATCATGCCACGCTTGCGACAGTCCGGAAGCTGATGCGCTATCCGGCGCACACGGCTGGCAGCATCATGACGACGGAATTTGTCAGCGTGCCAGCCGACTGGACGGTTGCACAGACGCTTTCCCACGTGCGCAGGGTCGAGCGCTCGCGCGAGACCGTCTATGCAATCTATGTCCTTGATCCCGGGACGCGTGCATTGCTGAAGGTGGTGACGTTGCGCCGCCTGATCACGGGCGAACCTGATGCCTCGATCCTTTCGGTCGCCCACGACACTGCGCCGGTCACGATTGATCCGCTCATGGACCAGGAAGACGTTGCGCGACTGATCCGCAAGCATAACTTCCTCGCGCTGCCGGTGGTGGATGACGCGAAGCATATCCTTGGCATTGTCACGGTCGATGACGTTATCGATACGATGATCGCCGAGACCACCGAAGATGCGCAAAAATATGGCGGCATGGAAGCACTTGGCAAACCTTATATGCAGATGGGCTTTTTCAGCATGATCCAGAAAAGGGGCGGCTGGCTGGCCGCTCTCTTTCTCGGCGAAATGCTGACGGCCAGCGCAATGCAGCATTATGAGGTCGAGCTTGAAAAGGCGATCGTCCTCACACTGTTCATCCCGTTGATCATGAGTTCGGGCGGCAACTCCGGATCGCAGGCAACGTCACTCGTGATCCGCAGCCTTGCACTTCATGAATTGCATTTGTCGGACTGGTGGCGCGTGCTGCTGCGGGAAATCCCGTCCGGTCTGGTCCTTGGCAGCCTGCTTGGACTGGTCGGCATGGTCCGCATTGCCATCTGGCAACAGGCCGGCTTCTATGACTATGGCGAGCACTGGATGCTGATCGCGCTGACAGTTGGCGCTACCTTGATGGGTATCGTTACTTTTGGCACGACGACCGGCTCCATGCTGCCCTTCATCCTGCAACGGCTCGGTTTCGATCCGGCCAGCGCTTCGGCGCCGTTTGTCGCCACGCTTGTCGATGTGACCGGCCTTGTGATCTATTTCAGCGTGGCGCTGGTGATCCTGCAAGGCACACTACTGTAGAAAACACAGGAGCGGCATTGGCCGCTCCTCCTTCTTCAGTATGGCTTACACGCCCGCGACCCTGCGCAGATCGTCCGTCGAGCCCGGACCTGCCGCCAGCACCGGGGAACCTCTGGTCAGCCCGCCATTGGCGACCGGGAAAGGCAGATGCCAGCCACCCGCTTCCGTCACCAGACAGTAGCCGGCAAGACAATCCCATGCATGCATATAGGGCTCGTAATAGCCGACCAGGCGGCCAGCCGCCACATAGGCCAGCATCAGCGCGCCCGAGCCGTTGCGGATGAAATTGCCCCCCTCAGTGAGAAGATCCTCGACGAGTTTTGCCACGGTCGCGGGCTTTACATGATGATTGGCGCCGATGCCCGTCACCCCATTGCGGATCGTGCGGACTGCATCGAGCTTCAACGACTTGCCGTTCAGATTTGCGCCATGTCCGCTTGCTGCGGCAAAAAGTTCGTCGTTGCATGGCGCATAGATGACGCCGACGACCGGCGTTTCACCGTGCAGGACAGCGATCGAGACACACCAGCTCGGCATTCCATTGACAAAGGGGCTGGTGCCGTCGATCGGGTCGATGACCCATGTAAAGCCGGAACTCCCGTCAGTCAGCCCGTATTCCTCGCCCAGAATGCTATCGTCGGGATGTGCGTCCGCAATCCGCTGCCGGATCATTTCCTCAACCTGCCGGTCGGCAATGGATACCACGTCCTGCGGGTCTCCCTTGATCTCGACCACGAGTTCCTCGCGCCGGTTGAAGAAGTCGAGGGCTATGCGCCCCGCTTCCCTGGCAAGAGTCCGGGCGAGTTCGTATCGGGTTGAAATGTCTGACTTGGCGGGGGAGGTCATTCTTTGTCTTTCTGCTGGGCCTGCGTCGAGGCCGCGGTTCTCGCGTTATAGGGGGGTTGTCATCCCGGATTATGACAGCCGAATGAGCGGCTTCGGTTTAGCTGTTGATAATGGCGATGCCGCGCTGCTGAAGACCGATGCTGACATTGGTGGATGGCGGGATGCTGCGCTCGACCGCAGGATCGACGACGAAAAGCGTTCCGAGATCCGTCTCCACCTCATACTCGACATGATCGCCAAGATAGGCCGCCGATTTGATCTGGCCGCCAAAGGAAGCATTTTCCGCCGCTTTCAGCGTGATGGCATTGGGTCTTATCGCCAGTTTTGCCGGGCCGGGCCGGGAATCACGCCCCGGCACGCGATGATCGAGCGCCCCGATACGGATGACGGCCTCGTGGCCCTCCAGGCGAATGACCTCGCAAGGCACGACATTGGCTTCGCCCATGAAATCCGCGATAAAGGAGGAGGCGGGCGATTCATAGAGATCGCGCGGCTGGCCCTCCTGCGCGATAACGCCGTCCCTCATCACGATGATCCGGTCTGAAACGGCGAGCGCTTCCTCCTGATCGTGTGTGACGTAGACAGCAGTGAAACCAAGCCGCTGTTGCAGCTCGCGGATTTCGGTGCGAACCCGTCGGCGCAACCGCGCGTCGAGATTGGAAAGCGGCTCATCGAGAAGAAGCACCTGTGGCTCCAGCACGAGCGCGCGCGCAACCGCGACACGCTGCTGCTGGCCGCCAGAAAGCTCAGCCGGAAGGCGCGAGCCATAGCCGCTAAGCCCCACCAGATCGAGGCCGTGCTCGGCTTTTTCCCGTGCCTCCCCGCGTTTCAGACCGGAGGATTCCAGCCCGTAGGCGACATTGTCCAGCACGGACATATGCGGGAACAGGGCATAGGACTGGAACACCATCGATACGTCGCGCTCATTGGCGGGCAGGGCGGTCACGTCCTTGCCACCGATCAGGATACGGCCGGACGTGGGATGCTCAAGGCCCGCGAGCATGCGCAGCGTCGTGGTCTTGCCGCAACCGGAAGGCCCAAGCAATGTCACCAGCGTCCCCGGCTCGATCGTCAGGGACAGGTCGTGAATGGCGGTGAACGCGCCGAAAGTCTTGCGCACATGCTCGAAGGAGACAGCACCTCGAACGGAACTCTGTGTCATGCAGTTTTCTCCTCGTGAATGGTGGTCGTTGCGGCGGCGGGCGCCGCGATGCGGTTTTCGCGGCGGAGCCTGCGTTCGCCGACAAGAAGCTGGAATACGCTGATAACGACGATCATGACCACGATCAGCATGGAGGAATAGGCGATGGCGATGCCATATTCGCCATTTTCCACCAATCCGACGATATAGGATGTGGCCATGTTGTACTCGGCGCTGACAAGGAAGATGACCGCGCTGATTGACGTGATGGCGCGGACGAAAGAATAGACCAGCGCCGCCGTGATTGCAGGGCGCAACAGCGGCAGGATGACCTTCCGCACGGTGCGCAAGCTCGTTGCGCGCAAGGTCAGCGAGGCTTCGTCAAGGCTCTTGTCGAGCTGGCTCATGGCCGCCACGCCGCCGCGTACGCCAACCGGCATGTTGCGGAAGACGAAGCAGGCAATGAGGATCAGCGCCGTACCGGTCATTTCCAGCGGCGGCAGGTTGAATGCCATGATGTAGCTGATGCCGATGACCGTTCCGGGGATGGCAAAGCTCATCATCAGGGCGAACTCGAAGACGTTGCGCCCGACGAATTTCTGGCGAACGATCAGATAGGCGGTCAACAGGCCGACTGCGGCGGTCAACGGTGCGGCAATCAGCGCGATCTTCATTGTCGTCCAGAAGGAGTTCCACGCAACGCCGGACCACAGGATGCCGCCATCCTGCCACGCGACCGAGAAGGCGCGGCGGTAGTGTTCGAGTGTCAACGAATTGTCGAGGCCCCATGTTTTGACGAAGCCGCCGAACAGGATCATGCAATAGACGACAAGCGTGAAAATGATCCACGGTATGACGATGGAATAGAGGCCTATTGCGAGTGGCCTCGGCAGGGCGGCGTGAGCGCCGGAATCAGCCTTGCCCGTGACGGTAGCGAAGTTCTTGCCGGAGAGCCAGACCCGTTGGGCGAGGAAGGCGGACAGCGTGAAGCAAAGCAGAATGATGGCGAGAACGGCTGCGCGGGACGGGTCGTTCTGCGAGCCGACAACGGCAAAGAAGATTTCTGTCGAGAGCACGCCATGGCTGCCGCCGAGCACCAGCGGATTGCCGAAATCGGCCATGCTTTCGATGAAACCGATGAGAAACGCGTTCGCGAGGCCGGGTTTCATCAGCGGCAGGGAAACGCGCCAGAAAGTGCGCCAGCGATCCGCCCGCAGGGTCTGCGAGGCTTCCTCCATCGATGGGCTGACGCCTTCCACGACGCCGATGAGCACGAGAAACGAAATCGGCGTGAAGGACAGAACCTGCGCGATCCAGATGCCGTTGAGGCCATAGAGCCAGCGGCTTGGCTCGAAGCCAAAGAGATCCGCGGCAGCTTGCGTCACGACGCCCGCACGACCGAACAGCAAGATGAGCGCCAGGCCGATCACGAAGGGCGGCGTGATGATGGGCAGGATGGTCAGCAACCGCAAGCCCCTCTTGAACGGGAAGCGGGTTCGCGTCGCGATCAGCGCGAAGGCAAGGCCGAGCAAGGTCGAGCCCGTCGCGGTCATGATGGCAAGCCACAGCGTGCGCCATGCGACGCCGCAGCGCTCGCCGCCACTGATGCAGCCGAGGCTCCATATCGACGGATCCTGGATGTTGCGGATGAAGCCGCTCGGATCGAAGGAGCCATCGAAGCTCTGCACCGACCCGATGAGCATGCTGAACACGGGATAGAAGACGAAAATGGCGACCAGCGCGACCAGAAGCGAGATGGAGGCGACAACGAAAGCGTCGCCTTTCATCACGCCCTTTTCGGCAAGGCCGAAGGAAAAGAAGAGAAGAAATGACAGACCAGCCAGGCACGCGCCAGCACCCATCGAGGGCTGGCCGGTGGCCAGCGGCCCGAAGAGCGTTTCGCTGATTGTCCACGTCCAGCCGGTAAAGCCGATCGCGAAACCCTGGAGGGTCAGGAAGGCGAGGCCAATAACGCCGGACAGGACAAGAAGATTGCTGCGGCGCCGACTATCGGAAATGAAACGTGCGGCAAGGCCGGAGACAATCAGGATGCCGATGATCCCGAGCCACCACCGGCCTTCGTTCATGATCTGGAGCAGTGCGGGAGCTTCTTCGGAGCCGGCGGGGAAGTTGTCGAGCCACTCGAAGCGGTAAAACCCGCCTTCGACCCGGTACCATGGCAGCAGAAGGAAGCTCACCAATCCGATGCCAAGGGCGGCGTTCAGCCTTCTATCGCGGCGTTCCATGAAGCATTCCTGTGTTTCGGGCCTGTTTTTCGAGCGCTCAGGCGAGGGTAAGCGTGCCGGGCAACAAGGCCCTGCTCATGCCCGGCGGCGCAGGCGATACGGCTGTTCACGGCCGGAAAATCTCCGGCCGTGGCAACGATGAAGGACGTCGGATCAGTTGGCAGCAGCGCCGATTTCGCGATCCCAGCGCTCGAGAAGCGCCTTGCGAACGGCAGGATCGCCGAACTTTACGAAATCATAGTCGATCAGCTTGATGTCCTCGAACCTGGGCGCTTCCGGTGGCACGATCGCACTCTTGTTGGAAGGAAGCTGGAACGACTTGGCGTCCTTCATGTGGGACTGGACGTCGGCGGACAGAACCCAGTCATACCACTTTTTGGCGTTATCGAGGTTGCGCGCACCCTTGATGATCGACATGGAGCCGATTTCATAGCCGGTGCCTTCGCATGGCGCGACGGTCTTGATCGGAAAACCTTCCGCCGTCTGCGCCACCGCATCGTGCATGAAGACAATGCCGATCATGGTTTCGCCACGCGCCGCCGCCTTGACCGGCGCGGAGCCCGACTTGGTATATTGCGAGATATTGGCGTTGAGCTTCTTCAGATAGTCGAACGCCTGATCCTCACCCATGATCTGCACGAGCGTGGCGAGAGCCGTATAGGCCGTGCCTGACGAGTTCGGATTGGCCATCTGGATCTCGCCCTTGTAGGCAGGGTCGAGCAGATCGGCCCAGCACTTGGGTTCCTTCACGCCCTTCTTGGCGAGCAATTCCGTGTTGTAGCCCCAGCCCAAGGCGCCCGCATAGACGCCGACGGTGCGATATTGGGCGCTCTCGGCCTGTTTCGTGGCCCAGTCGTGCAGTTCGGAAAGGCGAGGGGACTTGTACTCCAGCGTCAGCCCCTCGGCAGCGGCCTGCACGTGCGGATCGCCGGTTCCAGCCCACCAGATGTCCGTCTTCGGATTGCGCGCTTCCGCGCGAATCTTGGCATAGGTTTCGCCCGATGAGAGCCGGACCATGTTTACATCGATGCCTGTTTCCTTCTCGAACATGCCTTCGAGCAATTCGCAGATCACGACATCGGCCGAGCAGATAAGGTTGAGGTTTTCCGCAGCGTTTGCCGCGACGGGTGCGTAGTTTAGACCAACGGCAAATGCCGCAGTCGCCATCAATGCCGAGCGCATGTTTTTCTCCCCAAGTTGAAACGGCACCTCCATGCCGCACGCGATTGCAAGCGTGTGCAATATATTTTACGGGATTAGCAGAGGTGTCAAGTTAATGATGTAAATAATAACGATGAATCGCAATTTTGTGTCTGGAGGCAGATTGCACGAGTGTGCAAAACGGTGCAGAACATAGGCAAGGAATAGCAACATCAGATCAGACCTGGACCCATGGGAACAACCAGAACCTCTATTGGCGCGCGTGAGGTAGCGGAAAGGGCGGGCGTTTCGCGATCCGCAGTTTCGCGCACCTTCACGGCGGGAGCCAGCGTATCTCCCGAAACGCGGCGGCGCGTCTTGCAGGCGGCAGAGGAACTTGGCTATCACGTCAACCAGCTTGCGCGCGGCCTGATGCTCAAGGAAAGTGGCATCGTCTGCCTTGTCGCCTCGGATATGGCGACGCCCTATCGCGGGCAACTGATCAGGGCACTCACGCAATCGCTGCAAGCCAATGGCAAGATCGCCATGCTGATCAACACCGACCGAAGCGACGGAAGCGTCGATCTCGCGCTGCGCCAGACCATTCGCTACCGGGCCGACGCATCGGTTGTGCTGTCTGGAATGCCGGACAAGTCGATCACCCGGTTGTGCCTCCAGAACGGGCAAAGAATCGTCCTGATCAATCGCGACGATGAACTGGATGGATCGTTCAGCATCAACCTGAACGATGCCGATGCCGCGAAAACGGCGGTCATCGCCTTTTTGCGAGCCGGGTGCCGAAAACTCGCCCTTGCGAATTCCACCGCTTGTACGCCAAGCCTCATGGCGCGGGAAAACGGCTTCGTTGAAACAGCCCGCGCCTTTGGGCTCGATGTGGTGGTGGAGCGCTTCGGCGCAACCAATTATGAAAGCGGAAAGGAACTGGCGCGGCGGCTTCTGACACGAGCCGAGCGGCCTGATGCCGTGTTCTGCGTCACCGATCTCATCGCCTGCGGCTTCATGGATGCCGCGCGGCATGAGTTTTCGCTGCGGATACCGGAAGATGTCAGTGTTGTCGGTTTTGATGATATTGAGCAGGCAGGCTGGTCTTCCTATGATCTGACCACCTTCGCGCAGCCGGTCGATGAAATCGCCGCACGCGCCGCTGGCTGGCTCTCTCTCCAGCCTGACGATCTGGCGCAAGCCTCGTCCATCCGCATTCCTGTGCCGATGGTCTGGCGCAAATCCGTCAGGCGCGGATAGCGCTGCACTCTATGCTTCCAGCAGTCCCTTCGTCGTGAAATCCTTCCAGGCGGATTGAAGCTGCGGGTCCATGTGGCTCAGCGTGCTTGCCGCCCAGCCCATGACCGCACCGCCGGCCATTTGCGCCTCCTGCGGCAAGCCGTGCCTTCTAAGCTCGGCCATCAGACCGATGGTTGTCATGGCGTCGTTGTACTGCCCGAACACATCCTGCAAGGCGGCAAGCTGCCGACCATAGCGCGCAGCGTTCTTGCGCTTGCCAATGAGCGGAAGGAAAAAATCCGCCGTGTATCGCAGCTTCTTGAGCGCCAATCGCAGTTTGTGGCGCTCGTCCACGGACAGCTTGCTCAGGCCGCGACCGCGTTTGAGAGCCTTTTCGTGGCGGCGTTCCAATATCTGTCTTCCGAAGTCGGCCGCCGGAGCCGCAAGCTCTGCAAGAGTCCCGGTCGAGACATCAGCCCGCCAGCCACGCTGCTCGATCCACAGGCCGAGATTGATGGCGAACTGGCCTGTCCGGGGGTTGGAAAGCGCCGCGACCGCTTTCTCATAAGCGCTTTTGCGAATGCTCTCGCTGGCAGCGCGCAATGGACCGAACCCATCGGCGGACGGGCATCCTTTTTCGATTTCGGGCAGCGCCTGCGTGAGGAACACGTCCCAGTTGCGGGCATCTCCCATGGCGGAGGCAAGCCATTGCGCATCGGCCCGCAAAGCGTCAATCGTCACCGATGGCGCAAAATGCCGGATCAGGCTCAGGGCGGCGCGCAACCGGCGGAGCGCGACGCGGACTTGATGAACGCCTTCAGGATCGCGCCCGTCTGCGGCTGCGGCCTGATTGTCGAGCAGGTGTAAAAGAGCGGCGCGCAGGATTTCCGCCAGTGCATCGTCAAGCGGCAGTTTCGGCCCGAGGGAGAGTTTTGGCGGCTTTCGTGTTTCAGGAGCGCATTGCTGGAACAGCCGGAAGCCGCGCGCCGCCTTCGTGTCGGTGCTGGGGCGCAGCGGCGTGGTTGCGTTGAGTTCGTGCGCGATCTGAAAAAGCAACGCCGCATTGCCTTCCTTCAGTTCCAGTTCCGCCTCGCTGATCTCATCCGACCGGCTGTCCGAAATGATTTGCCCGCGGTCGAGCGCCAGTTCCACCTGTCCCGACGGCAGGGTCAACATGTGCGTTTCGCGGCGTACCTGCGTCGTGAAAACTGGCTCCAGCTGCATCGGCTCCAGCGCCTTGCGCTTCTCCTCGGGCAAGCGGGACAGCAGCCATTGACGGTCCGGTTCGGGGCCAGGAACCGGCGTTTCCCATTCGCCGCGCCGAAGCATGTCGGAGCCGAGGGGTTGATCGGTCTTGAGCGTCATGATGAAGCGCTGTCCCGAACGGCGAACACGCATGGCATAACCGGCCTTTTTCAGGGCCAGGTCGGGCGTGTCGTAATAGGTCGCGACCAGTTGATGCACCGCGCCGCGCCCCTTCGAGTAAAGCGCGACAACAGGCGACTGTGCCAAATCGCCAAGCCGCTGCGGATCGGCCAGAAGTTTCAGCTCGATCTCGGTGGATGCGGCGGCCTGAGGCGGCTTGCCGCTGCCGTTTGCGGGCGACTTGTTGCCAGCGGAAGGCGGCACGGCATCCGTGGTGGTTTCCATCGTCCCCGGATCGACCGTCAACGATTGACCGGCGATCAATTTCGAGCCTTTCGGGTGCATTGGCTGCTCCTGGGGAATGACGATAGAAGCAGGATGGAGGAAGCAGCTGCATGATGCAATCATTTCAGCGTTTCCCCTCCATCGCCCTTTGAAAGGCAATCCGGTGACGATACAACCGCGAATAGGCATGTATGAGAATTGCGGCGAATCTGGCCGCCGGATTGGGAGCAGGAATGGACAATTTCGAAATCTTCCAGCGCTTTGGTCTTGCAATCGCCATAGGTGCCGTCGTCGGAATGGAGCGACACTGGCGCGAGCGCGACGACGCACCAGGGTCGCGAACGGCCGGACTGCGCACCTTCACTCTGATCGGCATGCTTGGCGGCATAGCAGGGCTGATCGAACAGGCCCTTCCACAAGGCACTCCGCCAGCCGGTAGCGCGGTCGTCGGGATATTCCTCGGCTTCGCCGCGGTCTTTTCGCTGTTCCAGTATCGCGAATCCGTCGCTGAAAACACCTACAGCGTCACATCGGTCATCGCCGCGATGGCGACATTCGGATTGGGTGCGCTGGCGATCCTTGGCAACCACACCATGGCTTCGGCGGGCGGCGTGGCGCTGGTGGCCATCCTTGCCAGCCGCGAGCTTTTGCATGGCTTCATGCGCAAGATGACATGGCGGGAATTACGCTCGGCGATCATCCTTTTGGCCATGACCTTCGTCATTCTGCCCATTGTGCCAAGCGAGCCGATCGGTCCCTTCGGCGGCATATCACCCAGACAGACATGGATGCTCGTCATCCTGCTCGCCGCCATTTCCTTCTGCGGCTATGTCGCGGTCAAGCTGCTGGGGACGGCAAGGGGCGAACTGGCTGCTGGCGCCATCGGGGGCCTCATCTCATCGACGGGCACGACCATCACCAATGCGCAGCGCTCGGGTCACGAACCCAATCCGCATATGCTTGCGGCAGGTGCGCTTGGTGCGGGTGCCGTTTCCTATCTGCGAACCGCCATCCTCGTCGCGGCTCTGTCTGCGCCCGTCGCATTTCGCATCGCTCCCGCGCTGGCGGTGGCTGCCGTGGCGATCAGCGGCTACGCCGGGTTTCTGGCGCGCAAGGGGGCGAATGCACATGCGGAGCAGGAGGCCAAGAACCCGTTCGATCTCGATGCAATCATCAAGATGGCGCTGCTGCTGGTTGCGGTCGGCTTCGTCGCGCGTGCGGCTGCGGAGTGGTTCGGAGGCAAGGGGCTTCTGATCGTTTCCGCCCTGTCCGGCCTTGCCGACGTCGATGCGGTCACGGTAACGATTGCCGGCATGCTCGATGCGATCACGCCCGACGTGGGAGCCATCGCCATCGGCGTGGCTGTCATATCCAACACGATCGCGAAAGCCTTCTATGCGGGCACCATTGGCGCCCGCGCGTTCAGCGGCCATTTCGCCATCGGATCCACGCTTGCGCTTTTGGCTGGCGTCGCCGCGTTCCGGATAACGCCTTATCTGGCCGGCGTCCTGTCAGCCCCGGTTCAATAAGGGGCCATTGCTTATGGCATCAGCGCCTTGATGTCGGTGTAAAGCTGGCGCGGGATGGTCACGCTGTTGCTTGCGAGGCTGCGCATGCGCGCTTCATAGCGGCGCTGCGAGGGCAGCCTTGCACCCTGATCGACAATCGCGTCGAAGAGCGCTTCGGCGCGTTCATGGTTCTCCGCCAGAGCGCCGCCGAGGAATACCTTGGGATCGAAGGCGAGAATGAGCTCCCCGTGATAGGGCATGGCGCCTGCACCTGCGTCATGGGCATAGGATTCCATGCTGGTCAGATCGCCGATGAGCGGACCTGCCATCAGCTCGATCATGGCGGAAAGAGCAGAACCCTTGTGACCGCCGAAGGTCAGCATCGCCCCGTCGAGCGCTGCTTGCGGATCGGTGGTCGGATGGCCTTCCACATCCACGGCCCAGCCCTCCGGCAATTGCTTTCCGGCGCGTTTGTGAAGCTCGATCTCACCACGTGCCGCAGCACTTGTCGCAAAATCGAAGACGAATGGATGGCCGTTGGGGCGAGGCCATGCGAAGGCGATGGGGTTCGTGCCAAAAACGCCCTTGCGCCCACCCGCCGGTGCGACCCAGCTATGGCTCGGGTTCATGGCGAGCGCCACGAGCCCTTCCTCGGCCAGCGCCTCCACTTCCGGCCAAAGCGCGGAGAAATGATAGCAATGGTTGATTGCAAGTGCGGCCATGCCAAGCTTGCGCGCCTTCTCGATGAGCAGCGGCTTGCCCTTTTCGAGCGCAAGAAGCGAAAACCCGCCCTTGGCGTCGGCGCGAACGATGGCCGGTGCATGATCGACCACGTCCGGTTCTGCATCCGGCACCACCTGACCGAGCTTGCGTGTGCGGATGCAGGACAGGATGCGGTAAAGCCCGTGCGAATGACATTCGTCACGCTGGCAGACACTCACGGTTCTGGCGATGGCTTCGGCATGGCCGACGGAAAAACCATTGGCGATGAGGACATCAACGCTGAGCTGATAGGCTTCATCGAGAGAGAGTGTGATTTCGTCGGTCATGTGGAAACGCCCTGCCGGAATGAAATGCTTGCATGAGATTGCCGCCGCGGGCATTGGCCGTGCGGCGGCGATGTGCGGAAAGTCGATCAGGGCTGACGGAGCGTTCCGTCGACGCGCCGCCACAGGCCGAGCGGGTTGCCTTCCTGCAAGGCTTCCGGCAACAGGGCTTCGGGGAAATCCTGATAGCTCACCGGACGCAGGAAACGATAGATCGCGAGGCTGCCGACAGAGGTGGAACGCCCGTCCGACGTGGAAGGATATGGCCCGCCATGGACCATTGCGTGGCTCACCTCGACGCCTGTTCCGAACCCGTTGACCAGAACGCGGCCAGCCTTGCTCTCGAGCAGGGGCAGCAATTCCCGCGCAGCCGGGTAGTCCGGCTCGTCAATGTGGAGCGCCGCGGTAAGCTGCCCTTCCAGATTGGCGAGAACGGTACCGACCGTTTCGAAATCCGGGCACTTGACGACAAGCCCAGCCGCGCCGAACACTTCTTCCTGAAGTTCGGGCTGGGTTGTGAACTCGTTCGCCGTGGTCGCGAACAATCCCGCCTGACCCTGGTAGGTGTCGCCCTCGCGACCGCGCGCAACGACCTTGACAGCCGGATGCTGCGAAAGGCGGTCGACCGAGCGGCTATAGGCACTGTGGATGCCGGGGGTGAGCATGGTCGCGGCGGCAGCTTCGCTCAATGCAGCGGCTGCCGTATCGACGAACTGATCGAGATCCGGCCCCTCTACGGCGATCAAAAGACCCGGATTGGTGCAGAACTGCCCCGCACCGAGCGTCAGCGAACCGACGAACGCCTTGGCGATTTCCGTTCCACGCGCCTTGAGTGCACCCGGAAAAAGCACGACCGGATTGATGCTGCTCATTTCCGCATAGACGGGGATCGGCACTGGCCGATTGGCGGCGATCTGCATCAGCGCCGTGCCGCCACCGCGCGAACCGGTGAAGCCGACAGCCGCAATGCGCGGATCGGCGACGAGGCCCTGTCCGATTTCACGGCCACTGTCGAAGAGCAGCGAGAAAACACCCTCATGCAGGCCACAATCCTTGACCGCTTTCTGAACTGCGCGGCCAACCAGCTCCGACGTGCCGGGATGGGCCGAATGGGCCTTGGCGATAACGGGGCAGCCGGCGGCGAGAGCAGATGCCGTGTCTCCGCCCGCAACCGAAAAGGCCAGCGGGAAATTGCTGGCGCTGAACACCGCAACCGGGCCAACCCCTACGTTTCTCAGGCGCAGGTCGACGCGGGGAAGCGGCTTGCGGTCGGGCTGTGCGGGATCGATCCTTGCATCGAGAAAGCCGCCGTCGCGCACGACGCCCGCGAAGAAACGCAACTGGCCGACCGTGCGGCCCCGCTCGCCTTCCAGACGGCCGCGCGGCAGACCGCTTTCCGCCTGGCAGCGCTCCAGCAATTCGTCGCCGATCGCCATGATGTTGTCCGCGATGGTTTCGAGAAACCGGGCGCGGGTTTCAAGATCCGCCGCGCTGTAGGAGCGGAATGCCTCTGCTGCAAGGGCGCAAGCCTCATCCAGATCGGCCTTGACCGCGCCGTGAAAGCCCGGCTCCATCGTTTCGCCGGTCGAAGGGTTGATCGCCTTGATCGGGGCAGCGGCACCCTGGCGCGTCTGCGAACCTATCAAGAATTGTCCGGTGATGGGCATGGGTATTCCTCCGTGCAGGGCTGTAATGTGGTTGTTCGTGCCCGAACTTGAGTTTCAGATATATCAGTTTGGCGAGAACCGCAAGGGAACGGCTCGACTGGGCGACATGGTGGGTGAAATGGCCGTTTTCCGCCTGAAATGCCGGTTGTTTTCGATATTTTTTCCCGCAGGACGGGCATTGTCGATAATCATCTCGGCTACGCCTTTTCATCGCTTGCTTTCCCATGCCCGGCTGCTTACAGGCAACGGTAATTTTAGTACCTATGAAGAATTCAGCATCACATGATTGCCATTGAACACGATGATTTAATGCGCTCACTGGGTATCAGCGAAAGCGCATATGCACAGGCAAGAGAAACGCTTGCCTGTATCATGCCCGACAATGTCGATGAGTTCGTCAGCTTTTTCTATACAACGCTTCTGGAGGACGCCGATGCCTCCACTTTCCTGAGCAGTTCCGTCGTTCAAAACCAGTTGAGCCGTTCCCTGAGAGAATGGCTGCTGGAATTGCTCAGCGCCGACCTCGTCAGCAACACGGAGCAGTTTCACCAGCGTCAGACGATGATCGGAAAGGTCCATGCCCGGATCAAGGTTCCGATTCATCTCGTCATGGAAGGCGCCAGCTTGCTCAAGCGGGCCGTCGCCGGCAAATTGATGAAGCTCGATCTGGACGGGCAGCAGATGGCAGCGGTTCTGGTGTTGCTGAACGAGCTTGTCGACGGCGCGATGCAGATCATGAGCGCCGCCTATGTGCGCGGAACCTCGAAACGGGCGCGGACGGATGAAGCCTATCGCCTGTTCTCGCTCGGCAGGGATATCGGCATCGAGCGTGAAAGCCAGCGCGCCGCGCTGATGGAGTGGAGCCATTCCATTTTCATCAATCTCCTCGGCAAGACGAAAAATGCTCCTTTGAGCCCGATTTCGGGCTCCTCCTTCGGGCTCTGGTTCCATCATCATGGCAGCGTGATGTTCGAGGACGATTCGGCACTGGAAAAAATCGAAACCGCGATGGAAAGGGTCGACCGGATACTGCTTCCCAGTATGGAGAAGGCAAACCGGGACGGATTGCCAACGCTGCCGGAGCTGCTTGACGAGTTTCAGGCGATCATCGAAAAAATCAAATTTCTGGTGTCCGATCTTTTCAAGAGCGCCGAGGCTGTCGAAAACGGGCGCGATCCCCTGACACGCGCCTTGAACCGCCGCTTCCTGCCGTCAATCCTCAACCGCGAAATCCATCTGGCGAACATGCACGGATTGACCTTCGCACTGCTTCTGTTCGACGTCGATCACTTCAAGAAAATCAATGATGATTTCGGGCATGCGGCGGGTGATACCGTGCTGTGCCGGATTGCCGCCATCATCATGGAGAATGTTCGCACCGACGATTTCGTGTTTCGGTATGGCGGCGAGGAGTTTCTTGTTGCACTGGTTGAAACCGGCGAGGAAGAAGCCTTGCGGGTGGCCGAGCGCATAAGAGCCCAGATCGCAGCAAGAAAACTGGAACTGCCCAAGGATGCTGCCGCAAATGCGACGACATCGGTCGGAATCGCTGTTTTCGATGGTCATCCCGACCATCTCCATCTGATCAACGCAGCCGATCAGGCCATGTATCAAGCCAAGAAACTTGGTCGAAACCGGATCGAGGTGGCCAGGACGCTGAATTTCAGCGTCCTTTAGCCTTGCACGCGGCGAAGAAAAAACCGGCCGGTGAGCCGGTTTTTTTTACTAGCTGGGTTCAGAATTTGTAGCTTACGCCAAGCAACACCTGGTGGCTGGTCAGGTCGACCTTGTGCGAGTCGATGACAGCGTTGGCGCTATAGTCCTCGTCACCGAAATCGGTATAGCGATATTCCAGGCGCGTGGTGATATTGTCGGTGAAGGCATATTCAAGACCGCCGCCAAGCGTCCAGCCCACATAATTTTCGCTATATTCAGCGCCGCTTCCATCGGCCAATGTGACGGAATGGTCATAGTCGGCAAAGGCGACACCACCGGTAATATAGGGAAGGAACCGGTCATAGCCGTAGCCCAGACGGACCCGCAGCGAACCGAGCCAGTTAAGTTCGCTGGTGGCGGAGTCGCCCGTCGCGCCATCAATATCCCGGTCGCTGTCGGCAGTGGTTCCGTTGAAATCGGCTTCGACGCCAAGCACGACACCGTTGGTGAACTGATAATTATAACCGGCGTACACACCGCCAATGAAGCCATCCGGGCCGATGTCGAAGGGATTGGCAGCGCCGAAGGTAGCCTCCGATTCACCCCAGAGGTAGCCTGCCTGAACACCGGCATAAAGGCCGGTCCAGGTGAATACAGGCACTTCAACAACAGGTACTGGTTCTACGGGTGGTTCCATAACAGCGTCTGCGGCGAAAGCCGAGGCGGAGACAGTAATTCCCGCAGAAAGCAAAGCAAATGCGAAGAAATGTTTCATTACTGATCCTCCTTTTGAAAGGACGGCCACTTTGCGCCGAAATGTTAAACGAGTCTTGCAATCAGTGGTTTTGAGGCAGGATTTGTCGTCGGAAGAGGACGATTCTTGTGCCCCCTGTTGCTGATTTCCCACTATTTGGCCCGAAAAGGCAGTTTGGCCGCAACCTAGGGAAACACGACGTCCAGCCCGAGCGCACGGCGTTTCATGGCGCGTGCGGCCAGCGAAATATTTACCGATGTCAGGGACCGGTAGCTGGAAGCCCGCCCTCCGCAATCCTGCTCGACAGTTGACGCCATGGCCGGTCGGACGACGGAAACCGGCGGTGGATTGGCGCGGTAACTTCCGTCCTGAACGCGGCCCAGCCACTGCCCGCGACGCTGCGGCTCGCGTTTCAGCATAACGAGACACTCAAGAAACGCGTCGCGCGCTGCGGCAGGCACCAGAACGCCATTACAATCCGATGATGAATTGTGAAGCCGGTTGACCAGATCGAACGCATCCTCCTGCGGGCGTTCCCAGCGCAGCATCCGCCCGTCGATCAGATGGATGTATTCATCGGTTGCGGCCAGCGGAATTGTCTCGCAGGCATAGGGCGTAAACCACATCAATGGGTCGATTTCAGCATCTTGCGGCACGTCTTGAACGGTCTGCTGACCAGCCTCGGGGCGGTCGGGCACAAAGTCGAGCGTGCGGGCGATGGATGAGCAGATTTCCCAGTGCTGCCCGATGATTTCAGCGGCGATATCCAGCGGAAGGCCGATATTTTGATGCAGGGCGCAGGTGATGGCGAGGCCAATACGCACGTTCGCGGGCAGAAGCCGTGTGGTGCCGCCCACGTCGGAGAGGGCACATATCGCATTGCGAAAGCGCGTGTTGGTGAGGATGGCATTGACCATCTCTGGTGACGTATCGAGCGCCTCGGCCAATTCGCAATCGTCCAGCCTGCCCTCGTGCCAGTTTCGGACGCGGTCGAAATCCAGCGTGCAAGAGGTGAACGCGTGCGCGTTCGGCGGTTCGTATTTGTCTGCCGGATTGGTGTTCATCTTGACGGTGCCCCCGGATGAAAGGCGCTGCGGATTCCGCAAACGACAATCAACGCTGTCGGCAATACTGCTCGGATACCAGCGTTTGACTAGGAAAAATATGGGAAATACCTGATGCCCCCGGACGCGAAATCAGGTTTTACACGCGTCCGGCTCGGAGCCGTCTTTCAGACGTTGCGGCTCGCGCCCGATGCTGATGACAAAGCAGTTCATAATATCCCGAAGGTAGCCGCAACGCACGGGGAGTCAAGGATGCAGGAGAGTTTCCAGCATGGCTCGACCCCATGCCGCTTCAGCCAAGCAGCTTACGGTCCCAGTCGATGTCCTGCAGGAGCGATGAAAGATCCTCGTCGGAGGCTGCCGCCGCCGCCTCGTTGATCCTGTGCCAGCGCCGCTTGCGTTGATGGCGCTCCGGCCAATGGGTCAGAGTTCCCCTTACAGCCAGCGCAAACATTTGCACCGTGCAATCGGCTTCCGAACCATTCTTCATGACCTTGACGTAGTCATAGGAACCGACGGGATAGGGGTTCACATCACCGAAAACACCCGCCTCCTCGAACGCTTCCTGAGACGCCGCTTCCAGAGGCGACTTGCCGTTCATCGGCCAGCCTTTCGGGAAAAGCCAGCGTCCACGCTCGCGCGAGGTGATCATCAGCACTTCGATGCCGCCTTGCCGCGACTTGCGCCACGGCAGGACGCCATATTGCTGAAGGCGGTCCGGGTTTTCGCTTTCTCGATTAGCGCTCTTCAGGCTGACATCCGCCATCATGGCCTGTCCTCCACGCGGAAGGGGCCCTCGACGCAATAGGGACGCTTCGGCCGGTAGACCGCGTGAAACCGGCTGATGGGTTGCCGGTGCGAGCACCACGGACAACGCACCGCTGCGACGGGTAATTGCCGCTGGCAGGACCGGCACGTCCGGTCGTTTGGAAATTGATACATAGGAAGCTCCGAAATGAAACGGGAAGGGGCTTGTTTCGCCCTGTTCACCGCAGGAATGATTGTTTTTGATTGCCCCGGAGCGGGAGGTCTGTGCGGTCTTCAGTCCATAGTGAAGCCGCTCCGGGAAAAGCCATATGCTTCCCCAGCCAGCCTCGATATTAAAATGAATGTTTTCATATACATAAAGCGTATCTAGGTGGGGATTGCGACAAATCAAGGGCCGCAGGTCATTTGTTTGACCTTATTCTTCCAGCCTGGTCACAAAACCGGGATTTCCATGCAGCGTGTTGCTGATCGTGCAGATTTCCGTTTCCGCTGCTTTCACGATCGCCTCACGGTCGGGCAGGTCAATGGGGCCGTCGATTGCGAAGACGATATGGAACCGGGCGACGCGGGAAGGTTCATCCGGCGCCTTTTCGCCCGTCACATCGGCGCGAACACCCTCCAGCTTGTGGAGGACGCCAAGACGGCTGGCGGCAGCGCGTGCGCTCAATACGAGGCATGAGGCGAGGGAGGCATAGAGGAGATCCAGCGGGCTGAAGCCCGGTTCGTTGACCGACGTGATCACCTTCATCTCCCCGCCGGTCGGCGTGGTGACATGCGTCAGGCCGACGCCCTGGAGCACCGCCGAAGCGCCCGCATTTCTGGTTCTGATTTTTGTTTCAGCCATCGCCCGGCTCCCGAAGAAAATGTCAGATTGCAACACTGATTTGATCGATCTGCTGCGTTCATCATCCTCGCTTATCCCGGCTGCGACAAGGGCGAAGGGCGATTGTGTCTTGCCGTTCCCGCCAATCTGCCCGATCCTGAAAGGACGAATCCCATGCTCCGCAACGACTGGAAGCCGAAATGTCCAACATGCTGAAATTCTACATCAACGGGGAATGGGTCGATCCGGTCCGCCCCGCTGTGCTCGACGTCATCGATCCTTCGACCGAACAGCCCTTTGCGCAGATTTCCATGGGCAGCGCCGGGGACATCAACAGGGCGGTCGCGGCGGCCAAGACGGCCTTTCCCGCATTCTCCATGACGACCAAGGCGGAGCGTCTGGCATTGTTGCGGCGCATCCTCGAAGTTTTCCAGCGCCGGCAGGAAGAGATCGGGACAATCATTTCGCGCGAAATGGGCGCGCCACTGGAAATGGCGATATCCGATCAGGCGGAAAGCGGCGCGGCACACATCGCGCAGATGATCGAGACGCTGGAAAATTTCGAGTTCACGCATATGCAGGGCACGACGCAGGTGGCGCATGAGCCCGTGGGCGTGGTGGCAATGATCACGCCATGGAACTGGCCGATCAACCAGATCGCCTGCAAGGTAGCGCCAGCCATTGCCGCCGGATGCACCATGGTTCTGAAACCGTCGGAAGTGGCGCCCCTCAATGCACTTCTGTTTGCGGAAATCATGCATGAGGCAGGCGTGCCGAAGGGCGTGTTCAACCTGGTCAATGGCGACGGGCCGTCTGCCGGCCAGGTCCTGTCCGAGCATCCCGACGTGGATATGGTTTCCTTCACCGGCTCGACCCGTGCAGGCGTCATCGTCGCTCAGGTGGCGGCACCGACCGTCAAGCGTGTGCATCAGGAACTGGGCGGCAAGTCGCCAAACATCATCCTGCGCAACGCCGATCTGGAAAAGGCGGTGCGTGGCGGCGTCGCCCGATGCTTCAACAATAGCGGACAATCCTGCAACGCGCCGACGCGCATGTTCGTGCCGCTGGAGCGGATGGACGACACGATCGGGATCGCCGCCAAAGCCGCTGAGCGGTTCAAGGTCGGCGCGCCGTCCGACCCCGCGACAGTGCTTGGGCCGGTCGTGAGCAAGGCGCAGTATGACAAGATTCAGACACTGATCGAATCCGGCATCGAGGAGGGGCCGAACTGGTGGCGGGAGGCCCGGGCCGGCCATCGGACCTCAATCGCGGCTATTATGTGCGCCCGACGATTTTCGCCCGCGTGCAACCCGACATGCGCATCTCCCGCGAGGAGATTTTCGGTCCCGTTCTGTCGATCCTCGGATATGCGACGGAAGACGAAGCCGTGGAACTGGCCAATGACACGGTCTATGGCCTTGCCGCCTATATCCAATCGGGCGATCTGGACGAGGCCCGTGCTATGGCGAAACGTTTGCGGGTCGGCAATGTCCACATCAACAAGGCCGCGTGGGACACGGCGGCGCCTTTCGGCGGATACAAGCAATCGGGCAATGGTCGCGAATATGGCGTTTTCGGCTTGCGCGAATTTCTCGAGATCAAGGGTATCATCGGCTACGCAGCATGATGATGCCGCGTATTCCGCTCCATCGTCATGGTCGGGCTTGAACCGGCCATCAATGCCTGAAAGGTGATGCAGCGCCTTCGTTTGCCGCTGGCGGGGTTTCGGATGGTTCGAAATGGGTTCCCGGGTCAAGCCCGAGAAGGACGACATTTGATGATGAAGATATACGGCGAACCACCACGCATTATCATCGCAGCAGCAGCCTGCATATCAGCCGCGACGAAAGCATCACGCACACCCTCTCCATCGTCATGGCCGGGCTTGACCCGGCCATCCATGCCTAAGCGGTGAAGCAGAACCATCGCCACATCACCCGTGGCGAATAAAAAGGGCGCTGCCGCCGCGAATTGCGAACGGGCAGCGCCTGATAGTCGCTTGGGAGGCTTATTTGACGGCCTTGATCGCGTCGCCAAGCTTCGAGACGATCGTGTCGATCTGCTCGCGCTCGATGATCAGCGGCGGTGACAGGGCGATGATGTCGCCGGTCACGCGGATCAGCAGGCCCTTGTTGAAGCAATCGACGAAAACGTCATAGGCGCGGCTGCCGACGGCATCCGGGCGCGAGGCCAGCTCGATACCGGCGATCAGGCCGATCGTGCGGATATCGATGACGTGAGGCAAGCCCTTGAGGCTGTGGATTGCATCCTGCCAATAGGGCTCCACTTCCGCACCGCGCGTCAGCAGATCCTCGTCCTCGTAGATTTCCAGCGTCGCCAGACCTGCGGCGCAGGCAACCGGATGGCCGGAATAGGTGTAGCCGTGGAACAGCTCGATCTGGCCTTCCGGCCCTTGCATCAGCGCGTCGTAGACCGTGCGGCTTGCAAAGACCGCGCCCATCGGGATGGCGCCATTGGTCAGGCCCTTGGCAGAGGTGACGAGATCAGGCTTCACGCCAAAGAAATCAACTGCAAACGGAGTGCCCAGACGCCCGAAGCCGGTGATGACCTCATCGAAAATGAGCAGAATGCCGTGCTTCGTCGCGATGTCCCGCAGACGCTGCAAATAGCCCTTCGGCGGAATGAGAACGCCGGTCGATCCGGCAACCGGCTCGACGATGACGGCGGCGATGGTTTCGGCACCATGCAGCGCGACCATGCGCTCCAGATCGTCCGCCAGTTCCGCGCCGTGCTCCGGCTGTCCCTTGACGAAGGAATTGCGCGCCGGATCATGGGTGTGGCGCAGGTGATCAGCCGGAATCTGCGGGAACATGCGGCGATTGTTGACCAGGCCGCCCACGGAAATGCCGCCAAAGCCGACGCCATGATAGCCGCGCTCGCGACCGATGACGCGGGTGCGCGTGCCCTGACCGATGGCGCGCTGATAGGCGATGGCGATCTTCAGCGCCGTATCCACGGATTCAGAACCGGAACCGGTGAAGAACACCCGGTCAAGGCCCGCATCCGGGCCGCCCGGCGCTTTCGCCGCCAGCTTCTCGGCAAAGTCGAAGGCAACATTGTGCCCCATCTGGAAGGTCGGGGCAAAATCCAGCGTCGATAGCTGGCGTTCGACTGCTTCGGCAATGCGCTTGCGGCCGTGACCGGCATTGACGCACCACAAGCCAGCCGTGCCATCCAGCACCTGACCGCCATCGACATCGGTATAATACATGCCCTCGGCGGATGCGAGCATGCGAGGCGCCGCCTTGAACTGCCGGTTGGCCGTGAACGGCATCCAGAAATTGTCGAGGCTCGGGGAATTGGGTTTATTCAGCATAGTGGTCTCCTACCAGTTGGATGGATCAGGACACGCTTTCGATTCTGCAACAAGTCTATTTCTGATATATTTTAACACATTGAAATTGCTTGCATTACTTTTCATAGTTTGCTGTATTCAAAACAGCATCAACACTTGAGTGAAATTTCCGGATGAATGTCGATATTGGCGGGCGGCTCCGCTACATCAGGATGCGGCAGAATCTCTCGCAACGCGAACTGGCGAAACGCGCTGGCGTAACCAATTCGACCATCTCGCTGATCGAGTCCAACCAGACCAACCCTTCCGTCGGCGCACTGAAGCGCATCCTCGACGGCATACCCATTGGCCTGGCCGAGTTCTTCGCCATCGAGCCGGACGCGCCGCAGAAAGCCTTCTATCAGGCGGATGAACTGGTGGAGATCGGCAAGGGCAAGATTTCCTACCGGCAGGTGGGCGACAATCTCTTCGGGCGGGCGTTGCAAATATTGATGGAGCGCTACGAGCCGGGGGCCGACACGGGCAAGGTGCCGCTGGTGCATGAAGGCGAGGAGGGCGGCATCGTCATCAGCGGGCGGCTGGAAGTAACCGTCGGTGACGAACGCCGCATCCTTGGGCCGGGCGACGCCTATTATTTCGAAAGCAAGCGGCCACACCGGTTTCGCTGCGTCGGGCCGGTGCCGTGTGAAATCGTCAGCGCCTGCACACCGCCGACCTTCTGACGGGATGGCAGTCAGGCTGACACGATGGCGGTCAGGCCGATTTCAGGTCAAGACGCGCGCCGTCGAAGCCATTGACGGCGATGGAGGTGCAAAGCGCCGACCATTCGCAATCCTTGCATGCCGCCCGGGATTTGCCCGCGAGAAAAGCCTTGCGCATTCGCGCCAGCATGGCGGCATCGGGGCGGAAACTGTCGCCGGGCCGGAGCGGACGGGCGAGGATTTTTGAAACCGCTTGCGCCGCCCTCTCGTCCCGTTGCAGAACGCTGTCGTTGAAGCAATGCGCGCCGTTCTCGCAAAGAAGCGGCGCGCAGATATCGTCAGGGCCATGGACGAGGAGAATATCCTCGCCCCGGTTCAGCCGTTCGACGATCCTGTCGTAATTGGCTGTAAACGCCGCCGTGTAGCCCTTGCCGACATAGGTCAGCATGCACAGCAGGTGATGGGCCCGCAGCCTGACGGTCAAGCTTGCGCGGTTCCGCCACTATTGCGCGCCAGCAACTTCAGCGTGGCAGCGCCGAGCGCCGATTTCAGAACAGCGCCAATGATGAACGGTGTAACACCCAGCGCAATCGCCTTTTCTGGGCCGATCACTGCCGAAAGCCAGAAAGCGCCAAACGCCAGGCAGAGCGCGTTGCCCATCAGCATGGCTGTGAAAGAGCGCACCACGTTATGTCCGCTCCAGCCGCGTTCCGCCAACCAGCCGACCAGCGCGGCAACGAAGGGGAAGGCGACGAGATAGCCTGCCGTCGGGCCTGCGAAATGCGCCAGACCACCAGCGCCACCAGCAAGAACCGGCATGCCGATGGCAGCCTCGCCAAGCCATGCGAGCACCGTCAGACCACCCAGCCGCCAACCATAGAGCGCGCCGATCAGCGTGACCGCGAATGTCTGCATCGTGACAGGCACGGGGTACATCGGGACTTCGATCCACGACGATGCCGCCAGCAACAGCGTGCCGAGAACGACAGCGGCGAACTTGAACGCGGTCGAGCGGGTCGACAGGCGAAGCGGGTTAAAGGAGGGCGCAAAGGCGCTCGTGCCGGTATCGGTCATCAGGTTCTCCATCGTTTTCATCTCACTTCCAAAAAATTATCTATAATTTATGGATTCGATATATTATCGATTTCATAGATGACGTGAGAATGCAAGTCGAGAGGAGGGAAGACGCATTATCCGACGATGACGAAGGCGTCGCGCGTCGTTCCCAAGGCCGTTTTGACGGGCTTTTTGCCAATCCATTGCACATGCCGCGCAAGAATGGTTGCGGCATTGTCGGTCTGGCCGTGACGCAGCGCATCGAGAATCGCGCGGTGGTCGTGATCGGTGCGGACCTCCCATTCGGAGCGCCATGTGGCGAAGAGAAAGCGGGCGCTTGCTGCGTGCAGATCGTCGATGGCGGCGAGAAGCCGCAGCATGCCGCATGGTGCGAGGATCAGGCGATGAAAACGGCGGTTCGCCTCTTCCCATGAACGGACATCGCGGGACTTGTCGCCAGCTTTCGTCGCCTCTTCCGCCCGCTCGAGAATAGCCGCAGTCAAATGCGGCGCGGCATGGCGCAGCGCCAGAACTTCGAGCGCGGCGCGCATTTCAGCGACTTCCTTGACCTCGCTCAGGTCGAAAGTGGCGACCCGCACGCCGCGGCGCGGCTCGCTGACCGCCAGTCCTTGCGCAACGAGCAGACGAAACGCCTCGCGCACCGGCACATGGCTCGCGCCGAACTCCTCGGCGATGTGATCCTGCCGCAGGCGTGAGCCCGGCTCGATCGCGCCTGAAATGATGCGGTCGGCCAGCGCGCGGCTGATGCGGATGGCGAGGGGATCTTCCTTGGCTGCGCTCATATTTTATAGATAATTTGAGAAGCGGGCCGTGTCGAGACGGTTCACGTCAACATTCACAGGAAGCGGCACGGAAAACGGGCTTGTCATCGGCGCGAAATATTGCACTGCTATGCGCGATGTCCATCCGTTTCACTGGAATCCTCATGCCCCGCATCACGACAATCGAAGAACTCGAAGCCATCTACGGCACCAATCCTGCCGAGGCAGCCACCGCCAAGGTCGCGAACCATATCACGCCTGAATATCGCAGCCTGATCGAAGGCTCGCCCTTTGTCGCGCTCGCAACCGGCGGACCGGAAGGGCTGGACTGTTCGCCACGCGGTGATCTGGCGGGCTTCGTGCGGGTGCATGACGAAAACACGCTGATGATACCGGATCGGCGCGGCAATAATCGCATCGACTCGCTGCGGAATATCGTTCACGATCCGCGTATCGCGCTGCTGTTCCTCATTCCGGGCGTCAACACCACGTTCCGGGTCAATGGTTCCGCCCATCTTGATACCGATCCGGCCCTGCTGGACAGTTTCATGATGGAGGGCCGGGCGCCCCGCTCGGTGATCGTCATGCATGTCGAAGAAGCCTATTTCCAGTGCGGACGGGCGCTGATCCGTTCCGATCTCTGGAATCCGGACCTGTTCCGCAACGCAAAGGAATTTCCGTCACCCGGAAAAATACTGGCGAGCCTGAGCGACAACCGCGTGGGCGGGGAAATCTATGACAAGGAATGGCCAGAACGTGCCGCCAAATCCATGTGGTAAAACGCCTTGCCATCTATCCAACGGGAAAATTCATTAAATTCAGTTGCTTGATGGAAATTCACGCCGATCTATCCACGCCTTGTCTTATCCCCGCATAATTTCCGCATCGACTTGCATGAACCGGGCTCGAGACCGGGCAAGGCGAAGACGCTTCAGGCGGATGAAGATCCGCTCGTCAGGAGCGATCATCCGGAGGTCGCGGGTGGGAAACGGTGGCGCCGCTTTCCCATTACGACGCGGCACAGGACGATCAGGCCAAGGCGTCGCGGGCGGTTCCCAACCTCCTGACAACAGCATACCAAGACACGGCGAACCGCTCGCATTCTCTCAACATCCAGACGGCATGGCCGGGCGTGGAAACGCTCCGGCCTGTCGCGTCGTTAAGCGATCAGGCGTGGATTCCCGGCTCGAGACCGGGAATGACGAATGGAGAAGCCAGTTCCCGGCGCCCGAACCTCGTCATGGCCGGGCTTGACCCGGCCATCCATTCCGCAACGTGGCAATGTCCAGCGCGCGGATTGTGTTGGACGGGCAGGCATGATTTCCCGGGAATGACGAATGGAGAAACCTGTTCCCGACGCTCAAACCTCGTCATGGCCGGGCTTGACCCGGCCATCCATTCCGCAACGTGGCAATGTCCAGCGCACGGATTGTATTGGGCAGTCAGGCATGGATTCCCGGGTCAAGCCCGGGAATGACAACATCTGTTGGGGCACACAAATGGAGAGGTTCAGCGCGGATTGTCTATCGACAGTTCCATGCGGTCAGCGGCGAAGCGTGTCATGGCGAATTCGACGGGATTGCCCTCCCGATCCACATTGATCGCCTTCGCCATCAGCACGATCGCGCCGGGGGCCAGTTTCAAATGCCGCAAATCACCCGCATCCGCATGATAGGCGGAGATGATGGTTGAGCGGCGAAAATAATCGTCAATGCCCGCGGCTTTGAGCGCGGCGGTGATGGAGCCGCTCGTCGCGTAGTCCGCCGCGATGTCAGGCGCTTGTGCCCGAACGAACCAGCTCGTCGCGCGCGAGACAGGCCGTCCGTCAGCCGTGGAAACGGTTTCAAGCCGGATGACGTCATCGACGCCCGCGCCAAGGTTCAGCGCTTCGGCGACTTCCCCATGCGCCGTCTCGATGCGTTCTTCCAGCAGGATGCTTTTCGTCTCCCGCGTCTGGGAGGCCAATCCTTCCGAAAATCGGGTGCGCCTGCCGATCGGATATTTGAGGCGGCGGGCATCAGCAACGAAAGTGCCCCGGCCTTGCTCTGCGCGCAACACGCCCTCCTGGGTCAGCGCCGCGATGGCGCTGCGCACCGTATGGCGATTGACGCCGAAACGCTCCGCCAGAGCGACCTCCGGCGGCAGGCGCATCCCCGAGCCGAAACGGCCAGCCGTGATCTCACCGCGCATCTGGTCGGCGATCTGCCGCCAGATGGCGATGCCGCCCTGCCGCTCCATTTTTTTGGTCGCTGCCACCGGCCTGTCATCCTCCTGTCATTGACCCAAACTATATAAAAGCATATTGTCTAATTGTCTATATAACTAGACAAATACTGATGGTGTGTCAATGACTGAAAAAACAACAGTGGAAACCGTCGAAGAGAGGCGCGCGATGATGTCGCTTCTCGCCAAGGCGACCCGGAGCGAGCTTTCGAGCGTCTGGAGCGAATGGGCAGGCAAGCCCGAAGTCGAAAACCTGCGCGGGCCGGAGACGGGTCTCGTCATGGTGCGCGGCAGGATGGGCGGCGGCGGCGCGCCGTTCAATCTGGGCGAGACGACTGTGACGCGCGCGACCGTCCGTCTCGCATCCGGCACCATCGGCCATGCTTATGCGCTGGGGCGCGATCGGGAGAAGGTTCGCCTTGCTGCCGTGTTCGAGGCGCTCTGGCAGGAGGCGGAAAGCCGCCCGATAGTGATCGAAAAAGTGCTGGAACCTGTCGCTCGCCGTATCGAGGCCGAAGATGGCCGAAAGCGGGCCGAAACGGCCGCGACCAAGGTCGATTTCTTCACCATGGTCAGAGGAGACGACTGATGACCCATGCTGCACGGGCCTTTGAGGGTGGTTTCGCGGATCCGGTTTTCGACGCCCAGAAAACCTTTCGCGCCGTCATGGATGCCATGGCCAATCCCGGGCGTATCCTGCCCGTAAGCGACCTGACGCAACCGCCATTGCCGCTATCGGCAGAGGCCGGGGCAATTGCCGTTGCGTTGTTCGATCATGACACGCGCGTCTGGTCCGACAAGGCCATCTCTTCAAATGCGGAAGCCAAAGCATGGCTGACCTTCCAGACGGGCCTTGCGCTGACGAACGACCCGTCGGAGGCGCAGTTTGCGCTGGTGAGCGATGTGGCCCACATGCCCGCACTGGATGTTTTCGCCAGGGGCTCTTCGGAATATCCCGACAGATCCACCACGATCATCCTGCAAATCAGTGCATTTGACGGCAAGGAGCGGCTGGCGCTGACTGGTCCCGGCATCAATGGCGTGAGCCATATGGCGCCGGACAGGCTTCCCGCCCGCTTTGTCGAGCAATGGACGGCCAATCGCGCGCTGTTTCCGCGCGGCGTCGATCTCGTTTTTGTGGCCAAGGGTGCGATTGCCGCGCTGCCGCGCACGACACGCATTTCCAAAGTGGAGGGCTGATCCATGTATGTTGCCGTCAAGGGCGGTGAAGCCGCCATCAACAATGCCCATAAACTGCTGGCCGACCGCCGCCGGGGCGATCGCGAGGTTCCGGCGCTGCGGCTGGACCAGATCGTCGAACAACTTGCGCTGGCGGTTGACCGCGTCATGGCGGAAGGTTCGCTCTATGATCGCGAATTGGCGGCGCTCGCCATCCGCCAGTCGCGCGGCGATCTGATCGAGGCGATTTTCCTTGTTCGCGCCTATCGCACGACGCTGCCGCGTTTCGGCTATTCCAGACCGGTCGAAACCGGCGAAATGCAGGCCGAGCGCCGCATTTCCGCGACGTTCAAGGATCTGCCCGGCGGGCAGCTTCTGGGGCCGACATTCGACTATACGCATCGCCTGCTCGATCCTGAACTGGCGGGGGATCCCGATATAGGAGCAGCAGAGCACCGCGATGGCGAACACGAGGCCATGCCGCGCGTCACCGATATTCTTGGGCATAATGGCTTGATCGAAAGCGATGGCGACATGCCGGAAGGTCACGAGCCGGGGGATCTGACCCGCGAACCATGGTCGTTCCCGATGGAGCGCGATCTGCGCCTTCAGGCGCTGGCACGGGGCGACGAGGGCTTTCTGCTGGCACTTGGCTATTCGACGCAGCGCGGCTATGGCCGCACGCATCCCTTTGTTGGCGAAATCCGCATCGGTGAAGTCGAGGTCGAACTGGACGTGCCGGAATTCGACTTCGCCGTTTCGCTTGGCCGCATTCAGGTGACGGAATGCCAGATGATCAACCAGTTTCAGGGGTCGGCAAAGCAGCCGCCGCAATTCACGCGCGGTTACGGGCTGGTGTTCGGCCAGAGCGAGCGCAAGGCGATGTCCATGTCGCTCTGCGACCGGGCGCTGCGGGCCGGTGAGTTCGATGAGGATATCGTAGCTCCGGCGCAGGACGAGGAGTTTGTGATCTCCCATTCCGACAATGTGCAGTCCACCGGCTTCGTCGAGCATCTGAAGCTGCCGCATTACGTGGATTTTCAGGCCGAACTTGATCTCATCCGCCGCATGCGGGCGGAGCATGACCAGCGCACCGGCCGGACCGAACAGAAGGACGCCGCGGAATGAGCGACCTTGCCAATTACAATTTCGCCTATCTGGACGAGCAGACGAAGCGAATGATCCGCCGCGCGATCCTGAAGGCCATTGCCATTCCCGGCTATCAGGTGCCTTTCGCCAGCCGCGAGATGCCGATGCCCTATGGCTGGGGTACCGGCGGTGTGCAGGTGACGGCGGCTATTCTCGGACCGGACGATACGCTGAAGGTGATCGATCAGGGCGCCGACGACACGACCAACGCCGTCTCCATCCGCGCCTTCTTCCAGAAGACCGCGACGGTGGCCGTGACCACGCATACATCTGACGCGACGATCATCCAGACGCGCCACCGCATCCCCGAAGCGCCGCTGGCGGAGGGTCAGGTGCTCGTCTATCAGGTGCCAATACCTGAACCGCTGCGTTTCCTCGAACCGCGCGAGACCGAAACGCGCAAGATGCATGCGCTGGAGGAATATGGCCTCATGCATGTGAAGCTCTATGAGGACATTGCGCGGCACGGCCATATCGCGACGACCTATGCCTATCCGGTGAAGGTCGAGGGTCGCTATGTGATGGACCCGTCGCCGACGCCGAAATTCGACAATCCGAAAATGCACATGTCGCCCGCGCTGCAACTGTTCGGGGCAGGGCGCGAAAAGCGCATCTATGCCGTGCCGCCCTATACGGAGGTCGTCAGTCTCGATTTCGAGGACCATCCCTTCGAAGTGCAGACATTCTCCCAGCCTTGCGCCATGTGCGGGGCGAGGGGCGTTTATCTCGACGAGGTGGTTCTGGATGACAGGGGCGGCTCGATGTTCGTCTGTTCCGACACCGATTATTGCGAAGACCGGCAGGCAAAGGGCCATCGCGGCCACCTCGCCGCGGAGACTGCGGAGGTAGCAGAATGAGCGACACACCGCTTTTGAGGGTGAATGCCCTGTCCAAGTTCTACGGCAGCCGCATCGGTTGCCAGAATGTCTCCTTCGAGCTTTGGCCGGGCGAAGTGCTTGCCATCGTCGGCGAATCCGGCTCGGGCAAGACGACGCTGCTGAACTGTCTTGCAACCCGCCTCCAGCCTTCGGCCGGAACGGTGGAATACCGGATGCGCGACGGCCAGTTTCGCGATCTCTATCGCATGAACGAGGCGGAGCGGCGCTTTTTGATGCGTACCGACTGGGGCTTTGTGCACCAGAACCCGGCTGACGGTCTGCGCATGACGGTTTCGGCGGGTGCGAATGTCGGCGAGCGGCTGATGGCTGTCGGCGACCGGCACTATGGCAAGATCCGCGAAACGGCAACCGACTGGCTGGGGCGCGTCGAGATCGCGGCAGACCGCATCGACGACCAGCCCCGCGCCTTTTCGGGCGGAATGCGGCAGCGCTTGCAGATTGCCCGCAATCTGGTGACGTCGCCGCGCCTCGTCTTCATGGACGAACCGACCGGCGGTCTCGACGTATCGGTACAGGCGCGTCTGCTCGATCTGCTGCGCGGCCTCGTCAACGATCTCGGTCTGGCGGCGATTGTCGTCACCCATGACCTCGCAGTAGCGCGGTTGCTCTCGCATCGCATGATGGTGATGAAGGACGGCCACATCATCGAAACGGGGCTGACAGACCGTGTGCTCGATGATCCGCAGGCGCCCTACACCCAGCTTCTGGTTTCCTCGATTTTACAGGTGTAATCATCATGGACACACCCCTTGTCGTTTCCGATGTCGCCAAGACTTTCACCATGCACCTGCAGGACGGCGTGCGCCTGCCGGTGGTGGCGGGCGTCTCGTTCTCGCTGAAAGCGGGCGAATGCGCCGTTCTCGGCGGGCCTTCAGGCGCAGGCAAAAGCTCCATCCTGAAAATGGTCTATGGCAACTACGCCATGGAGCGCGGACAGATCATCGTTTCCCACGCCGCAAAGCTCATTGATCTGGCAACCGCCGACCCGCGCACGGTACTCGCCATCCGCAGGGACACGATCGGCTATGTCAGCCAGTTTCTGCGCACGGTGCCGCGCGTTTCGGCGCTCGATGTGGTTGCGGAGTCGCTTGTCGCCCGCGGCGTTGCGCGGGAAGCGGCGCAAGAAAAAGCAGGGAAACTGCTTGCGCTTCTCAACCTGCCGGAACGGCTCTGGGCGTTGCCGCCGGCAACATTTTCCGGCGGCGAGCAGCAGCGCGTCAATATCGCGCGCGGCTTCATCACGGATCATCCAATCCTCCTGCTCGACGAGCCGACGGCATCGCTCGATGCAAAAAACCGCGAGGTGGTCATCGGGCTGATCCGGCAGAAGAAGACTGAAGGCGTCGCGATGCTCGGCATTTTCCATGACGAGGACGTGCGTGAAGCCGTTGCGGATCGCATTATCGACGTCACCAGCTTTTCCGTGCGGAGCGAAGCGGCATGACGCGGCTTTCGGAAGCGCCGCTCATCCATGATGGCGCCGAGGTGAGCGACAGCCGGCTTGGCCGCTATACGGAAATCGGCACGCATTGTCGCGTCAGCGAAACCGAGCTTGGCGACTATTCCTACATTGAGCGCGACAGCATGGTCTGGTGCGCGAAAATCGGCAAGTTCGCCAATATCGCCGCTGCCGTGCGCATCAATGCCACCAAGCATCCGATGTGGCGGGCGACACTGCATCACTTCACCTATCGCGCCAACGACTATTGGCCGGATGCCGATCGTGAAGAGACATTCTTTGAGTGGCGACGCGAGAATGAAGTGGTGATCGGCCACGACACATGGCTTGGCCACGGCGTCACCATCCTGCCTGGCGTTACCATCGGCAATGGCGCGGTGGTCGGCTCCGGTGCCGTGGTCTCGAAGGACGTGCCACCCTATATGATTGTCGGCGGGGTGCCTGCGAAGCCCATTCGCAAGCGCTTTGACGACCGGACAATCGAGCGCCTCGAAGCGCTTGCATGGTGGGATTGGGATCATGCCCGTCTTCGCCATGCGCTCGATGATTTCCGCAATCTGGGCACCGAGGCATTCCTCGATAAGCACGCCGGCTGATTGTCGCAATCGGTGTCATGATTTCATGAAACTGCAATAAAACAGACATTCGGGTTTCATACATCGCCCCTAGGACTGCTCCAACCGAAATGGGAGCAGCCAATGCTGAAAATCGAAAACGTCACGCGCCGTTTTGGGGTCAATATCGCGGTCGCTGATGTGAATATCGAAATCCCGCAGGGGCAGATGGTTGGTGTCATCGGGCGCTCCGGTGCTGGCAAATCCACCCTGTTGCGCATGATCAATCGCCTGATCGACACGTCGGAAGGCTCCATCATTTTCGAGGGCAGGGATGTCTCCCGCCTGCGCGGCGCTGAGCTGCGCAACTGGCAGCGCGATTGCGCCATGATCTTCCAGCAGTTCAATCTCGTTCCCCGCCTCGACGTGCTGACCAATGTTCTGCTTGGCCGTCTCAATCACCGGTCCACGATCAAGAGCCTGCTTGGCATTTTCTCCCGCGAGGAGCGCGCCATGGCCATTGCCGCAATCGAGCGCCTCGATATCGCCCGGACCGCCTTGCAACGGGCGGGCACGCTCTCCGGCGGCCAGCAGCAGCGCGTCGCCATCGCCCGCGCCTTGATGCAGAATCCGAAAGTCATTCTGGCCGACGAGCCCATCGCGTCGCTCGACCCGCGCAATGCGCAGATCGTCATGGGCGCGCTTCGCGATATCAACGAGCGCGAGGGACTGACCGTTATCACCAATCTTCATACGCTCGATACGGCGCGCAGCTATTGCGAGCGCATTATCGGCATGCAGGGCGGCAGGGTCGTTTTCGACGGGTCGCCCGAGGATCTCACGCAGGATGCCGCGCGGGAAATCTACGGTGCCGACGGCATGGAAGAGGCCTTCTCCGAAGCCATCACATCCACAAGCATCACTATCCCGACGACTGCAAAAGCCGCAGTCCGCAAGCTGGAACCGGCGCTGGCCGGTTGAGGCAATCGCCAATCGCAGATCGTCTTGCCCACGAAACGGGCCGGTCGTGAAAAAACAAGAACACATCAGCATTTGACAGGAGAGAAATCCATGTTGCTCAACAAAACCCTTTTGGGCGCCGTTGCAATTGCTGCCGTCTTTACCGGCACCGTTGCCCGCGCCGAGAATCTCGAAACCTTCCGCGTCGGCATCATTGGCGGCGAGAACGAGGCCGACCGCCTGCGCAACTATCAGTGCGTCGTTGACCAGTTGCCGAAGGTTCTCGGCGTCAAGGAGGTCAAGCTGTTCCCGGCTGCAGATTATGACGGCGTGATCCAGGGCCTGCTGGGCGGCACGCTGGACTATGCCGAACTTGGCGCTTCCGGCTTTGCCAAGATCTATCTGGACAACCCGCAAGCCGTGGAGCCGATCCTCACCACCGTTCAGACCGATGGCGCGACCGGCTATTACTCGATCATGGTTGCCCGCAAGGATAGCGGCATCAAAACGCTTGAAGACGTGAAGGGCAAGAAGCTCGGTTTCGCCGATCCGGACTCCACCTCCGGCTATCTGATCCCCGTCACGTCGCTGCCGAAAGATCTGGGCGGGTCCTCGGTCAAGGACTATTTCGCCGAAACCGGCTTTGGCGGTGGTCATGAGAATCTCGTTCTGGCTGTCAAGGACGGCAAGTTCGACGCCGGCACGACCTTTGGTTCAGGCGTCGGCTCCTTCGATGAGGGCTATACGTCGGGTAATCTGCGCAAGATGGTCGACAAGGGCCTGATCGACATGAAGGACTTCGTCGAAGTCTGGAAATCGCCGTTGATTCCGAATGGCCCGATCGTCATTCGCACCTCGATGGATGCCGACATGAAGGCCAAGTTCAAGGACTACATGCTCAATCTCCCCAAGACCGATCCGGCCTGTTTCTCGGCCACGATGGGCGGTGACTTCACCGGGTACACGGAAGTGAACACCGAGTTCTACCAGCCGATCATCGACGCCCGCAAGGCGCAGATCGGCGGTTGATCGCATCCTCCCAAAATGCGGCCGGGCCCTCAAAAGGTCCGGCCGCATGTTTTCATGAAATGAAGGATCGGGGCGGCATGAGCCAGTCTGTTCTTACCAGTCATCTCACAGCCGAAGGCTCGCTGATCGAGCGGCATTGGCAGGAACTCTCCGCACGCCGGCGGCTCTATTCCATCCTCATTGCCGGCGCGCTCGTCGCGGCGCTCGCTGTCTCGCTCTGGTTTGCGAACGAAACCAATGCGGGCAAGTTTTTCGAGCGGCTTCCCTATTTCTTCGATTTTGCTGGCGACCTCATACCGCGCGACGGCTGGGAAATCTGGCGGGCGCTGTTTGACCAGCCTTCGCCCTATTTCGATGGCAGCCTGAAATATGACTATCCGAAAGGCCGGGTCCACCTGTTCGGCAGCAGTCTCTATGTGCCGGAATATTTCTACAAGATGCTGGAAACGCTGAATATCGCGCTGCTCTCCACGCTGATCGGCTTCGTCTTCGGTTTCCTGCTTTGCTTTCTTGCGGCGAAGAACGTCACCACAAGCCGCGTCCTGCGGTTTGTGGTGCGCCGCTACATGGAGATCCTGCGCGCATTCCCCGAAATCGTGATCGCGGGCTTCTTTGCCGCGATCCTGTCGCTCGGGCCGATTCCGGCCATTTTTGCAGTCGCCATTCATACGATCGGCGCGCTTGGAAAATTGTTCTTCGAGGTGGTCGAAAACGCCGACATGAAGGCGGAAGAGGGCCTGCGCGCCGTCGGCGCCAACTGGTTCGAGCGCGCCGGTTTCGGCATCGTGCCGCAGGTCATGCCCAATTTCATTTCCTATACGCTGCTGCGCTTCGAGATCAATGTCCGCGCCTCGACCATCATCGGCGCGGTGGGTGGCGGCGGGATCGGCGAGGAATTGCGTCTTTCCATCGGGCGCGGCCACGAGGCGAAGACGCTGGCGATCGTGCTCCTGCTCTTCACAACCATCGTTGCCGTCGATCAGTTTTCCGCATGGCTGCGTCGCCGTCTCGTCGGCACGCAAGCCTTTGAATTCGGACAATAGGAAGAGAAAATGGCCGTAATGTTTTCGTCCGATATCGCCGATATCGAGAACCGGCATCCAGAAATCTTTCGCCGCTCCTTGCTGCGGCGCTTTCTACCGCTCATCATCTGTGCTGGCGCCGTTCTTTACGTCGCCTATTGCTGGTGGTTCTTTTCCATCGGCGCGGTCATCGGCGAGGGCCAATGGCAGCGCGCGGGCATTACCGCGCGTCAATGGTACTCCTACGAGATTCGCCCGACCATCCGGTTTTCACCAGGAGAAACCAGGGTCAGCTATCCGCGCTTTTCCGTTCTTGGCGATAATCCCGATCCGAACTGGGTTGTCCGTGACGGTGAAAACGTCAGGGTCACCTTCGGCTCAAGCCGGTTCATCGATGCCAATCGCGAGATGGTGACCGTGACGCACGGCGATGAAACGCTGCAAGTCCGCCTTGCCGCCGATGGCGCAAAACCGGTCGGCGCGCTTCCGTCATGGGCGACATTGCGCGAAGATGAGGTTCGCGTCGATTTCGGCTTTTCCGGCGATGCGCGCATCCTGCCGGAGCGCGTGAGCCTGAACCGCCGCTTCTTCGGCTGGCCCAACTTCGTGTTCGATCCAGGCTCTCCATTCTGGGGCAAGCCATTCAGCGAAGTGGCCGCGATGATCGTTTCGGGCGAGCGGATCGATCCGCGAATGTCGAATGCGGCTCTGGCCTTCGACAACATCTGGTTCAACGCCCAGTGGCAGCATGGCGATGTCTGGGTGAAACTGCTGCAAACCATCGTCATGGCCTTTGTCGGCACGCTGTTCGCCACGTTGATCGCGTTTCCGCTGGCGTTCGTGGCGGCGCGCAACATTACGCCAAGCTTTTTCGCCAATCAGTTCACCAAGCGCTTTTTCGATTTCCTGCGCTCGGTGGACATGCTGATCTGGGCGCTATTCTTCACCCGTGCTTTCGGTCCGGGGCCGCTCGCCGGTATTTCAGCGATCTTCTTCACCGACACCGGAACGCTCGGCAAGCTCTATTCCGAAGCGCTTGAAAATATCGATGACAGGCAGCGCGAAGGCGTGAAGTCGGTTGGCGCGTCGCCGGTCAATATCCAGCGTTATGGCGTCGTGCCACAGGTCATGCCGGTTTTTCTGAGCCAGGCACTGTATTTTTGGGAGTCCAACATCCGCTCAGCGACGATCATCGGCGCGGTTGGCGCGGGCGGCATTGGTCTCAAGCTCTGGGAGGCGATGCGGACCAACTCCAACTGGGCGAATGTCGCCTACATGGTCCTGCTTATCCTGATTGTCGTTTTCGTGTTTGACGCCATTTCCAACGCGCTGCGCTCGCGCCTGATAGGCGAGCGGCGATAGGCCGGGGGTGAGGATTGGAGCCCCGTTTCGTCGCCTTGTCACATAAGTCGTGTAAGGGGTGGGCGAGCAAGGAAAATGACCATGCGCTATGCTATTTACTTCACGCCGTCCTCCAGCGATCCGCTGTTGCGGGTTGCGGCCAACTGGCTGGGCCGCAACGCTTTTTCGGGCAAGCCGGTCAAGACGCCGCATATTCGCGGCCTCGGCCTCGAGCAGATTGCCCGCATTACGGAAGAGCCGCGTCGCTATGGCTTCCACGCCACGCTCAAGGCCCCGTTCCGGCTGGCCGAAGGGTTCAGCGAGGCCGACCTGTTGCGCGCGCTCATGGCCTTTGGCAACGCAAACCGGCGCGTCACCATTCCGAAGCTGGAGATTGCGCCGCTCGGCAAATTCTTCGCTGTTGTCCCATCCGAACCGCTGCCCGAGTTGCAACGCTTCGCGAGCGAAATCGTTGTCGCCTTCGACCGTTTCCGCGCACCGCTGACCGAGGCGGACAGGGCGCGCCGCAAGTCGCAGAAACTGACCCCGTCGCAGGCGGCAAATCTTGAATACTGGGGCTATCCATACGTTCATGACGATTTCCGTTTCCACATGACGCTGACAGGGCCGATCGATGAGAAGGACCAGCCGGGCGTCGAGCAGATCCTTGCGGATTTCTTCGCCCCCGTTCTCGACGAGCCCGCCGAAATTTCCAATCTGGCGCTCTTTGTCGAGCCCGAGCCTGGCGCGCCGTTCGAGATCCATTCCCTGCACCCGCTGACAGCCACTGACATGAGAAAGACCGCCTGAATGTCCGCCGAATTCGTATTGAAGAACGCAAAGATTGTACTTGCCGATGACGTCCTGACCGGATCTGTCCTCGTGCGCGACGGCAGGATCGCCGATATTTCCAGCGGCAATGCCGCAACGGGCGAGGATTTCGAGGGCGACTATCTGATCCCCGGTCTGGTGGAACTGCACACCGATCATCTGGAAGGCCATTATGCGCCGCGCCCCAAGGTGCGCTGGAACGCCGATGCCGCGATCATGGCGCATGATGCGCAGATCGCGTCGTCTGGCATCACGACCGTTTTCGACGCCTTGCGGGTCGGGCTGGACGGCGACAGCGACGTCGACGCACAGGACATGCGCAAGCTGGCCGACGCTATCGAGGCTGGCATGCGGGACGATCGGCTGCGGGCCGATCACTTCATCCACCTGCGATGCGAAGTGTCCTCGCCCGATTGCCTCGACGCATTCGCCATCTTCGAAAACGACGCGCGCGTGAAGCTTGCCTCGCTGATGGATCATGCGCCGGGCCAGCGGCAATTCGTCGACCTGGAAACCTACAAAACCTATTACATGCGCAAGCTGAAGCTCTCCGACGATGAGTTCCGCATCTACTGCGAGCGCCGCATGGCGGAATCCGCCAGCAATTCCACGCCGCAACGCAAGGCCATTTCCGATGCCTGCCTTGCGCGCGGGATCGTGCTCGCCAGCCATGATGACGCCACGACCAGCCATGTATCGGAAGCGATCGAGCAGGGCATTCGCGTGGCCGAGTTCCCGACCACGCTGGAAGCCGCAGCAGCGTCAAAGGCGGCAGGCATGGCGGTGCTGATGGGCGCACCGAATGTGGTGCGCGGCAGTTCCCATTCAGGAAATGTCTCGGCGCGGGATCTGGCCGAGCATGGCCATCTCGATATTCTTTCGTCCGATTATATTCCGTTCAGCCTGATCCAGTCCGCCTTCTCGTTGAGCGAGGTTGTGGAGGATATCTCGCTTCCCGACGCTGTGCGGCTGGTGACGAAAAATCCGGCCGAAGCCACGGCGCTGCATGATCGTGGCGAAATCGCCACCGGCAAGCGGGCCGATCTGGTTCGCGTCCGGTTCGATCGTCATGTCCCCATTGTCCGCACCGTCTGGCGCGAAGGGCGCCGCGTCATATGATGGCGGCGGCGTTGATAGAGCGCACCATGGACAGCATTGTGCCGCACCTGCGAGAGGGTGTGTTCGTTGCCGTGGTTGGCCCGAGCGGGGCTGGCAAGGACACGGTGATCGATTATGCGCGCAAGCGGCTGCACGGCCGGTCCGATTTTCATTTTGTGCGCCGTGTCGTGACACGCCCGGCTAGTGCCGGTGCGGAGGACCATGACAGTCTTGACGAGGCGGCATTTGCCCGCACTGTTGCGGCGGGTGCCTATGCCCTGCATTGGGATGCCCACGGGTTGCGCTATGGCCTGCCGAAATCGGTGGATCATGAGATGGAGGCGGGGTCGGTGGTGGTCGCCAATCTGTCGCGCCGCGTCGTGCCGCAGCTTCGCGCCGCCTATGCCAATGTCTCGGTGGTGCATCTTTCCGCAACGCCTGACGTTCTGGCACAGAGGCTTGCAATGCGCGGGCGCGAAACGGCGGAAGCTATAGAGCAGCGCCTGCGCCGCAGCGTTGACGTGAAACTGGATGATGCGGCGATGACCGATATCGACAATTCGGGCGAGGCCGCCATTGCCGGAGAGCGCTTTGTCGCTCATCTTAAAAAAGCCGCAGCCTTCGCCGCTGTTTCCGGCCAGTTATAACCGGGAAAAGCAAGGCAAAGGAAGGTCAGGCCCGTCGATGGCGGGCCTGACGCAAGGATCAATCAGACATTGCCGAGCGCAATGGCGATGCCTTGGCCGACGCCGATGCACATCGTCGCCAGCGCCAGCTTGCCGCCGCGCAATTGCAGTTCGAGCGCCGCCGTACCGGCGATGCGGGCACCCGACATGCCGAGCGGATGACCGAGCGCAATCGCGCCGCCATTCGGGTTGACGTGCGCCGCATCGTCGGCAATGCCAAGATCGCGCAGCGTGGCGAGGCCCTGCGAAGCGAAGGCTTCGTTAAGCTCGATCACGTCGAAGTCCTGCGGCGTGATGCCGAGGCGGGCGCAGAGCTTTTTCGTCGCCGGTGCAGGGCCGAAGCCCATGATGCGGGGCGCGACGCCCGCCGTTGCGCCGCCGAGAATGCGGGCGATGGGCGTCAGGCCATATTTCTTCGCGGCTTCCGCCGAAGCCACGATGAGCGCCGCTGCACCATCATTGACACCGGAGGCATTGCCAGCCGTGACCGAACCACCTTGGCGGAACGGCGTCGGCAGCTTGGCGAGGGCTTCAAGCGTTGTCTGCGGGCGCGGATGCTCGTCCTTGTCCACCACGACCGGATCGCCCTTGCGCTGCGGGATCACGACCGGCGTGATTTCCCTTGCCAGACGGCCATTTTGCTGCGCGGCACCCGCTTTCTGCTGGGAGCGGACGGCGAAGGCGTCCTGATCTTCGCGGGAAATATTGAAATCCTCCGCAACATTTTCGCCGGTTTCCGGCATGGAATCAACGCCATACTGCTTTTTCATCAACGGATTGACGAAGCGCCAGCCGATGGTCGTGTCGTGGATTTCCGCATGGCGCGAAAAGGCGCTGCCAGCTTTCGGCATGACGAAGGGCGCGCGGCTCATGCTCTCGACACCGCCCGCGATGGCCAGGTCGATCTCACCGGCGCGGATGGCGCGGGCGGCGGCGATGACAGCATCCATGCCTGAGCCGCACAGGCGGTTCATCGTCGTACCCGGCACCGAAACGGGAAGACCCGCCAGCAGCGATGACATGCGGGCGACATTGCGATTGTCCTCGCCCGCCTGATTGGCGCAGCCGAAGATCACCTCGTCGATGGCTTCCCAATCGACGGAAGCGTTTCTCTCCATCAGGCCCTTGAGCGGTATTGCGCCCAGATCGTCGGCCCGAACGCCGGAAAGCGCACCGCCAAAACGGCCGATCGGTGTGCGGATATAATCGCAGATATATGCTTCAGTCATTGATGTGCCTCACAGTTCCGGAACCACAAGATCGGCGACAGGGCCGTCGATATGGAGCTTTGCGCCGGTCATAGCCTGAAGCTCTTCAACTGTCATGGCTGAAAGCTTTTCGCGCAATACGAAACGGCCCTTGTCGATGTCGATGACCGCATGGCTGGTGTAGATACGCGTGATGCAGCCAACGCCGGTCAACGGGAAAGCGCAGCGTTCAACCAGCTTCGGCTCGCCCTTTTTGGTGACGTGCTCGGTGATGACGACGACCTGCTTCGCGCCATGCACGAGGTCCATCGCGCCGCCCACAGCCGGAACGCCCTTCGCGCCCACGCGCCAGTTGGCGAGATCGCCATTCTGGGCCACCTGATAGGCGCCCAGGATCGCCACATCGAGATGGCCGCCGCGGACCATGGAGAAGCTGTCGGCATGATGGAAAAAGGCGGCACCGGGCTTCAGCGTCACGGCCTTCTTGCCAGCATTGATCAGATCCCAGTCTTCCTCGCCCTCCGGTGGCGCTTCGCCAAAATCGAGAATGCCGTTTTCGGTATGGAAGATCGCCTGACGGCCTTTCGGCTGGTAACGGGCGACCATTTCCGGAAAGCCGATGCCGAGGTTCACATAGGCGCCGTCGGCAATATCCTGCGCTGCGCGCCACGCGATCTGGGCGTTGGAAAGCTTGATGTCCTCACGAGTATCGACGGTCATGCGTATGCCACTCCTGCCCGAATGAGTTCTTCTTCCTGTTGCGGATTGGCGACTTCGACGACGCGATCGACGAAAATGCCGGGGGTGACGACATTCTCGGGTTCGATGCCGCCGAGCGGCACGATTTTTGACACCTGCACGATGGTCTTCGCCGCCGCCATGCACATCAGCGGATTGAAATTGCGCGCCGCCATTCGATAGTTGAGATTGCCATGAATATCGCCGACATGGGCCTTGATCAGCGCAAAATCGGCCTTGAGCCAGCGCTCCTGAACGTAAGAGCGGCCTTCGAACTCCGCGATCACCTTGCCGTCGGCAAGCTCGGTGCCATAGGCCGTCGGCGTGTAGAAGGCGGGAATGCCAGCACCACCGGCGCGAATACGCTCGGCGAGCGTTCCTTGCGGAACCAGCTCAAGCTCGATCTCACCGGCAAGATATCTGTCCGTGAACGCGCGCGGATCGGATGAGCGCGGAAACGAGCAGATCATCTTTTTGACCATGCCCGCATCGATCATCGCCGCAATGCCGATACGTCCGTTTCCGGCATTGTTGTTGATGACCGTCAGATCCTTCGGCCCCTTGTCGATCAGGGCATGAATAAGCTCGATTGGCGCGCCAGACCCGCCAAAGCCCCCAATCATCACTGTCGCGCCATCGCCTATCCCGGCAACGGCTTCCGCCAGACTTCCAATTGTCTTGTCCATGAAATACCTCCATGCCGGAAAACAGCACACATAGGTCCGCGCTTCCGGCGTCAACCGGGCTGGAGTTAGCCACCCAGTCTTCGCGGGGTCAATCAGTTTGTGCGATATTTGACATTTGTTCATATATCGCACAAACTGCCCGGATTAGCTTGAGGGGAAAGCTCGATGCGGGAAACGGATTTCGTCGGCGGTTTTGCCAAGGGATTGCGGGTGATCGAGGCTTTCGGCGAAGACAAGCCGCGCCTTTCGATCGCCGAAGTATCCCGGATCACCGACCTCGATCGGGCGACAGCGCGGCGTTGCCTGCTGACCCTCTCGGAACTCGGCTATGCCGAATATGACGGAAAATTCTTCAGCCTGACCTCGCGCATCCTGCGGCTCGGCCATTCCTACCTGTCGGCGACGCCTTTGCCGCGCCTGGTCCAGCCCTATCTCGACCAGCTATCGGAGGCGACGGGCGAAAGCTCGTCGGCATCCGTTCTGGACGGGATCGAGATCGTCTATGTCGCACGCGCGGCGCAAAAGCGCGTCATGTCGATCAACCTCAATCCGGGTAGCCGACTGCCAGCCTATTGCGCCTCGATGGGCCGCGTGCTGCTTGCCGCATTGCCCGAGAGCGAGGCGCTTGCAATTCTCTCCGCCAGCCCGCTGAAGGCGAACACGGTGCATACCAAAACGAGCATCGACGCATTGATGGGAGAACTGCGGCGCGTGCGCGAACAGGGTTATGCCATTATCGATCAGGAACTGGAAATCGGCCTGCGCTCCATCGCCATTCCGCTTTTCAACACGAAAGGCAAGACCGTGGCCGCGCTCAATATCGGCGCTCAGGCTGCACGCACATCTCTCGATGATCTGGTCGGGAAATATCTGCCGATCATGCGCGAGACGCAACGGGCAATCAGCCATGTGCTGATGTGATTTCCCGTTCCGGAATGGATTCCCGGGTCAAGCCCGGGAATGACGAGGGTTAGGTCGGGGATAACGGGGATTGAATGTCTCACTCGGCATCGGCAGGCATTGCTTCCGGCTATATCGCCCGCTGCATTATTGGCCTGGTGCTTCCTCTCCATCGTCATGGCCGGACTTGATCCGGCCATCCATGCCTGAACATCGAACCAGCCTCTCCACCAGCACATTGAAGACGAATACCGTGCATACCAAGATGAGCATCGACGCGCTGCGGGCAATCAGCCAGTTCTGATGTGATTTGCCGTTCCGGAATCGATTCCCGGGTCAAGCCCGGGAATGACGAGGGCATATAGGTTAAGGCAAGCCCTATCCTGCAATACCGACATCAAAACGTATTCGATACCATCTCAATTTCGTCATGGCCGGACTCGATCCGGCCATCCATGCCTGAACATCGAACGAGCCGTCAGTCCAGTTCCCTTGCCGTCTCGCGGATGGTCTGCATCAGGATTGCAAGCGGCAGGGAGGGGATCGTGTCGGCGCGGATGGTAAGGCCGACAGGGCCTTTCGTGTCCTGTGTATCGATGGGCAGCATCGCAAGGCGGCCATCAGCCAGATCGTTGGCGACGACGCCGCGGGAAATGATCCAGACCGCATCGCTGGTACGCACGAAAGCCCGCCCGAAGGCGTCGGAGACGGTTTCGATCTGTGTCGGCAGGCTCGCAATGCCGTTTGCAATGAGAAACCGGTCGACGAAGGGGCGGATGATCGAACCTTTCGTGGGCATCAGCAGGGGAAACTCGGCGAGCCGCGAGAAAATATCATCCGTCCCGAGCAAGGGGTGGCCGACGCGAACGGCAAAAACCACCTGTTCCGAGTAGAGATGCTCGAAGGAGAGACCGGTCATTTTTTCGGGCGAGGCCAGGCGACCCACGACCAGATCGAGGTCGCCAAGACGCAACTGTTCGAGCAGGACGGCGTTCTCGCCTGTTACGATCTTGATGTGGCTGCCAGTGGCCTCCTTCAGGAAGAGATGCATGGCGCGCGGCATGATACGGGTCGAAACCGTCGGCAGCGCACCAACGCGGATCGGAATACTGTTGCCCGTCAGCTCGCTTGAAACCGAATCCACGCCCTGTCGCAGTGCGGTGATTGACGCCCCGGCATGTTTCAGGAAAACTTCGCCATAGCGGGTAATGCGGATGCCGCGCCCGTCGCGCTCGAAAACAGCGACGCCAAGAACGTCTTCCAGCTCGCGAATGGTCTTTGTGACGGCGGGCTGGCTGATGTTGAGGATTTCGGCGGCCTTCATCACGCTCTTCTGGCGCGCGACTTCCAGAAAGGTGGCGAGGTGCCGGAACTTGATACGGTTTTCGATCATGATGCGCCGTTAAAACATAACCAATTGATTATGTAAATTCCGTAAAAGTTCATTTTACAGAACCATTTGAATATTTCAATCTGCCGATCAGAGGGAGAGATCATGCAATTCGCACATGTTAACGGCGTCACGCTGCACTATCAGCTGATCGGCGGTCCAGCCAACAAGCCGGTCATTGTCTTTTCAAATTCGCTCGGCACGGATTTCCGCATCTGGCGCGATGTTATCATTCGGCTGGCTGGTGATTTCGCCATCGTGACCTATGACAAGCGCGGTCACGGCCTGTCCGATGTTGGCACGTCGCCCTATTCGATCGACGACCATGTGGGCGATCTGGCAGCGCTGTGCGATCATCTCAATGTCAAGGACGCCATCATCTGCGGCCTGTCCGTTGGCGGACTGATCGCGCAGGGGCTTTATGCCTCGCGCCCCGATCTCGTTCGCGCGCTCATCCTGTGCGACACGGCGCACAAGATCGGCGGTGCCGAAATGTGGGCGATACGCATTGCGGCGCTTGAGGCAGGCGGCATCGAAAGCATTGCCGACGCGATCCTCGAACGCTGGTTCACGCCCGCGTTCCGCGCGCCGGAAAACGCGGAGTTCACCGGCTATCGCAACATGCTGATCCGCCAGCCGCTGGCCGGCTACATCGGCACATGCGCCGCGCTGCGCGACGCCGATTACACGAAAGAGGCAGGCGAGATCGCCGTGCCGACCGTTTGCGTCGTCGGCGATCAGGACGGATCGACCCCGCCTGAACTGGTTCTCTCGACGGCAAAGCTCATTCCGGGCGCGCGCTATGAAGTCATCAAGGATGCCGGGCATATTCCCTGCGTCGAACAGCCGGAAATGCTGGCAGCGGTGATGCGCGCCTTTATCGACGAATTCAAACCTGGAGAAAAATCCGATGGCCACTGACGAGAATGTCCCGTCCCGGCGCTACACGCAGGGCATGGCAACGCGGCGTTCGGTTCTGGGCGATGCGCATGTCAATCGCGCCGAGGCCAACAAGACCGATTTCGACCTTCCGTTTCAGGAATTAATCACCGAGGCCGCCTGGGGTCATGTCTGGTCACGCCCACAATGGACCAAGCGGGAACGTTCCATCGTGACCATTGCCTTGCTTGCAGCCCTCGGGCAGGACGAGGAACTGGCCATGCACCTGCGCGCAACCCTGAATACGGGTGCCACGCGCGAGGATATTCGCGAGGCATTGCTGCATGTGGCAATTTACGCAGGTGTGCCCGCCGCCAATCACGCGATAAAGCTGACCAAGCAGGTTTATAAAGAACTGGATGCCGGTGAAGCGGCATAAGGGAGTGGAAATGTTGAACAAGAAACCTGAAACAGGCGTCTTTTTCCAGAGAGACCGGGAGCGGCATCCGCCCGCGTTCACCCCGGGATATAAAACCAGTGTCCTGCGGTCGCCGCAGAAGGCGCTTTTATCGCTTGACGGTACGATCTCCGAAATGACCGGACCGGTGTTCGGCCACTCGATGCTGGGGCAGCTCGATAACGACCTGATTCACAATTACGCAAAGCCGGGCGAGGCCGCCATCGGCGAGCGTATCATCGTCCACGGCCGGGTTCTCGATGAACGCGGCGTGGGGGTTGACGGCGCATTGGTCGAATTCTGGCAGGCCAATGCGGGCGGGCGCTATCGCCACAAGAAAGAGAGCTATCTGGCGGCGATCGACCCCAACTTCGGCGGTTGCGGACGCACGATCACTGACGAGAACGGCTATTACTATTTCCGCACGATCCGTCCCGGCGCCTATCCATGGCCCAATGGCGTGAACGACTGGCGGCCCGCACATATCCATTTCTCGATCTTCGGGCATGGCTTCGCGCAGCGTCTGATCACGCAGATGTATTTCGAGGGCGATCCGATGATCTGGAAATGCCCGATCGTGAAGACGATCCCTGACAGGGCCGCCGTCGAGCAACTGGTGGCCGCGCTCGACATGAACAACACGATCCCGATGGATTCGCGCGCATACAAGTTTGACATCGTGCTGCGCGGCCGTCGCTCGACCATGTTTGAAAACCGGATGGAGGGCAACTGATGGTACAGCCTCTCGGATATCTTCAGGAAACCACCTCGCAGACGGCTGGTCCTTATGTTCACATCGGCCTGACGCCGAACTTCTGCGATATCAAGGGCGTCTATCCCGAAGATCTCGGCATCACGATGGTCAACGACAGGACCAGGGGCGAGCGCATCACCATTCGCGGCCGCGTGTTCGACGGACGCGGGACACCGCTGCGTGACGCGCTTGCCGAAATCTGGCAGGCCGACAGCGAGGGGCTCTACAACAGCCCATCGGAAATGCGCGGCTCCGCCGATCCGAATTTCACCGGCTGGGGCAGACAGCCGACCCACATGGAAACCGGCGAATTCATCTTCGAAACCGTGAAGCCCGGCCGCGTTCCGTTCAAGGACGGGCGCATGATGGCGCCGCACATCACGTTCTGGATCGTTGCGCGCGGCATCAATATCGGCCTGCACACCCGCATGTATTTCGCGGACGAGGAAAAGGCCAATGCGGAAGACCCGGTCCTGATGCGCATTGAGCACAAGGTTCGCGTCCCGACATTGATTGCGCGCCGCGAAGACAATACATATTACTTCGATATCCATCTCCAGGGTGAGAAGGAAACGGTCTTCTTCGATATCTGAAGGACGAAATGAGAATTTCCGCTTTCGACCATCCATTCCTGTCGGGGCTGTTCGGCGATGAAGAGGCGGTTCGTCTCTTCACGGCCGGGGCAGACATTCACACCATGCTTGCCTTCGAGGCAGCCCTGGCGAAAGCGGAAGCAGGGGAGGGCATCATCCCTCCCGACGCGGCGGAGGCGGTTGCGGCCGCCTGCCGCGTCTTCGAGCCCGATCTGGCGGCGCTGAAAACGGCAACCGCTGACGACGGCGTTGTCATCCCGGAACTGATCCGCCAGCTTCGCAAGGCGGTTGGCAAGCCGTACGACGCGCATGTCCATTACGGCGCGACCAGCCAGGACGCGATCGATACCAGCCTGATACTGCGGCTGAAGCAACTCAGCGCGCTGCTTTTCGAGAGGCTGGATGCGCTGGTCATGGCTTTCGACCGGCTGGATGAGACTTTTGGCGCAAAGCGGCTGATGGGTCGCACCCGCATGCAGGCCGCTATTCCCATCACCGTGTCTGGCCGCATCAGCGCGTGGCGCGATCCGCTGATTCGTCATCGCGCGCGTATCGCAAACGCCGCTGAAACACTGCTGGTGCTTCAGTTTGGCGGCGCGGCGGGAACACTGGAAAAGCTTGGCGACAAGGCAGAGGCGGTGCGCGCCGCGCTGGCACGGGAACTGGGCCTGCCAGACGTTCCGCAATGGCACAGCCAGCGCGACCGGCTGGCGGAGTTTGCCAATATTCTGGCGCTGATTACCGGCAGTCTCGGCAAATTCGGGCAGGATGTAGCGCTGCTGGCTCAGGCGGGTGACGAGATCTCGCTTTCCGGCGGTGGCGGATCGTCCGCCATGCCGCACAAGCAAAACCCGGTTGCTGCCGAAGTGCTGGTAACGCTTGCGCGGTTCAACGCGACGCAGCTTGCGGGCTTCCATCAATCGATGGTGCATGAGCAGGAGCGCTCCGGTGCCGCATGGTCGCTGGAATGGATGCTGCTGCCGCAAATGGCCGTCGCGACCGCGTCTTCTCTGCGGCTGGCGCAGCGGGCCGCGGACAATATCACGTCACTCGGGCGGTAAGTCAGGTCCATAGAGCAGGCGGCTGGCTTCATCAGCTGCCTTGCGAAGCTGTTCCAGCGCCTTGTTCAACATTTCATCCGACATGCGGGAGGCCGGCCCGAACACGGAAAGCCCCGCCGCCATCCGCCCTGATCGAAGCAGGATCGGCACGGCGATCGCGCGAATGCCGTCTTCCCGCTCTTCGTCATTGATGGCGTAGCGCCTTTCACGGATTTGGGCGAGGTCCGCCTCCAGCGTTTCCCGATCGACGAGCGTGTTGCCTGTCAGCTTCTTGCGCTCGATCACCTCCAGATAATGCTCCTTCTGCCGTGCGGGCATGAAGGCGAGCCAGGTCTTGCCATGCGCGGTGCAATAGGCTTCGAGTTGGGTGCCAACGCGGATATCGACCGAAATCTGCCGGTTCGACACGGCACGGGCGATACAGACGACCATATCCGCCTGAAACATCGTCGCCATGCTCGCTTCCTGCATGTCCGCCGTCAGCCGGTTGAGCAAGGGCTGCAATATCCGGCCAAGCCGATCGCCGCCGGTGACGCGCTCACCGAGATCGACAAATACATAGCTGAGCCGGTAAAGCCCTTTCCGCACCGCCACCAGAGCGCCGACGGTTTCCAGCGTTCGCAGGAAGCGATGCGCCGTGATGGCATTGAGCCCAAGTTCGGCACGGACATCAGCGGCATTGATTTCCGGTCTTTGCTCGCTGAAAAGCTTCAGGATTTCAAAGGCCTTCACGACAGAACCATTCTTCTGAACCGTCATTTCCGCTTCTCCGTGATCCCGGTAGATCCCGCGAAATAATTCCGTCTGCGGCGCCTGGTCGCGTGCTCAGGCATTGATTTTCATCAATAAAAATTCAATAATTAAGTTATATATTTTAAATATAGCAATGCCGAAATAGGGTCAAGCTTGATGCGTTGGGAGGCGCACCATGACGATGCAGGCAAAAGAGAGCGCCGCGGAAAAGGCGCACGCCGCCACACGCACGAGACAGCCGCCCAGGTCATGGCCCATGGCTGTTATCTGGCGACGGGTCGGGCGCAAGCTGCCGGCGCCTGGCCTTTATCTCGATAGCACCGGGCTGAAGACAGCTGCACGATACTCCCAGCCATATCGACGGGAGCCGTCCAATGGCGTTGCTCGACGTCCGCATGCGACCCTGAGCCCAAAAAATCCAAATCCACCAATGTGCAAGGAGAATCAAGAGAATGCCTGAAAACCCGACCAACGAGTTCTGGAAAGACCTGAAGCCCATCACGAAAGTGTTCCAGCCGGACGCGCTGCCGGAGGTCTATCTTTCCAACGCGCCAACCGACGACGAGCGCTATTATGTCCCGTTCACAGAGACCGTATTTTCGCGTCCTCTCTGGATCTCACCGACGCAGAACAAGTGGTGCGACATCCTGATGGCGAAGCGCGCCGGACTGGTCAACCGTCACTATCATCCGCACGAGGTTTTCGCCTACACGATTTCGGGCAAATGGGGCTATCTCGAGCATGACTGGACAGCGACTGCTGGCGACTTCGTTTACGAGACGCCGGGGGAGGGCCACACACTCGTCGCCTACGAGCACGAAGACCCGATGAAGGTTTTCTTTCAGGTCAAGGGGCCGCTGATCTGGCTGGACGAGAATGGGGAACCGGATGGATTCTTCGATGTGCACAACTACATCGAGCTTTGCCGCAACCACTATGAAAAAGTCGGCATTGGTCGCGACTATGTCGAGAAACTCTTCCGATAAAATGAGAAGGCCGTGCCCGGAGCATCTCCGGGCACGGCCCCGCCACATTGCCCGGACCTGCTGTGGATTACGGATTTGAAGCCCCTGAACGTGGATGCCGTCCAAATGACAGGAACCTCAACCCACCACATAAACCTCAGCCGCTCATCCCGCCGTCGACCATCAGCATGGTTCCTGTCGTGAAACTGCTGAGGTCGGAGGCGAGGTAGAGGACGGCATTGGCCACTTCTTCCGCCGTGCCGTGGCGCCCCAGGGGGATCATCGAATTGAAAAACGCCGCGCCATCGACGCCGATGGCCTTGCCGAGGCCGCTTTCAACTGCGTGCTGAAAGCCGTTTTCCAGCGGGCCGGGATGGACCGTGTTGACACGGATGCGACGCGGGGCAAGCTCCTTGGCGAGACAGCGCATGAGCCCCACTTGTGCATGTTTCGCGGTGATATAGGCATAGACGCCCGGGTCGCCGCGCGTGCCTGCCACGCTCGACGTGATGACGATGCTGCCGCCATCGCGCATATGTGGAACGGCGTGTTTCGCGGCGAGGAAAGCGCCTTTGACGTGAACGCGCTGCACCTGATCGAAAACATCGTCCGGGTAGCTTTCGATGGGCGCGACAACGCCGAAATTTCCGGCGTTTGAAAACAGGACGTCGATGGGGCCGAAGCGCTCGACGGCGCGACCGACATAGGCTTTCGCGGCCTCTGGATCGCCAACATCGGCCTGCACGATCTCGACCCTGTCCGCTGGCAACGCCGCTGCGGCATCATCCGGCGGAGCAAGATCGACCAGCACGACATTCGCGCCCTCGGCCAGAAACCGCCTTGCCGCTGCCATGCCGAGACTGCCAGCCCCGCCGGTGATGATACAGTTCCGGTTTTCCAGAAGACCCATGAAAAACTCCCGTTCGGCTGGCGGTGGATCAAATATGCGGGATCAGATCGGATAATGGATCGGGCCATCCTGAACCGTGATCCAGCGCAGCTCGGTGAACTCGTTGATTCCGGCCTTTCCGCCGAACCGGCCATAGCCCGAAGCTTTCACACCACCGAACGGCATCTGCGCTTCGTCGTGCACCGTCGGCCCGTTGACATGACAAATGCCGGATTCGATGCGTCGCGCGACCGCCATGGCGCGCGTGACATCCCGGCCGAAGACGGCGGAGGACAGGCCATATTCCGTATCGTTCGCGACGCGCACGGCTTCGTCCACACTGCCAGCGCGAATGACGCTGACCACAGGGCCGAAGCTCTCTTCGCTGTAGATGCGCATGGCGGGCGAAACATGATCGAGCAATGTCGCCTGCATCACGGTACCGTTGGCACCGCCGCCAGCCGCCAGCACAGCCCCCTTGCCCACGGCATCCTTGACCAGCTGGTCGATGCGCTGCACCGCGCCCATATCGACAACGGAACCAAGCGGCGTGTTGCCTTCGCGCGGGTCGCCAGCCTTGAGTGAGCGCGCCTTTGCGGCGAGGGCAGCGACGAATTCGTCGGCAATCGTTTCGTCCACCACGATGCGCTCGGTCGACATGCAGATCTGGCCCTGATTCATGTAGGCGCCAAAGGCGGCGGCGGCGACCGCCTGCTCGATATCGGCATCGTCCAGCACGATGAAGGGCGCCTTACCGCCAAGTTCGAGCAGGGCGGGCTTCAGGTGGCGGCCAGCGCTTTCAGCGATCTTGCGGCCAACGCGGGTCGAGCCGGTGAAGTTGACGCGCCGCACGGCGGGGTGAGCGATCAATGTTTCGACGATTTCGGCAGCGTCTTCCGGCGCGTTGGAGACAGCGTTCAGCACGCCCTTGGGCAGTCCGGCCTCATGCAGCGCATCGACGATCAGGCGATGCGTGCGCGGGCAGATCTCCGAGGTTTTCATCACCACCGTATTGCCGCAGGCCAGCGGCGTTGCAATGGAGCGGACACCGAGAATGACAGGCGCGTTCCACGGCGCGATGGAAAGCACGACGCCTGCCGCCTGCCGCACGCCCATGGCGAAGCTGCCGGGCCGGTTGGAGGGGATGATTTCGCCGGCGATCTGCGTGGTCAGCGACGCGGCTTCGCGCAGCATGTCGGCGGCAAGACCGACATTGAACTTCGCCCAGCCAGCAGTCGCGCCTGTTTCCGCAGCCATGGCAGCAACGAATTCGTCGATTTTCTCCTCAAGCCGCGTTGCGGCGGCGAGCAGCAGCTTTCTCTTGGCGCCGGGGCCTGTGTTCGACCATTCCGGAAAGGCGCGCGCCGCCGCATTGGCCGCCCGGTTCGCGTCCTCGATGGAAGCCGCCGCAACGCGGGTCGCGACCTCTCCGGTTATCGGATTGGCGCGTTCGAAGGCGCGGCCATCGGATGCCGCCTCATCATTGTTGTCGATCAACAGTCCCAGAACATCCATCGCTTGGTCCTCATGCATGTTTCGATAGCTCAGGTTTCGCTTGCCATTCCAAGAAAGGCGCGTTGAACACCGGGATCGTCCCGCAAGAAATCAGCCGAACCTTCGCCAACGATCCGTCCGGCTTCCATCAGATAGCCCCGATCGGCAATCGACAGGCTTATACTGACGTTCTGCTCCACGATCAGCAGGCCAAGGCCCGATTGCTTGACCTTGGCCAGAGTGGCGAAAAGCTCGCTGACCACAACGGGAGCAAGCCCGAGGCTCGGCTCGTCCAGCATCAGCAGGTCCGGTTTCGACATCAGCGCCCGCCCGATGGCGACCATTTGCTGTTCGCCGCCCGACATCGTATTCACCGCCTGCCGCCGCCGCTGGGCAAGCTTGGGAAACAGATCATATATGGTATCCTGCCGCTCTGCCGCTCCGCTTCTGGCGCGGCGCGCATAGGCCCCGAGCTTGAGATTTTCCTCGACAGTCAGATCGCCGAAAACCCCGCGCCCTTCCGGCACCAGCGCGACACCCGTTTCGACGATCGTGTGCGGCGGCATGCCGTTGAGATTTTGCCCGACGAGACTGATATTCGTCTTCTCCTCGCCACGAACCAGACCGGCTATGGATTTGAGCAGCGACGATTTGCCGGCGCCATTGGCCCCGAGGATGACGACGGTTTCGCCCGAATCGAGATGGAGCGACACGTCGTCCAGCGCCAGATGGCGGCCATAGCGCAATGAAAGATGGTGCACTTCAAGCATGGCCGTCTCCAAGATAGGCGCGCACGACTTCCGCGTCCTTCAGGACATCTTCCGTTGGACCGTCAGCGATCTTCTGCCCGGCATTCATCACCACGCAGCGCCCGCATAGCGCGCGCACGGCCTCCATCACATGCTCGACGAGAAAAATGGTGATGCCGCGACCGCGCAGGGATTCGATCAGGTCTATGCCGACCCGCAGTTCCGTGGGGTTCAATCCCGCCAGCCACTCGTCGAGCAGGACAAGGGATGGATCGGCGGCCAGGGCGCGGGCCAGTTCCATGCGCTTCTGGTCGATATAGGTGAGGTTTTCCGCGCGCTCATTGGCACGCTGCGCCAGCCCGACTTCGGCCAGGCGCTCGGTTGCGGCATCGTCTGCCGCCTTGCCCCAGAGCGGGCGCCGCCCGAAGGCGAGCGCAGCCACCACATTCTCGCGGACCGTGAGCGACGGCAGCACGCGCACCAGCTGGAACGTGCGGGAGACGCCCTTATGCGCAATGCGATTGGGTGCAAGGCCGGAAATCGTCTCGCCCTTCAAGGCAATCGTACCGGATGACACAGGCAAAAAGCCGGAGATCATGTTCATCACTGTCGTCTTGCCGGAGCCGTTTGGCCCGAGCAGGCCAACGATCTCGCCTTGTTCAATCGAGAAGGAAACGTCGTTGACAGCCGCCAACCCGCCAAAGCGTTTGGTGAGGTTCGTCACTTCGAGAAGCCGCGTCATTTCACCATCTCCCGTGCGCGGCTCTCTTCAGCAGACCTGGACCGGAAACGGCTCCACATGTTTTCGGCAAAGGCCAGAACACCCTTGGGCAGGACAAATACGATAGCGATGAACAACAGGCCGAGGATGATAGAATAATGGTTCGGGAAATTGGCCGACAGCCATTCGAAAAGCAGGAACAGCGGAACGGCTCCGAGCAATGGCCCCCACAGCCGGTTCGCGCCGCCGAGCAGCGCCATGATGAGCGTGAGGAAGGAGACGGTCGGATTGAAAACGATGCCCGGCTCCACATAGGTCCAGCGTGGCGCCTGCACGGCGCCGACAAGGGTGATGATGACTGAACTCAGCGCAAACAACGCCAGCTTCACGCGGGCGATATTGATGCCGCAATGCGCCGCAACCACCTCATCATCGCCGATAACCTTGAGGGCAAGCCCCAGGCGGGTGCGGCCGATCCACCATGAAAGCAGCATGGTGACGACAGCCAGCGCCAGCAATTGCCAGTAGATATGCTCCGGCCCAAGCGGCAGGAAAATATAGCGCCCGAGCGTGCCGGTCACATTCACCTCGTACCACGTGACCAGCTGGCGGATCAGTTCGGCCAGGCCGAAGGTGAAAATCACAAAATAGACGCCCGCCAGACGCAGGGTCGAAAGACCGACCACAAGAGCCACCACAAGCCCGATCGCCGCCGCCGTCAGCAGGACCAACGGGTAGGGCATCGTTTCGCTGAACACCGCCACGGTGTATGCGCCAATCCCGAAAAAGGCGACGGTGGCGAGCGAGACATAGCGCGTCGGGCCGGAGAACATCGCCCACGCGCTTGCCAGCGTGACATAGCCAAGCATGCCGATCATCAGGCCGATGCCGTAGGCATCGAGATAGGAAGGAGCGAAAGCGAGCGCCACGACCGCAGCGATGACGATAAACCAGACGAGCATTTTCATCGCACGCCCTTTCCGAACAGTCCCGAAGGGCGCCAGAGCAGGATGACGAGGAAGATTCCGTAAGTCGCCGCCAGCGTCAGGCCGGGATCGAGATAGGTCGCGACGAATGTTTCGACCAGTCCGAGGATCAACCCGGCACTTAGCGCGCCGAGAACATTGCCGACGCCGCCCATGATAACGACGATCAACGCCTTCATGGTGAAGACAACGCCCGATGTCGCCGTGAAGGTCTGGTACATGGAAATCACCACGCCGCCCGCGGCGGCCAGCGCGCCGCCAAGCGCAAAGGCGAAGCGCGCCGTGCGATTGACGTCGATACCGACAAGCGAGGCGGAAGAGGCGGAGACCGAAACTGCCCGCAGTGCCGTGCCCCACAGGGTCCGCGTCAGGAAAAGGTAGAGCCCGCCACTCAGCACAACAGCAAGGACCAGCGCGAGAAGGCGGTTTGCGGCGATGGTGGTTCCGAAAATCACAACCGGCTCGTTCAGGTAGGAATAGCTGGTGAAATTACTGCCGAACATCACCAGCAATACGCCCTGAATGACGAAGAGCAGGCCGAAGGTCGCGAGGATCGAGTCGATCTCGAGGCTGCCCTTGTCCTTCGCGCGGGCAACCAGCGGTCGCATCATGATGCCGTAGACCAGATAGCCAAGCAGGAAGCCCGCCGGAACCACGATCAGGAGCCCGAGGATCGGGCTCAAACCGAGGGTGTTATAGAGCACGAAAGAGAGGAAGGAGGCCGCGATGATCGTCTCGCCATAGGCAAGATTCATGATGCGGGCGATTCCGTATTGCAGGGTTAACCCCATTGCGATCATCGCATATGTGCCGCCGAGCACGAGCCCGCCGACAATTGCAGCAACAAGCATGAACTGTCTCCTCCTTCCCCTAACCTGGTCCTACTTTGCTTTCCAGGGCTGTCGGGGCAGCACGGGCTCTGTCGCACCGGGCCGGCCGGAGGGCTCGACACCAACGAACTGGCCGTTCTGCCATTGGCCTGTCCACCAGAGCTGACGAAGCTGATTGTCTTCGAGCTTGGTTTCGCCGAGCACCGTCTGGAATGTGCCGTTCGACAATTCGTCGGAGACGGCCTCCCGGTCGAGGCCGCGGCGCTTGATCGCTTCCTGAAGCATCTGAAGGCTGGCATAGGTGATGACGCTGCCCCAGTAATCCGGCCCCTGGCCGGTCACTTCCTCATGACGCTTGCGATAGGCGGCATTTGCTTCGCTGCTGGGATCGATGCCGCCAAGGCTCATGATACCGGTGGCGTTTTCGCCATTGTTCTTGCTGTAGGAAGGAAAGCCCGTTCCGACACCGAGATAGAGCACCTTCGGGTTGAAGGACGCAACCTGCGATTGCTGCGTCAGCGCAAATGTATCAGGCGGGTAGGAAAAGGCGACGAACGTGTCCGCTCCCGATCCGGCGGCCTCGTTGATCATTGGCGTGAAATCGGATGTGCCGACAGGATAGGTCTTGTCGTAAACCAGTTCCAGACCGGCTTCCTTGAAGGCGGGCCGCGCTGCGGTCACGAGATCGATGCCGAACCCGTCCGCGACGGATACCATGGCGACCTTGTTGTTGATCGTGCCCTTGGCCTGCGCACTGGCGAGCAAGTCGGCCAGCGCGTTGGCATAGTCATGCCCGCCGCCGAGCATCCAGTAGCTGCGCTTCCAGCGCTTGACGAAATCGGGGGCCTTGTCCGTGACCGACGATACCGCAAGCTGCGGATAGCCGTAGCGGTCGAAAAGCGGGGCGACGGCCAGGTTGAAGCCCGTGCCCCAGGGTACGAGAATGAAGTCCACCTTGTCCTGCGTGGCAAGACGCTCGACAGCGCGCACAACTTCCTCAGCCGAAGAGCGGTCGTCATATTCGATCACCTCTATCGGCAGTTTCGTGCCGTCCGGCAGCTCAAGGCCACCGGCGTCGTTGACGTCCTTCACCCACAGAACATAGTTGGGAATGGTTGTGATGCCCGCGCCGCCCGCATTGGGGCCGGTCTTCGAGACGGCATAACCGATGCGCACCGATTTGCGATCCTCGGCAAACCCTGTCGATACCCCTGCCGTCGCGAGAACCGTTGTGGCAAGGGCGAGCGCGCGCAGAAATTGCCTGCGTCCTGAACGTATCATGAAATCCTCCTCCCAAAGGATGCCCGTATGCGGGCATTGCAAACCGCGCGCTACCCGTGGGAATGTTTCCTCCCGACACGAACTGCGCACGATACCTCAAGGTTAGGCCACGCGTGGGGCAAGAGGAATAGACTTTTTCAAGAGAAAAATGTACTTTTCACGGCTTAATGGATCGGGAGAACCAGGTTGGACGAGGACAAGCCGGAACAAGGCATGGCGGTGGCGGGGATAATCACGAGCAGCGCTCGGCCAAGACCGTTGAACAGCTTCCCGGACTATGAGGTTCGCCTCTTCAGAGGGGCTCTCTCGACGTCGGAATGGGTTCTCCACGGCATACGCAATCGCGCCATCATCCTCATCTCCGGTGGCGGCGTCATCCAGATCGACAAATACCGCACGGCGCTCGCCGCGCCCTGTACCATCTGGCTTCCCGCTGGCAGGAAGGGGATGCTCCAGCTCGATGCGGGGGCGGAAGGCGCGATGCTGGTCGTTTCCGAACTGGCCCTCGGCCGTGCGATTCCAGCCGGCCCGGTCACCACGCAGATACAGGAAACCATCTTCGTGCCCATTCTCGGATTGAAGACGAGCGCGGCGACGGCCCGCAGGCAGCATGAAGTCATCGAGGCGATGGACCGCGAACTGCGGGAGGACCTGCCGGGCGCGAAGGAAGCCATGCGGCATCAGCTCGCTCTTCTACTGATCGGTATATGGAGACTTTCCAGCCCGACCATCGCCAAGCCCCAGCCGTCGCCGCGGGCGATCGTCCTCGGATTTCTGCATCTGGTCGAGTTGCATATGCGCGATCACTGGACGATTGCCGAATATGCCGCCTTCCTCGGCGTGACAACGGATCGGCTCAACAGCGCCGTGCGCCGTGCGACAGGAAAGTCGCCACTGGCGCTCATCCATCAAAGGCTGGTGATGGAGGCCGAATTCCTGCTCGACAATTCGACGCTGCAAATATCTGAAATCGCGGAAACGCTTGGCTTTCAGGATCCGGCCTATTTCAACCGCTTCTTCAAGCGGGAGAGGGGCGTGGCGCCGGGACGCCGGCGCGCCGAGGCGCCAATGCAGGCCGGCCGGGATCAGGAATCATTCGCGGCGTGGCCTTAATGTTAAAGCGCCTGTTCCTGCGCCAGCATTTCCCACTCCCTCAGGCGATAGGCACGCGGCGTCATGCCAACCTCAGCCGTGAAGAATCGGGAAAAATAGGCAGGGTCGCTGAAGCCGAGACTGAATGCCGTTTGCTGAACGCTGGAGGCGGTGAAAACCAGCTCGCGCTTGGCCTCGTCTATGATCTTGCGCGTGAGCAACTGGCCGACCGTCAACCCCGCTATGCCGCGGGCAATGCGGTTGAGATGGGTCGGGGAAACGCCGATCCGATCTGCATAGAAGCCGATGGGCTGGTGTTCCCGAAAATGCTGGCTGAGCAGCGAAGCGAGCATTTCAAGCCGTCGCTCATCGCGGCCGAGAACCTGGCTATTTCCGGCGTCAGCCGACCCTATCCGGGACGCAAGCAACAGGGCCGTGCTCAGATAGGACTCGAGCAGGCCGCTGCGATTGACATGACCCGCACTGGCTTCGGCTTCGATCCGGTCCAGTGTTTCGGTCAGATAGGCAGAATCGGGATGATCGGCCCGGAGCGATGTCATATGCGGACGGGCAAGCCATTCGCCCAGCCGGTTGCGGCCACTGAAACCCGCCGGCAGGCGCAGCGCGACCAGCGTGATCACGCAGCCGTTCATGTCCTTTGAAAACCGGTAGCCGTGGGCATTGCCGGGCGGCATGGAAATCATGCAGGGCGGGCTGATCGTGTGCACGACATCGCCAAACATTGCTTCGCCTGTTCCGCTCCTGATGTGCAAAATCTGAAAAAAACTCTCGTGTTTATGCGACTTGATCTCCCATTGATGCAGGCGGCTTCTAGACTCGATTGTCTCGGAATGGAGCCAGAACTCCGGCCTTTCGGCAGATTTTTCGCCGTAGAGATCGTAAATAGGGATGGATTTTGCCACGGATTTTCTCGCCTTACTGTTGTTCTGATTATCCAATTTATTGAAAGAAAAGTCCATTGTTCGGCGGCGCAGCGGGGTTAGGATTTTGCCATATCATATATTCGGGAGGCATAATGCGCACACAAGTCGTCATCATCGGCTCTGGTCCATCGGGGCTGCTTCTGGGCACGCTTCTGACGAATGCCGGAATCGACAATGTGATAGTCGATCGCGTGAGCAAGGACTATATCCTGCATCGCGTCCGCGCTGGCGTTCTGGAGGAAGGGACAGTCGGGCTCGTCGACGAGGCTCAGGCCGGCCAGAGAATGCACGCCGATGGACTGCCGCATGACGGAATTTCGCTTGCCTTCGGCGGGCGCAACCATCGCATCGACCTGCACGATCTCACCGGCAAACGCGTGATGATCTACGGCCAGACGGAGCTGACCCATGATCTCATGGACAAGCGAGAGACATCCGGCACCGCCACGATTTACGAAGCCGCGAATGTTCAGCCGCACGATTTCGATGGCGCGAACCCTTACGTGACTTATGAGAAAGATGGCCAGACGCACCGCATCGACTGCGACTTCATCGCGGGTTGCGACGGTTATCACGGTGTCAGCCGCAAATCCGTTCCAGAAAGCGCGATCACGACATTTGAGCGCATCTATCCGTTCGGCTGGCTGGGAATTCTGGCTGATGTGCCGCCGGTCAGCGAAGAACTGATCTATGCGAACCACGAGCGCGGTTTCGCGCTTTGCTCGATGCGTTCGATGACCCGCAGCCGCTACTATGTGCAATGCTCGCTCGACGACAAGGCAGAGAACTGGTCAGACGAGCGCTTCTGGGACGAGTTGCGCCGCCGCTTGCCAGACGAGGACGCTCAGGCGGTCGTAACGGGTCCATCGTTCGAGAAGTCGATCGCACCGCTCCGCTCCTTCGTTGCCGAACCCATGCGCTTTGGCAAACTGTTTCTCGTCGGCGATGCGGCCCATATCGTTCCGCCAACCGGCGCAAAGGGGCTGAACCTCGCTGCCAGCGATGTCCATTATCTGTTCGAAGGGCTTCGTGGTCACTATCAGGAAAACTCAGCAGGGCTGCTGGATGCATATTCGACGAGGGCCCTGGCCCGCGTCTGGAAAGCGGTGCGCTTCTCATGGTGGATGACCACGATGCTGCATCAGTTTCCCGATACGGATCCGTTCTCGCGGAAGATCCAGGAAGCTGAACTCGATTATCTGGTCCACTCCAGAATGGGCAGCGCTTCGCTGGCTGAGAACTATGTCGGCCTGCCATTTTAAGGCCCGGCGCGGAGCGTCATGGGCGAGATGACATGAAAATCATAACCTTGAAGTGATGCGCAACGAAACATCGCGCTCAGGGAACATATGTAAATGCCATATGTCAGCCGCGAGGGCCAACGCCTTCGCGGCTGATCTTGTATTACCCCCGCCATGCACGACTACCCGCCAGCACGGGAAAAACGGCCTATTTCCACCCACAGCGGATTTGGATGTTTATTGATGCCGTGTCCTATATTACTCTGATCGCAAGTCGCTTGGCGTTTCGACCCAATTCATATCATTCTGGTTATGATTGCGTCTGAATTTTTCATTTTACATGACCGGGCGGTCTGCGACATTAGGCTGGACGAGTTTGACCGAGGAAAACCGGTCGGGAGATTTACGCCTCTTTGTCGTTGGGGCTCTTGGGATTTTGGGAGGTTGAAATGAAAAGACTTATTCTGTCTGCGGTCGCGGCTATGGCGCTTTGCGGCACTGCATATGCAGACACGATCAAGGTCGGTGTCGTTGGTCCGTTTTCCGGTCCGTTTGCTCTTCAGGGCAAGAATTTCAAGGCAGGCATCGACGCCTATATCGCAAAGCACGGCGACAAGATCGGCGATGACACGATCGAGGTCGTCTACCGCGACTTGCCGCAGGCCGACCCTGCGCACTCCAAGGCCCTGGCCCAGGAACTGGTCATCAAGGAAGGCGTTCAATATCTCGCCGGTTTCTACTTCACACCGGACGCCATGGCAGTGACACCGCTGCTCGAGCAGGCGAATGTGCCTCTGGTGGTTATGAATGCCGCGACGTCGGCGATCATCACCAAAAGCCCGCTGATCGTGCGCACCTCGTTCACCACGTGGCAGACATCGGCGCCAATGGCGAAGGTCGCCAAGGAACGCGGCATCAACAAGGTGATAACGGTCGTCAGCGACTATGGCCCGGGTGTTGACTCGGAAAACGCATTCAAGGCAACATTTGAAGGCGAGGGCGGCACGGTTGTCGAATCCATCCGCATGCCGCTTTCGACCAATGATTTCAGCCCCATCATGCAGCGCGTGAAGGATTCCGGCGCCGAAGCGGTTTTCGCGTTCCTGCCCTCGGGCCCAACCACGCTCGGTTTCGTCAAGGCCTATAACGAAAACGGGCTGAAACAGGCTGGCATCCAGTTTCTCGCGCCGGGCGACCTAACGCAGGAATCCGATCTTCCGGCGCTGGGCGATTCCGCACTCGGAATCATGACCACGTTCCACTATGCGACGGCTCATGATTCAGCCGAGAACAAGGAATTTGTCGAAGCCGCTTCAAAGGCGATTGGCAATCCTGCCGAACTGTCTTTCCCGTCTGTCGGCGCCTATGACGGCATGCACGTCATCTACAAGATGATCGAAGCCACCGGCGGAGAACAGGACGCGCAGAAGGCCGTCGACGCGGTGAAGGGACTGGCATGGGAAAGCCCGCGCGGCCCGGTCGAGATCGACAAGGAAACCCGCCACATGACGCAGAACATCTATCTGCGCGAGGTCGCAAAGAAGGAAGACGGCACCCTTTACAACAAGGAAATCGCCACCTTCGAAAAGCAGGACGACCCTGGCCTCAAGGCAGCCAAGTAAGAACCGGTGCCCTGCAATCGTCCGGAGCGCGGCGTGCCCCTCACCGAACGCATAGGATAACGATATGCAAACAGTTTTGAGTATCGCCACCGATGCGCTCGCCTATGGCATGGTGCTGTTCGTGATCTCCATCGGGCTGTCCGTCACGATGGGGCTGATGCGCGTGGTCAATCTTGCCCACGGCGCCTTCGCCATGATTGGCGGCTATATCGCATCTTACGCCGTGCGGGACATGGGTCTGGCATACGGGTTCGCCGTTCTGCTTGCCGTTTTCGCTACCATCATCATCGCTATCCCGATCGAGCGATTCCTGTATCGCCGCATCTACGGCGCACCCGAACTGACGCAGGTGCTGATGACCATCGGCATAACCTTCTGCGTTATCGGCATTGCAAATTATGTTTTCGGTCCGACGCTCAAGACCATTCCGCAACCTGCCGTCTTGCAGGGACCGGTCAATCTTGGCTTCCGGTCGATCGCCGCGCACAAGCTTTTCGCCATCGGCTGCGGCTTCACCGTCGCAATTGCGCTCTGGTATCTTATCGAAAAAACCTCGTTCGGCGTGAAGTTGCGCGCAGCGGTCGACAATGCGGCCATGGCGGCGGCATTGGGCGTGCGCACGCAGATCGTCTATGCGGCAAGCTTCGCCGTCGCTGTCGGTCTCGCCGCTTTCGGCGGCGTGGTGGGCGCGGAGCTTCTGCCGATCGAGCCATATTATGCGCTTCGCTACATGGTGACGTTCCTCGTCGTCGTGTCGGTGGGCGGCGCGGGCTCCATTCCCGGCGCGCTATTGGCCTGTCTGCTTCTTGGCGGCATAGACACAACGGGCCGCTACCTGATGCCTGAATATGGCGAGTTCTTCTTCTATCTGGCTGTTATCGTGATCGTAAGCTTCTTCCCGCGCGGTCTGCTCGGAAGGGCGAGCTGAGATGGCAATGACAGAAAGCAAAAACATGACGTCGAACGTCTCCGCAAGGCGCGGACATCTCACGCGCGACCTGATCGGGCTGGTTGCGATCTTCGCGATCGCTGTCGCCGGATATTTCCTGTTTCCGAACAATCTTGCGCTGCTCACACGCATTGTTTCCATCCTGCTGCTCGTCCTGGCGCTGGATCTGGTAACCGGGTATTGCGGCGTGGCGACGCTCGGCCATGCGGCTCTCTTCGGTTCCGGCGCCTATGCGGCAGGCATCGCAGCCGCGCATTTCGGCATCACGGAACCGATCAGCATGACCGTGATCGGTGCAGCCGCCGGAGCCGCCGCCGGGCTTCTGTCCGGGGCGATCATTCTGCGCGGCCACGGGCTTTCCCAGCTTGTCCTGTCAATCGCCATCGTTCACCTGTTTCACGAGGTGGCGAACAAGGCTTCGACCTATACGGGCGGCAGCGACGGACTGTCGGGTATCTCACCCGATGCAGTGCTTGGCGCGTTCCAATTCGATTTGTGGGGCAAAACGGCCTATATCTACGGTGTTGTTCTGCTGCTGATCGTGTTCATTGTATTGCGACAGCTCGTGCAATCCCCTTTCGGCATGTTGTGCCGCGGCATCAAGGAAGATCCGATCCGCGTCCGCGCCATGGGCGCGTCCGTTCGCGGAACGCTGTTGAAAATGTATGTCATCTCCGGTGCCGTTGCAGGTGTCGGCGGTGCGCTCAACGCAATCTCTACGCAGGTCGTTGGCCTTGACAGCCTGAGCTTCACGCTCTCGGCGGAAGCGCTGGTCATGCTGGTGCTTGGCGGCACGGGTTCGCTGTATGGAGCGTTTGTCGGGACGGTCGTCTTCTTGTTCTTCGAGGATTTCGTGTCCGCCGCCAATCCGTTCCATTGGCTGACAATGGTTGGCGCGTTGCTTATCGCGGTCGTTCTTTTCGCCCCGCGCGGTCTTTACGGCACGGCGTCGCAAATTTTCTCTCGCCTTTGGGAGCGCCGCGCATGAACGAGAACGTCAACAATGTCTTTCAGGTCGATGGTCTGAAGAAAACATTCGGCGGGCTCGCCGTCACGAGCGACGTGTCACTGGCCATGAAACCGGGCGACCGGGTTGCGCTGATCGGGCCGAACGGCGCCGGAAAGACAACTTTCGTCAATCTGGTGACCGGGCATCTCCCGCCCGATTCCGGCAGGGTCCATCTTGGCGGCCATGATGTGACCGACACAAGCCCTACCGAGCGGGTGCGTCGCGGGCTTGTCCGTTCCTTTCAGGTCACACGCCTTTTTCTCGACATGACGCCGGAAGAGCATCTGGCGCTCGCCATCCTCCAGCGGGAAGGGCAGGCGGGACGCATGTTCGGAAAGTACAGCGCGAAAGCCGCTGTCATGGAGGAGGCGAACCAGCTCCTTTCCACGCTTGGCCTGACCGGCCTGCGCCACGCAAAGGTTCGGGAGATCGCCTACGGCCAGCAGCGGCTTCTGGAAATCGCGCTGGCGCTCGCCCTGCGTCCGAAGGTGCTTCTGCTCGATGAACCGGCGGCGGGCGTGCCGCAAAGCGATACGGGGCGGATCGAGGAAGCGCTGGCGCAATTGCCTGCCGATCTCGCCGTTCTGATGATCGAGCATGATATGGATCTGGTTTTCCGCTTCGCCAAGCGCGTGATTGTCCTCGCGGCTGGGGAAATCATTTTCGACGGTTCACCAGCTGACGTCACACAGGATCAGCGCGTCCGCGAAGCCTATCTCGGGAGCTATGGCAATGCCAGCAGCGTCGCTTGAAGTCAAAGACCTGAATGCCGGGTATGGCCCGACGCGCATTCTGGAAAATATTTCGTTCTCCGTTCCTGCGGGCGCACGCTTCGCCGTGCTCGGGCGCAACGGCATGGGCAAAACCACGCTGTTCGCCACTCTGGCGGGCCAGACCCGTCGCTTTGGCGGGTCCATCCGCTTGGGCGATGCCTCCATCGAAAGCATCGAAAGCTCGGCGCGTGCGTTGACGGGCCTCGGCTACGTGCCGCAGGCGCGGTGCGTGTTCCCGACGCTTACGGTCGAGGAAAACCTGTTCGTCGGCCTGAAGAACCGCCCGAAAACCGCGCTCGAAGAAGCGTACGAGATGTTTCCACGCTTGAAAGAGCGCCGGAAGAATCTGGGCTCCCAGCTTTCGGGCGGTGAGCAGCAGATGCTGTCAACCGCTCGCACGATTCTCGGGCGCCCGAGCGTTCTGCTTCTGGACGAGCCGCTGGAAGGTCTGGCTCCCGTCATCTGCGAAGAGTTGATGGAAGCGTTCGGAAATCTTGCGTCGAACGGCGAAATGACGATCCTGCTCGTCGAGCAACGCATCCAGAGCGCGCTCGATTTCGCCGAGCACGTACTGATCCTGGAGCGTGGCCGTGTCGCATGGTCCGGCACGTCCGAGGAACTGTCCCAGCAGAGCGAGACAGTCGAGAACCTGCTCGGGGTTTCAGGGCTTTCGCACTGATCCGTTGGCGTGGTCGGGCCGCCCGGGCTCTCGTTCACCGCTATATTCACGATTGAACCGTTCGCCGCCGCATTCATAACAGCGGCGACGGAGCGTGACATCGCTGGACATTTCTCTTTGCCGGCTCATGGTGTTTTCCACGTCATGATAGTTTCGTAAAAACTGTGAACCCCTGTCACATAGGGCCTCTAGCCTTGTTGTGGATGGGGGCCTTTTGTTGGCTCCTGTCGCGCTTTTTCAACGAGCACCAACAGGAGTACGACATGCCCCGTTTCGGCATCACGCTTGGTTTGACCGCGAGCATCCTCGCTCTCGGACTGGGCACGGGTTCGGCGCTGGCCGAAAAGACAAAGTTCGAATTCTGGTACGGCCTCAGCGGCGACCTTGGCGAACGCGTGCAGGATGCGTGCAAGAAATTCAACGAGTCCCAGAGCGATTATGAAATTGCCTGCACCAGCCAGAACGGCTACCCAGAAACGGTCCAGAATGCGATCGCCGCCTATCGCGCGAAAAAGCAGCCTGCGGTGGTGCAGGTTTTTGACGGCGGCACGCTCGACCTCATGCTTTCTGAAGCCTTTGTCCCGGCCAGGCAGCTCATGGCTGATAATGGTTTCGACGTGAAGTGGGACGATTATTTCGGCGGCATCGCGAATTATTACGCCACATCCAAGGGCGAACTTTATTCGTTTCCGTTCAATTCCTCGACTGCGATGTTCTATTACAATGCGGATGCCTTCGAGAAAGCGGGCATAGAAAAGCCCCCCGGAACATGGGAAGACGTGGAGGCCGCGGCCCGCAAGCTCAAGGCGGCCGGTTTTGAATGTCCGCTCGCATTCAATTTTGATCCCTGGGCAAGCGTGGAGCAGTTTTCCGCCGTTCATGGCGAGCCGCTGGCCTCGAAGAACAATGGCTATGACGGCCTGGACGCGGAGATGGTTCTCAACAAGACCAAGCTCGTCGATCACATGACCTTCTACAAGAAGATGGCCGATGAAGGCCTGTTCGTGATCCGCACGAAGCAGCTCGGCATGGATGTTGTGCCTTCGTTCAGCTCGGGCGAATGCCAGATGATCCAAACGTCGATCGCCGACCATGGCACGATCGGCAAGACCGCCAAGGAAGGCATGAAGTGGGACGTGACCATGTTGCCCGTTTGGGCCGGTACGGAGCGCAAGAATTCCATGGTCGGGGGCGCGTCGCTCTGGGTTCTGAAAAACCGACCGGAAGCAGAATATAAGGGCGCGGCCGCGTTCCTGAACTTCATTGCCCAGCCTGAAATGGTTGAATGGTGGTCGACGGTGACGGGCTACATTCCGGTCAGCAATTCCGGTTTCGAAGCCATGAAGGCCAAGGGCTTCTACGAACAGCCAGGATACAAGGGCCGCGATCTGGCGATTGAGAGCCTGACCTTCACACCAACGACCGACATCACGCGTGGCATCCGCCTCGGCGGCTTCCCGCAGATCCGTAAGGAAATCGGCGATGCGATGGAGGCGATCTTCACCGGCGAGGTGACTGTCCAGCAGGGCCTCGATCAGGCCGCCGAACGCGGCAACGCCATCTTGCGGCGTTTTGAGAAGACCTACGCAGGGCGCACCCTGCCGTAATCCGAGTTCGCACAGGATGGCACGGCGCAACCCGTGCCATCCTTTATTCCATGACCGGTTTCCTGGATATCCAAATCACATGAACAAGCGCGCCACTTTCAAGAGAAACTGGATTCCCATCCTTTTTGCGCTGCCGCAGCTCCTTTTGATATTGTTTTTCTTCTACTGGCCAGCCGTCTCTGTTTTCAACTGGGCTTTCACTCTTGAACCGGCCTTTGGCGGGGCAGGGGAGAGACTCTTCGTCGGCCTCGACAATTTTCGGGACGTTTTTGCGGACAAGCAATACTGGAAATCTGTTATCACGAGCCTGACCTTTGCACTCTGTGCGACATCGCTTTCGATTTTCATCGCTTTCGTGCTTGCCGTATGCGTCGACAGGCAGCTCAAGGGCAGTGAAGTTTTTCGCTTTTTCTACATATGGCCTTATGCGATCGCGGCGCCCGCCGCCGGCCTGGCCTTCAGCTTCATTTTCGCGCCGCAAAGCGGATTGCTCGCCTTTCTGAACAGCTGGTCGCCCGACTTCTGGAACCCTGCCATGAACGGCACTCATGCGATGATCCTGATCATCGTCTGCTACGCGTGGAAATGGATCGGCTACAATTTCATTTTCCTGATCGCGGGCCTGCAATCGATACCGCGCAGCCTCGTCGAAGCGTCAGCCATGGACGGATCAGGCCCAGTGCGGCGCGCCTTCGATCTGCAAATCCCGTTGCTCGCGCCAACCCTGTTCTTCCTGCTCGTGCTCAACCTGACGGAAAGTTTTGTCGGGCCCGACACATTCGGGATTGTGGACATGACGACCGAAGGCGGACCGGCAAAGGCCACGGATGTCATGGTCTATCGTATCGTCAATGAGGCTTTCCAGGGTCTCAACTATTCGGGCGCGGCGGCGCAGAGCCTGCTCCTGATCGGGTTGATCATGGTCTTCACCTTTATCCAGTTCCGCTACATCGAGCGGCGCGTGCATTACAAATGAGTGATCGTCATGATTGAACGTACTCCTTTCCTGAATGCCGTCACCTACGGGATCATGCTGGTCGGGCTATTGATCGTCCTGATGCCGTTCCTGATGGTTTTCACGGCCGCAACCCAAAATCTTCAGCAGGTCAATACCGTTCCCTACCAGCTTGTTCCCGGCAGCAATTTCTGGGCCAATATTTCTCAGGCCTGGGACAGGGCCGATCTTGGTCCGGCCATGTGGAACAGTCTCGTGACCTCCGTGCTGGTCACGGTCTTCAAGGTCGCCATCGCGGCGCTGAGCGCCTACGCGATCGTGTATTTCAACAATCCGCTGCGGCATGTCTTTTTCTGGCTTGTTTTCCTGACATTGATGCTGCCGCTCGAAGTGAGGGTTATCCCGACCTACAATATCGCCGCCGATGTCTTGCAGCCCGTTCGCTGGCTGGTGCACCTCCTGACGGGGATTGAATTCTCGCTGGAATGGAACCTGCTCAATTCCTACACCGGTCTGATCCTGCCCTTGATCGCAACGGCAACCGGAACCTTTCTCTATCGCCAGTTCTACATGACCTTGCCGGATGAACTGACGGAAGCGGCGAAGATGGATGGAGCAGGTTCCGTGCGTTTCTTCACGGATATCCTGCTCCCGCTGTCGCGCACCAACATACTGGCGCTCGCGACGATCATGTTCGTCTATGCGTGGAACCAGTATCTCTGGCCCAAGCTGATGACCACGGACCCGGCCTATAAAACGTCGATGGTCGCCATGCGGATGCTTGTTCCGGGCGAAAACAGCTTGCCGGAATGGAACATATCGATGGCCGGGGCTCTCATCATCATGCTGCCACCGCTTGTTGTTGTCGCCGTTCTTCAACGCTGGTTCGTGCGCGGCCTCGTCTCGACTGAAAAATAAGGAGAAATGCAATGGCTGAAATCAATATGCAGGCTGTTCGCAAGGCCTATGGGCGCAATCCGGTTGTTCACGGCGTCGATCTCACCTTCCGCTCCGGCGAATTTGTCGTCATTCTCGGCCCTTCGGGCTGCGGCAAGTCCACGCTGCTGCGCATGATCGCCGGGCTTGAAGAGATCTCGGATGGCACGATCGCCATCGACGGTACCGTGGTCAACGATCTGGAGCCGCGTGAGCGCGGCTGCGCCATGGTGTTCCAGAACTATGCGCTTTATCCGCATATGACTGTTGCCGCCAACATGGGCTATGCGCTGAAAGTGGCGGGCGTGCCCCGCATCGAGCGGGAACGGCGTATCGAGGAAACCGCGCGCGTTGTCGGTCTTGAGGATTATCTCGAGCGCAAACCGGCCCAGCTTTCGGGAGGCCAGCGCCAGCGCGTCGCCATGGGCCGCGCTATCATACGGGAACCGAAGGTCTTTTTGTTCGATGAGCCACTGTCCAATCTCGATGCGAAGCTGCGCGTGCAGATGCGCGTGGAGATCCGCCGCCTGCACAAGCGTCTTTCCGCAACGTCTGTTTTCGTGACCCACGATCAGGTGGAAGCGATGACGCTTGCTGACAAGCTGGTGGTCATGAACAAGGGGAATGTCGAGCAGGTGGGCACCCCTCTGGAAATCTATCACCGTCCCCGCACCCGTTTCGTCGGCTCGTTCATCGGTTCACCGGCCATGAACTTCCTTGAAGGCATGATTTCGCCCGATGGGGCAGGGTTCAGCTATGACGGCGCACCATTGCCCATAGACCCGGTTCTGGGCCGCCGGTTTGCCGGTCAGCCCGTCGCGCTCGGCATCCGCCCCGAGCAATGCGGCATTGTTACCGTTGGAACACCGAGGAGTATTTCCGCCACCGTCGATTTCATCGAGGAACTGGGCGCGGGAAGGGTTGTTCATGCGGATATCGACGGGCTGAGCTTTGCCGTCTGTGTCGACGAGGACAAGGTTTACACACCCGGCGAACTGATCGGCCTGCAATTGCCGCCCCACCAGATCCACCTGTTCGATATCGAAAGCGGCTTGCGCCTCGACGATATGCCGTTCCCCGCAAATGCGGCGCCGATCAAGAAACCTGTCGCGGCCTGAGTTCTTTTTTACCACCATGGAGTTCCAGAAAGGATATCCAACATGAGCACACAAACCACCATTTCGGCTGTCGGGTTTTGCACGCCAACCGGAAACGGCAATTTCAGCACGCTGGAAGGCGCGATCCGCACGATCGCCGATCTGGGGGCGGATGCCGCCGAACTTTCTCTTTATGGCGAAGAGATCATCTCGGGCGGCCGCCTGATCCGCCATCGCGTCGAGCAGCTGGTCGGCATTACCAGGCAGTTCGACCTGCGCTACACCGTTCACGGCCAGATCGTTTCGAACTTCATGGATCGCGAGCACCTCGAATACCAGAAGGCCGTGGTCCGGGCCATGCTCGAATTGTGCAACAACGTCGAGGCGGGCGTTCTGGTGCATCATTCCGGCAAGGCGCCGATGCCCGCCCCGTCGCGCCTTCCGGTGCTGGACCAGATGGAGCGGGATGCGCTCGCCGAGATGGGTGAAGTCGCCGAGGGCTATGGCGTACGGATTGCGCTCGAGAATATCTTTGCAGTGAGTGACGACGAATATCGCCAGACGCCGGCGCAGGTTGCCGAAACGGTGAGGGCGGTGAACAGCCGCAATGTTTGCGGATTGATCGATTTCAGCCACGCCTATATCGAATGCACGCGGCTTGGCTTGAACTGGCGCGAACATATCCGTGCGATGGCGCCGGTCACCGGTCATCTGCACATTCATGACAGCTTTGGCCGCCCCTACGGCACGACGAAATTTTATCATCCGGCGGAGGCGACGGCCCTCGGCATCGGCGATCTGCATCTGCCGATCGGCTGGGGCGACATTCCGTGGGAAGATATTTTCGATGAACTGACCTTCCTGCCGGATACCATCCTCATCATGGAAATCGGCGAAAACCGTTTCAGCACCGAACAGCCGGACTGCCTTGCACGCGCCCGCGGCCTCGCTGAACGCGTCAACAATCGCCTCTTGGCCGCCTGATCGATTATCGTCGCGGAATGCCTTCGCCCGATCGGGCGAAGGCATTCTTATAAGCATTGCGGCCATCACGGTGACTGCGGGTGCCTCTGTGTGTGGCTGCGCTATACTCCCAAAAGCAAACATCCGAACTGCCAGGATTGGCGACATCCACGCGATTTCGGCGGGTTATGGCATTGTTGGCGATAAGACACCGGCGGGTGTTTGACACCCGATAATTATGTTGATATCAACATAATTATCGGGAATTTGGGTAGCGGGCATCATTTTGATCCGACATCAGACAGGAGGAAGCCATGGCTTATATCGAGGGATTTGTCGTCGCGGTGCCCGCCGCTAACGAGGAAATCTATCGTCAACATGCCGTCACCGTCGCAGCAATCCTCAAGGAGCATGGCGTGGGCCGCATGGTCGAAGCCTGGGGGGACGAGGTGCCCGATGGCAAGATTACGGATTTCAGGCGTGCCGTGAAAGCCAAGGATGACGAAGTCATTGTCTTTTCGTGGTTCGAGTATCCGAGCAAACAGGCACGTGATACAGCAAATGCAAAGATGATGAGCGACCCACGTATGAAGGAAATGGGCTCGACGATGCCTTTTGACGGCCAGCGAATGATCTATGGTGGTTTCAAGTCGATGATCGATGAGCGAGCTGAAGGCGAGGTGGGCTATATCGACGGTTCACTGGTGCCGGTGCCGACTGCGAACAAGGACGCATATCATACCCAGGCAGTCCAGCAGGTGGCCGTTCTGATGGAATATGGTGCCATACGCGTCGTCGATGCCTGGGGCGATGATGTTCCCAACGGCAAGGTCACGGACTACAAGGGCGCGGTAAAGGCCGAGGACGGCGAGCAGGTCGTCTATACCTGGATCGAATGGCCATCCAAGGAAGTTCGTGACGCGGGATGGCAAAAGGTGATGACGGATCCGCGAATGTTTCCGGAAAGCACACCCTATGACAACATGCGCCGGGTCTATGGCGGATTCAGGCCGATTCTCGATACCTAGAGCAAAGAACACATCGGGTAGGGTAGATGCGTGCATAACGCATCTACCCATTTCCGAAAGGCGCAAGACATAAAGTCTGGGACGAATACTGTTTCGATCCTTCGATCCCATGACACTCGTGCCTGCTCGACGATCAGGCTGCGATTTGATAATAAATATTATGGAACTATCGAATATCAGGCTGAAACTTTTTTGCGACGAAATCGGTAAGAAAGACGCCCGATACCGTTGCAAGCATGAATGCTGATCGTCATTAAGACGCGGGACATTGCGGGTTGGTGTCACAGGCTAAGCAACTCGCTTGACATGACGGAGTGCATCGGGGCAAAAGCCAGCTTTTCGTCAAGAAGAATGGCGCAATGACCACCCAAACACTTTCCGAAACAGAGCCGGCCGCATCGTCAGCGGCAAGAACCGGCGTTATTCTCATGCTCGTTGGCATGTTGCTGTTCTCGCTCAACGATGTTCTTGGCAAATGGATGGTCGCGACCTATTCGGTTGGTCAGGTTCTGCTGATCCGCAGCATCGCAGCCTTGATTTTGCTCATTCCGTTTCTTTGGATTTCGGGCATACGAAAACTTGTCAATGTCGAGCGACCGGGCTTGCAGCTTGCCCGGGTCGTGCTGTCCACGGTCGAAGTTTCGGCGTTCTATTTTGCCGTCAGCTATCTGCCGCTGGCGGATGTCATGACCTACTGGCTGGCTGCGCCCATCTATGTGGCTGCCGCGTCTCCCTTCGTGCTTGGCGAGCATGTTGGCTGGCGTCGCTGGACGGCGATAGCGATCGGCTTCGTCGGCGTGATCATCGCTCTGGAGCCTTCTTCGCAGGCTTTCACTGCACCGGCGATCATTTCGATCATCGGCAGCATGGCTTTTGCCTTCATGATGATTTCGGGACGTTCGCTGCGGCGGACGCCGGATACGACGCTTGTATTCTGGCAGATCATGGGCACGCTTGTTTTCGGCATCGTGGCGTCGCCGATCGACTGGACGCCAGTCAGCGTTCCGGACTTTTTCCTGCTCGGCACGCTCGGCGTCGTTTCCATGCTTGCGCATGTCTTCGTCAATCGTTCGCTGAAACTGGCGGACGCCGCGACGGTCGCGCCGCTGCAATACACGCTGCTTTTCTGGGCCGTCGCGTTCGGATGGCTGTTCTTCGGCGATATTCCGCGTGCAGCGATGATGATTGGCGCTGGTTTCATCGTGGCGTCGGGATTATTCATTTTCTTCCGGGAACAACAGTTGAAACGTCAAGGACGGCTGGATCGCCCCTGACGTTTCAGCAGCTCTAGAAAAAGTCGCAGTCGCCGTTGTTTTCTGCCGGTTCGGTCTCGTTGACGGGGGCATCGCCGTTGAGCCGGGAAGCAAGCGCCGAAAGAGTTATCTGTTCGAGCGCGGATCGCATGTCGGCGTGGAGATCGGCAGGAACATGGGCGGTAAGCGCGGTCAGGAACTGCTCCAGACCGCGCACCGTCTGTTCGAGACGGTCAAGCTGCTGAACGGCCTGAAGAAAATGGATATCCCTGGCGGCAGTCGCCCAGTCCAGACTGCTTGCCAGAGGATGGGTTTCGCCAAGCGTGTTTGCGACACTCTCCAGTTCGCGGCCGATGCGCATCAGGATATCGGTCACGGGCGTCCCGCGAGGCGTGTGCTCATGGAGTTCGATCAGTTTTCCCATGGTCAGAAGAACTCCACAGAGCCACTACTTGCCGGTTGTACCAAGGGCGCTGGCACAAGATCCGGCGTGGTTTCGCCATCGGGCAGCATGAATTGCCGCGCCCGTCCGGAAACCGGCCAGTATTGCACCCGCCTGCCCCGCCCGCCACGCATGCTTCCGCCCACGATGGCGATGCCTTCGTTACGCAGGAAACGCTCGGCAAAGTCGGCGTTGCGTTCTCCGATATCCGAGAGTCCACGCATGGTGCGCGCGCCGCCAAAGAGCTTGGCTTCAAGGCGGTTGCGCTGCGCACCGCGTTGAAGCAGACCGTTGACGAGAAGCTCCATCAGGTGAACACCATAATGCTCGGCTCGTTGCCTCGACGTAAAATCGTCGTCTCCGGGCAGAAGAAAATGGTTCATACCACCAGCCTCCGCGTAAGGATCGCGTATGCACGCCGCCACGCAGGATCCGAGAATGGTCGAAAGAACCACCCCCGGATCCTGACTGACGTAAAACTCGCCCTGAACAATATTGACGCGGCGAGACAATGCCTGTTTCGTCATTTAAGCTGCCCGACGACCGCCTCAATGGCCTGTTTCAAAGAGGCTGTCGTGAACGGTTTGGTGAGGTAATTGTTGACACCCAGTTCGGCCGCTTTCTGAACAAGTGCACGATCGCCCTTCCCCGTCAGGATGATGAACGGCGTCTTGCGGATCGGCGCATAAGAACGGATCGCCTTCAGCAACCCGAGGCCATCGAGTTTCGGCATGTTGAAGTCCGAGATCACAAGATGCGACGGGACTGTCATCATCGACTTGAGGGCCTGTTCACCGTCGGCCGCGAGCGTGATCTGGCGAATACCCATTTCCTGCAGCGCGCCGCTGATCAGCATGCGGCTTGTGGTCGTGTCATCCACTACGAGCACTTTGAGATGTTGTACGAACGACATGATTTTCTCCATCAGAATGGGTTTGTGTAAGAGCCAGGATCTGCGATCCGATTTTTTTGAGCGGGAGCTGACACTCCACGGCTCCGATTTCGAATGCCACCTTCGGCATCCCGTAAACGAGGCTGGTTTGTTCATTCTGGCCGATCGTGGCGGCGCCGGCTTGCCGCATCCGCAACATGCCCGCCGCACCATCGCGCCCCATGCCGGTGAGAACGACGCCAACGGCATTGGCGCCAGCGTATTTCGCGACCGATGAAAACAGCACATCAACGGACGGGCGATGGCCATTGACCAGATCGCTGTCAGTCAAGCGGCAGCGCATCGTGTTGAAGCCCACAACCTCAAGATGGGTCGCACCGCCCGGTGCGAGATAGATCTGGCCTTCGGACAGAATGGCCCCATTCTTGGCTTCGCTGATCCTGGGGCGGCACAGTCGGTCGAGGCGCTCCGCGAAGCTGCGCGTGAAGATGCCCGGCATATGCTGGGTGATGACAGTTGGCGGGCAATTCGCGGGAAATTGCGACAGGACGGTTATCAGCGCCTCGACGCCGCCGGTCGAGGCGCCGATAGCGACCAGCTTTCCGTCGGACTTGTAGGATGCGGACATGTGTTCCGGACGTGCAACATCCGCTGTTTCCGGCGTCAGGCCGCTCAGTCGGGGCTTCGAGCGCGCAGCCGCCTTGACGGTGTCGATCAGTGCCCCTGCCGCAAGTGGCTGGTTCAGCGACGACTTGGCGATGCAATCGAATGCGCCGATTTCCAGCGCCTCGATGGTCGCGGCGGCGTGACGGCCTGTGAGGGTCGAGATCATGATGACGGGCATAGGCCGAAGCCGCATGATCTTTTCGAGAAAATCGAGCCCATTCATATTGGGCATCTCGATATCCAGCGTCACGACATCGGGGTTGAGCTGCTTGATCGCCTGCCGCGCTTCCAGCGCATCGGCGGCCTGCCCCACCACGTCGATTGCCGGATCTGTGCGCAATGCGGCGGCGATCAGGCTGCGCATCGTGGCAGAGTCGTCTACGACAAGCACCTTGATGTGTTTCATGAGCGCCCGCCCTCTCTCAGCCGGTAGGTCGTTACGCCGTCATTCTGGAAAGATGCAGCGGCCGGACCGGAAATACGCTCGGAATGCCCGATATAGAGAAAGCTGCCGGGCACGAGCATGGGTGCGAAACGCGACCAGACACGCTGCTGGGTTTCCTCCTCGAAATAGATCACCACATTCCGGCAGAATATGGCGTCGAACCTACCTCTCATCGGCCACGTACCGAGGAGGTTCAGCTCCTTGAAGATGACAAGCCGTCGCATCTCCTGACCGACAGCCATCTCGCTGTCGCTCTCGTCTGATAGCGGCGTAAACCAGGATTTGCGCAACTCCTGCGGCACAGGCTTCAGCGTCGCTGTGCTGTAGACACCCCGCTTGCCCTCGGCCACCATGTTGGCGTCAATATCGGTCGCAAGAATCCGGATGTCATAGGACGCGGCATCAGGAAGAAGCTTCAGGACGCTGAGAGCCATGGTGTAGGGTTCCTGCCCGTTCGAGCAAGCCGCCGACCACAGGCGCACGCGCCCTCCCCGCCTGGCAGCTTCGAGCAAAGGCGGCAGAACGCGCTTTTCCAGATGCTCGAAATGATGCGGTTCCCGATAGAACTGGGTGACGTTCGTGGTGAGTGCCGCAAGCATTTTCTTGCGCTCGTCGCTCCCTTCGTCCGAGGCCACGAGATTGCAGTATTCACGAAAGTTTTTCAGCCCCAGCGCCCGAAGTCGCTTGGACAAGCGGGAATAGACGAGCGGCGCCTTCCCATCACTCAGGAAGATCCCCGCATCCTCGCGGAGCATCTCCGCAATTCGTTTCAGATCGCTGGCGGTCAGGGGAAACTCCCCCGGCATCAGGGCATTTGCCCCTCGTTCCGCCATGACAGCACTGGTTCTCATGATCAGGCGGCAACAGCTTCGAAAGAGGGTAGTACCTGGTCAAGGGCGACCAGGCTGATCATACGGTCCTCGATGGCGATGACACCCTGCACGAATGTTTTCGCCACGTCCGATGCGACGTCGGGCGTCTGCTGGATAACCTCGTCGGTAACCGTCAGTATATCGGAGACCGCATCGACCAGAAGACCGACGACCTGCGTGCCGATCTGAGTCACCATGATGACATGGCGCACCGTTGGTTCGGGCACGGGAAAGCCCAGCCGGGCTGCAAGATCGACGATCGGCAGGACCTGGCCGCGCAGGTTGATGACGCCCCGCACATAGGATGGCGACTGCGGCAGTTCGGTTGCAGGCGTCCAGCCGCGGATTTCGCGTACCGACATGATGTCGACGCAGAACTCCTGTCGACCAATGCGGAATGCGATCAGTTCACGATTGCCGTGAGTTTCGTTCTGATTCAGGTTTTTCATGGCTCAGCTCGCTGCCTCAAGTTGTCTTTCGGAAGAATGGGCTTCGATACGGGATTTCATGACGACGGCATCGACATCCAGAATGAGCGCGACGCGCCCGTCTCCCAGAATAGTGGCTGCCGCTATTCCTTCGACATGCCCGTAATTGGCTTCAAGGCTTTTGATGACGACCTGCCTCTGGCCCTGAATTGCATCCACCAGCAAAGCGCTGCGTGTGCTTCCCTCGGTTTCCACCAGAATGGCGACCGCCGATTGCGGGTCGGTCGCTTCGCGGCGATAACCAAGTTCACAGCCGACATCGATGAGCGGGGTAAATGCATCGCGGATGGAGATGACGCGTGTGTTGCCGCCAAAACCATGCACGTCCGCCGTCTTCGGCTGAAGCGTCTCGATGATCGCCGTCAGCGGCACGACAAGCGTTTGTCCCGCAACCGTCACCACCATGCCGTCTAGGACGGCCAGCGTCAGCGGCAGGCTCATCGTGAAGGTCGACCCCTTTCCGGGGCGCGAAGCGATGGAAACGCGGCCGCCAAGTGACTGGATCGAGCGTTTCACCACATCCATGCCCACGCCCCGGCCCGATATGTTCGATACGGTCGAGGCTGTCGAAAAGCCGGGCAGAAAGATCAGATTGTCGATCTCATCGTCGGCGAGCGAAGCATCGGCGGCAATCAGGCCCTTGCTGATAGCGATTTCCTTGACCTTCGCGCGATTGATGCCCGCGCCGTCATCGGCGATTTCGATCACGATGCGCCCTGATCGATGCATGGCGGAGAGCCGCACCGTGCCTTCTTCCGGCTTGCCCGCTGCTATACGCACCTCCGGCGTTTCAAGGCCATGGTCGATGGCGTTGCGGATCATATGGGTCAACGGATCGGTCAACCGGTCGATCACTGTCTTGTCGACCTCCGTACCTTCCCCTTCCGTGATCAGACGAACGGCTTTTCCTGTCATGTCGGCCACTTCCCGCACGAGACGCGGCATTCGCTGGAAGACGGACTTCACCGACTGCGCGCGAATGGCCATGACGCATTCCTGAATCTCTCGGGTGAGCTGTTCGAGCTCATCAAGGCCCATCGCCACGGCGGACGTGCTCGCATGGCCGGCCTCAATCACACGTTGCGATAGCATCGCCTGATTGATGACCAGTTCCCCCACAAGGTCGATCAGGCGGTCGACACGGCTCAAATCCGCGCGGATCGTGGTCTGCACATTTGTGGCGGCTGATTTCTGATCGGCGGGCGGAGCTTCCGTCCGTGCGGGCTGCTGTGGCATCAACGGAACGACGTTGCCAGACACTGACGGCGCGTCGGGGAAAGGCTCGTTCGACGCCTCGATCTGCCGGAGCAGCGCTTCGACATCCATGTCCTCCAGCGAGGCAAGGGGTGTGTTGCTGCCGGTGATCGACAGGTCGCAGTCCCATTCGACAAACTCGAAAACCTCTCGCACATCGCTTTCCGGCGCCTGTGTTTTAAGGTCTATTGTCCATTCCAGATATGCCCCCTCCGGATCGATATCATTCAGGAGTGGAATGTCCTGCACATTGCATTGAATGGTCGCCTCACCGAGGCGGCTCAGTTCGCGCAGGATGCGAACCGCATCATTGCCCTTGGCATAGAGGCCAGATTTCGGCCGGAAACTGATATGAAAACCGGCCTCGTCATGTGAAATATCGTCATCCGGGAAGATGTCCGCCGCGAAGGTGACGGGCAAGAATTCGATTCCGTCCATCCCGTCATCGGCCCCGGCGCTTCCTGTGTCGCTGTACCCTGCCGATCCGCCAACCAGCACTTCCAGTTCCTGCGCCAGAATCTCGCTGCGCGCCGTGTCGGCAGATGCACCGTCACGGGCCGCCTGAACAAGATCGGCCAGCATGTCCGACGAGCGCAGAAGCACCTTCATGACGTCCGGTGTCGCGGCGAGCCGGTCACTGCGCATTTCATCGAGCGTGGTTTCAAAAACATGCGCAAATTGCACAAGGGAATCGATACCAAAAGCGCCCGCTCCACCCTTGATGGAATGAACAGCGCGAAACACCGCGTTGACGGTATCGGAATCAGCTTCGTTGCGCTCAATTGTCAGCAGACCGGTTTCCAACTCGGCGAGCTGCTCCTCGCACTCCTGGAAAAAGGTCTGCTTGATGGCCTCCATCGTGTCCACGGATCTATCCTCCCAGATCAGGCCGCCACACGGCGGATTGCATCAACGAGTTTGACGGGATTGAACGGCTTGATGATCCAGCCGGTCGCGCCGGAACGGCGTGCCTTCTCCTTCTTCTCCGGGTCGCTTTCCGTCGTCAGGACAAGTATGGGAATGGCGCGATACTGATGGTCGCGGCGCACATGCTCGATGAAGCCGAAACCGTCCATGCGCGGCATGTTGATGTCGGTGACAATCACATCGGGTGTGACAGTCTGAAGAACCTCGATTCCGTGCACGCCATCCTCGGCCTGTACGACTTCGTATCCGGCATCGACGAGCGCGAACCGCAACATGTCGCGCATTGTCCTCGAGTCATCAACGGTGAGAACGGTTTTGCTCATTCCGGAAATCCTTCGGGCGTAAAGTGGGCGGAAACAAAATCAACTGGCAGAGTGTCGGTAGAGAGGTTCATCGGCGATATGCCGAGGAGCCGCAGGCTTTCGGCAAATTCCGGTGACGGTCTGGAGACATGGAGGGCGGATTCATCCGCCCTCCATGTTGCTTGCGCGGAGAGAAGCACTTGCAGGCATTGGCCACCGAGCTGCTCCACGTCAGATGCATCGATCGTCAGGTCCGAACCACGCATTTGCATGAGGCTTTCCGCGAGAGGGGCGGCAGCCTTGAGGTCGAGTATCTGCGCCAACTTGAAAGTCTGAGCCGTTAATCCGACATCGACGCTCGTTGCCATGTCAGAATTCCTCCCAGCCTTCTTCGGCAAGGGCGGTATTCCCCGCTGTGGCCAGACGAGGCGCAGCGGATCTGACGGCGGCTTTCACGACGGGACGGGATGCTTGGCGATCGCGGCGGCTGGAGTCGAGCACTGCGACATTGCCCAGCTTGAATGCCGCGATCAGTCGCGACAGTTCCTCGGTTTCCTGAGCGAGCGAATGGCTGGCAGCGGTCGATTCCTCGACCATCGCGGCATTCTGCTGGGTTACCTGATCCATCTGGTTAACGGCGGAATTGACCTGCTCAAGTCCTGTCGATTGCTCATGTGCGCTCGCTGCGATGTTGATGACGACAGAGTTGATCTCCGTCACCTGCGTCACGATGCGCTCCAGCGCCTTGCCGGTTTCGGCTACCAGATCGACGCCTTCACCAACCTGCATCGTGGATGCGGAAATCAGATTCTTGATTTCCTTGGCGGCTTCCGCGGAACGCTGGGCCAGGGCCCGGACTTCCGACGCAACCACTGCAAATCCGCGACCTGCATCACCGGCACGCGCCGCTTCGACACCTGCATTGAGAGCGAGAAGATTGGTCTGGAAGGCAATCTCGTCGATGACGCCGATAATCTGGCTGATCTTATCGGAGGACTTCTCGATCATGCCCATCGCATCGATTGCCTGGCGCACGACTTCACCACTCTTTTCAGCACCGGACTTGGCGACGGATACGACGTCCCTCGCGTGTACAGCACCTTCTGCCGTGTTTTTGACGGTCGAGGTGATCTGATCCAGCGCTGCGGCCGTTTCTTCGAGGCTCGCTGCCTGCTGTTCGGTCCGGCGGGAAAGGTCATCGGCCGCCGTCGAGATTTCATTCGTGCCGGCGTGGATCGTGCCGATGCTGGCCGTGATGGTGAGAAGCGTCTGTTGCAGCTTTTCGATGGAGCCGTTGTAGTCGTTCTTGAGGCGCACCGTACGCTCCGGAAACTCCGCCGTTATACGGTGGGTAAGATCGCCGTCAGCAAGCGCGGACAAACCGGCGTTCAACGCTTCGATCGCAATTTTGTCTTCGGCAGCAAGACGTTCCTTTTCTGCTTCCGCGCGGGCCCGCTCCATCTCGTTTGCTTCGCGCAGGGCCGTTGTCTGCGCCTCGAGCTCGCGAGCCCTGATGCCATTTTCCTTGAATATTTCGACGGCTTTTGCCATGTCGCCGATCTCGTCCTTGCGATCCTGCCCCTCGATCGCAACGTCGAAATCCCCTTCGGCAAGCGTTTCCATGCGCTGGCGCAGCGTTGCCAGAGGGCCGGTGATGCCCTTCTGGGAAACATAGAGCGACACCAGAATCCCGAGGGCGACGATGATCGCCATGCCGATCGTATTCAACATGATCGCATGGTTCGTGTTGCTATTCATGTCGGCACTGGCGTCAGCTATCAGCTTGCTCTGGCGCGTATTGAATTCCCGAATGAAGCCGGACATCTTCACGAGAGCGGCATTGGCCTCCTCGCGCAGCGCAATGGCCTGTTCGTCGTTGCCGTTCTGCTGAGCGTTGATCGCTCTTTGCAGGATGTTGGAAATGGACGCATACTGGTATTCAAGCTGGGCGATTTCATCCGCCTTCATCGGCAACAGCGCCGCCGCTTCCCTGAACTGTTCGATGCCTGCCTTTGCGGCTCGCTCGAATTCTTCAAGCGGTTCGCGTTCTGTTCGGCCTGCCTTTTCATATGTCGCGGCCTGATAGGTCTTGTAGCCAAGCGTGTTCATGTTGGCCGAGGCCCGCGCAACGAGAAGTGATGCAGCCGCTTCCCCGGAAACGAAGCCGTAATAGCGATCATTCGTATCGTTGAACGCCAATAATGTGTATGCCAATCCGGCGATTGCCAGAATATTGAGGGAAAGTATCAACGCGAGGATCTTTGTTCTGATCCTGACATTTTTCAGAAATGACATGATGGTCCTTTCTGTACGCAGCCGGAGACCGCCACTGAAGACAGTGATTGACCAACCAACAACCTCTCCACCGACGGGCGCGCGAAGCGACGATCGTGAACCTGTTCCAGTCGTTGTCGTATCCCTGGCCGCAACGATCTTCAGGCAGGTCAACGGCCCGAAGCGGCTGCGGCAGGTTCTTCAGCGGTGAATTACCAACCTGTACTTTAAGGAGGCCCATGCGCAGCAAACGCACGATTGCTCGCGACAAGGCACTCGACATCTAGGGGGCATGACAGAAGGGACTCGCCATCATGGCGAATTCAATGGTTCCAAACCAGTGTCTGTCTTTGTGGCCAGCCTATACAGCACTTCTTTCGAAGATGTTAATTCTGGCCAGCTCGATACCCCCACAAAAATCGCGTTATGGTTAATGTTCAAAACCGGATGCAGGAACAAGCGAGCAACGCGATCCGGCTGTTGTGTTTTGCAACCGGCCATGCCCACATAGGGTCGATGACGGGCGGTTGCCCGAATGTTTTCAGTGAATGCGCGATGGTTTTGCATGGGGTCTGACAAGAGTAATACAATGGAAGGCCGCCGGTTCGCGCGGCATCGCACGCGCCTGCGTTCCGGTAAGCTGGTAAGCCTCGTCGGGCAATTTCTCACCGATTGCCAGTTCCACGATGTCAGCGGTGGTGGCGCGCGCGTGCGACTGCTCGGTGGAGAAACGGTCGCGAAGCGCTTCTGGCTTTTCGACGATCAATACGGACAGGCGCTTCTGACCGAGGTGGCGTGGCAAAAGGGGGCGGAGATCGGCGTCCGTTTCATCCACGATCCGGCTGTGCCGCTGCTCGATGAAAAGCGCCTCGCGGAGCTGTCCGGCAAATATTACGCCATGAAGTGTGAACAGGCGGGAAAGTAGGAACAGGCGGTTTATTTCTGTTCCAGCCCCCGCATGTTCTGGTTGCGGATATCGCGAACGGTTATGTAGTCAAATTGCTCGACGAGAATATCTTCAACGAGCGGCTCGGGAAACCTGGCGTTCACGCCGTCAATGACCGCTTTCTTGACCCTCTCGAAGCTGACATTCTCGACCTGTTTCGTATCCGAATAGCTGCCGTAGAACTGGCGGAAGATCTCGTCATTGATGAAATAGCTGGCGGGCGCCTTGATGCGCCCTGCCGCCCCGCTGTCCAGAGTATAGACGAGGCTCGAAACAACATAGCCTGACACTTCACCGTTCACGATAATGGGAACGCTGAAGAGCCCGGTTTTGCCATGGTCAAGATTGGTAGCCTGCTGGGCCTGCCCGTCAGCCGATGCATTCGCAATGTTGCGCTGGACCGCGAAAAACAGCGATCCAAGCGCGACGATGCAGATCCACAGACCAATGAGAACCGTCCGGATCATGCGCCCTGCCCGCTCGCGCGCAACTGGTGGGCTGTGTAGGTGCCGTCTGTCTCCTGAGTTTCAAGAGCACTGCGGATCAGTTCCGCGAGTTCCGTCATCGCGCTGAGATGAAGCTTGATGGCCTCGCAGTTGCGATCGAGCTTCTGCTTGAGGCCGTCCAGAAACGGCTGGAGTGATTTGAGAGCGAAGGCATCCAGCGACTGGGCGGCTCTGGAGATCGCCGTATTGAAGTCGTGCAGACCACGGCTTTTTCGATTGTTGATGTCGCCAACATTGACGGAAACGCCTGACAGGAGCTGGCTGGTTTCGTGGTCAACAACCTCTTCGAGGCGCTTGATAACGCGGAGAACGGGATCGAGCGCAGGATTTATGGTGTCCTCTTCCGCATATGCCGGGAGAGGTTGCAGTTCGGAGATGGTTTCGTCGTGGGCTGTCATGTCCATGCCTTATGCTTTCTCTAACCTTATGTGTTCTTTATATTTTCTGTGCAGCCTGCTTTTCGAGCTGTTGCTGGATGAGCTGGCGTTCGATCTGGTGGAGCATCGCAGTCGTACTTTCCGACGCGGCCTCCTTACGTTCACGGTCGGATTGAAGCGTGCGGGCAATGCCAATGCCACCAGCGTCCGCCATCTTGTTGGCGATCGCTTCGGCCATCATCGATTTCCAGTAGTCGCCTGCGATCCCTTCCCCGAATACCGATTTCGTATCGCTCGTGAACATCGACTCGACAAAGGACTGGAGCATGAAGGCTTCGAATTTTTTGTAGGCCTTGTCCGCCGGAGTTGCCGCATCAGCTACAGGCGTGCTTCCCGGGCCCGCAGCGGGTTCCTGGGGTGCGAAAGATGACACTTCACCGAACGTATCACTCCCGACAGCGCTCTTTGCGGAGAGACTGCGCAGCCGGTCCATGGAAGCGCGCAACGCATCCGGGTCGGCGGCCCGAGCGACATCAAGCACCAGATCCGAGGGCGGGTTGATCGCCATTAATGTCGTCCTTTCTTGCCGTAAGCTCGTGAATGCGCTGTTTGCAAAACGCATGAGATGCATGTTCTTCTGATATGTGAACCCGACATTAGCCGCCCAAGCTTACGGGAGGCTTGAGTCTCGTGTTCAACGACTTTACTCCTTGCTGGTGGTTGTCCTCGCCATATGCTCATCGAGATCGATTGCGGCGGTCGCGCGTTCTTCTGTCCGATCAAAGTCGCTCAAGCGACCGTCGAGCAGGTCCAGCTTTCGCGAGTTGCGCAGCATATTTGCCCTTTCGATCTCGATCCTTGCTCCCAGCATGGCTTTCCGGCGTGCATTGGCATCGATGCGGGCGATGACCAGTTCGGCGGAGACAATTGTTTTCTCACCGTCAAAACGCTGATCCTGCATGCGAATGAGCGCCGCATCCTCGCTTTCGATGTCATTGAAATCGCCAATCAGGCCAGACAGGGTCATCTCGTTTCTGGACTTGACCAGCTTTTGCAGGCCAACCATCCGCAGGATGCGCTTTCGGGTCATTTCGGGCATGGTCAGAAGCTCCGCAAATGCGCCGCCGTCTCGCCGGTGAACAACCGGAGAAGCTCTGGTGCGAGGAAGTAGAACAGTGTCAGTCCGCCCGCCAGCACAAACGGCAGCGAGATGAAGTAGACCGGAATTGTCGGTGTAAGCTTGTTGATGAGGCCGATCGCGACGTTCACCACGATTGCGAAAACAACAAACGGCGCCGCAATTCTCAACGTGCCGATAAACGCCCCGGACATGGCGTCGGTAACATCGATCAGCGCGGCGCCTGGATCGAACAATCCGTCGACGGGAATGCTGCTGTAGGATGACAGAAGCGCGCGAAAAACCTCAAGATGCAGATCGGTCACGAAGAACAGCAGCAAGGCTGTAAAGGTTACGATCGAGGCGATAGCAGCTTGCGGTTCCGCCTCTTCGACCGCACCTGCGGGCGCTCCGCTAAACCCGATTGCCATGGCGATAACATTGGCCATGAATTGCAGCGCCCAGAAATAGACCCGAGCCAGAATGCCGATCAGAATACCGATGGCAACCTCCGTTGCAATGATCCTGAACAGCGCCATTGGTCCGGCGCTGGTTGCAGGCAGCAATTGCGCCATCACCAGCGGAACGAGCATGAGGGAACAGGCTACAGCGAGGAAAAGCCTGATATGCAAGGGAATACGGGGGCTGGAAAGCCCCGGCATGGCCATCATGCACGCCCCTACCCTCGAAAAAACGAGAAATGCGGCAATCACGGCCTGATCCAGCGGCGGCATTCGTTCGTTCCGGTTCAGGCAATCGTACCGAGGGACTTGACCTCGATGCCGCGCGCGATCTCGACATGGGACAGCACCGCCAGCGTGGCGAACAGCCGTTCTATGATCATCCGGATATAGGGCCGGGCTTCCGGCGACGCGACCAGGACAAAACGCTCCCCGGCGTCAAGATGCTTGCGAATAACGGCGCTTGCCTCCGTCCCGAATTGTTCGAGCAGGCGTGGGTCGATATCGAATTCAACGATGTCGCCCTTCGCGTCCCGTTTCAAGCTTTGATGGAACACCAGATCCCAACGGTTGCCCAGACGAAGGACGTTCAAGGTGCCGTTATCCGCCAGATCGCCGCAAATTTGCTGGGACATGCGCATGCGGACATGCTCGACGATGGCTTCCGCCCTGCGGATATGCGGAGCGACTTCCGCGATTGCCTCGAGGATGAGATGCAGATTGCGGATCGAAACACGTTCAGCGAGAAGCAGCTTCAAGACGGCCTGAAGCCCGGAATAAGAAAGATGGGCCGGGCAGATATCGTCCAGAAGCTTGCGGTATTCGGGACCGAGCCGGTCGAGCAAGGCACGCATGTCCTTGTAGGAAAGCAACTGGGCCAGGTTGTTCCTGACGATCTCGCTGAGATGGGTAAGCAGGACTGACATGTTGTCGACCGTCATATAGCCATCGCGCTTGAGATCGGCGGAGAAAGTTTCAGGCACCGAGAATGCCTTCATGCCGAAAGCGGGTTCGCGAACCTCCTCACCCGGCACTTGCGGAAGCGGCTTGTTGCCCAACAGGATCATGGTTTCGCCGACGCGCAGTTCCTGCGAGACGACGACCGTTCCGTGTATCTTGATCTGGTAAACCTTTGGCGCGAGCAGGATGTCGTCGGTGACCTTGATCTCGGGCACGACAAAACCATACTCCATCGCAAACTTGCGGCGCATCTTGTTGACACGGTGCGCCAGCTCGTTATGCGAAGCGAGCAGGCGTGTGGACAATTGCTTGCCTATGCACAGTTCGATTTGCGCCGTCTCTAGCGAAGCCTTGACGGAATTGCGTTCCTCGGCCTCGGCGTTGCGTTTCTTTTGCGTCTCCGCGGCCTGTTCGGCAGCGGCCTGTTGCGCGTGGCGACGCGGAATGGCGTAGCCGACGAACGCAAAACCCGAGGCAAGGATGAAGAACGGAAAAGCGGGCAATCCGGGAAGAACGCCGAGAACGAAAAGCAGGATGGCGGCGACGAACAGGGCCTTGGGATAGCCTCCAAGCTGCCCGAAAACGGCCTGGTCGGTTGAACCGCGCGTGCCGCCTTTCGATACGAGAAGGCCGGCTGCAAGCGAAACGATGAGCGCCGGAATTTGCGTAACAAGGCCATCACCCACGGACAGTTTTGTGAATACGTCCGCCGCTTCCGCGAGATCCATGCCGTGCCGGGTCACGCCGATGATGATGCCGCCGAAAATATTGACGGCGGTAATGATCAGGCCGGCAATCGCATCGCCGCGAACGAATTTCGATGCACCGTCCATCGAACCGAAAAAGGAACTTTCCTCTTCCAGTTCCCGGCGGCGGCGCTGGGCTTCCTTCTCGTCGATCAGCCCCGAGGAAAGGTCGGCGTCGATGGCCATCTGCTTGCCGGGTATGGCGTCGAGGGTGAAGCGTGCTCCAACCTCGGCGATACGGGTCGCGCCCTTTGTGATGACCAGGAAGTTGACAATGATCAGGATGCAGAACACCACGAGGCCGATGACAAAATCGCCACCCATGACGAATTGCGAAAACCCGTGGATGACATGCCCGGCGGCGGTATAGCCTTCGTCGCCATGTGTCAGGATCACGCGCGTCGTCGCGATATTCAGCGAAAGCCGCATCATGGTCGTGATGAGGAGAACCGTCGGAAATGCGGAAAAATCAAGGGGACGCTGGATCCACAGCGCGACCATAAGGATGAGTACCGAAAGCGCGATCGAGAATGCCAGGCCGATGTCCAGAACGAGCGGGGGAACGGGCAGGAAAAGCACGGTCAGAATGACGACTATGCCCGCTGCAAAGCCGATATCGCTTCCGGTCAGCAACCCCTTTTTGTTCAAACTTTTGATTGCGGCTGATTGCACGGCATTCTCCTGTCAGTTGGACAGAAACCTAGCCTGCGAACCTTGTGTGAAAATGATCCGCGGAAACGGGCCGCCGTTGCCCCTGCTCTCTCGACGCCTGATCAGAAGCCCTTTTCGATCCGTGAATAGGTGAGCAGGCTGAAGGAATTGATCTGTGCGCCAACGAAGGGTGCTGTCAGTATCAGGACGGCAAGAATCACGATAATCTTCGGAACGAAGGTCAGCGTGATTTCCTGAACCTGTGTCAGAGCCTGAAAGAGCGCAATGCTGACGCCCGCGAGCATGGCGGCGCCAACCGCGGGGCCTGAAGCAACCATAACGGTCCAGATGGCGGCGTTGACGATATCGAGGGCGTCAGCTTCATTCATGATGGGTGTCTGTCGTTCAACTGATGACGACGCCGGCGACGATCGGCACTTCCGTGCCGTCTTTCAGGGTTGCCATCATGCCGTCCTGATAGATCTTGACGGATTCCACAACACCCGACTTTGTGCCGTCGGCGCTGGTGACTGTCCGTCCAATGATGCCATCGGCCTGCGACAACGCGGAGCTGGTCAACAGAAGGTCAAGCTTGCTGTTGGTCTGTATCGCTTGTTCGACATTGGAGAACGTGGCGAGCTGCGCGACATATTCAGTTCCATCCACGGGCTGTGTCGGATCCTGATTTTTCATCTGCGCGACAAGCAGCTTGAGGAAAGAATTGTAATCCACCGTCGCACTCTGGGCTGCGGAGTTCGCAATGTCGGTGTTGCGGGTGGTCGTGGGGGCAACTGCACTTGTCGTTGTCATGGGCGCGCCTCGGGCATGGTTTTGATCAGGGACAGGGGCGGAATGGACGATGCGTTCGTACCAGCAAGAATGCTTTCCTCGATCGGATAGAGAGCACGGACCGCCTTCAGCGCGGCAAAAATCTTGCCGTTGTGCACCATCTCGTCGATCAGCTTGAGTTCCTTGAGGATTTCCTTGTTCTCAAAGGTCGCCAACAGCAACGACATCATCTGCTTGAATGTCTTGCGCGCCTCGTCCTTGATATCCGGATTGATCAGCATGATCTGCGCGGCGAAATAGAGTTGCCGCAGCGGCGTGGTCGTGTCATCAGCTTGCAGGACGTGATTTTCCAGCAGGAACGTCACGTCGTTGAGCAGTTCCAGCGATACCTTGCGATCGGGGCGCAGCACGGCTCCGTTAATGTATATTTTTTCGCCCGCGCGCAGCGAGATTCGGATTGTGCTTTTCATTCAAAGTCCGTCCCGGATGGTTTTCGTGATCTCGATGATGCTGTCATAGTCGGTGGATTCACCGCGTCTGATCTGTTCGAGTTCCTTCATGATGAAGATGCCGATAGAGATCAGATTCGCCCGAAGTTCCTTAGGCAAGGCGTTGTCGGGGCTGCCGAGATCTTCCATCAGGATGGCCCACAGTTTTGTGGAGTAGTAATAGGCGTGGATCGCTTCGGAAGAACCGGCTCCGTTGCGTTTTGCCGCGTCCAGCATCTCTATGGATTGATCGAACAGCAGCCGTTCATTCGACCGGGCATTGGCCTCGTCGTCATTCATGACGTCATCATATCGGAACTGGTACATTGTTCTCTCGCAAGGCTTTCGGGTCGCTCAATCCTATCGCAGATAGTTGAGCAGGCTGAGATTTTGCAGACGTGCCGTGAGTGCGTAGGATGTCTCGATCTGCTTGATCAGGTTTTCGACCCGTGTTGTCGCTTCGTAGGGGTCGACCGCTTCCATGTTGAGAACCGAAGTGTTCAGGATATTCAGTTGCGCCTTCATCCGGGTATTGGCGTTCAGCGTTCGCGCCTCGGCGTTGCCAAGAATGGACTGCTGATCGGAAATGGCGCTCGTGGCTTCAGCCACGCGCCCGATCGCCTTGTCGACCAGCGCCGTATAGGCGCTGTCGTTCAACCCGATGTCCGCAAACTCCGCGATCATCGCAAACGACATTGTCAGTTTTCGGAATGCCTCGTTATTGGCACTGGTCGATGTCTCGATCAGCTCTGTCGGCGAGATGCGGCTTTTGATGACCGTGTCGGACGCTGACGACCAGTTGGCAGTCCAGTTGGCAGCACTGAACTCATCCGCAAGCGGGCCGTCAGCAAATGCCTCCATTTCAGCGGCAGTTATATTGGCCGCCTGCGGATCATTCGCTGGAAATCCAAAATGATTCTGGAACGCCTGACGAAGAGCATCGCGGCCTGCTCCGGCGGTCTCGTAACCCGTCATCGGCTTTACATCGGTATTGGTACCCGCGAAGACGTATTCGCCGCCCAGATTGGTGTTTATCAGGTCGATGCCAGTCAGTAGCGATGTTTTCGCGCTTTGTGCGAGAACGGAGGAGCCGTCAGCAGAAGCGCGCAGCCCCGTGAGATTTGAAAGAAATGTCTGGGCGCTCTCGACGAGTTTGCCCATCGTCAATTGCGATGCCTGCATCCGCTGTTCAACGACACCGTTCGTCTCGGTCAACGCGTTCAGCCTGTCATATTCTTTTCGCAGGGATATCGTGGTTCCCGTATGGCCACCAAGCGACAAGCCCTTGTCGTAGACCATTCCGCTCGTCGCCTCGTACTGGGCCTTTATCAATTCCGCCTGCGCTTTTGCAACAACGCTGCGCAGCGAGTTTGAAATCACATAGGATGAAATTGATTGGAGTTTCATTTTATCTCACAGCCTCTAAAAGTTCGGCCAGCATCGCATCGACTGCGGCGATGATACGGGACGAAGCCTGATAGGATTGTTCCAGTTCCAGCAGCTTGGCCATTTCGTCGTCGACATTGACACCGGTGGCGTTAGCGAGCGCTTCTCCGGCGCGGGTCCACAGAACCATATTATACTCGGAGGAAACCGTTGCGCTTTGGCGCTTGCTTTCGAGCCAGCTCGTCGAAGCTGCGCCATAATCCAGAATGCTGAGATCCGTTCCGGCGCCGGCGCCGACGTCAAATCCCCGCTTCTGGTCAAAACTGCCGATCAGGAATTGCAAGCGTTCGGAGAAGCCGGCGTCCCCATTGATGTTCTCGCCGCCGTCACGAAGCTTATCCGGGGTGCCGCCTGCGGAGGTGATGTAATCGGAAGACACCTTGATCGTTCCGGCAATGCCGTTAATGATCGTCCCATCGTCAAAATCCGGAGTACCAGCGGAAGCACTGTAGGTGAAAAGCCCTGGAACGCCCTGCTCGGCGAACATGTTTACAAGCGCGCGCGCTGTTTCATCGAGTTGGCTTTGATATGCGGGGGCAATTTGGTCCCTAAGCTGCAGCAAGCCGCTCAGACTGCCAGACCCGAAGGGCTGCGGAAATGTGCCATGTCCGAGAGGAACGCCATCGATATAGACGGCGTTGCCGGTCGTTCCAGCAGCAAGCGGCCCGCTGGGGTCGAACGAAACTTTTCGTGCCGTTTTTTCAAACAGGGTTACGCCATTCTCGGCGAAAATGACCATGTCATTATTGCCGCGCGAAAGTGTCGAAATACCGATTTCAGAGGAAATCTGCTTTAGCAGCGCGTCGCGCTGATCGAGCATGTCGGAGGCGTCACCGCCTGCCGCGGTGGTCGCCACGACCTTGTTGTTGACCTCCTCGAATTTTGCAAGGAGGTTGTTCAACTGGGTTACGGATGCGGCAATATCGGCATCGGCGTCGGCCCTGAGCTTCTGGATTTCAGCGTTGCCACGATTGAGGGCGTCGGCCAGAACCACGGCCTTGTCAACAGCCACGTCGCCTGTTGACTGGTTGCCGGGTTGGGTTGCGTAGGTTTGAAGCGAAGCGAGGAAATCCTCCATCAACGCCTGGGGTGAACCGGAATATTCATTGGCGGAATAGAGAGACGACAGCCGGTCGAGCCCTGATGTGGTGGTGTTCGTCGCATTCGCGATGCTGTTGGTCTGGATATATTTCGATAGCAGCGCCTCGTCGGCAGAGCGCTGCACCGACATGTATACCCCGCCACTCGTCGTCGTCAGCGATCCGATACGCCTGACGTAGTCCGGATCCTTCGACCCGGCAATGTTCTTCGAGATAAGCGAGGTTTGGCTGGCCGTGGCTGACAGTGAACCTTTAGCCGTTAGCAACGCCGACGATAGAGACATGCTTGTTCCAATTCTTCAAATTATCTTTTCAAATTCACCAACACATCCATCAAGTCCGATCCGGTCTGGAAGACTTTCGAATTCGCCGTGTAACTGCGCTGCGCCTCAATCATATCGGTCAGTTCCTGAGCGATATCCGCATTGGATTCTTCCAGGGCGCCCGATACGATCTTGCCCATGCTGCCGCTGTTTGGCAGACCAAGCTGGACATCGCCGGATTCGGCGCTGGGCGTGAAGATATTACCGCTCAGGACCGACAATTTGTCGGGGCTGGGCACAGTTGCCAGCGCAAGCTGATAGAGTTCGCGACGCGATCCGTTCTCGAAAATCGCAACGACCTTGCCATCAGCTCCGATCTCCACCGTATCGACCGCGCTCGGCGCGCTTCCGTTCAGCTTTGCGGTGGTAATGGTGTAGTCTGCCGCCAGTTGTTTCATGCCGGAAAGATCCAGGTCGATCGTCTGCGTACCAGTGCCGGTGGCGTTCGGGATAGTGAGAGCTAAAGCACCGGTTGACGTCAGATTGCCGCTTCCGTCAAAAGTCAGCGTTGTGGCGCCGACTTCCGCACCATTCTCATGAACCTTGACGTCCCACTGACCCTCGGCCGTCTTGGCAAAATAGACGTCGAGAGTCCGAACCTTGCCAAGACTGTCATAAGCTACGAGCGAAGATTTGTACGTGTATTCGGCAGGAATCGCTCCAACCACGATATCCGCATCGGCATTGAGATTGGCCGTGAATTGACCGGACGACGTGGCGACCGCCAGAAGATCGTTCTGCCTGACGTTGATCTTTTCCAGCCCCTGATATCCATTGACGACCGCGTTGGTTTGGCCGTCAACGATCGGATATCCCATAAGATAATTTCCGGCAGAGTTGATGAGATTGCCTTCGTCATCAGGAACGAAAGCCCCCGCCCGCGTCAGATACGGGGTACCGTTGGCATTGCTGACGACAAAGAACCCATTACCGCTGACCGCGAGATCCGTGGTCGAGGTCGTATAACGTATCGCCCCGCTATCGGTGATGTGATAGCGAACATCCGTTTCCACGCCGCCGGAATTATAGTTTCCGCCGGTGCTCGGCAGAACCAGGGATGAAAACTGGGTGCTTGCGCGCTTGTATCCAACGGTGCTGGAGTTCGCGATATTGTCTGCGACGGTCGACAGGCGATTAGCCTGCGCATTCATCCCCGAGACGCCCGTGCGCATCATGCCGTATAAGCCCATATCGGTCTCCCTTGAGTGGCAATTGTTGCGGGCAAGCTAGAAGCCTATGCTTGCGCGAAGCTGACGAAGTTAGGAAAATTTTAATAATAAACAATGTTGCGAACGCAGCGCTTCGGCGGCTCAATTCGAGGCAAAACACTCCATGTTGATGGAGTACCCAAGGAAGCGTTTGGAATCGACGGGATCATAGCCAAGCTTGTCACGGAGCTTCTTGCGCAGCTTGCTGATGTGACTTTCGACAACGTTCTCTTCGACTTCGCTGTCGAAAATCCCATAGATCGCGTTGAATATCTGCGTCTTGTTAAGGCGGCGTCCGCGGTTTGCAATCAGGTATTCCAGAATGCGCCGCTCGCGCCGCGGCAAAACGAAATCCTCGCCGTTGATCTGCGGGTCGCGGCCATCTGAAAACACGCAGATAGGCCCAACATGAGTTCCAGCCCCCTCAACGCCCAGCCGCCTGCGAATTGCATTGATCCGGGCAAGAATTTCACGAACATGCATCGGCTTGCGCACAACATCATCCACGCCCGCCTGAAACAGCTCCAGGGTCTGTTCCAGAGACTGGGTTTCGTTGACGGCAATCACGGGGGCTGAACAGCGTGACCGGATGCGATTTGGCAGGCTGCTGCGGTCCTTGCATTCACCGATCAGGAAGGCTTCAACCGCAAGAATATCGCCCTGGGGAACGGTGTCGACCCAGTCGCGGAAATCATCCGGTCCGAAGCCAGTCGTCGTAATGCCCTCTCGCCCGAACCACGAAGAATAGCCATTCGTTACGAGATTCCGCTCATCCACCACAACAATCATTAACCCACCTGCCGAATCGATATTTATCGTTAGGTGTAGTTATTAGTGGCAGTAATTGATTGGTGACAACTCGCAACAATGTGCTCCCAATTTATTGGGAGCAATATAGTTTGGAAATGGTCAAGTGATATGGGTGGCTTTCGATCAGATCCATATATCGTAGCTTTATCGTTGCATTGGAAATCATAATTTCTAACAAAATATTAACGCGTCTACTTTCCGCAAAATTTACTGGCCTGGGGTGTCCAGTTTCCGAAACCCGTGGCCACCATGTTTGCCATAACGCGGCATACATACCGCTTCTGCGCCGGATCATTGTTCGGCCCCGCATGGTATCGTGCCACCGCGAGTGTCCAGCTTCCCTCCCGCTGCCTGAGTTTTTTGAGAAAGCGGGCCGCATAATCAACATTGGCGGATGGCGTGAGCATCGCGGAAACGGAAGAAAACTCCCTGGCGTGATAATGGTGGTTGATTTGCATGCAGCCAAGATCGATCAGCTTCGCTCCGTGTCGCCTTGCCTGATGAAAGCGCTCGACAGCGGCCGCGGCCGATGGTGGAAACACGGCTTTTCCCTCTATGTTCAGCGCGTAAGGTTGCAGCGAGTTTCGGACCCCCGTTTCCGTCAATCCCACCGCATAGAGGATGGAAAGCGGCACATCGTGCTTCAGGGCGGCGCGATGCATTTCCCGTTCGCAGATGTTGGCGGCCTGGGCCACCGTAAGTGTGAGAGCAAGAATACTAGACGACAAGACCGCGCGACGAAGGGAGATTAGTAGCCGGTCTCGGCGTTTCGATTTCGCCCCCATCCGTCGCTCCTCCGGAATATGTGTTTTGACGCCCTGATCCGCTGTCGGAGCGATGCTGGTCCTGAGCTCCCGTGCTGCTCTGATGGGCACCTCGCCCAAAGGATTGGTCCTGTCCGTTGAAAGTCTGGTTGCTGGCTTGGTTCGAGGTAGCGGAGCCGTTCCGGTCTGCGATGGAAATCGCCACGACCTTGTCGTCGCCAAGGCCGGCAAGGTGTAGTGCCCGGCCCAAGGCTTCCTTGTCCCGTGCGAGCAGTTCCGCTGTTTCGCGCCGTTCGGCGGTCAGTTCGATCTGCATTCCCTCGGGAACGATACGCATACGCGCCATCACTGTTCCGAGTTCGATTGGCTCAAGACGGATATGCAGCGTCTTCGCGACCCCGAAACTCCGCTCGGACAGGATCTGGACGTCACTCACCTGCAGGCGGAAGCCTGGCTGCGTTTCCGTCGGTCTGGCCGTAGCGGCGGAGGCGAGTTGACCCGCCTGTTGAAGAACGGGAACCGCCGGCGATGCCTGCCCCGATGACGCCGGGGGGCGGGCCTGCTCCTGAGCGCCGACAGCATTGTCGCGCAAGGCACTGTCCGGCTTTCTGTTCTTGGACGGCAACGGGCTGGCGTCTGCGGGTAAGGATTTTACCGTATTGGTTGCATCCAGCGCGGATGCTCCCGAAGTTCCGGCATCCTTCAAAGCCTGGTCAGCAGATTCAGGCTCATCTTTCGTCTGCTGCGTTTGAAGCTTGAGCGTCGAAATCGCCGTCAAAAGGGTTCGATGCGGCCCGGAACGATCGCCGGGCCGGGGATTTGCGGGAGCAGACCCAGCCGATTTGGGTTCAAACGGCAAGATGGCATTAGCGGGCAAGGGCTGATCACTGACAGACGCGGCAACAGGAACGACGCTTTCATCGACCATCTCGGTTTTCGTATCTTCATCGATTTCAGGAACCAGTGTTTCGTCAACGTCCTTTGCAACCGCCTGTTGAAAGCCGCGTGTGTTTTTCGAACCCAGAAGGACATCAAAGCCCGACGGCTTCTCCGGTACGTCCTTTTCCAGTATGTCTGATTTGCGGGTTGATCGCGTGGTGGCTGCTGTATCGGGGGCGTTCGAAGGCGTGGCGGTGATTGTGTTCATGTTGATCATCTCGCCTCTCCCAGCAAGGCGTCTATTTCCGACAGTTTCTGTTTTGTGGCGTCGATGAGCGCCTTATCCGCCCGCTCAATCACCCGATCCCCGGCTGCTTCGGGAACCGCCATCGCCGGTGGAATGAGATCGGGATCGAGCGCAGGTGCGATATTTACCTGTTCCTCATCCTCGACCACTTCGACAGGTTCATCGGAACCATCATCTTCTGGGGTCGGGGCTTGCGCCGGATTTTGCGGTTTCTTCGCCTCGGGTGGCCGGACGATCTGACCGGCAATACCCTGGGCTGCTTCAAGAAGCTGGAGATCGCGCTCGTGAAGCCTGTTCTTCGGGAAAGCGCTGAGAGCAGTCAGCGCATCCTGGGTATTTTTCGAGCCCACCTCGCTGATGGTGCGATAGAGCTTCGCCTGCGTGGTATCGAGCTTCAGTTTTTCCGCAAGCTTTTCCGCCTCGGTGGCGGCGTATTGTGCACGCTTGATCTGCCCGTCGACGACTGCGCCACGTGCGACCCTCAGGAAAAACGGAAGGCGCGAGCGATTGCGGGCATATCGCAGCAGTTCGTCGATTTCGTCATTGCTGACCTTGTCGCCAATCAGGATGATTGCATCCACAAGCTGGCGAAAGAAGTCCTCAGAGTATGGGGAAAAGGAAAAGCGCTGGAGGTAGTTGCGAGCAGTAGCGAGAAGTTTCGGCCCGTCTCCAATTTTTGCGGCGATGATCAGGCTGCGCCGGAGAGCTGCCTCCTCCAGAAGCGTTCCGGGGACTGCCAGACGCACCTGGTCCAGACGGGCCATGGCTGACGTGGTGTCAACCGATGCAAGTTGCGCGGCTGTGACCAGATAAATGGACGCCACGAGCTCGCCCGGCGTTTCGGGGGGCAACTTGTCCGAGTAATTTTCGAGAAGACCCATCCCGTTCCCATCGGCATAGGCCAGGGCACCGTCTATCAAGGAGGCATTGAGAGGCGCGAGATTCTCGGACGTGAGGATATCACGCACCACGTCGGGATTTCCGCCATTCAGGAGATAGACCATCGAGGCATAAGCATTTGCAGGCTTCGACCAGACTTCAGGGCTTGCAGTCCGAAAAGCGATGGCGATCCGGCCAAGCACGCGGTTAAGCATAGGCAGGGCTTCGGGCTTGCCGGAGGCGACCTGATCCTGAAGCATTCGCAGCGACCGCACGAGCATATAGGGTTCCGGCGTGGGAGGCGCGGCAAAAGCTGGCCCGCTCGCCGCGCTCGCCAACAGCATGGCCAACGCCAGCAATAAAATTCGATACCGCCTTGTCCGCATCATTCCGCCTTCTTCAGGAAGATTTCGATACGCCGGTTCTGCGCGGCATTGGGATCGGACGGAACTTTCGGATTGCGATCTGCATGACCCTCCACGCGCAGGATGCGTTGCTCATTGAGCCCTCCCCGGAGCAGCATGTAGTAGGCCATGTGCGCGCGCGCCGTCGAAAGCCGCCAATTGTCGTAGGTCTCGCTCCTGAACGGACGTGCATCCGTATGCCCGCTGATGATCACCCCGCCCTTGCGGGTCGAAATGATCTTCGCAATCTCTTCAAGGGCTAGCACCACACGTTTGTCGGGCTTTGCCGAGCCGATGGCGAACATGCCGTAATTGATTCGATCTGTCAGCTGGATCAGAACACCGTCGCTTTCCGGAACGACCGTGATTTCAGGCATATGCTTGTCGGATGCCGTGCCGGTCGCCTTGGCGATCTGTTCCGCAAGCTTTTTCGCGTCCTCGACCTGCTGGATGGAAGGCGTCGGAACGGCTTTATTCTCGATCGGCTTCAGGTCAACTGCCGCCATCTCGCTTTCATTCGCAACCGTCGATTGAGGCGCTGTCTGCGATGCGGAAGGCTCCGAAGCGGCAGCCTTGGGCGCGTCGGCAGATTTGCTTTCGGTGTTCGGTTTCGACGGTGGCGGCGGCGTCGGAATATCCACCAGCGGGAAGAGCTCGTCGTCAGTCCGCGTCGACCAGTAATTCGGGTTGAACGGATCACGATAGGCGTCACCGCCTTCCGCACCCGTCAACGGTCCGGCGTTGGATGCCCCGCCCTCGCCGGCCTTTGAGCGGTTCTGAAGAACGCCCGCTTCCTCCGCAATCTCGGCAAGGACAGCGTAAGGATGATCGAAAATACGACGCTCCTCCTGCTCCGATGGCGTTTGCATGCGCACGGTCTGCGGACCGTCTTTCGACTGATCGTCCGATGACGATTCAACCGAGGGATGGTCTTCCTCGTCCATGTCCTGGATGCCCTTGGGACTGCTCTGGCGGTCCATCAGCTTGACGGGATTGAAGTAGTTCGCGACGGCGGCTTTCGTTTCCTCGTTTGCGGCGTTGACCAGCCACATGACAAGAAAGAACGCCATCAACGCCGTCATGAAATCCGCATAGGCGATTTTCCAGACGCCGCCGTGATGTTGCTCCTCATCAACGTCACCGCCGCGGCGAATGATGACAATTTCCCGGGTCGTTTCAGTGTCGCTGTTCACGGCGCTATTCCGTTCAGTTCGTCAAGCAAGGGTGCAAGCCGGGTTTCAACGGCAGCATCCGCCATTCGCATGCTCAATTCCGGCTGGTCGGCTTCAACGAGCCTGAATGTTCCCGCGTGAGCTTCCTCACGGCGCCGAAAGGCATCAAGAAGGTCGGCCGGACCTCTGATTTCAATATCCATGCCACTTGATGCACCCGTCATTCGCGAGACTTCCTCTGAAAAAGCGGCTACAGCGCGCTCGCGGAGATGATCGCTCACGATCGGTTTGAGAATGGTCGTGATCCGGGAAGAAATCGATTGATTGATGGCGTTCAGGCCCTCGCGGATCTCGCTGGTGCAACGGTCCGCAAAGCCTTCGATCAAGTCCCGTCGCTGGCTCTCAAGCGTCGCCCCATGGACCTCGAGCAAGGCTCGCTTCTCTGCTTCGAACACGGCTTCCGCCTTTGCCTGGCCGTCGCGCTGGCCGGCAGCATAGGCCTCGGCAAGCCTGGTCTCCACATCCGCTGCGGGTTCCGTCAATGCGATGTCATGATCGGTTGGCTGAAACTCACCAACCACGTCGGCGAACGGGTCAATATCCGGAGCAAACTCCAGACTGGCCAAGGGCAACGACTCAGCCGGAAAGCTCTCCTGTTCGTCATCGTCGGATTCAAGAATGATGACGTCAGCGTCTGCGATGCGCCTGGGCGAAAAATCGGAAAGGAAGTTGGCAAGAGAGAGATCGCTCATGTCATGCCGCCTCATGAACCCATTGCTTCAGCACCGCGACAGCACGCTCTTCGTCCATCTCGATCATCTGTTCCAGTCTGTTCTGCGCCGGTACACGCATACGTTGCCGCAGATCATTTATGTGGTCGATATCGTTCTGGCCGAAGTCGGCGATCGCGGGCATGCTCATCATCCCCGGGAATGGGGCCATGCCGAAGCCACCGTCGTCTTCGAGGTTGCTTGCCAGTTGCAGCTGATCCAGCGGATTGACGGGCTCCGTGCGCAGCAGCGGGCGGACGCCGAACCAGAGAACCGCGGCGACGGATGCGAGCAGCGCCAGAGCCATCACAATGCTGCCTGTATGGCGCAGCAACTGCTGGGACACCGGCTCGGCCGATGGCTGCAATTCAGCCGTTTCCTTGTCGAGGAAGTTCAAAGCGGTGACATTGATCACGTCGCCGCGCTGTGTGTCGAGGCCAGCAGCCGTTGCAACGAGCTGCGAGATCTTGGCGATTTGCTGCTCGACATAGCCCTCCGGCAGAGGATCCACGCCCGCCGATTCAATGAGCCGCGCGCGATCAACGACCACCGCAATGGAAAGCCGCTTGATATCGTAGCCGTCGCTGACCGTTGCAATAGTCTTCGAGTTGAGTTCGTAATTGGTCAGCTCCTCGCGTCGATCCGTCTTTTCGGACGATTGTTCGCCGCCCTCGCTTGCGATCTGCTCCTGCGGGATGTTCTGCTCGACGCCGGTGGCGTTCTGGTTGCTGGAGTTCTGGTTGTCGTTGCTTTCGCGGATGACGCGCACCGAGCGCTCGACACGCGACTCCGGATCGAACACGGTTTCATTTGTCTGGCGCCGATCCGTATCGAGAGCGACCTGCACACTGGTCTGGAAATGGCCAATGCCGAGATAGGGGGCTAGCGCCTTGCGAATATTGTCATCAATTCCAGACGAGACGTTCTGTTCAAGCGTAGCCGCCATGACGGCACCGGCGCTGGCCTGATCACCGCCCGACGCGAGCAGCCTTCCGTTGGTGTCCAGCACAGTTACGGAAGCTGCATTCAATTGGGGAACGGCGGCAGCGACCAGTTGACGGATGGACTGCGCGGAATCCAGTGCGAACCCTCCTTCGGTTCGGATCACCACGGATGCCGACGGGGATTGATCGCCGCGCCTGAAACTACCCTTCTCCGGCAACACGATATGAACACGCGCGGCCTTGATGCCGCGAATGGCCTGAATGGTTCTGGAGATTTCCCCTTCAAGAGCGCGCACGCGTGTAACCTCCTGCATGAAGGAGGTCAGGCCGAGCGAGCCCATATTGTCGAAAAGCTCATATCCGGCGTTGGTGCTTGTGGGCAGCCCCTTTTCTGCCAGAAACATGCGGGCCATGTCGGTCTTGCCATATGGCACGAGAATGGATGTGCCGTCGGACTTCACATCAAACGGAATGCCCGCTTCGCCGAGCGCAAGGCCTATACGGTTCACGTCGTCGCGGTTCAGCCCGACATAAAGCGTCTCATATTGTGGGCGGTTCAGATAAAAGCTCGACAGCAATACCGCTGCAAAAAGCGCAACGCCCATGATGCCAAGAGCAATCAGCCGTTTTGCGCCAAGCTTGCCGAGCGCTTCCGATATCTGCCCGAAGGATTGCTTTACAGTCTGTTCCATTGCTACCCACATTCGTTACGTGGGTGGACCTTAGCGAGCGAACCTTGCGCGAAGTTAGTTTTTACATTCAGGTCATCAGGCGGACCGGAAATGAAAAAGGCCGCGAAAAACGCGGCCTTTCCCAATGGTGTGCTGTGCTGTAACGAAGGAGCGGTAGCTCTTAGCGGAACAGCGACAGGATGTTCTGGTTGCTCGAGTTGGCGATCGACAGAGCCTGAACGCCCAACTGCTGCTGAACCTGAAGCGCGGACAAACGTGCCGACTCCTTGTTCATGTCGGCATCAACGAGCTGGCCAACACCACGATCGATCGAGTCGATCAGGGCGCCGGTGAAGCTCTGCTGGCCTTCGATACGGGTTTTTGCCGAACCGAGAGCAGCCGCGGCGGCCTTCATCGTGCCAATTGCGGTTTCAACGTCTTGCGAAGTGGCTGCAGCGGTAAGCGCTGCTTCCAGATCGAACGCGGCGACATTCAGCACCGTGACGCCCGTGCCGGATTCATAGCCGGTCACGATATCCTGGGCCGTACCACCAGTTGCGAGCAGGTTTACACCCTGGAAAGTCGCACCCTTCGCCCACTCGACGATCTGTTCCTTCATCTGAGTGATTTCGGCATCGATAATCGTCGTGTCGGTACCTGGCGTTTCGGCGGCAACGTATTTGGCCTGAATTTCCGAAGCCTTGTCGATAGCTTTTTCAAGAGCCGTGTAGGCCGTATCAACGATCGAAGCACCAAGGCCAAGAGCGTCCTGAACGGCGGACAGAGCGCTGTTCTGCGTCCGCATGCCGGTAGCAATGGACCAGTAAGCGGCATTATCCGAAGCAGTCGAAACGCGCTGACCCGTGGAAATACGGTTCTGGGTGGTTTCGAGCGACTTGTTGGTAGCAGACAGTGTCTGCAATGCGGTCATAGCTGCGGTGTTGGTAAGAAGGCTGGCCATAATCAATGCCCCTATTCAAAAATATAAATTTTCTTGGGACATACCGGACTGACCGGCATAACAGAGCGGCTTCATGCCTGTCACCGAATCGTCGGCAAGTCTGTTATAGGGTGATGTCTACCGGACGAATCTTACCAAATCAATAACAAGTCTTCATCACGGTAAACAAATCAGGAGAATGATCGGATCAAGCTGCCGATCAGAATATTCCAGCCGTCGATCAGAACAAAGAACAGTATCTTGAAAGGAAGCGAAATCACCGTTGGTGGCAGCATCATCATGCCCATGGACATGGTCAGCGTCGCCACCACAAGGTCGATGACGAGAAACGGCAGGACGATCAGAAAGCCGATTTCAAACCCGCGTCGCAATTCAGAGATCATGAAGGCTGGAATGAGGATGCGCATATCAACGACCTCATCGCCATTCGTGCGGAAGGTCTCGTCTGCCAGATCCTCGAAGAGCCGCAAATCCTTGTCGCGCACGTGACGCAACATGAAATCCCGGAAGGGTGCGGAAATTTCCTTCACTGCGGCGTCCTGCGTGATCTGGTTGTTCACGAGGGGCTGCACGCCGTTCTGCCAGGCTCGGTCAAATACCGGCGCCATGACGTAGAATGTCATGAACAGGGCGAGGCTGACCATGACCAGATTGGCGGGGGTGGTCTGGAGGCCAAGCCCGGCACGTAAAAGTGAAAAGGCGATGGCAAAGCGCGTGAAGCTCGTCACCATGATGAGCAACCCCGGCGCAATCGACAGGACGGTCAAAACCGCCAGCATCTGGACGATCTGGCCGCCAGCAGATCCGCTGCCTTGCGGGATCAGCCCATCCAGCGAAAAGCCTTGCGCCTGCGCTGTGCCCGTCAATGCGGTGAATGCAATGAGTAAAAGTACTGACCGTTTCATTCCATCACCAGTGCCCAGATCAACACCCGGTCAACCTTGCCGTCAGCACGCAGTTTCGCACGCTCCTCAAGATCCATGCGCAGATATTCCAGCCCCGCAGCGCCACGCAACTGCGCGAGATTGACACTTCTAAGGAAGGCCATGAAGTCACCGTTGATCATTGACGCGAGGTTGTCGCTGATAACCTCGCCGGGTTTGGCGACGAGACCGGCTTCCAGCCTGATCCAGACGTTCTGCGGCAACTTCACATTGGTCAGAATGGGCTTGAGCGCGACAACGCTGCCGGTTGCACCTTTATCCGGGTCGACCTGAACCGCCGTTTCCGCAGGCGCAGGCGGACCGCCGAAAGAAGAGCCGAGATAGCCGCCGAGGAACCAGCCGCAAAGACCGGCTATCAGCGTAAGCGCAATCACCACGGCAGCAATCGACGTTGGCGAGACTTTTGGGGACATATTGTTCATGCCGGAAAATATCGAGGAATCGCTCACCGCACCGCCCTCAGAACGGAGCAACCATATCGAGGAACTGCTGCCCATAGGGCGGCTGCTGGACCTCGCTGACCCGTCCGCGACCGCCATAGGATATTCGGGCTTCTGCGATCTTTTCGTAGGAAATCGTGTTGTAGCCCGAAATATCACGCGGCCTGACAACCCCGGTTACGTTGAGAACGCGCATTTCATTGTTGACGCGAATTTCCTGGGAGCCGCTAATGACCATATTGCCGTTCGGCAGGGCGTTCGTGACGATTGCCGCCACCGCTAGCTCAATTTTTTCGGACCGTTCTATCACGCCCTGACCGTTCGACCGTGTGTTCGAGCCGAGGTCGAGATTTCCCGCGATACCGCCACCGGAGCCTGAACTTGATTCAAAATCCGCGGCCGCGCCATAAACTTGCGACGAAACACGCGAACGGCCGCTTTTGTTGTCGAGTTCGGCTTTTTCATCGATGGAGATGATAACCGTCAGCACATCGCCCGGTTGTGCAGCTCTGGGATCGCGGAAGAACTGTGCCTGCCGCTTGTTCCAGAGGGAATATTTGGGCGCTTCGGGTTGAATTGGATAGAATGCAGGATCGGAGAGTCCGCCCGGGCTGCCGATATTGGCGCCTACAGGCGAAAACTCCGGCGCGCGATTGATGTCCTTCACCGAGCTCGCACATCCGGCCGCCGTCAGCGCGATGATTGTCATGAACAATGAAGTTGCGCGGTTCATCGGAGTGAGCTTTCGGGTCTGTTGCCAGCTTGCGGCAGGGAGTGGGCCCCGACGATCACGCGGGCGAGGCGCGCGGACTTGTCGGCGGCCATTTCATTGAGAATGACACTTGAAACGCGCGGATTGAGCTTGAGCAATATGGCTGCCGCTGCTTCATCGCCGAGCATAGCCATCTGGGCGGCAGCGGCGTCGGGGCGCATCTTGGAGATGATGTCGACGAGCGAATCTTCCGCCTTGTCGATGAACTCGTCACGACGCTTCAGCCAGGTTTCGTAGTCCTTGCGCTTTTCCTCAAGCCGCGCGATGCGCGTATCTATGTCGCCGCGAAGCTGTTCGAGTTCCTGCACTTGCAAGGCATGGCGGGCGTCGGCGGCGGCGTCCGAAATATTGGTGCAATAGCGATCGATTTCCTGCCCTGCCGCATTGGCCACTATTTCCTGAGCTTGTGCAGGACCAGCGGCAAGCAGGAAAACCACGGCAAAAACAGTTCCCCGAATACGATAGGAGGTCAAACACCGGTTCATCATTGCACCACCAGTTCTGCGTGAAGCGCACCCGCCGTCTTGACGCTCTGAAGGATCGCGATAATTCCTGAGGGCTTCACGCCGATCTGGTTCAGGCCCTGTACAAGGCTTTCAAGATCGGTGCCTCCGAGAATGCCGATATTGGCGGTTTGCTGAGTGGCGATCTCCGTCATCGGGGTGACCACCGTTTCGCCGTACGAAAAGGGTTCGGGCTGAGACACGGTCGGCATCTCCGTTACGCGAACGGTCAAAGTGCCGTGGCTGATCGCGACTTTGGAAATGCGCACCTTGTCGCCGATAACAACTGTTCCGGTCCGCTCATCAACCACCACGCGAGCCACTTCGTCTGTGGACACCGGCAGCCCTTCGATTTCGGCCAGAAAGCGCGCAGCGGACATGTTCTTCGGCTTGCGCAGCGTGATCGTCTTGCTGTCGCGCTCCTTTGCGACCGGTTGCCGGTAGCGCTTGCGGGCGAAGACGTTGATGGCATCGGTCACGCGGATAGCCGTGGTGAAATCCGGATCGCGGAGCTCGACGGTCAGCTCATTCTCCTTGCCGAAATTGCCGCTGACTTCCTTTTCGATCAAGGCGCCATTGGGGATGCGGGCACTGGTCGGAACGCCCTCGGTCAATGTTTCAGCCTGCCCCGAGGCCTTGAAGCCGGAAACGATCAGATTGCCTTGCGCCACGGCATAGATCTCGCCATCCCCCGCCGCGAGGGGGGTCATGACGAGCGTGCCGCCGAGAAGCGAGGTTGCGTCCCCAAGCGACGATACGGTCACGTCCATGCGCGAGCCGGCGCCTGAAAAAGGCGGCAGATTGGCTGTGACGATGACTGCGGCGACATTTCTGGTCCGCGATGCACCTCGTGGGGCGCTGATCCCAAGATTGTCGAGCATGGCCCGCATGGACTGCTCGGTGAACGGAGCATTGCGCAAACTGTCGCCCGTGCCATTCAGGCCGATGACCAGACCATAACCGACGAGCTGGTTTTCGCGCACGCCCTGAATGACGGCTATATCCTTGAGGCGCGCGACCGCTCCGCCGCTACCCAGAGGCGATGTCAGCCCTGCATAAGCGTTCCAATCGGCCTCGGCGTCACTGGCGGAGTTGAACTCCCGCGCATTTTTCCCGGCCTGATCGGCCAAAGTCAGGCTAGCCGACGCCATCAGAAACAGGGCTGGGAAAAGAAATTTTCTCACTGCATACCCACCCGAATTCGGCCGTCCGCAAGGACGGTGCCCGATACCGTGATGCCGCTGTCGACATTGCGCACCTTGATGAAGTCACCGATGCCGCCGGGTTCGAGCGGCGTACCTGTCGTCAGGATCTCCAGGCCGCCGGCATTGAAGACCAGCATCGCCGGAACACCACGCTGAACGAGATGCGGCTCATTTACTGCAGAAACCAGGATCGGCTTTCCCGGCAACAGCGTGCGCCGCGCGATCTTGCCGATGACCTGATCGGCATTCACGGCGTATTGGCTGGCGAACTCCCGCTTGATCGTGAAGGGTTTGCCGAAAAGCCCTTTTCCCTCGATCGTTTGTCCGGGATAGATAACGGCGGATGGCACAATGAACTCGACACGATCCGCGTAGGCGATGGCACCCGACGCCATGACGAGCGTCAGCGCCGCTCCTGCAGACTTCATCCACTTTGCGAGTCGCATGGCCATAGCCGTCACCTCTCCTAGCGCAGGTTCTTCGAAACTGTTGATGCCATCTCGTCCGCCGCCTGGATGACCTTCGAATTCATCTCATAAGCGCGCTGGGCGGTGATCAGGTCGGTGATTTCCTTGACCGGATCCACGTTCGAATTTTCAAGATAGCTCTGGCGAATGCTTGCGAAGCCCGGATCTCCGGGTACGCCGACCACTGCTGCGCCGGACGCTTCGGTTTCGCGATAAAGGTTGTCTCCAAGAGGCTCAAGACCTGCCTCATTGGCAAAATTGGCGATCGTCAACTGGCCCAGATCCACCAGTTCGTTCTGATCCGCGAGCTTTGCGAAAACCTGACCGGTGGTGCTGACGGTGACTTCGACTGCTTCCGTGGGAACGGTGATCGCGGGCTCGAGCGGGAGGCCGTCAATGGTGACGAGCTGGCCCGTCTCATTGGTGTTGAATGCGCCGGCACGCGAGAAGAGCACTTCCCCGTTCGGGTTCTGGATCTGAAACCAGCCGCGGCCGACCAGCGCGAGGTCGTAGGGGTTGCCGGTCTGATTGAGGCTGCCCTGTATATGCAGGTTGCGAACGGCCGATGTCTGGACCCCCAGGCCCACCATCGCACCCTCGGGAACGACGCTCTGATTGGCAGCGTTGGGAACGCCTGCACTGCGCTCGGCCTGATAGAGCAGATCGGAAAACTCCGCCCTCGCCCGCTTGAAGCCGGTGGTGTTGATGTTCGCAATGTTGTTGGCGATGACTTCGAGATTGAGCTGCTGGGCGTTCATGCCCGTGGCTGCGATGGTAAGGGCTTTCATCTCGGCTCCTCAGATTGCCATGCGGCTGATTTCGAGATAGGACTGAACGATCTTGTCGCGGACGGCGATGGCCGTTTGCAGGGCCTGCTCTGCTTCCATGACCGCGCTGACGACTTCCCTCGTCGGAACGTCGCCCGTCATGCTTTTCATGGAAAGCGCCTCGGCGCTGCCAAGTTTGTTCGAGACCGATCCAACCATTTGCGACAGGACGGCCTCAAAACTCATATCGGTTGCACCCGCCCTGGCTGCGGCAGCAGTCTCGCCTGCACCGCCAGCAAGACCGTTTAACGAAACATTCGAAACAGCCCTGTGAGCCGTCGCGCTAAGAAGTGCATCCATGTCTTTCAGTTCCTCAAGAGATCGATGGTCATGGCAATCAGTTCACGCGCCTGCTTGACCACCTGAAGGTTGGCTTCATACGAACGGTTGGTTTCGCGCATGTCCGCCATTTCAACGACCATACTGACATTCGGCAGCTTTATGTAACCGCGCTCATCAGCAGCGGGATGGCTCGGGTCGAATTCGGACTTGAACGGCGCAATATCCTTGCCGATCTCCGCTATGCGCACAGACTGGACGCCGGTTTCGTGATCGACCTGCGTGCGGAAGGAAACGGTCTTGCGCTGATAGGGATCACTTCCGGCTGTCTTGCCGGTTGACTGGGCGTTGGCGATATTCTCGGAGACGATCCGAAGGCGGGTCGATTGCGCCGAGAGGCCGGAGGCCGCGACCTTGAGGGCACTTTGCAAGGCATCAGAGGACATGACTTACCCTTTCACCGAAGAAAGCAGCATCCGGTGAAACGCCTTGACAATGCTGGTGTTGAGCGAAAATTCGCGGTTGACCTCACCGGAATTGACCATTTCCTGCTCGAGGTTCACGGTGTTGCCCGAGTGGTTCTTGTCGGTGACATCACCCTCCCGTATCACGGTGGCCGAGATGCCGCTCGCGTCGATTTCGAGATGCCCCGGCGTCGTCGCCGCCATCGTCAGATGCGTTTGCTCGAGAACCTGGCTGAAGGCTTCGACGTCCCTCGCCTTGTAACCCGGGGTATTGACGTTGGCGATGTTTCCCGCGATCGTCGCTTGCCTGGCCGAAAGCCATTCTGCCTGGCGATTTGCCACTTCGAAGAGGTGAATCGGCTGCATTTTCGTCCCGTTTGATCTGACTTAATAAAGCGTTAATCAAACCCTACAGACTTAAACTTGCGTGAGACTTGCGCTTCGACGGGAAGATGGAGCCTATTTGGTCAACGGAACCACGGCACCGGCCGACGTGGTGATCTGCCAAATGCCGTTCGCGGCGCTTTGAGTGATTTTTTCGACCGTAGTACCATCGGGCAAGTGTGAACCCTTTTCGACAAACCAGTAGCCAGCATCGTCTTCAATCATGGCGAGGCCGCCAACGACTTCCCGCAGGAGATAGACAGGGGCATCCGGGTAGGGTTGATCTTTTGCACGTTCCCGCTTCGCAGCGTCTTCCGATGAAACCACCCGCGACGTCGTGGCCGTTTGTATCGGGTCAACATCGTCCTTCGCGGCGTTGGGCCGTTCAAAAGCCTTGTCACGCCCGGTCAGGAAAACTTTCTGCTTGCTGCGGTCGAGCGGATCGCGAATCTGGCTTTCAACCGGCGCCGGTCGGGATAGTTTCGACTGCAATGTTTCGAAATACATGGCAAACGGCAGCAGCGCGCAACCGGCTGCGAGCGTCACGCCCATCGCTTTCAGATAGCCGTCGATGTTCCGGGACGTGCCAGAGGATTTTAATGTGGCTGCCATGGTCGCTGATTTTTGAGCGACCTCCTGATGAGGCTCGTTCTTGCGGGTCATCTGCTGTCCTTTGGCCGAAGCGCTTCGGCCAGCTCGGTGTAGGGGTCCAAAGAGACCGGCGAAGCCGGTGTCTGCTGCATGGCCTGGTAGATGTGGGGAACAAGATCGACGGCCTGATCGAGTATCGCGTCGTTTCCGGCCTGATAGGCGCCAATCATCCGAAGATCCTGCGTTTCCTCAAACCGCGCCACCATGGAACGGAGATTTGATACAAGTCTTGCCTGTTCCGGCGTCCAGCCATACTGCGCAAGTCGAGAAACCGAGCCAGGAATATCAACAGCGGGAAAACGGCCCTGCGCAGCGATGGCGCGATTCAGCACGATATGACCATCGAGCGTCCCGCGGATCGCATCCGAAACCGGATCGTTATGATCGTCGCCGTCAACGAGAACGGCGTAGATTCCGGTGATGGTTCCCTGCCCCTCGGCTCCGGGCCCCGCCCGTTCGAGCAGACGCGGCAACTGGCTGAAAACACTCGGTGGATAGCCGCGCGACACGGGTGGTTCGCCAGCGGCTATCGCCACCTCGCGGCAGGCATGCGCAAAGCGTGTGATTGAATCGACAATCAGCAATACGTTCTCGCCCTGATCGCGGTAATATTCCGCAATGGCCGTCGCGGTATTGGGCGCAAGCCGCCGCATCATAGGGCTTTCATCACCGGTTGCCACCACCGTTACTGTCTTTTCAAGTTTTCCGGCCATTGTATCTTCGAGCATGTCGCGCACCTCGCGCCCGCGCTCGCCGGTCAGGGCCAGAACAACAGTGTCGAAATCGGCAGCCTTGGTCATCATGGCCAGAAGTGTCGACTTGCCGACGCCCGACCCTGCAAAAACGCCCATGCGCTGCCCGAAGCACACCGGCATGAAAATATCGATCACCTTGACGCCGGTTCTGAGCGGCCTGTCTACCCGCCCCCTGCGCATGGCGGCTGGAGGCTGCCCCTCGACCGACATGGCGCCAATGCCGGAAGACAGGATACCACGGCCGTCAACCGGCTGCCCAAGAGCATTGATGACCCTGCCCTTCCAGTGTGGCGCCGGAGCGATCGTAAATGCTCCTTCCGGAAACACTTCTGCGCCCAGCACCGGCATGAACCGGTCGTCAAATGGTTTCACCAGAATACGTTCCGGCTCAATGCGGATGACCTCGGCGGGCTGCAACGAATTTTGGCAACGGACCGTCACCAGATCGCCAAGCATCGTTCGCGCTGAAAGTCCTCGAACACCAATGGCCGAGCGCGAGATTTCGTTGACGAACCCACCGACGGCAACGGGAGCGCATTGCTGAGCAATGCGAGAAACAAAGTCACTCATCCGCGTCAGGCTGGCAGCGGGTGGCTGGAAAGAATGCACGCCACTGCTTTCCAGGTTCGGGCCTATTGTCATCGCGCGCCCATCGGATGGTCGACGTCAGGCGTTGTCACGTCTTCGATCCCAGAGTTTTGATTGCCTGGCTGAAGGTCGATTCCGATTCACGCAGAAGCGCATCCACGCGCTCGAACGCCTTTGTCACACTGATGAGGCGGGTCATCTCGGTAATGGAATCAACATTGGATCCTTCGATCGAACCCTGAATGACACCATAAGCTGCGTTATCGACAACCGGTTCGGCGGGCATATCCGGCACAATGGCGGAATTGTCGAAATAGGTAAGCTTCGCGTCCTTGCTGATGGTGAAAAGGCCGACAGCCCCGATTTGAGCGTCGTTCTGATAGACAGCACCGTCGGATGCGATGCGTATCGGGCCACCATTCGGATTGACCATCAATGGCTGCCCGCCCGCATCAAGAATGGAATAACCATTGACCGATTGCAGCTCGCCATCGACCGTCATGACCATCCGGCCGTCGCGGGTGTAGACCTGCCCCGCTGGCGTTGCCAGAGACAACCACGCGTCGCCCTTGACCGCGATATCCAGCGGGTTCCCGGTCGGGATGACAGGGCCGGCCTCCGTCTTGATATAGCTGCGGCCGGCGGAGGAAAAACTGACATCATCAGCGACCGTGGAGACCAGCGTGTCGAATTTCATGCCGGTGGCGCGAAAGCCAGGCGTCGACATGTTCGCGACATTCTGCGCTATGGCGTCGAGCCGCCGCTCAAGGGAAATCTGCGATGAAAGCCCGACATAAACCGAATTCTGCATGGCTCATCTCCCTCCGAGCTTGAACGATTGAAGTGTCGTCAGTATATTGTCCGAAATGCCTATGGACGCGGAGCCTCCAAGGAGCATGACCGCCGGAGACGCGCTCGCAGCGGTCATGTTGTTCATTTCATACATGGCGGTGAAACGGGTGAGGAACTTGTTGAGTACTTCCGGATCCTGAAAGGAATCGATATCGATCAGGTCCTCGATCATCTTGGCCTGCTTATCGATATTCATATTGCCCGTGGCTGCCGGTATATTGAAGGCCGTCTGGAAAACGGTAAGCAAGGCCTTGTCGCCAAGGATATTGTAGGCGCTCTTTATCGACGATGCCTTGCGCGTGAAATACAGCGCGAGGCGAACGCCCTCGTTTTGTTGACCGGCATTCTCTTCGAGGGTCTGCCGCATGTATTTGTCGACGGTGCCCTGCTTCGCACTTTCATACGTCGTCGCCTTGTCGCCATAAGCCGAGAAATTGAACGCGGTGGCCAGTTCCTTGTAGCGCGTATCGCTAAGCCTGTTCGCAAAGCTGTCCGGATCGATCACGCCTTCCGTCAACACCTTGCGAACAAACGCCTTGGCATAGCTCATATCGTCAAGACCGAAAGCTTTCATGGCGTATCGGTAGAGCCGGTCATCATTCATGAAATCGTCGACAGACTTCACGTTACCAATATTCTCAAGATAATACTCAGTTTCGCGCTGAACCATCGGTTGCTGCGAAATGCGCGAGAGAGAACGCGTCATATCCGAGGCGATAATGCGATAACTCGTCATTGTATTCATAAGGACACGCCTTTCCGACCATGGTGCTGGCTCTTCTTGAAGCAGCAACCTTGCCTGAAGCTGGCGCTTGAACCGCCCGCGCGTCGCCTGCTCAAACATCCCGCATCCATGCAAGCTTCGCGCAAGCCGGATCAGCTAGCTGGTTGGTACGGCATTTTTATCAGGAGTGTGCATTGGGTATCGTCATCGGTCTGGTCGTTACGCTTGGGTGTCTGCTCGGTGGCTTCATTGCCATGGGCGGCAATGTAAGCGTTCTTATACAGCCCTGGGAGTTCGTCATTATCGGTGGTTCCGCCCTTGGCACATTCCTCATTGCGAACCCGTTTTCAGCAGTCAAGGATACGGGACAGGCGTGCATGGAGGCGTTCAGAAACAAGGTGCCGACCCAGCGGGACTATCTGGATGTGCTTGGCGTTCTTTATGCCCTGATGCGGGAACTAAGGTCCAAATCCCGAAACGAGGTCGAGGTTCATGTGGACAGTCCCGAGGACTCCCCTATTTTTCAGGCATTCCCGAGTGTGCTGAAAAATCAGAGCCTTACTCAATTCATTTGCGACTATTGCCGCCTGATCATTGTCGGCAACGCGAAGTCGCACGAGATCGAAGCATTGATGGACGAGGAAATCCGCACCATCTCCCGCGACAAGCTGAAGCCCTATCAGGCGCTTACCGTGATTTCGGAAGCCCTTCCCGCATTGGGTATTGTCGCCGCCGTTCTCGGTGTGATCAAGGCCATGGGTGCTCTCAATGAATCGCCGGAAGTGCTTGGTCATCTGATTGGCGCGGCCCTTGTTGGCACCTTCGCAGGCATTTTCATGTCCTACGGCATGGTTGGCCCCATCGCCGGAAAGGTGAAGGCGACGCGCGAGAAGCAGAATCGCCTTTATGTCATCGTCAAGCAGACCTTGCTTGCCTACATGAACGGGTCGCTTCCGCAGATTGCCCTCGAATATGGGCGCAAGACGATTTCCGCTCATGATCGCCCGTCGATTGATGTGGTCGAGCAGGAAACAATCACCGGCATTCCGGTTCAGCAGGCGGCGTAAATGAGCAGGTTTGATGGAGAAAAGCGGTCCGACGTCCTTGCCGAAAGCATCTTGCGGGCGGCGGGCATATCGGTCGACGACCTGAAGTCTCTGGGATCGGTGTTCAAGGATGCGGCGACGTCATTTGCCGAACGGGTGGCGAATGTCAGTTCGGTCGTCATGGAAGCCGCGATCATCGATATCGATACGGTCGAGCGGGATGCATTGCTGGGCGAGTTGCCTCGCGACGGCGTTCTGGCTCCGGTATCCGTTGCCCGCTGGGGGTGTACGGTATTCCTGATTGCTGACCGTGACTTCGTCTTTTCCTCGATCGAGGCGCTTTTCGGGGCGAGTGCGAACTATGAGGCTTTTGATGTCGCGCGGCCCTATAGCGGCGTTGAACTGGCCGTTGCGCGGCAAATGTTCGAAGAAGCTGCGGGCGCGCTCGATCATGTTTTTTCCGGGCAGTCCGGGGAATTGTTCAAGGTCGGCGATGTTTGTGAGATTTCGCGGCTGAGCCCCGAAACAATAGCAGATGCGCGCATGATCTCGTGCAGCGTTTCCGTTACTGCGGCGGGCAAGAGCGGCTTGATGCGGATCGTGCTTCCGCGATCGTCCTATCGGCCCATGCAGGAGGCGATCGCCCGCATGTTGCGCCTGCCCGCGCGTCAGTCCGATCCGGCGTGGGCGAAGCGGATGCGATTTGAGGTCAGCCGCGCGAAGGTCGGGATCGAGGCCTATATTCCCCAAGGGAGTATCACGCTCGGTCAGATCACAGAGCTTAAGGCCGGCGATGTGTTGAAACTCCCCGATGGCGCTATCGAGCAGGTGCGCCTGCGGAGCGGCGGCCAATCTCTCTACAAATGCACGCTCGGCAAGGCCGGTACAGCTTTCACCGTGCGTATAGGCGACCCCGTAAGCGAAGAAGAGGATCTCATTGATGAGCTTGCTGCTGGCTAGTTCTGTTTCACTCGCCCTCGTTGCAGGAGGTGCAGGTGTTTTTTTCGTATCGCTTCGCAAGGCGCAGCGGATCATGAAGTTGAGCCGCGAGGTCGCGCATCAGGTCGCGCATTCCGCAGCCAGCCTGGATCACGCGCTGGCAACCCTTCAGGCGGAACGCGATGCATTTAGCGATGAGGGCAGGCGTCTTGAAGCCAAGCTCAAGGATTCGGATCGCGCCTGCAAATATATCGACGAGGCCGTTTCTCTTGTCGCCAGGGTGAAGGGAGAGATCCAGGATGATGTGCGCGCGCTTCAAAAAGGTGCCGATACGCATCGTCATGCTCGTCCAGTTCCTGGCCAGAGCCATGGCGCAAGTGCGGCTCCCGCCCAGCCCCTCGCGCCAGTTGCAATGCCCGCGGCCACCAAGGCCGATTTCCAGGCCAGTTTTGCGGCACATCTCGCCGCAGCGCGCGCCTCGACCGGGAAAACGCCGCCGGAACAGCCAAAGCCGGCTGAGCGCGCCAAGTTGCCCGTTTTTGTCAACCGCATTGTTCGCAGCGCCGACATAGCGGCTGCCCCCTCGCATTGACCCCATTCTCGAGGAACTAAAGATAATGTCTTCAGGAAACAGCTTCACCATGGATGATGAACTCAACGCCGCTATCGATGATCTGGCCAATAGCGATCCGCAGCCGGCTCGCCAGGCAGATTACGCGCGGGCGGGCGCTTCGCATGCCGGGTCTTCCAAGCCCAATATCGACCTCATCATGGGTATTCCGGTGGATGTGCAGGTCGTTCTTGGCAGTACGACGATGCCAGTCGCCAATCTGATGAAGCTCGGTCGCGGTGCGGTGGTCACGCTGGACAAGCAGATCGGCGATCCCGTCGATATCGTTGTCAACGGACGCGTTATCGCCCGCGGTGAAGTCATCGTACTCGAAGACGATTCATCGCGGTTCGGAGTGAGCCTGACCGAGGTGATCGCGAGCGCCGGATAATCCGTCGGCGGGATGCGATCAAGACAGTGTGCGCCGGGTAAGAGAAAGAAGCGGAAACAATGAACAGCATTCAGGGGCTTTCCGGGCCTGAAAAAGTCGCGGCGTTGCTTGTCGCCATGGGACGCCCTGCCGCTTCCCGCCTGCTCAAGCAGTTCAACACCGATGATCTGCGCTCTCTCGCCGCCCATGCGCGCAGGCTTGATCCTATCCCGCCTACCGATTTCGAGGAACTGGTCAAGGAATTCGAGGACGCCTTTGCCGAAGGCGCTCCGCTTTCCGAAGCCGGAATGCGATTTGAAGGACTGCTTCGCGAGGCCCTGACGACGGATGAGGTCAACGCCGTCATGGAGCCCCGTTCTCCCGAGCTTATCGAGCAGGAATCCGTCTGGGACCAGTTGCCGCGGGTCGCTCCGGACGTTCTGCACGCATATCTGGCGGATCAACACCCACAGATTATCGCCTATGTGATTTCGAAACTGCCTTCGGACATGGCGGCGCGCGTGCTGATTACATTTCCTGGTTTCCAGCGAAGCCAGATCGTGGAACGGGCGCTTCACATCAAGCAGGTCAACCCCGCGATTTCAGGCCTGATTGAGGATGCCTTGCGCCGCGATGTAACCGGCAGGGACAGCGTGGGTTCCGAGAAGGGCTACCATGATGAGATGGCAAACATCATCAATCAGCTCGACAAGCCGGAGATCGAGGAAATGCTCGCCTCCTTGAACAATCTCAACAACGACGATCTAAGCAGGATCAAGGCGAGGTTGTTTACATTCGAGGATGTCGTGCGTATTTCTCAGCGCGCGCGGATGGTATTGTTCGACGAAATTCCGACCGATCAGGTTACGGATGCGCTGCGCGGCGCGGACACCCGGCTTCAGGATCTCGTCCTGTCGGCGCTTTCGACACGCGGACGCCGCATGGTCGAGGCGGAACTGTCTGCAAATCAGGACAACATAAGCGCCAATGCGATCGCCGAGGCACGTCGCGCCATTGCCCGAGCGGCCATTGCCCTCGCGGCACGCGGCGAGATCAACTTAACTATGGAGGAGAGCTCGAACTGAGCTTGAGCCATGTCAGAGGCGCCGGATAAAGACAGTAAAACAGAAGAGGCGACCGAAAAAAAGGTTCACGATTCCATCGAGAAAGGCAACCTGCCCTTCTCGAAGGAAGCGCCCGTCTTTGCTTCCATGATTGTGTTTTTGCTCATTGCAACATTTTTCGCAATGAGCATCGGAGGCGAGATTTCGATTTTTCTCTCCGAGCTGATCAACCGGCCGGAGGACTGGAGGCTCAACAGCGCGGAGGATGCGGAACAGCTTTTTCTCATCGTTTCCGCCGCCATAGCAAGCGCACTCCTGCCGGTCCTGCTGCTTGTGCCGCTGGGCGGGATTGCTGCTTCGGTCTTCCAGAACGCGCCAAAGATCGTTCTTGAACGTATTCGTCCGCAACTGTCCCGCATTTCGCTCGCGAAAGGCTGGGACAGGATTTTCGGCGCAGCAGGCCGCGTCGAGTTTCTCAAGTCGCTGTTCAAGTTCATCGCATCGAGTCTGGTTGTCTTTTTCGTATTCTTCAAGACGAACGGCCTCTTCGTCGAGGCTACGGCAACGGAGGCAAGCCAGCTTCCCGAACTGATCCGCGCCACCGTAGCGCATCTGCTGGCGGCAACAGCCTTCGCAGTGACGCTGCTTGCCGTTTTCGACCTTGCCTGGTCGCGTATACACTGGCGACAGGAATTGCGGATGACACGGCAGGAAATCAAGGACGAACACAAACAGTCCGAGGGCGACCCTGTGGTCAAGGCGCGGCTTCGATCGCTCGGGCGGGACCGCGCCCGGCGGCGGATGATGTCCGCAGTACCCGGAGCAACGCTGATTGTGGCCAATCCCACCCATTTCTCCGTCGCGCTTCGCTACGTTCCGATGCAGGATCCCGCGCCGGTTGTTGTCGCCAAGGGGCAGGATATTCTTGCGCTCAAGATCAGGGAAATCGCCCAACAGCACGGCATTCCCGTCTTTGAAGACGTCCCGTTGGCGCGTTCATTGTACAAGCAAGTTAACGTAGACCAGGTGATTGCTCCTGAGTTCTACAAAGCGGTGGCGGAGCTCGTTCGCTTCGTCAATTCGGCCCAAAAAATTCATCGTTAGCTAGGGAGGCTTCGCATGAGGAGTATGGAATATTCAGCGGCACGCGAAGCAATCATCGCGGCCCATCTGGAACCCGTGATCAAGGAACTGCTGCTGGTCGATCCGGCGGACTACATCGCATTTATTCGGTGCGAGCTTCTCGCCAATATTGCCGATATTGTGCAATCCGCTGCCGAACTGCATTTCATGCCCGGCGTTTTGCGTTTCGGGCACGGTGGCGATTACAAGCTGGGATGGCTGAGTTCGCCCGAGGTCGCGCTCGATCTGGAATTCCAGAATATGGGCGTGCATGCCTATTTTCGCATAGTGTTTGCCGCAGATGCGGTCAGGCTGAACCTGCATCACATCTCATTTGAGCGCCCGGACAGCGATCCAGATAACAATACCAGCTTGTTCTCCAACGCATTTGAGCAGGCTCGCTATTATTCTACGGCTTGCTGACCCGCTTATGACGGGGCCTGACGAGAGTGGGAGAACTTGCGGTGCACGCGTCGCGTTTGGGCGCCGGCGGAGCGGCGGCCTTGCACCCATAGGCCGTTCAGAAAGCGATCTGCACTTTCATCGACTGGCTTCGATCTCCGGCAAGCTCGAACGCCCTGACCGCATCGTCAACCGGAATGACCGATGACAGAAGGGGCTTGAGATCGACCCGCTTCGTATTGATGAGATGCGCGGCGAGGGCAAACTCCTCATGGAAGCGGAAAGTCCCCCTGATCTGGATTTCCTTGCTGACAATGAGGTTTTGCGGAATAGAGACATCGCCGCCCAGCCCCAGTTGAACAAGGATGCCCTGCGGCTTGAGAACCTCAAGGCCGGATCGCAGTGCGCTCTGGTTTCCCGACGCCTCGAACTGGACATCGAAATAACCCTTGTTGACGCTGTAGGCCGCCAGTGCCTCGGGATCGCTCGCGACATTGATGGTTCGGTCGGCGCCGACGAGGCCAGCCTTTTGCAGAACCGCGTCCATCACGTCGGTCGCGACGATCTCGCGCGCGCCGTGCGCGCGTGCGGCAATGATCGCGAGCGCGCCGATCGGGCCGCATCCTGTGACGAGGACCCGCTTTCCGAGTAACGCGCCCGCCTGACTGACCGCGTGCAGCGTAACCGCGAAAGGTTCGGCGAAGGCGGCGTCATGGATGGAAACGCCATCCGCGATCTTGTGGCACTGCCACTGTTCGGCGACGAGCCGTTGCCGGAATGCACCCTGGATATGCGGCATGGGCATCGCGCTGCCGTAGAAGCGCATGTTCAGGCAATGATTCTGCTGGCCTTTCAGGCAATACTCGCAATGATTGCACGGCCTGCTTGGCGAAACGGCCACGCGATCACCAACCGCAAGGCCCGACACGCCTTCCCCCAAGGCACGGACGGCACCCGCAACCTCATGCCCAAGGATCATCGGCTCGCGTACGCGGATCGCGCCGAAGCCGCCATGATTGTAGTAATGAAGGTCCGATCCGCAGATGCCGCCTGCCTCGATTTCGATCTCGACCTGACCGATGCCAGCGGCTTCCGGGACGCGCTCCTCTATGCGAAGGTCTTTTGCGGCATGAATGACAACGGCTTTCATCGGCTCCTCCCTGATAGGACTTGCATATGTTATCGATAACATTTATGTCAAGAACAATCGACTGGAAGGGCGAAGGCCCCGCGCGAACGGTGAGGGAGGAGCCATGACGTTTCCGCTTTTCAACCTGAAGGGCAGGATAGCCCTCATCACCGGATCGAGCCAGGGCATCGGCTTTGCACTTGCCAGGGGGTTGGCGGAGCACGGTGCGGCGGTCATCATCAACGGTCGTGATCCGGCCAAGGTGGGGGCGGCGGTGACGATGCTGACGCGGGACGGGTACACCGCGCATGCGGCGCTTTTCGACGTCACCGACGGCGAGGCGGTCCGCGCGGGCGTGGACGGCATCGAGCGGGACGTCGGACCAATCGACATCCTCGTCAACAATGCCGGAATGCAATTCCGTGCGCCGCTGGAGGATTTTCCCGCCGACAAGTGGCAGCAGCTTCTCGCCACCAATATTTCGAGCGTGTTCTATGTCGGGCAGGCTGTGGCCCGGCACATGATCGAAAGGAAACGCGGCAAGATCATCAATATCGCGTCTGTCCAGAGCGAGCTCGCCCGTCCTTCCATCGCGCCCTATACGGCGACGAAGGGCGCAGTTCGAAACCTGACGCGCGGCATGGCTACCGATTGGGCCAAATACGGGCTTCAGATCAACGCCATAGCCCCCGGCTACTTCAAGACGCCGCTCAATCAGGCGCTGGTTGACAACCCCGAATTTTCCTCGTGGCTGGAAAAGCGCACCCCTGCCGGACGATGGGGCAACGTGGAAGAACTGGTGGGCGCAGCCGTGTTTCTGAGCGGCGAAGCCTCGTCATTCATGAATGGGCAGGTTCTGCATGTCGATGGCGGCATGACGGCAAGTGTCTGACGGGATGGTCGCTATGCCGCATATCATCGTGATGGGCGTTTCGGGCTCCGGAAAATCGTCTGTCGGTGCAGCATTGGCCGAGAAGCTCTCCCTGCCGTTTCTCGAAGGAGACAGCCTGCACCCCGAAAGTAATGTCAAGAAAATGTCCGCCGGCATCCCCCTCGACGATACGGATCGCTGGCCCTGGCTCGAACGCATTGGAGAAAGGCTGGCGCAGGCGAATGGCGGAATCGTGATTTCCTGCTCGGCGCTGAAGCGGGTCTATCGCGACCGCTTGCGCAAAGCTGCCGGGACACCGTTGCTCTTTATCTTTCTCGACGGCTCGCTCGAAATCCTGAGACAGCATATGGCGCATCGGACCGGCCATTTCATGCCGCTCTCGATGCTGGAAAGCCAGCTTTCCACGCTGGAGTCGCCCGTCGGCGAACCGCTGGTTCTGACGCTGGATGTGACGGAGCCGGTCGAGGCGATTGTCAGGGAAAGTTTTGAGTGGATCGGCACAACGGTGGGAGAAAAAGGCGATCATGGCAAGTGTTGAAAAAATTGCCGTTATCGGCGCGGGGATCATGGGCACGGCGATTGCAACCCGCCTTCTCGAAACAGGCAACGAGGTTTTCATTTTCGATCTCGACGCCGGAAAAATCGCCGCGCTGACGACAAAGGGCGCCCATGCCGCCGCGTCACCTGCCGATGCAGCCGCGTGCAGCGATTATGTGATCCTGAGCCTCAACCATGCCGACATCGTGCGCAGCGCCGTGTTCGGGTCGGAGGGCGTCGCACAATCTGCCGGACAGGGAAAACTTCTCATCGACATGTCGTCCATCGACCCGAAAGAAACCGTCGATATGGCGCGACAACTCCGCGAAACAACGGGGATGAAATGGATGGACTGCCCGCTTTCAGGCGGCGTGCCGGGCGCGCTATCCGGCACATTGACCGTCATGGCGGGTGGCGACGCGGCCGATTTCGAGCGAGCGCGGGCGGTGATGCAGCATCTTTGCGCCAATTATACCCTTATGGGGCCGAATGGCGCGGGACAGACGACCAAGCTGATCAACCAGCTTTTCTGTGCTGTCGCCTTTCAAGCCGTCGCCGAGGCGGTGAAGCTGGCGGAAGCCGGAGGGGTCGATCCGGCAGCGATCCCGCAGGCGCTTGCGGGCGGGCGGGCCGACAGCCGTATCATGCAGGAATTCATGGCGAAGTTCGCCGCGCGCGATTTCACGCAGACCGGCCGCATCGACAATATGCTCAAGGATCTGGATTCGCTTCAGGCGTTCGCGCTGAAAACCCGGACACCCCTGCCAATGACGGGGCAGGTCGTGGAAATTCATCGCCTGTTGTGCGCGGCAGAGCTGGGGCCGAAGGATTCCGCTGAAATGATGCGGCTGCTGGATGGCAACCTGAACTGACCTTTGCAAGCCCTGCGAGCAGGGTCATGAAGGCAGCTTTCCGCCTCCATGATATCGCTAACATCAGCCGATTGACTTACTCACACGACCGGCGTGACCAACGTCCCGCCGCTGAAATGCGCTTCGAGATTGCCGAGAACGAGATCTGCCATCGCCTTGCGGGTCTGGTGAGTCGCGCTGCCGATATGCGGTGCCAACACCACATTGGCCATGGCGAAAAGCTCGGGCGGGACCTGTGGCTCGTTTTCGAACACATCCAGCGCAGCGCCGCCAATCCGACCTTCCCGCAAGGCGGCAACCAGCGCCGCCTCATCGACCAGCGAACCGCGTGCGACATTCACGAGCGTTCCATTTGGTCCCAGCGCCTGCAAAACCTCGTCATTGACGGCGTGGCGCGTTTGCGAAGAAGCAGCGGCTGCGATAACCAGCACGTCGCAATTTCGGGCAAGCTCGACAAGATCCGGATAATATGTGTAGCCGACATCCTGACGCGAACGGCCCGTATAGGAGATGTCGCCATCGAACCCTTCCAGACGGCGGGCGATGGCCTTGCCGATGCGACCGAGCCCGAAAATGCCATAGCGTCTTCCTGCAACCCGCGTGCCAAGACCCAGTTCCGTCTTCGGCCATGCACCATCGCGCACAAAAGCGTCGGCCCGGTTCAATTGCCGCGCCTGGGCGATGATCAGGCCGATGGCGAGATCGGCAACATCCGCAGTGAGCACGTCAGGCGTATTTGAAACGCGATAGCCGCGCTGCCTGGCTTTTGGCAGGTCCACCTTGTCGAAACCGACACCATTGATTGCGACGATTTCAAGTTTGGGCAAGGCATCGGCCAGATCATCGGAAATGCCGATGTGTCCGCCCGTAACCACGCCACGAACAGCGCTCGCACTGGCCTTCAGGAAGGCGGCCTGATCAGCAACTTCGAACCAGCGGTGCACTTTGTAGCGTTCGGAAAGAGCGGCCTCAAGCGAGGGCGTGAGCGGGCATAGTTGCAGGATTTCAGTCGGCATAATGGCTCTCTGTCGAGGTTGATGACTATTTGACGTCCGATTTGACGAATTGCTTCAGTTCCGGCGTCTTCGGATTGGCGAAAAATTCCTTCGACGGGCCTTCTTCCCAGATCCTGCCCTGATGCATGAAGATCGTCTGTGTCGCGACACGGCGCGCGAAACCCATTTCATGGGTCACGAGGATCATGGTCATCCCGTCGCGGGCGAGCTGCTCCATGACGTTCAGCACTTCTTCGGTCAGTTCCGGGTCGAGCGCCGAGGTCACCTCGTCGAAAAGCATCACTTTCGGACGCATGGCGAGCGAGCGGGCGATGGCCACGCGCTGCTGCTGCCCGCCGGAAAGCTCATCGGGATAGGCGTCGAATTTTTCCGATAGCCCGACAAGGTTCAGCACCTCCTCGGCCGTCCGGCGCGCATCCGCTTTCGGCGCGTTCTTGACGATTTTTGGCGCGAGCATGATGTTTTCGCCGACAGTCAGATGCGGGAAAAGGTTGTAGCTCTGAAAAACGATACCGACATCCGTGCGCAGGTTGCGGAGCTTCGCCGGGTCGTTCTCGACGGTATGTCCCGCGATCTCGATATGGCCGGAATTGATCTTCTCCAATCCGTTCATGCAGCGCAGCAGGGTGCTTTTGCCGGAACCTGACCGCCCGATAAGCGCGAACACTTCGCCGCGTTCCACGGTGAGCGATACACCTTTAAGAACCTCGACGGTGCCGAAGCTCTTGTGAACATTTTCAATGACGACTTCCGACATGAAGCCTCCTTTCCAGCCAGCGCGAGAGCTGCGAGAGTGGGTAGCAGACGACGAAATACAGTGCCGCGACCACGAGAAAGACGCGGAAGGGCTGGAACGTCGCGTTGTTGATGAGCGTGCCGGCGCGTGCCAGTTCGACAAAGCCGATGATGGACGCGATCGACGTATTTTTCACCACCTGCACCGCAAAACCGACGGTGGACGGCAGCGAAATGCGCAGGGCCTGCGGCAGGATCACATAACGATATTGCTGCGCGCGGGTCATCGCCAGTGACTCCGACGCTTCCCATTGTGGTCTGGGAACGGACTGAATGCAGCCGCGCCAGATTTCCGCCAGATAGCCAGACGCATAGAAGGTCATCGATGCGCCAGCCGCAAAGAGCGGATGCAGATCAAGCCCCGCAAGGCTCAGGCCGTAATAGGACAGAAACAGGATCATCAGGACAGGAATGCCCTGAATGACCTGGATATAGGTTCCGGCCGCCACGCGCAGCCATTTGAACACGGAAACGCGGGCGAGCGCGATCAGGAAACCTGTAATTCCGCCGCCGATCAGGGCAACCGCGGTCAGCAGGAGTGTCCATTGCAGCCCCGTCAGGAGAAACAGAAATTCATCGGGACCGAAAGTGCGAAAGGTCATGCCGTCACCTCCGGAAGTGCGGTTGCCGTGCGGCGTGCAACGCGGCGCCCAAACAGCCACAGGCCTATCAGGGCCAAAACAGCCCGCAGGCAAAGGGCAAGCCCCAGATAGATCAGGGTCACGACGATATAGACCTCGAAGGACCGATAGCTTTGCGACTCGACGAATGCGGCAGATGCCGCAAGCTCATTGGTCGAAATCGCCGAACAGATGCTCGACGCGAGCATCATGAGAACGAACTGGCTGCAAAGCGCCGGATAGACTTTCGCCAGTGCCGGAAGGATGATGACATGGCGATAGATCTGCAAGCGCGTGAAGCCAAGCGCCTCGCCCGCCTCGATCTGCGATTTGTGCACCGCCTCGATACCGGCGCGAATGATCTCGGTGGAATAAGCCGCGAGATTGATGGTCATGCCGATCAGCGCCGCCGTCTCCGCCCCGACACGGAAACCCAATCCCGGAAGGCCGAAGTAGATGATGAACAATTGCACCAGAAACGGCGTATTGCGGATGATTTCGACATAGGCGTCGACGGCGAAACGGACGACCCCGCCGCTCATGGAGCGGAATGACGCAAGCGCTATTCCCCCGGCGCAACCGAGCACGATCGACATCACCGACAGCTTGATCGTAAGCCAGAGGCCAGCCAGAAGCGCATCCTGATACTGTGCTATGACCCCGAATTGAAAAGTATAGGACATGGTCCGGTCTCCCGCTGAAGGTCAGCGCTCTCTCGGATGATTTTCACGCAAGATGGAAAAGGATCCGCCGGCACCAACAGGTAACCGGCGGAAGCTGCATCAGAACGACGGCAGATCGGGCATCGGACGCCCGGTCCATTTCGTGGCGATGGCATCGAGGTCGCCCGAAATCTTCATCAGATAGATGGCAGTGTTCAGCCATTGACGAAGCTCGAAATCGTCAAGCTTCGTCGCCATGGAATTGCCCTGCTGGAAGAATGTGAAGCCGACCTGAAGACCGGCATCCGGACGCTGCTTGATGATGGCCTCGCCAACCGTCGAAGGCAACGCGACCGCATCCACCTGACCGGCGATCAATGCCTGCGCGCTGGTCGAATCGTCCTCATAAACGACGATTTCGAGATTGGGGACAGCCGCCTTGCGCAATGCCGTTTCCTGTGTGGACCCACGGTTGACGGAAACGCGCTTGCCTGCGAGATCCGCCAGGCCGGAGAATTTCTGGTCGGGCCCGGAAATGATATCCATGTTGAAGGCGTTGTATGGCTGCGTGAACATCACGGTTTTCGCGCGCTCGCCGGTTGGCGAAAGCGTGGCGACCAGAAAATCGACCTTGCCGGTCTGGAGCGCCGGGATACGCGCGGGCGGCGTCAGGGGAACCAGCTCAACCGGCACGCCCAGATAGCTGCCGATCAGATTGGCGACATCGACGTCGTAGCCGCTGGGGTTGCCCTTCTCATCGATCATCCCCATGGGCGGCGCACCCGTCAGCACGCCGATCTTGACCGAGCCGCGCGAGGTTATGTCGTTGAGCGTCACGGCATTGGCATCGGCCGCGCCAAACATCCCGACCGCCGCGATGCTCAGCGCCGCAGCCGTCGTGCGAATAGATTTCAGTATGCTCATGGTTTCTCCTCCGGTTTTCCGCGCGCCCGATCCTCCTCAGACTTGCGCGTAACATTATTGCAGCCAGTTCACGATTACCCATTCTGTTTGCGATAACATATTATATTTCCGTCCGAATCCGACCCCCGCTGTTTTTTCTTACGGAATCATAAGACGCTAAAAATTCCACTTTAGCCCCGCATATTTGAGAAGACAGGCCGAAATCAAGTTTACCGCCATTTTGAATGAGCGTATTCGCGTTTACACCTTGTAATGGTACATGTTATCGATATCATTGCAATACGCAATCTGAAATCAGGTACCGGGAGGACAATCGTGCATACACGATCGGCTATTTTCGAAGGAACAATTCACAAGGGCAGGGAGGACGAATTCTTTCGCATGGTCGAGGAAAGGCTTCTGCCCGTATGGCGACGGATGCCGAATGCCCTGGCGGTGCGCGTGATGCGCACCCTGGACGTCGACCCCGGCTCTCCCCCCATAGCGATGGTGCAGGAGATCGACTATCCTTCGCTCGAAGCGGTTCAGGAGGCGCTTATCTCACCGGTTCGGATGGAAGGCCGCACGATCACCGATGAAATGATGGAAATGTTCGACGGCCGTTTTTACCATGTGGTCTACGAACGCATTGCTCCGAAATAACGTCCGTATTAGTTGACAGTACGGCAAGCTCAACAATCAGGATCGAACGTGACGTCTCCTCCCCTTCGCAAAGCAACGATGCGCGATGTTTCCCGTCTGGCTGGCGTTTCACAGATGACGGTATCCCGCGTCCTCGCCGATCCCGAACTCGTATCGGAAGCGACGCGCTTGCGCGTGATGGAGGCGATCGAACAACTGGGATACGTGCCGGACCGCGTTGCCGGAAGCCTGTCGTCGCGCCGCACGAATTTCGTAACCGCGATCCTGCCAACGCTGACCAATTCCAATTTCGCCGATACCGCCCACGGTCTGGCCGAAGCGTTGCGGCCAGACGATTATCAGCTTCTCATCGGCTATACGATGTACCGGCTTTCGGAGGAGGAGCGGATCATCCGTTCGATGCTCGCGCGGCGGCCGGACGCCATTGTCGTGGCTGGCATGGTTCACACGAAACCCACAACTGAAATGCTGCTTCGCGCCGGTATTCCCATCGTCGAAATCTGGGATGTGCCCAGCAAACCGATCGATCATGCCGTCGGCTTTTCAAACTATGAGGTGGGCCGCGCGGCGGCGCGCTATCTTCTTTCCCTTGGCCATCGTCGCATCGGCGCGCTCGGCTCGCGCACCGATTGCGATGCGATCGACATACGCGGCGAGGACCGGCTGGCGGGATTTGCCTCCGCGCTTCGTGAGGCGGGCATAAGCGATGACCTGATCATGCGGGAGGGAACCGCGCCGGTGTCACACGATCATGGCGCGCGCACGCTTTCCGTTCTGCTGGAGCGGGCTCCGGACGTGCAGGCCGTATTCGCCGTCTCCGATATTTCCGCGTTCGGGGCGCTGATGGAATGTCACCGCCGTGGAATAAAGGTTCCCGAACAGCTTTCGCTGATGGGCTTTGGCGATTTTGACATCGCGCGCCAATGCGTGCCCGCTCTGACGACGATCCGCGTCGATGCGGTTGAGATCGGTCGGCGAACGGGCGAATTGCTGCTTGAGCTTTTCAACAACGACCACAATGCCGGGACAAGCGAGGGACCGCGCTGCATCGACGTCAGGTTCGGCCTCGTTGCCCGCGAAACGACAGCCCCGGCAGGCCCCCGCCAAACCGGCTTGATCGAATAAAAAACATCAAGGAATCGGTGAGAGCGGTAGATATGCTCGAAAAGCATTCCGCAGGCTTGAATAGCCCGAGCCTGCGGATTGGAGTTGGTTCAAAGGCCGTTTTTCTTCAGAATTTCGGGCGCATTGGCTTTGGTAATCGTTTCAGTGCCCAGCACGATCTTCTTTTCAACTTTTTCGCCAGCGAGCACTTTCAAGGCCTGCCTGAGCCCTTCGGCACCGGGTGTCGGATATAGGAATGTCGCGGCGAGTTCGCCCTTGTTTACCCACTGAACCCCTTCGTTCGGCAGACCGTCCACCCCGAGAAACAGGATGTCTTTTTCACGACCTGCATCCTTGGCGGCGAGGTAGGCACCATAAGCCATCGGATCATTGTGGCCATAAACCAGTTTTATGTCCTCATGGTTGCGCAGTGCCGTCGCCATGATGTTATAGGCCTGGTCCTGCTTCCAGTCGCCCGATTGTTTATCGAGCAAGTAGGTAATGCCCGGTTCGGCGTCGGTATATTTGTGAAAACCGTTGCTGCGATCATGACTGGCCTGCGTTCCAAGACCGCCCCAGATTTCCACGACGGTCCCCTTCGCCTGCCCCTTGCCTCCCAGAAGCTCGACCGCGTGCTGGCCGGCCGCTTCGCCGATGACGACATTATCGCCGCCGATCCATTGGGTGAATTTTTCGGTATCAACGTTTCGATCCAGCACGATGACCGGGATACCGGCATCCATCGCTTTTTCGACAACGCCTGTCAGGCCAGCCGATTCCTTCGGTGAAATAAGGATGGCGTCAACTTCCTGGTTGATGAAGTTCTCAACATCGGCGACCTGCTTTTCCGTCTTGTCCTGACCATCGGCCACCAGCAACTCGACGTTTGGATGATTGGCAGCCTCTGCGAGCAAGTCCTTGTTGAACTGCACACGCCATGGCTCAACTGTTGTCGTCTGGCTGAAACCGATGACATATTTGTCCTTTGTCTGCGCCGAAACGCCCGTTGCCGCGAGAGGCGTCACGAGTGCCGTGCACATAGCGAGTCCCATGAAATATCGACGATTTAAGCGCATGTTTCTCTCCCTCATTTTTCTTGGTTTTTGCATTTATTCATCGCGTGCCTTCTCAACCGGCACGGATTGGTTTCGGGTGCTGGACGTGAATAACTGTGAGAGGAAGAACGCCCAGCCAGCGGACCGGCGTTCCTGAAGCAGCACGGCAAGAATGATGATCAGACCTTTGAGAACAAGCTGGGTATTGCTGTCGATGTTGTTAAGCTGGAGAATGTTTCCGAGGAAGCCGAATATCAGAACGCCGACAAGTGTTCCGATCATGGATCCTCGCCCGCCCATGAGACTTGTTCCGCCGATCACGACAGCAGCGATGGCATCGAGCTCCAGGCCTGCGCCCGCGTCAGGCTTTCCCTGCCTGTATTGGGCGACGTAAAGAATGCCTGCAAGCGCCGCCAGATAGCCGGAAATGGCGTAAACGGTGATCTTGACACGCCAGACCGGCACACCGGCAAGCCTGGCCGCCTCCTCATTGCCGCCAATGGCATAGATGTAGCGGCCAAACCGGGTGTATTTCAGAATGATCCAGAAAAGCACGACAATACAGGCAAAGATCAGACCGGGAACCGGCACGATTCCGAAAACCAGAGACCTCAGGAACTCGAAATTCTCGGTGGCATTGCTGCCAGTGTAGACCGGCCAGACAGCCGTATTCTGTCCCGCGGTCAGGCGGGCGATGCCCAGCCCCGCGACCATCATCGCGAGCGTCACGATAAACGGCTGAAGCCGTCCGCCGACGATAATGATCCCGCTCACCGTCCCAAGCATAAAGCCGACGGCTGGCACCACCAGAAGGACGAACAGGACGCCAGATCTTGTATCGGCACCTTGCGCCACCCACAGGGCAACGCCAGTCGCGACAACAGACGCGATCAAGGCCCCCGTTTTGGTGGAGAGCGGCTGTTGTTCCCTTGTCGAAGACAGGCTGTTTCGCACTTTGGATGCGAGATTGAGAATCGCAAACACCACCAGCAGCGTCAGAAGAAAAACAGCGGGAACGCCGAGCGTGTAGGCGCTCGACCAACCCTCATTGGTCAACAGCATTGCGCATACGACGGACCCGAGCGCCAGAATGGAGCCGACCGACAAATCGATACCTGCGATCAGAATGACCAGTGTCATGCCGACCGCTGTAATTCCTGTGACCGAGATTTGCCGGAATACGTCTGACAGGTTTCCAAATGACAGAAAGATGTTGTTGCCTTTGGACGAGATCGGGGATGACAGGACGCCAACCAGAAACAGCGCCGCCAGACCCCAATAGAGTTTTGTCGCTGCAATGATGCGGCGCAGCCTCTCCATCCCCGTCTGCGATGTGCTTTCCATCGCGTTCGAATTGCTCATGCTGCAACTCCCGCAGGGGTGGCCAGTTCCATCAGTCTTTCTTCCGAAAACTCGTGTCTTTCAATGATGCCTGTCGCCCTTCCCTCACACATCACGAGAATTCTGCTGGACAACGAAAGCAGCTCTAGAAGCTCGGAACTCACCATCACGATGGCAACGCCGGAGCGTGCGAGTTCGTCAAGCAATTCATAGATTTCGTTTTTTGCCCCGACGTCGATACCGCGGGTCGGTTCATCCAACAAGACAACACGGGGCCTGGTTTCCAGCCATTTTCCCAGCACGACTTTTTGCTGGTTTCCGCCACTCAACTCGCTGATCGGCTGGTCAACATCATTGCAGCGAACACGCATTTTCTCGACGATGTTCCGCGCGGTCCGGTTTTCCTTGCGTCGGCTTATCCATCCGAAAGGCGCAAGCCAGCTCAGCGAAGGAAGCACGGCATTGGCGCAGATATCCGCATCCATGAGCAGACCTGTGCCTTTGCGGTCTTCGGTGATCAGGACTATTCCCTCCCCTACCGCGCGTCTGGGATTCATCTGGCTGACACTACGGCTTATTCCGCCATGCTCTATCTGGCCTGCGACTGTTCCCTGCGCTGCGCCGAAGATCAGCTCCAGCACTTCGGTGCGCCCGGACCCCAGCAGCCCGCCAATGCCAAGAATTTCGCCTGAATTGAGTTGGAAGCTGACATCTTTGACAACATCCCGCATATGACCCCAAGAGTTTGGTCGCCGCAGAGATAGCCGATTGACTGAAAGCGCGACCTTATGGTCATCCGATGATGATTTTGCTCGTTGCGGAGGAAGCTCCCGCCCAACCATCATGCGTATGACGTCGCGTTCACTCAACTCGTCGGAACGCCTGGTGGTGATGAAGTTACCATCACGCAGCACAGTGATCCTGTCGGCGAGAGCAAAGACTTCTTTCATGCGATGAGAAATATAGACGATTGCCACGCCCTTTCGGGCGAGTTCACGAACAAATGAGGCCAGTTTCTGTGCCTCGGTCTCGGAGAGCGCCGAAGTCGGTTCATCCAGAATAAGGATTTCGGCTTCCAGCGACAGAGCGCGCGCGATTTCGACCATCTGCTGCTCGCCAACCCGCAGGCCCTGAACGTCGGCCTCAGGATCGATGTCGATCCCGAACGTGTGCAGGATTTCTGCGCTTCGCAACTTGACCCGGGCATGGTCGACGAAAAGACCCACCTTCAACGGCTCTCTGCCCAGAAAGATGTTGGCTGAGACGCTCAGCGTCGGAATGAGGTTGAGCTCCTGATGGATGATCGCGATACCGTTGCGTTCAGCTTCCTTCGGATCTGTGAAATCGACCTCCACGCCCCGGACAGTCATCGAGCCGCTGCTTTTGCGATGAACGCCGCTCAGAATCTTGACGAGGGTTGATTTACCAGCACCGTTTTCACCCATGACGGCGTGAATTTCACCGGGATAGACGTCAAGATCAATGCTCCGCAGAGCGTTGATGTGAGCAAATGACTTGCTCACATTGCGCAGTGACACGACTGGCTGCGAACCCTCCAAAACGTTCCTCCCAAAACATTTTTTTGGTATAGTGTGTGACATGTTACATGCTAACTAGGGAGAGTCAATTCTTGCAAGAACGGTTCGGGCGGGCGTCGCGATCGAGTCAGCCCGTGAAACTGTCGGAATTTTCGGAGGCAACTGCATGAAGGTTCGCCGTGGACTTAAAGACTTCCATAGTCAAAAGGTCGTATCTGTTACACGCAAGGATCAGGTCTATACGATCCTGCGTCAGGCGATCATCTCCTCTCAGCTCTCACCGGGGGAAGCCATTCGTAAGGAAGTCGTGGCGTCACAACTGGGTGTATCCCGAACACCTGTAAGCGATGCGATCAATCGTTTGGCCGAGGAAGGCCTGGTGGAGATCTATCCGCAGACAGGAACGTTCGTTGCGAGGCTCTGGCTGGACCGGATTGAGACTGCTCAGTTCGTTCGGGTCGCTCTCGAGACCGCAGCGGTGAGGCGTGCTGCCGAACGGAGCACGCCGGAGACGATAGCGCTTTTGAAGCAGAACCTCGCTCAACAGCATGCGGCGGCTGCAAAGAATGATTTCGAGCAGTTTTATGAACTCGATGAAGCCTTGCACGACATGATTTGTGACGGCGCGGAACTGGTCGGTTTGCGGGAAATCGCATCGAGAGAGCGAAGTCAGATCGACCGTGTGCGAAGGCTGTTGCTGCACTATGAAACGCGCATGAGTGAAACGTTGAACGAACACGAAGCGATCGTTGCAGCAATCTCCGATCAGGACTCCCAGCGTGCAGCCACCGTAATGGCCGATCACATATCGAAAATGGGACTTATGCTGTCTCAACTCAAGGAGACGCGACCTGAACTGTTTGGCATTGTAGAGATGTAGGGGTCTTCGAGACATCCTTGTGGTTTGATCAAACCCACAAGGAATATCATCATGATCGAGCTGGGACGCGAGGTTTCACAGAAGCTTCACATCCTCAAGCGAAATGGCCTGAGCGCAGGCAACCTGTCCGGTTTTTATAAGGCAACACCACATACAACCCAGCCACTCGATTTCAGCGTATACGCACAATATCGACGGGGCGGTTTTCAATGATAGCTTCCATTGAAAAAAATCCAGTGACTGTGGCCAGATCAAAATTGGTAATCAGGCGCTGATAAAAAGCATCGTAACCGCCCATACCGCGCGCCACCACTTTCAGCAGATAGTCCCAATCCCCGCCAATGCGGTAAAGATCGGTGACTTCTGGCAGGTTCTTGACATGTTTACAGAAGTTGTCTGCCCATTCTTTCGAGTGGTGGCGAGTGCGGATCATAACAAAGACGGTTAGATCGAATCCGAGCGCCGCCAGATCGATATCCATACGAGAACCGCGAAGGATGCCGCTCGTTTGCAACCGTTGCAAACGCCGCCAACAGGCGTTTTGCGACAGGCCAACCTTGTCCGCTAGTTCGCGTTGCGAAATCGAACCGTCCTTTTGCAAGCACCCAAGGATATTCAGATCAATGTTATCGATTTTTTCCATATTACCTATCATATGATCTAATTTTAGGACAAAATCGCAAATCTTAGATAAGGTTTCAACTCCTGTTTCGTTCTATTGTCGAGTCTGTTCCTGTATAAAAGGTTTTGACATGCAGACGATACGGTCGGAAACGGCGATCAGCGGTGGCTTGCTGGATCGGTTCAAGGGTGGTCTTGCATCTTCGGCTGAAGGAATTCAGTCCGGCTTGATCGGTGCGAATGCACAAATTGAAGGCCCCTATGGACATAAACCGCTGATTTATGCGGACTATGTAGCCTCCGCGCGTGCGCTGATGCAGATCGAACAATTCATTCTCAATGAGGTTTTGCCGTTTTACGCCAATAGCCACACTGAGGCATCATTTTGTGGCGGTTTCATCACGCGTCTGCGTCGCGATGCGCGTCGAGTGATTGGCGAATGTTGTGGAGCAACCGACGAACACGCGGTTATTTTTGCCGGATCAGGCGCTACTGCCGGCATCAACCGGCTTGTTTCACTGTTCGGCGTAACCGGTGCTGTCGCTTCCGGCAAAAAAGCCGTCGTGATTATTGGCCCATATGAGCATCATTCCAACATTCTGCCATGGCGTGAAAGCGGTGCAGACGTGGTGGAAATTCCCGAATCCGCGAATGGCGGACCTGATCTGGCAGCGCTTGAAACAGCATTGCAAGAGGCAGCCAATGCGGACTGCGTGATCTGCGCATTTTCTGCTGCATCAAACGTCACCGGCATCATAACGGATGTGGCGACGGTCACTCGCATGGCCAAGAACGCTGGCGCAAGAATGATATGGGATTATGCCGGAGCGGGGCCTTACCTGCCTATTACCATGGCCCCCGCGGTCGATGTTGAAATCGACGCGATCATCGTCTCCCCGCATAAATTTATCGGCGGACCGGGGGCTTCCGGTATCCTGATCGTCCGCCATGATGCAGTGCTCACCGCAAAACCATCCTGGCCGGGTGGAGGCACCGTCAAATTTGTTTCGCCTCGTGGCCATGACTACAGTGACAGTCTGGAATCGCGCGAAGAGGCCGGAACGCCAAACGTCGTGGGCGATATCCGCGCTGCCCTGACCTTTTTGGTGAAAGAGGCGATCGGCGACAAAATAATGGCCGAACGTAATAGCGCGCTTGCCAGCCGTGCCATGGCTGCGTGGAAACAGGATGAAAATATCGAGCTGCTTGGCTCACTTGATGCGGCCAGATTGCCGATTTTTTCTTTCCGCATCAAGGACGGCAATGGTGGTTATATCCACCAGCAGTTGGTGACGCGGATGCTGAGTGACCGGTTTGGTATTCAGGCACGCGGTGGCTGTGCATGTGCAGGCCCTTATGTGCACAGGCTTTTGTCGATTGATGATGCTGAATCCAGCCGGATGCGTGAAGCGATCCTGTTGGGCGATGAAATTCAAAAGCCCGGTTTTACACGGCTAAATTTCAGCGTGCTTCTGGCCGATGAAAAAGTTGATTTCATTCTGGAATCGGTTGCTCAATTGGCACGGGATGCCGGGCAGTTCGTGGATGCCTATGATTTTGACCCACGCCGGGCAATTTTCTTCCCGCGCAAGGTTCAGGGTGCAGCATAATGCATAAACCTGACATTGTCGTTTTTTGACCCCGAACTTGGTCTGTTCAATATGTGGTCAGCGACACCGGGCGGCGCGGGTCACGCCGGGAAGCTGGGTGACGCCCTCGACAGAGTGGCCTGCATCATAGGATGCCAGAGCCGCCGTCGCTTCGCCGGACGGGCCAGTAGGTACGGCTTTGGCCATTTTCAGTGCCGACGAAATGACCGGGTTGGAACGCCACGCGGACGGTGGTGATCGCGCCCAGATCGTTCCATGTGGTGCGGTGCAGGATCAGCAGTGCCTGTCCTTGCCGGGTTTGCAGCAGTCTCGCATCGCGCCGGTTGGCGTTTTCGGCCGAGAAGGTCAGCTCGGCCCGCAGATAGGGGGCATTTCGCACCAGCCATTCGTTGGCGTTCAATTGCCAGAAATCAGTCTTTTCAAGCTCCGGGGTGGCGCGCGGATTGATCCAGCGGTCTTCCAGTTGGAAAGGCTGGCCATCGCCATAATGTATGGCCCGCATGTGAACCAGAACCTCACCTTCCGGCAAGCCGAGCCGTGCAGCGACCGTCGCCGGAACCGGGCTCCGCCGGTGCGCGACGACGCGATGGCTGTAGACCATACCGGCCTGTTCCACCTGTTCGCGCACGATGGAAATCGTAAAGGTCGCCTTGCGAACCGGATCGACTGCAACGCGCGTGCCCGCCCGGCGCCGACGATCCAGCAGCCCTTCGTCGGCCAGAAGCTGCAACGCCTTGTTGACGGTCGCCCGCGCCGCGTCAAACTCGATCGCCAGGTCGGCCTCGTCCGGAATGCGATCGCCCTGACGCCATTCGCGCTCGACGATGCGGCGTCGCACTTCATTGGCGATGTTCTGTGCCTTGGGTGAGGTCGGGCCGGTTTGTTTGTCGGTCACATCCGCTCCTGCAATCTGCCGATACAGGCCAGGTAATCGGCCCTGATCCGGTCATGGTCCAGATGCCGGCCATCGCGTACGACATGGCGACCTGCCGCCCAGACGTCGCGCACCAGCCCCTCGCCACCGGCAAAGACCAGACTGTCGAGACACTCATCGCCCTTGCGACCGAACAGCACAGGATTGTCCAGCGAAACGGCGCACAAATCGGCCCACAGGCCAGCAGCGATGGCGCCAGTTTCGCGCCCCGCAGCGGTTGCGCCGCCGTCGAGCCCGGTCTCGTAAAGCACCCGACCGGTAGAGCGTTCCGGCTCGGCCAGAATGGCGCGGGCAGCGTCACGCAGACGCTGGCTGTATTCGAGCGTGCGCAATTCCTCGATGAGCGAGATACGGATGTTGCTGTCCGAGCCGAAGCCAAACCTTCCGCCCGCTTCCTTCCAGATGGTGCCGTTGAAAATGCCGTCGCCAAGGCTCGATTCGGTCATCGGGCAGAGACCCGCCACAGCGCCGGTCGCCGCAAGGCGGCGGGTTTCGTCTTCAGTCATATGAGTCAGGTGGATCAGCGTCCAGCGGTGGTCGGGGCTATGATTGTCCAGCAGCCATTCGACGGGGCGGCGGCCACGCGCAGCTTTCATTTCCTCAACCTCCGGAATCTGCTCCGCCAGATGCATGTGCAACGGTCGCCCGGGGCGCAGACCCTCGCAGAACGACAACGCCTCGGAACTGACCGCGCGCAGTGAATGTGGGGCAACACCGATCCCCGCGTCATCTGGCAGGTGGCGCAGCGCCGCCTCGGACGCGTCGAGCAAGGCGACGAATTCATCTGGCGTCGTGCCGAACCGCATCTGACCCGGTCCGAGCGGCCTGCGGTCCACTCCACCGAACTGGTAATGTACGGGCAGCAGCGTCAGACCGATGCCGGTGCGGGCGGCGGCGGCGGCGATGCGCTCGGACATCTCGGCAATATTGTTGTAGGGAGCGCCATTCGCCTGATGGTGCAGATAGTGAAACTCGACATTGGTGGCGTAGCCAGCTTCCAGCATCTCCATCTGCACCAGCGTCGTGATGGCCTCGACGTCCTCGGGTGTCAGATGGTCGAGGAAGCGGTACATTATCTGGCGCCATGTCCAGAACGTGTCGCGCGGCTGTGGCCCGCGCGCTTCCGAAAGGCCCGCCATGGCGCGCTGGAAGGCATGGGAATGGAGATTCGCCATGGCGGGTAGCAGCAGGCCGATCCGCTTGCCGCCCGGCGCAACTCCGGCTGCAACTTTCGCTATCCGACCGTCCGCACCCAACTCGACGCGCACGTTTTCCGCCCACCCGTCCGGCAGCAGCGCCTGTTCCGCCCAAAGTGTAGTCATCGCGTTCTCCATTGAGCCGGTTCGGCGTCGCGCGGCCATTCATGCATAAGCATAGACATAATACGAAAATAAGTATAGACATAAACGGCTGGTTATGTTCAGACTTAAAAAAGACGGTCAGTCGGGAGTGCGTACCGGATGCAGGTTCTCAGCAAGGCCACAGTTGCGGCCATGGACGATGAAGCGACAGGTTGCAGGCTTGTCGAACGTGCCTCGATCGCAATCGAGGGCGACAGGATCGTCTGGGTCGGTGCCGATACGGACCTGCCAGCTCGGTTTGGCAGCGCCCCCTGCCGCGATCTGGAGGGGCGGCTGGTTACCCCGGGCCTGATCGATTGTCACACCCATATCGTCTATGGTGGCGATCGCGCCCGCGAGTTCGAGATGCGTCTGGAAGGCGCAGATTACGAGGAGATCGCCCAGGCAGGAGGCGGCATCCTCTCAAGCGTTCGCGACACCCGTGAGGCGAGCGAGGAAGAGCTTCTGGCGCTGGCGCTGCCGCGCGTGGACACCCTGCTTCGCGAAGGTGTCACCACGCTGGAGATCAAGTCGGGCTACGGGCTCGACATTGCTTCCGAACTGAAGATGCTGCGCGTTGCGCGGCGCATCGGCGGGCTTCGACCGGTTCATATCGTCACCACCTGGCTTGCCGCCCATGCCCTGCCGCCAGAATTCAAAGGGGATCGTGCGGGTTATATCGACCGCGTCGTGATCGCAGGCATGGATAAGGGTCGCGCCGAAGGGCTGATCGATGCGGTAGACGGGTTCTGCGAGGGCATTGCTTTCTCGGTTGCAGAAATGACGCGCATTTTCGACCATGCCCGGAAGCTCGGCCTGCCGATCAGGCTCCATGCCGAGCAGCTTTCGGACCTGCATGGCGCAGCAATGGCGGCCGAACACGGCGCGCTATCGGTCGATCATCTCGAATATTTGGGAGCGGACGGCATCGCCGCGATGGCAAAAGCAAAAACCATCGCCGTCCTCCTGCCCGGCGCGTTTTACACGCTCAGGGAAACACGATATCCGCCGGTTCAGGCATTGCGGGATGCCGGCGTGGCGATTGCGCTTGCAACCGATTCCAATCCCGGCACCTCGCCGCTCACCTCCATCCTTTTGACCATGAATATGGGTGCGACGCTGTTCCGCATGACGCCTGCCGAATGCCTTCGGGCCGTGACGCGCAATGCCGCACGCGCTCTCGGCCTGGCGGACCGTGGCGTGATCGTACCCGGCGCACGCGCCGATCTGGCGATATGGGATATCCGACACACGGCCGAACTATCCTACCGTATCGGCTTCAATCCGCTGCATACTCGCATTTTCGGAGGCCAATTTGTCTGAACTCATCCTGATACCCGGCCACGTCACCCTGGCCGAACTGGAACGCATCTGGCGTGAGGGGCTTGCCGTACGGCTGGCTGACAGCGCGCGTGCGGGCATAGCCAATTCCGCCGCCAGGATCGACGCGGCCGCCAAGGGCGATGTGCCAGTCTATGGCGTGAACACGGGCTTCGGCAAGCTCGCCTCGATCAAGATCAAGGCCGAGGACACCGCCACCTTGCAGCGCAACCTGATCCTGTCGCATTGCTGCGGCGTGGGCGAGCGCGTCGAGGAAGAGACCGTGCGCCTGATCATGGCGCTGAAGCTGTTGTCACTTGGCCGCGGCGCCTCCGGCACCCGGCCCGAAGTCGTCGAGCTGATCGAGGCCATGCTCGCCAAGGGCGTGCTGCCGGTTATTCCCGCGCAGGGTTCGGTTGGCGCATCGGGCGACCTTGCCCCGCTGGCGCATATGGCCGCGGCAATGCTGGGCGAAGGCCGTGCCACCTATCAGGGCCGAGAAATGACCGGGGCCGAGGCGTTGGCAGCGGCAGGACTGAAGCCGGTCACGCTGGCCGCCAAGGAGGGGCTTGCTCTCATCAACGGCACACAAGTTTCCACCGCCTTTGCACTCGTGGGCCTTTTCGAGGCTTTCCGGGCGGCCCGAAATGCGCTGGTATCATCCTCGCTTTCGACCGATGCGATCATGGGCTCGACTGCGCCCTTCCTCGACGAAATTCACCAATTGCGCGGCCATCGCGGCCAGATCCTCGCCGCCCGGGCCATCCGTGACCTGATGGATGGCTCGGAGATCCGTGAGAGCCACCGCGAGGGGGATACACGCGTTCAGGACCCCTACTGCATCCGCTGCCAGCCGCAGGTTACCGGCGCCTGCATTGATCTTTTGAGCCAGGTGGGCCGTACGCTCGAAATCGAGGCCAATGCGGCGACCGACAATCCGCTGGTGCTGATCGAAAGCGGCCAGATCGTCTCAGGCGGCAATTTTCATGCCGAGCCTGTGGCCTTCGCCGCCGACCAGATTGCGCTGGCCATTGCCGAGATCGGCGCCATTTCGCAGCGCCGCATTGCGCTGATGGTCGATCCGGCGCTCAGTCACGACCTGCCGCCATTTCTGACGCCAGACCCCGGCCTCAACAGCGGCTTGATGATAGCCGAGGTCACCTCCGCGGCACTGATGAGCGAGAACAAGCACCTGGCCACGCCCTGCTCGACCGATTCCACCCCGACATCAGCGAACCAGGAAGACCACGTCTCCATGGCCGCCCATGGCGCACGCCGCCTGAAGCGGATGAACGCCAACCTTGCCCATATCATCGGCATCGAGATGATGTGCGCTGCTGCCGGCGTCGAATTTCGCAGGCCTTTGAAGACCTCGATCCCGCTTCAGTCGGTGATCGCGCGGTTGCGCAAGTCGGTCGCAGCGCTGGAACAGGACCGCTACATGGCTCCTGACCTGGCCGAAGCCGCCGAACTTGTTTGTTCCGGCGCGCTGCTCGAGGCCCTGCCGAACGACCTGCTGGCCGAGGTTCAGCCATGAGCCCGGTCGAGATCGTTCGCGGCGACAGCCCTCTGATCCTGAGCCTGCCGCATACCGGAACCCATCTGCCGGGAGCGATCCACGCGAAGCTCAATGCGCGCGGCCGTATCCTCGCCGATACCGACTGGCACATCGATCGCCTTTACGGCGGCCTGTTGCCGGGCATGACGACTGTCAGGGCGACGTTCCACCGCTATGTGATCGACGCCAATCGCGGACCGGACGACGCAAGCCTCTATCCCGGCCAGAACACCACCGGCCTCGTGCCCGTGACCGATTTTGACGGCGAGCCGATCTGGACCGAGGAACCGTCAGCGGCGGAAATCGCCGAGCGCAAGGCGAGTTTTCACGCACCCTATCATGAAGCGCTCGCCGCCGAGATCGAGCGGGTGAAGGCCAGACACGGCGTGGTGATCCTCTATGATTGCCATTCCATCCGTTCCGTGGTTCCCTTCCTGTTCGAGGGCATCCTGCCCGACTTCAACATTGGCACGAATAACGGCACGACCTGCGATCCGCGCATCGAGGCCGCGACTTTTGACATTTGCGCCGCCACCGGCCGCACGCACGTTCTGAATGGCCGCTTCAAGGGCGGCTGGACGACACGCCACTATGGCCAGCCGGAAAATGGCGTCCACGCGATCCAGATGGAATTGGCGCAATCCAGTCATCTGACGCATGAGGCCCCGCCCTTCGCCTATGACGAGGCCAAGGCGGCGGCATTGCGCACGACGCTTGGCGCGATCCTCGGCCGCCTTGCCGCCCTCGCGCCGGAACTGAAGACATGAGCAGGCCGCTTTCCGGTATCAAGATTCTCGACCTGTCACGCGTTCTGGCAGGACCGTATTGCACGGCGCTGCTGGCCGATCTGGGCGCCGAGATCATCAAGCTGGAGCCACCGTCCGGCGACGACTACCGGCATGTCGGACCGTTCAAGGACGGCGAGAGCGCGCTGTTCACGTTAAACAATCGCGGCAAGAAAAGCATCGCGCTGGATCTCAAAAAGCCGGCGGACCTGGAACTGGCACAGGCACTCGCTGCTCGTGTGGATGTGGTGGTGGAGAATTTCCGTCCCGGCGTCGCCGCCCGCCTCGGTCTTGGTGCCGAAGCGTTGCGCAAGGCCAATCCACGGCTGATCTATTGCTCAATTTCCGGTTTCGGCCAGGAAGGTCCCTTCAAGGATCTCCCGGCATATGATCTGGTGGTGCAGGCCATGTCGGGGCTTATGGCCGCAACGGGCGAAGATGGCGGCGCGGCGCTAAAGACCGGCGAAAGCATAGCCGATCTGATCGCTGGCCTGTTTGCAAGCTGGTCGATCATGGCCGCGTTGGTTCAGCGCAACGCTACCGGGCAAGGTGCGACGCTCGACGTCGCCATGTATGACGCGTTGTTTTCCATGCTGACCACCAGTCATGCCCAGCACTTCTATGGCGGCGTGCTGCCGGGCCGGGTCGGCAACCGTCACCCCTTGTCCACCCCCTTCGGCTGTTTCAGGACCAGCGATGGACAGGTGGTGATCGCTGTGCTCAACAGCGGGCAGTTCCAGCGCCTGACTGCCCTCATCGGCCAGCCGGAGATCGCGGACGATCCACGTTTCGCCACCGACAGCAGCCGCACCGGGCATGAGCCTGCGCTACGGGCGCTGATCGAGGAATGGTCGGGCGCACTGGGGACTACGGAAGCCGTCGCCGCGCTGGCCGCGCAGGGGCTTCCGGCTGCGCCGATCTGGAATATCGCGCAAGCAGCCTGTAACGAGCATGCCGCTGCGCGCGGTCTGGTAAGCCAGTTGGCGCATCCCGTCCTCGGCCAGGCACCGGTTGTCGGCCAGCCGGTGCGCTTTGATGGTGCCAAGTTGGTGACCGCGACTGCGGCACCGCGTCTTGGCGGAGATATCGAGGCGGTGCTGAAGGAATTCGGATTGGAAACGGCGCATGACGCAGATTGACGATCCATGGTTCATGCTCGCGGATGAAGAGCGGCAGTTCTGCGACATGCTGGAGCGGCTTTGCACGGAGAAGATTACGCCACGTGCCGCCGAAACCGACGAAAGCGGGCGCTTCGTGCATGATCAGCTCTCCCTGCTCGGCGAGGCAGGCATGATGGGCGCAAACCTGCCGGAAAACTATGGCGGCGGCGGCATTTCCGCGCCCGCGCTGCTCCGCGCGGTTTCCATCGTAGCCGGAGCCTGCGGCTCCACCGCCTCGGCGCTGACCGCGCATTATCTTGCCACCGATTCCATCCTCATTGGGGGCACCGAGGCGCAAAAACAGGAATGGCTGACAAGGGCCGCCGCCGGCGAGGCGCTTGGCGCCTTCGCCCTGACCGAGCCCACCGCCGGTTCCGACCCCGCCGACATGAAGACGCGCGCGCGGCGCACGGAAAGCGGCTGGCGCCTCAAGGGCAACAAGTGCTTCATCTCCAACGGTGGCGTTGCGGATTTCATCGTGGTTTATGCGGTGACCGACGCTGAAAGGGCACATCGCGGCATCTCGGCCTTCATTCTGCCAAAGGGTACGCCCGGCCTCAACGCCGGCCAGCCGGAAAGGACGATGGGCCTGAAGGGCGGCCATGTCTTCACGCTGAACCTTGATTGCGAGCTTCCCGAAAGCGCGCTGCTGGGCGAGGAGGGCAAGGGCTTCCGCACCGCGATGCAGGTTCTCGACAACGGCCGCATCGAGGTCGCTGCACAGTGCCTCGGCCTTGCAGGCGCAGCGATGACCGCCGCGATCGCCTATGCCAAGGAACGCATCATCGGCGGCATGCCGCTGTCGGAGCGGCAGGGCATCCGCTGGATGATCGCCGATATGGGCGTGGCCTTCCGCTCGTCACTGCTCCTGTCGCAGGAGGCCGCGCGCCAGCGCGATCTGGCCCACCGTCATGGCGGGCGCTTCTCGCTGGCCTCGTCCATGGCCAAGCTCGGTGTATCCGAGGCTGCGGGCAAGATTGCCGATACCGCCCTGCAACTGCATGGCGGCTATGGCTACACCCGTGACTTTCCGATCGAGCGGATCAACCGGGATCTGCGCATCATGCGCATCTACGAGGGGTCCAGCGAAATCCAACGCATCATCATTTCCGGCAACATGCTGGGCTGACCAGGGAGTCGAACCGTGACCAATCCTCGCCATAATGTCCGCGAAATCCGCGCCCCGCGCGGAGACAAGCTGAACGCCAGGAGCTGGCTGACCGAAGCGCCGCTGCGCATGCTGATGAACAATCTCGATCCGGACGTGGCCGAGCGACCGCATGAACTTGTTGTCTATGGCGGCATTGGCCGCGCCGCCCGCACATGGGACGATTTCGACAAGATCGTATCGACCTTGAAGACGCTGAATGAAGATGAAACCCTGCTGGTGCAGTCCGGCAAGCCGGTCGGCGTGTTCCGCACCCACAAAGATGCGCCGCGTGTATTGATCGCCAATTCCAATCTGGTGCCGCATTGGGCGACCTGGGACCATTTCAACGAACTGGATAAGAAGGGTCTCGCCATGTATGGCCAGATGACCGCCGGTTCGTGGATCTATATCGGTGCTCAAGGCATCGTTCAGGGCACTTACGAAACATTTGTCGAGGCCGGTCGTCAGCATTTTGGCGGCAATCTCAAGGGCAAATGGATTCTGACCGGTGGCCTTGGCGGCATGGGCGGCGCGCAGCCTCTGGCAGCCGTCATGGCCGATGCCTGCTGCCTGGCCGTCGAATGCGATGAAACCCGCGCCGATTTCCGCCTGCGCACCCGTTATGTCGATGAAAAGACGCACAGCCTCGACGAGGCTCTGACCAGGATCGACGCATGGACCAAGGCGGGCGAGGCAAAATCCATCGCGCTCATCGGCAACGCGGCCGAGATATTCCCGGAACTCGTCAGGCGTGGCGTGAAGCCGGATATCGTCACCGACCAGACCTCCGCGCACGATCCCATCCATGGCTATCTGCCGCTCGGCTGGACGGTTGCGGAATGGCGCGCACGCCAGGAAAGCGATCCGAAAGCCGTTGAAAAGGCTGCCCGCGCTTCGATGAAAATTCATGTGCAAGCCATGGTCGATTTCTGGAACATGGGCATTCCGACGCTCGACTACGGCAACAACATCCGCCAGATGGCCGAGGACGAAGGTCTTGAAAATGCTTTCGCCTTCCCCGGCTTCGTGCCTGCCTATATCCGCCCGCTGTTCTGTCGCGGCGTTGGTCCGTTCCGCTGGGCGGCCCTATCCGGCGATCCGGAGGATATCTACAAGACCGACGCCAAGGTGAAGGAGTTGCTGCCCGACAACAAGCATCTTCACAACTGGCTCGACATGGCGCGTGAGCGCATCGCCTTTCAGGGTCTGCCTGCGCGCATCTGCTGGGTTGGCCTCGGTGATCGCCATCGCCTCGGCCTTGCCTTCAACGAAATGGTGCGCAAGGGTGAACTGAAGGCCCCTATCGTCATCGGTCGCGACCATCTCGATTCCGGCTCGGTGGCCTCGCCGAACCGCGAGACGGAAGCCATGAAAGACGGATCTGATGCCGTTTCGGACTGGCCGCTCCTGAACGCGCTGCTTAACACCGCATCGGGCGCGACATGGGTATCACTGCATCATGGCGGCGGCGTCGGCATGGGTTACAGCCAGCATGCGGGCATGGTCATCTGCTGCGATGGCACAGAAGATGCCGACCGTCGTCTGGAACGTGTTCTGTGGAACGATCCGGCCACCGGCGTCATGCGCCATGCCGATGCGGGTTATGAAATTGCGGTAGACTGCGCCCACGAATACGGGTTGAATCTGCCGGCCATTCTGTGACGTCTTCGCACGCCGCCAGTGAAGCGCGGCGCGCGACAAAATTGAATAACGAATCTGTCCAGCGATAGTCGCTAAACAGTCAATAAGAGGAGGAGCAACATGACATTTTCAAGAACGCTGAAAGCAGCCCTGTTTGGTCTGGCCGCGATTGGCCTTGCCGTGCCCGCCATGGCCGACCAGCTTTCCGACATCAAGGCCGCCGGCAAGATCGTCACGGCGACCGACATGCACTACGCGCCTTTCGACATGCTTGTGAACGGTACCTACGAAGGCATGACCAAGGACCTCTTCGACGGCGTCGCGAAGGAAATCGGTGTCGAGCCCGTCTATCAGGACATTCCCTGGACTGCCGAGCTGCCCGGCCTCGAAGTCAAAAAGTTTGACATCGTGATCGCGCCGGTCACCATCACGCCCGAGCGTCTCGAACGCTACACCTTCACGCTGCCGATTGCCGACGCCACCGTCTCGCTGGTGCGCGCGGCCAGCAACGATTCGGTGAAGAAGCCCGAGGACATCAAAGGCAAGACGGTCGGCGTTCAGCAGGGCACCGCGCAGTTCCGTCAGCTCGAAGCCTATGGCAAAGAGCTGGGCGGCGTAACCGTCAAGGAATATGGCACCACCGACGAGGCATATGCCGACCTCGCCGCCGGCCGTCTGGACGCCGTTGCCGGCTCGCTGCCGAACTTGACCTATCTGGTCAAGAACCGTCCCGAAACCTTCGCGTTGCTCGAGCCGGCCTCCTTCGGCAAGCCGACCTATTTCGCCTGGGTTCTGCGCAAGGATGCCGACAGCGACAGCTTTGCCAAGGCGATCAACGATGCACTGCTGAAGATGACGGACGACGGCCGCATCAAGGCCATTCAGGAGAAGTGGCTGAGCAGTTATACCGAGTTGCCCCGTGAGGTTCCTACCAAGTAACAGCAAGCTGCGGGCGGGGATGCTTCCGCCCGCAGCCTCCTGCGAAGCGGAGCAGTGATGTTTTCGATCTCGACCTTTTTCGACAGCTTCGGGCCACTCTTCTGGGCGGCGCGCTTTACGGTGCTGATCTCGGTTCTCGGCATCGCGCTCGGGTTGGTGATCGGCGCCTTGATCTGCGCTGCTGCCCTGTCGCGCACCGTCTGGCTGCGCCAGTTCGCGGCGCTCTGGATCAGTTTCCTGCGTGGCGTTCCACTGCTGGTCCAGCTCCTGCTTGTCTACTACCTTTTGCCGGTCATCGGCATCAATGTGCCTGCGCTGGTCGCTGCCGTGGTGACGGTCGGCATCTGCGCCAGCGCCTATATTTCGGAAATCTGGCGCGGCGCCATCATGGCCCTGCCCAAGGGGCAGTCCGAGGCCGCCACCGCCATCGGCATGGGTCCGCGCGACATCTGGACCAGAATAATCCTGCCGCAGGCAGTGACGATGTCACTGCCTGCGCTGGTCAACGAGCTGATCCTGCTGGTCAAGGCGTCTTCGCTGGTTTCGGTGGTCGGCATCCTTGAGGTCACACGCGCCAGCCAGGCGCAGGCGGCTACGACCTTCCGCCCACTTGAGGTCTATCTGGCAGCAGCCTGTATCTACCTGCTCATCAATCTCTGCCTCGCCGCGTTGGGACGCTACCTTGAGCATAGGATGGCCGTGTAATGGATTTGGGTATCCTGCTGCAATACTGGCCAATCCTGCTGAACGGTTTTGGACTCACGATCCTGTGCTGGGTGCTGGGCACGATTTTCGGCATGGCACTGGGCCTGCTCATCGCGTTGGCGCAGCGCTACGGGCCCCGACCTCTCGGTTGGCTGCTCCAGACCTACATCGAGATCATTCGCGGCACGCCCTTTCTTGTGCAACTCTTTGTGCTCTACTACGGTGGCCCGTTGCTTGGACTAAGGCTGGACGCACTTCCTGCGGGACTTGTTGGCCTCACCGTGTATGGCAGCCCGTATTTCGCCGAGATCTTCCGCTCGGGCTTCCTCGCGGTGCCGCGAGGCCAGCTTGAGGCGGCGCGCGCCATCGGCATGTCCGAGCTTACGATCGTGCGACGCATCCTTCTGCCGCTGAGTCTCGTCTCCGCACTACCGGCGCTGGTCAACTTCTCGATCATCCTGACCAAGGAGACGGTGATCCTGTCGATCATCACCGTGCCCGAGTTGATGTACTCGGTGCAGCGCATGTCGACCGAAACCTTCCGTTATCTGGAAGCGAACCTCGTGTTGGCGCTTTTCTTCTGGGTGTTGGTCGAAACCATCTCACGCGTTGGCCGCCGGCTGGAAACGCGCATCACGAAACACCTGATCGAAAGGACGTAAGATGTTTGCCGCATCATCCGTCGATATCCGTAAGGTCGACAAGTTTTACGGCCCCTTCCAGGCGCTGAAGAATGTTGACCTTTCGATCCCCCCGGGCAAGGTGACCTGCCTGATCGGACCATCGGGCTCGGGCAAGTCCACGCTCCTGCGCTGCATCAATTTCCTGGAGGAATATGATTCCGGCGAGATCACCATCGACGGACAGCTGATGGGTTATGTCAGCCCCGGTGGCCGCAAGATGACGGGGCGCAAGCTGCGCGAAATGCGCCGCTCCATCGGTATGGTATTCCAGCAGTTCAATCTTTGGCCGCACATGACCGCGCTGCAAAACGTGGCCGAGGGGCTGATCCGCGTGCGCGGCATGCCGAAGTCCGAAGCGGAGGCCCGTGCCGCCGATGCGTTGACGAAGGTGGGTCTGGCGGACAAGATGGCCAACCATCCCGCGCGCCTCTCAGGCGGGCAGCAGCAGCGTGTTGCCATTGCCCGCGCCATAGCGATGGAGCCGCGCCTGATGCTTTTCGACGAGCCGACGTCCGCGCTCGACCCCGAGCTTGTGGGCGAAGTGCTGAGCGTCATGAGGACGCTCGCCTCCGAGGGCATGACCATGATCGTTGTCACGCACGAGATGGGCTTTGCCGCGCATGTTGCGGATCAGGTGGCCTTCATGGAAGGAGGTGAACTGGTAGGCGTGGATGTTCCGAGCCAAATCCTGCACCATCCTGAAGATGCGCGTATCCAGGCCTTCCTGCGGACCTATCACGAGCGCAACAGCTTCTGATCTGTTCGCAATGAACCAAAGGTGAGCCGACAGCATTCGGATCGCGACGAAAGATCGCCTCGATCTGCACTACCGCCATGCTGTTCGGCTGCATCAGTCGAGTTCTCTGTCAATGAAACGGGCGCACCTCGACCGGCGCACGACAGGCAACAGCGGCCCTACGCGCCCAATCCAGCGCCTCTTCCAGGTCAGCGGCTTCCAAAACCCAGAAACCGCCCACGTGTTCGGTGGTTTTCAGATATGGCCCATCGGTCATAAGCACTCCGCCGTCGGGCTGTGTCCGCAGTGACTTTGCGTTGCTTGCCGGGCGCAGACCGCCAACGAAAATCCTGACACCAGCAGCCTTCATCTCATCGTTGAGCGCGTCGATATCGCGGGACATCGCTTCGTCCTCTGCGACGGACGGGTCGTAGTCGTCGGGGTGATGAATGGCAACCAAATACTGCGTCATGACTTCCTCCTCTCACGGTCTTCAGGCGGGTCGGTTGTAGAACTGCGATCCTGGTTTGCTGCCGTAGTGTAGATTTACGCCGCCGCGTTAGCCAGCCTGATCGGTTGCCGCAAGAATTGCCCATGCAGCCGATCTGATCCGCTTCGACACTCCTGCCATGCGTTTGCGCCGGGATTTGCGGCACCCTCGCCCGTTTTATCCGTTCTGCCATGCTTGAGGTCGTTGACTTGATCATATTTATTTTCTAAAGTTTAGAAAATAATAAGGGGAAGACACTGAATGGGCATCCATCACGGTCATGTCTTGCGCATTCTGCGCGACGAGGGTCCGCAATCACGGGCCGCGTTGGCTCGCCGCAGCAAGTTGTCGGCGACGACGTTGACCCATGTCACGATGCAATTGCTCAAGGATGGTTCCGTCATCGAACTGGAGACCGAAGGTCAAGGCTCCGTGGGCCGTCCCGCACAGGCGATCCGGCTTGCGCCGGAAGCTTATGCGGTAGCAGGCGTGCATATCAGCGCGAGCAACATTCAGGTCATGATTACCGACGTGATGGCATCAACGAAAAGCGCGGTGTCGTTCGATTTCGACGTGCCGAACGCCAGTCCCGAAAGCATCGTCAGCCGCATTTCAGGGGTTGTGACCAGACTCGCGGAAGAAGCGCAGATCGAGCCAGGCCGCCTTCTCGGCGTGGGTATCAGCGTGCCCGGTCCCGTGGATGCGACACGCCGGAAGGCTGTCGCCTCGATCAATATCGGCTGGAAGAATGTTCCCTTTGCCGACCTCATGGAGCAGGCGTTGGGCAAGCCCTCGGTCGTAGAGCATAATGCCAGCGCCATGGCGCTGGCGGAATGCCACTACGGCATTGGAAAAAATGTACCGGCGCTGCTTTACGTCTATCTGCGCACGGGTCTTGGTGCGGGCCTGGTGGTCGATGGAATCCCGTTTCGCCCTGGCGGGCACGGCGCCGTTGAACTCGGCCATATCCAGATCACGCAGAATGGCGCGCCCTGCGCCTGCGGCAACACCGGCTGCCTTGAAACCTTCGTGCGCGAGACTACGCTTATGCAGGCGGCGGGCCTGACCGGCGCTGCGCCCAAGCATTTGCTGGAACATGTCGAAAAGAACCCGGAGGCCTGGGATGTAGTCGTGCGCCATCTCACGAGCGCGCTCGCCAGTGCCGTCAATCTGCTGACGCCCGACCTCATCGTATTCGGTGGCCATCTCGGCGAAGCGCCCGACAGCCTGTTCGACCATTTGCATCGCGACCTGCCCCCGCGCGTCATGCCGCACATGGGTGACATACTGAACATCCAGCGCAGCGGCCTGGGCTCGCAGGCCGGCGCGATCGGTGGCGCGGCCGTGGCGCTCGACCAATTCTTCTATTCAGGAGCACTCCATTGAACAGCCCGGTAACCACTGAAATCGAGGAAGGCGGATCGACATGGTCGATCGCGCAATTGCCGCCGCTCTTTCTTAGCCTGATCGCCTTCACGGTCGGCATCGCCATCTGGTGGGCGATCACTGCTGCGAAGCTGGCCGTCCTACCGGGGCCGCTGGAAGTCCTGCAAAGGGCCCTGGCGCTGATCGAAAACGGCCAACTGCCGCTCGACATCGTGTCCAGCCTGCAGCGCGTACTGGTTGGCTTCGCCCTCGGCATTGCGCTGGCCATCCCCGTCGGCTTCCTGATGGGTTGGTATCAGGTCGCCCGCGCGCTCATCGAGCCCTATGTCCAGTTCTTCCGCATGATCCCGCCATTGGCCGTTATTCCGCTGGCCATCGTCACCATGGGTATCGACGAGGCGCCAAAGATATTCGTCATCTTCCTCGCTTCGTTCCTGTCCTGCGTGGTGGCGACCTATCAGGGCGTGATCAGCGTCGACCGGACACTGATCAACGCTGCACGGGTTCTGGGGGCAACGGACTCCGTGATCTTTCCGCGCGTCATCATCCCCGCATCCATTCCATTCATACTGGTGGGCGTGCGCATCGGACTGGGCTCGGCCTGGGCAACGGTGGTGGCGGCAGAGCTGATAGCCGCGCAATCCGGCCTTGGCTTCCGCATGCAGCAGGCGCAGCTCTACTACGACCTGCCGACGATCTTTGTCAGTCTCTTCACCATCGGCATTCTCGGCCTCATCATGGATCGTCTTTTGCAGGCCGCCGAACGCCGTCTCACACGCTGGCAGGAGCGCGCACAATGACCGCACAGACCGACAAGACGCAGCCGAAAATCTCGTTTCAGAACGTCACGCGCCGCTTCGGCGAAGGCGACAATGCGTTCCTGGCGCTTGACCGGCTTTCTCTCGACATTGTCGACGGCGAGTTCGTTACGGTGGTCGGGCCGTCGGGCTGCGGCAAGTCCACAGCCATGAACATTGCAGCCGGACTGACGGAAGTAACGGAGGGAAAGGTGCTGGTCGACGGCAAGCCCGTGCGCGGCCCGGGGCCAGAACGCGGCGTGATCTTCCAGCAATATGCCCTGTTCCCTTGGTTGACCGTGCGGCAGAATGTCGAGTTCGGCCTGCGCATAAAGGGCATCGCAGCCGCAGAGCGGCGGCGGATTTCCGATCATTTCATCAGCCTCGTCGGCCTGAAGGATTTCGCCGATGCACTGCCGAAAACGCTGTCGGGCGGCATGAAGCAGCGCTGCGCCATTGCCCGCGCCTATGCGGCCAATCCGACGATACTGCTCATGGACGAGCCGTTCGGCGCGCTCGATGCACTGACACGCGTCCATATGCAGGACCAGTTGCTCGACACCTGGAGCCGGGAGCGTCGCACGGTGATTTTCATCACGCATGATGTCGACGAAGCGGTCTACCTCGCCAACCGCGTTATCGTCATGGCCGCGCGGCCCGGACGGCTGCATAAGGTCATTCCCGTCGATCTGCCTTATCCGCGGACCGAGGAAATGCGGCTGTCGCGTGAATTTGCGGAAATCCGCAACCAGGTCTGGCATGCCGTCTATCACCAGAAACCACAAATCGATGCAACGCACTGAAAGGGAGAAAGTGCACATGACCATCACGAGAAGAAATTTTCTGGCCGTTTCGGCCGCCGGCGTTATCACCGCTCCGGCGTTGCTGTCGGCGACCGGACAGGCAAGGGCGCAGGCCAAGGCCGTTCGCGTTGGCTATATCGCCGACTATTTTGGCACCAGCCTGACGGCTATCGCCAGTGATCAGGACCTGTGGGCGAAACATGGGCTGGAGCCCGAACTGAAAGTATTCACCAATGGCCCGATCCAGATTCAGGCCCTTGGCGCAAACAGCCTCGATTTTGGCTATATCGGACCCGGCGCAATGTGGCTGCCAGCCTCCGGAAAGGCCAAGATCGTCGCGATGAACGCACTCGGCCTTTCGGATCGCGTCATCGCGCTCGCCGGCAACAACACAATGGCGGACCTGAAGGGCAAGAAGATTGGTGTTCCGGAAGGAACGTCAGGCGACATGCTGCTTCGTCTCGCTCTTGCGAAAGCCAACATGCAGCTTTCCGATGTAGAAGTGATCAAGATGGATCCTTCGACCGTCGTGTCGGCCTTTGCTTCCAAGCAGATCGATGCCGCAGGCATCTGGTATCCTCTGGTCGGCATCATTCAGAAAACCGTTCCGGATCTGGTGGAAGTGGCCAAGAGCGCCGATTTCTATCCGGCAAATTCCTTCCCTTCCGCTTTTGCGACGCGCAACGAGGTGGCAGAGCAAGACCCCGATCTGGTCAAGAGGTTCATCGCGGTTATCAAGGAAGCCAATGACTATCGCGCAGCGGATGTGCCGCGCTCGGTCGAAATCACCGCCAAGTTCCTGGGCGTGCCCGCCGAACCGCTGATCACGGAAAGCCAGAATGGCATGTTCCTGACCAGCGCCGAACTGGTCGCTGCGACCAAGGATGGCACGGCGGCGGGCTGGCTGAAGGGCCTCAGCGAACAGTTTGCCGCTTTCGGCAAGCTGGAGAACCCGCTTGATCCGAAGGATTACTACCTCGGCGACCTGTATGCCGGCGGCTGAATAACCGCGTTCATGCCCACGGATGCCGATCCGTGGGCATGAACAAACCAATGAGGACCAGCCTGCCATGGCAACCGGGAAGACGGCAACTGTATCGGGTTTGAGAGACCGCCTGATGGCGTGGATACGCCAGATCAGACGAAACCGCTATCGGCCGGAGCGCCACTATATGCGCGGCCCCGGTCCAGCTACGTTGCAAAGGCAGGCAAGAGAACCGCTGAAGCAAGAAATATGAGCTTCGTCCATGTCCACGGGCGGCGATTTGCGGCCCGGATTTTCGAAGAACAGGCGGCATTGCGACCAGTCACCGCCAAACCACCGAGACCTATATGAGCAGACGACCCAACATTCTTTTCATCATGTCGGACGACCACGCCGCGCGCGCGATTTCCTGCTATGGCGCGGGCCTCAACAGCACGCCGAACCTCGACCGCATCGCCAATGAAGGCATGCGGCTCGACAATTGCTATGTGACCAATTCGATCTGCACGCCAAGCCGTGCGGCGATCATCACCGGCACATACAATCATGTGAACCAGGTCACGACGCTCGACACCCACATCGACAATCGGCTGCCCAATGTCGCCAAGCATCTGCGCGCCTCTGGCTATCAGACCGCGATCTTCGGCAAATGGCATCTGGGTGAAGGCAAGGCCCACGAGCCGACCGGCTTCGACGAGTGGGCAGTGGTTCCGGGTCAGGGCGACTATTTCGACCCCGTGATGATCGATGAAAACGGTGAGACGATGTATCCCGGCTACGCCACTGACATCATCACCGACAAGTGCCTCGACTTCCTGTCGCGCCGCGAGGCCGACCGGCCCTTCTTCCTGATGTGCCACCACAAGGCGCCGCATCGAAGCTTCGAACCCCATCCGAAGCACCGGCACCTCTACGCCGATGGCAAGCTGCCGGTTCCCGAAACCTTCAATGACGACTACAGCAACAGGGCGGCGGCGGCAGCGGCGGCAAAGATGCGCGTCCGCTCCGACATGACCTACAAGGATCTGGGTCTCGTGCAGCCCGAAGGCAGCGCCGAGGTTGGCGAGCTTCTGATACCGGGGTGGAAGGACCGCAAGGTGCCGGACGTGAAGCCCGGCGAGGAATTGCGGCTCATCGATGCGTTGAGCGGTGAAAACCATGTCTTCAGCGACCCGAACGAACTGGCCCTGTTCAAATATCAGCGCTACATGATGCGCTACCTCCAGACGATCGCATCGGTCGATGAGAATGTCGGTCGCCTGCTGGACTATCTGGATGCAGAGGGCCTGACCGAGAATACAATTGTCATCTACACCTCCGACCAGGGCTTCTTCCTTGGCGAGCATGGCTGGTTCGACAAGCGTTTCATGTATGAGGAATCGCTGCAAATGCCGTTCCTCGTCCGCTATCCGGCGGCAATCAAGGCAGGCGCGATTTCCTCACAGATCACGACCAATGTCGATTTTGCCCCGACGTTCCTGGATTATGCCGGCATCAGGATTCCAAGCTACATGCAGGGCGCCAGCATGCGCCCGATGCTCGAACAGACGGCAGATGCCGATTGGCAGGACGTCGCCTACCACCGTTACTGGATGCACAAGGACGAATTTCATAATGCGTTCGCGCATTACGGCGTGCGCGACGCACGCCACAAGCTGATCTACTGGTACAACGATCCGCTTGACCAGCTCGGCGCGCATCAAGGTGACGAGCCGCCGGAATGGGAATTGTTCGATTGCGAGGCAGATCCGTTCGAGCTGCACAACCGGGCGAACGATCCAGCCTATACCTCCATCTTCATCGAAATGCTTTCCAAGCTCGACCGCAAGATGTCCGAGATCGGCGATCTTCCCGAGCATGACAGTGAGGCAGTGCTGGAGAACCTGCACGGATACGCGGCAACAGCCTGAACGACGATATTCTAAAGCGCGTTGTGTTTGGACATACTCCGGCGACGCGCTTTAAACCTCTGTCTTCGTGCATGTTGCCGAAGTCCACTTCCCATTCTCTCAACGGATAGGCCCCGGGGACCAACATTTTAACTCGGATCGCCGCTGGTTCTTCATGACTGATGGTCTCATGTTGAAACCGCTTGCTGCACTGCACATATCTGTCTGACGCCCTCTAGCCATCTTTGGGAGACAGCCTGCATGAAATCCAAGACCGCTCTTTTGATGGTTAACCCCCGCTCGAGGCAGGGCAGAAACAGCCTTCCTCAGGTAAGAAACCTGCTTGCCCGCGCGGGCGTGGGTTTTGTTGAGCCCTCGTTCGGAGAAAGCGACACCGCTTCTGATATCATCAGGAAACGAGCAAGCGAGGTTGACCTTGTGATCATGGGTGGTGGCGATGGAAGCCTGAATGGTGCGGCCCAAGGAGTGCTCGACACCGGCCTGCGAGTGGGCGTTTTACCACTTGGCACCGCGAACGACTTTGCTCGAACACTGGGACTCCCGCCTGACCTTCCTTCCGCCGTCGACGTGATCGTCAAAGGCAAGACCAAGCGCGTGGACATCGGCCTGGCTAATGGCAACCCGTTCTTCAACGTGGCAAGCATCGGCTTCAGTGCGGATCTGGCAATGTCTCTTACGGAGGATGCCAAAAAACGCTGGGGCAAGCTCGGCTATGCAATAGTGGCCGCAAAACTGCTCAAAGGTTCGCGGCTCTTCACCGCGACGCTGGACCATGATGGCCAAGTCGAGCAGTTCAAGACACTACAGGTATCGGTCGGCAATGGTCGCTTTTACGGTGGGGGCATGACAGTCCACGCAGATGCGACCGTGACCGACGGGCTGCTCGACTTTTATAGCCTGGAAGTCGACCATTGGTGGAGGCTGTTGAGATTGCTTCCCAGCTTGCGCAGGGGCACGCATGGGGAATGGGATGACGTTCGCGCCTTCTCCACCAAGGCGCTTACCATCCACACCAGCAAGTCACGGCCTGTCAATCTCGACGGCGAACTCAGGACGTCGACACCGGTGGAATTCTCGATCCTCGAGCAAGCGATTGAGGTTTACGTGCCATGACAGGCCAGTTGCCAAGCACCTCCTGATCCGGTTGACGAAGAAGCACAGATGCTTGCCGAAGCCATCGGCACCGGCCAGTAGATCAAGTCGAGCAAGCCTTCCAAACGATATGAAATATATTTCATTGTATGAATTATACTGACATCAATTTTATTTGCCTCCTTACTGCCTACACCGGATTTCGAGGACGAAGTTCGGTCTTCTTTGAGAGGGGTGCGCCATTCTGGTGCCATGGACTTATTGGGAGGGCTTCGGCTCGATCAACCCGATGAGCATTCCGGTCGTCGACAACGGCCTTTCCATTGTCACGGCGGAAAATGCCGACGACTTCTACTGGGACAAGTATCTGAAGCGCCGTGGTACGAAGGGCATCGAGGAGTAAGCTCCGTTTGAAGCTCCGTTTGAAGCGCCATCCGCGCCATGCCCGCGCGGATGGTCTCGAACCGAGAGTGAGGAAGATGTTGGCGGAGCCGGTGCTCACCATTCACAATGTGACCAAGCATTTCGGGGCGGTGAAGGCATTGACGGATGTCGGCTTCACTCTGGAGCGCGGCGAGGTCCATGCGCTCAGTTTCGGATGTCTTCATGCGCGCCCGCGAAGCGAAGGTGGCGGTGGTCGGTATCGGCTCCATTCTGACCGACGATTCCAGCTATTACGATTTGCATCCATCCTCCAGCATGGACCGTGAAGCGATCGAGCGGTCCGGCGCAAGCTGCGAACTGCTTGCCCATCTGCTCGATGATGAAGGGCAGGTCTGCGCCTATAGCCTAAACCGCTCGCTGGTCTCGCTTACACTGCCCGAATTCTCTTCGATCCCGATGAAGATCGGAGTGGCGAGCGGGCCGAACAAGGCAAGCCCTATCCTCAGCGTCATGCGCGGCAATCATCTCGATACGTTCGTTACCGACGAGGCGACGGGCGCGCGCATTCTTGAAATTGCATCCGGGAAGGGATTTTCGGCATGAGTGGTGAACAGTTGATCCGCGAGATAGGGCGCTCTGGCGTCACGGCATCGGGTGTCGGGCTCGGCACCTGGGCGATTGGCGGCTGGATGTGGGGCGGAACTGACGAGGTGGAATCCATTGCGGCCATCCAGGCGTCACTGGATGCAGGCGTCGCGCTGATCGATACCGCACCGGCCTACGGCCTTGGAAAATCCGAGGCGATTGTCGGCAAGGCAATTGCAGGACGCCGCAACAAGGCGGTCTCGTCTGGCACACGCAGAAGGGCAATCACTTCTTCGATCGGGATGGCAAGCCGGTCCACCGCTATCTCGGCCGGGACTCGATCATCCACGAGGTTGAACAAAGCCTGCGCCGGCTGGGCACGGACCATATCGACCTCTACATCACCCACTGGCAGGACGCGACAACGCCGATCGAGGAGACTGTTACGGCCTTCGAAGAGCTGAAGCAGGCCGGAAAGATCCGCGCGATCGGCGCGAGCAACCTCAATCGGTCGGAACTGGCGGACTACATCCAAACCGGGTCGGTCGATGCGATCCAAGAGCGGGTCAGTATGATCGATCGCGAGATCGAGGCAGATCTGCTGCCACTCACTCTTGCAAACGGCATGTCGACACTCAGTTATTCCTCGCTGGCGCTTGGTCTGCTGTCAGGCACCATTGGATCGGACCGCGCCTTTGCTGGTGATGACCAGCGCAAGAACAATCCGCGCTTTTCCGTGGCCAACCGGCAGAAGGCGAAAGATTTTTCCGATGCGGTTCTGCCTGTTGCCGAGCAGCATGGCGCCAGCATCGCCCAGACGGTGATCGCCTGGACGCTGGCGCAACCCGGCGTGACCTTTGCGCTCTGCGGTGCCCGCAATCCAGCGCAGGCGATCGACAATGCGCGGGCGGGGACGATCCGGCTCACGCAGGAAGACTTTGTGGCCATCGACACCGCCATATCGGCGAAACTGGTCAACATGGACGGATAACAGGCGGCATCATGGACCGTGAAGAGATAGTGGACGGGCTTCGCCAGAGCCCGAAGGCGGACGTGTGCGTCCTCGGCGGCTGCCGGACGAGCCGGACCTTTTTCGGCAATGCGTTCAGAACATCGCTCGCGTGCGGGCCGACCGTGAAAAATACGGCATGCCGTTGATGATCGAGCCGCTTGTCATGCATCCGGTGACCACGAACGGCGGCTATATGGTGGACGGTGATGCCGATAAGATCGTCACGCTGACGCGGCTTGCCCGTGAAATGGGCGCAGATGTCATCAAGGCCGACTCGACAACCAATGCGGAGGAATTTCAGCGCGTGGTCGAGGCCGCTCGCTGCCCGGTTCTGGTCCGCGGCGGCGGTAGGGAAGACCTTCGCGCCGTCTTCGATAAATCCGCAGCCTTGATGCGGCAGGGCGCAATGGGCATGGTCTATGGGCGCAACATCTACGAGCACGCCAATCCGGGCGCCGTCGTGCGCGGGCTGATGGCGATCATCCACAAGGACGCGAGCGGCGAGGACGCCTTCGCACTCTATCAGCAGGGATAACGAACGAGGCAACTCCAGGAAAAGCGTATAGGTAAGCGAACCTTGGGAGGGGTTCAGGATGGGAAAATATCTGTTGGGGCTGGACGCCGGCAACACCGTCATAAAAGTGGTGATCTTCGATTGCACGGGGCGTGAACTGGCGCAGGCGGGCGCGGAAGGGCGCAGCCGCATGCCGTGCCCCAGCCATGTCGAGCGTGATCTCGGCGAGCTTTGGACCAATGCGAGACGTGTCATCCGCATCTGTATCGACAAGGCGGCGATTGCGGCAACGGAAACGGACTTTATGCGCTTGATCGCGAAGGCGGACCGCTTCTCGGAATCCAGTCGCTTGATACAAGAACGACGGGCCTTTTGGAGGAATGGGCGACGGAAGGCGATGGCGACAGAGCTTATCCGATAGCCCGGCAACGGCCCTGGCCCTCGCAAACGCCGACGCTGCTGGCCTGGCTCAAACGCAATCGCCCGGATCTCTTCAAGCGTATCGGTACGGTGTTCTTCTCAAAGGATTTTGTCGTCAACCGCCTGACAGATCAGCGTGTCAGCGAGGTCTCGGATATGTCTGGCGCCGGGCTGCTCGATCTCGCTGCGCGCCGCTATGACCCGACATTAATGGAAACCTATGGCCTCGGCGATTGCATGGACCTTCTGCCGCCGCTCATCGAAAGCGCCGATATTGCCGGTAGCATAACGGAAGCGGTGGCGAAAGAAACCGGACTTGCCGCCGGAACGCCGGTGATCGGCGGGCTTTTCGATGTCGGCGCCTCGGCGCTTGGCTCAGGCGTTACGCGCACCGGCAGCGCCTCGATCGTCGCAGGGACGTGGAGCATCAACCAGGTCGTCATCGACGGTCCTGATCTCGAGGGACCAGTTTTCATGTCCTCGACCTTTGATCGCACCCGTTTCATGGCAATGGAGAACAGCGCCACCTCGGCGGCTAATCTCGAATCGCTGGTACGGGAGTTTTTTGAGGGCGAACACAGCGAGGGAAATTCGCCCTTTGACGCCTCTTGTGCCCTGGCCGCGGCGATCGAGCCCGCGGCGGACGATCCGCAAGGCGGGAGCGAGCTTCGCGGAGGCGGTGCTGTCCGGTGGCGGTTCGCGCAGCCGGTTCTGGCCGCAGATATTTGCCGATGTGCTTGGCGTGCCCGTCTCCGTCGCCATCTCGCGGGAAACAGGTGCGCTCGGCGCGGCGATCGCAGCAGGAACCGGCGCCGGTCTCTTTGCCGACTTCACGGGGGCGGCCAACGCCATGGTGCGGGTCGACCGGCATTATCATCCAAATGGCGCGCTCGCCGCCCACTACAATCGGCGCTACGCCCTGTATAGCGACGTCACCGAGGCCATGACACCGCTCTGGAGGCGACTGTCGGCACCGGAAAGCGTGGCAACGGTGGAACCACCGCCTTAACCCATGATCCGTGACCCACGGTTCACAACGGCCGTTGAAATTATTCAACCATCGACAAGGTGATTTTCCGCCAGGTTGTCATGTCGCCGCAACGGGGCAATGAAACAGGTCGGCGAAGGCCTCCTTCGACCAGATCGAAGTCCGGACTTTAGGCCGCAGGAACATCGATTTTGCCCCGCCGCTCGAAGTGTCTGCCAACGCTTGCATCGCTGTCATTTCGCACCGTTCGGGCGACCTATTCCTCAAAGCGGCTCGCGGCGTCGCGATCACGTTCGTATCGTCTCGTGAGCGGAAAAGGCGGCAACCAGGATTCCCGACGGACGGTCCAGAGCTCGTAGGTTGGCCTTAGCTGATCGGGCGCATCCAGGGAGCCAAGGTTCACCTCGATTTCGTCCGCAGTGCGCGCGAAAACGGACGAACCGCAACGGGGACAGAAAAACCGCCCCGCGTAGTCGCGTGTTTCACCATCGATCGTCACCGCATCCCGAGGGAACACGGCGGAAGCGTGAAAAAGGGCCCCATGATGTTTGCGACAGTCGAGACAGTGACAAAGGCCGACCCGGTATGGGACGCCCGACGCCACAAATCGGACATTGCCGCAGAGACAACCACCCGTGAACCGGTCCATTCTGCGCCTCCTCCAAAATCAGGCGGGCAAAATATTTACAACGAACAGCATATTCATTGCAATTGTCTGTTACGGGCGCAACGGGGTGGAACAAGGCGGGTGAAAACGTCACCCGCCCTGCGTTCAGGCAGCGTACGTCTGCTTATGCCTGACGGGCGCGCGACATCGTAAGAGCCAGATCTTCGATCATGTCTTCCTGTCCGCCGATCATGCCGCGGCGACCAAGCTCCAGAAGAAGATCGCGTGCGGGCACGCCGTACTGCTTTTCGGCTCGCTCGGCAAACAACAGGAATGACGAATAGACTCCGGCATAACCAAGTACGAGCGAACCGCGATCAACACGGATCGGCCGATCCATCATCGGCACCACCAGATCTTCAGCAGCATCCATAATCTTGAACAGATCGACACCGGTGACCGCACCCATGCGCTCGAACACGGCGACGAGAAGCTCCGTTGCCGCATTGCCGGCTCCGGCGCCCAGACCAGCAATCGCGCCGTCGATACGGTTTGCACCAGCAGCCACGGCTGCGACGGAATTGGCAATCCCCATGCCGAGATTGTGGTGGCCATGAAAGCCAAGCTCGGTTTCAGGCTTGAGCGCCGCGCGAATGGTGGAAATGCGTGCCGTTACATCTTCCGGCAGCATATGGCCGGCTGAATCCGTGCAATAGACACAGTTCGCACCATAGCTTTCCATCAGCAGCGCCTGCTCGACAAGCTTCTCGGGGCTGGCCCGGTGCGCCATCATCAGGAAACCGACCGTATCCAGCCCGGTGGTGGCTGCATAATTGATGTGTTGTTCCGCGCAATCGGCCTCGGTGCAGTGCGTTGCGACCCGGACGCCGGAAATTCCGCAGTCGATCGCCCGCTTGAGCATGTCAACCGTGCCGATGCCTGGCAGCAGCAGCGCGGAAACCTTGGCGTTCTTCATCTGAGGGATAACGGCGGAAAGATATTCCTCATCGGTCGCGACCGAAAAGCCGTAATTGACGGAAGCGCCGCCAAGGCCATCGCCATGAGTGACCTCGATCCATGGCATCCCCGCCTCGTCGGCAGCCTTGGCGATAGAGATCATCTGACCAGTTGATATCTGATGGCGCTTGGCATGCATGCCGTCGCGCAGGCTCATCTCATGAAGGGTGATCTTGCGTCCTTCAATACTCATTTGTTCTCTCCTCAGCCGCGCGCTGGCAGGGTGAAGGTGCCGTTGGCAGCTTCTTCAGCGAAAAGTTCGGCGGTGCGCAGACCAGCCGCTGTCATGATGTCGAGGTTGCCGGCGTATTTCGGCAGGAAGTCGCCAAGACCTTCCACCTCGAGATAAATGGTGACGCGATTGCCGTCGAAAACCGGACCGTTCACCAGTTTGTAGCCCGGAACGTATTTCTGCACCTCGGCAACCATCGCCTTGACGCTCTCCGTAATCGCCGCCTGATCCGGCTCGCTTTCGGTCAGCACGTGCACGGTGTCGCGCATGAGCAACGGAGGCTCGGCGGGATTGACGATGATGATGGCCTTGCCACGCTTCGCACCGCCGACCTTTTCGATGGCGGCAGCCGTCGTGCGGGTGAACTCGTCAATGTTCTTGCGTGTGCCCGGGCCAACCGAGCGTGACGAAGCAGCCGCGATGATCTCGCCATACTCAACCGGTTGTACACGGGATATTGCCGCGACCATTGGAATGGTTGCCTGGCCTCCACACGTAACCATGTTGACATTCATTTCAACGCGTTTGGCATGATCTGCCAGGTTCACCGGCGGAACGCAAAACGGACCGATCGCCGCTGGCGTCAGATCGATCATGATCACACCAAGATCGTTCAGCTTGCGCGAGTTTTCCGCATGGGCATAGGCGGATGTGGCATCAAAAGCGACACGGATATCGTCGGCCAGGACGTGTTCCAGTACACCATCCACGCCCGTCGCGCAGATCTTCACACCCATTTCCGCAGCGCGCTTCAGCCCCTCGGAGGTCGGGTCGATACCGACCATCCATACGGGCTCCACCCATTTCGAGCGCTGCATCTTCATTAGCAGGTCGGTGCCGATATTACCCGGCCCGATAATGATCGCTCTGAGTTTGTTGCTCATTTCGCGTGTCCTTTACATTACATTCCGAAGAGGGCGGGCAGTGCCAGCGAGAGCGCCGGTACATAGGTGATGACAAGCAGCACGATGATCATCACCAGCATCGGCTTGATTGCACCTTTCACGACCATTTCCAGAGGCTGGCCCGAGACCCGTGAGGCGACGAAAAGATTCACGCCGACTGGCGGTGTGATCATGCCGATTGCCAGATTGACGATCATCACGATGCCGAAGTGCTCTGCGTTGACGCCCAGCGCTGTAACCAGTGGCAGCAGGATCGGCGTCAGGATGATGATGGCAGCAATTGTTTCCATGAAAGTGCCGACAATCAGGAGGATCACATTGATCGCCAGAAGCAGCAGCCAGGCCTGGTCCACCGTCGAGGTGATGGCGTTGGCCAGCATGACGGGCACGCCCTCGATCGCCAGCGCCCGGCCAAAGATCGTGGCCGTGCCGACGATGAGCATGATGGTGGCTGAGGTCAGCGCCGAGCCTGCGAAAATCTTGTAGAGATCCTTGAGTTTCAGCTCCCTGTAAATGAAAGCGCCGACAACGAAACCGTAGATCACGCCCACTGCGGCGGCTTCGGTGGGGGTAAAGACGCCGCCATAGATGCCGCCGAGGATAATGACCGGCACCAGCAGCGCCCATTTGGCATCGTTCAGCACGGCCAGCATCTCGCGCATCGAGGGTCGATAGTCACCCGGGTCCTGGCCGTCCTTCCTGGACTGCCACCAGGCATAGCCAATAAGGGCAAAACCGATCAGAAGACCCGGCACGACGCCACCCATGAACATCTTCGAGACAGAGACATTGGCCGAGGTCGCATAGATGACCATCGGGATGGATGGCGGAATGATGACGCCGAGCGAGCCGGAGCAGGCAACAAGTCCGGAGGAGAAACTTGGACGGTAACCGTCCTTGGCCATGGCTGGCAGCAGGATCGTGCCCACCGCCGCAACCGTCGCGGGGCCCGAGCCGGATATAGCGGCGAAGAAGATGCAGGTGACAACCGCGATGATCGCCATACCGCCTGTGTAGCGGCCAAAGAACATGCGGCCGACATTGATAAGACGCTGCGACAGGCCGCCCTGGCCCATCAGATCGCCTGCGAGAATGAAGAATGGAACAGCCATGAGCGGAAAGCTGTCGATAGACGTCACGAGGCCCTGCGGCACGTAGGAGCCGGAGACCTTGCCGGAAACCAGCAGGGCCACCGTCGAGGCGATGCCAAGCGAAACGGCGATTGGAACCGAGATCAGCAGAAGGACCGCGAGAAGCCCGAAGAGGATCAGCGAGATCATTGGGCAGCCCCTTTCCCGAGCGCGCGCAGGTCAAGGACGACAGCCTGAACGATACGAAGAACCACCAGCAGGAAGCCGGTGAAAGGAGCGAGGTAGATAATACCCATGGGGATGCCCAGCGATGCAGATTTCTGGCCGAAGCGGAAGGTCTTCTCCACCATGAACCAGCCCTGGTACATCACGAAGAGCGCGAAAGCGCCGAAGATCAGATGTGTCAGCACGCGAACATAGGCCTGTCCGGTCTTTGAAAGCAGATCCGTACCCATGGTCACGCGGATATGGGCATCCTTGCGCACCGCATATGCGATGCCGATATAGGTCATCCAGATGAAGAAGTAGCGCGCCAGTTCTTCAGACCAGGAAAGCGACGCTCCCATCACGTAGCGCATGAAGATCTGCACTCCGATGAGGATCGACATCATTGCCATCAGGGCAACGACAATCGCCTCCTCGAAATGCTCATCGATAAGCTTGAGCATGAGTTCCTCCTGCGCCCGGCGGGGGTCGGCCCCGGGCGCCTCCTGCAAGTGTTTGTCCGGCTGGAAAAAAGCGCCCGGCACGGAGCCGGGCGTCACATATCAGTTGCCTGCGGCTACAAGCAGGCGGTCGACCAGATCCGCACCTGCCTTTTGCTTGACCAGATCGACGATAGGTGCAGCTTTCTCGACGAATTGAGCGAGTTCAGCGTCCTCGAGGGCCGTGAACGTCACATCCGTCATTGCCGCTTCAGCATTGTCGTCGGCATCCTTTGCCAGCTGGCGCTGGTAATCGGTCGCCGCCTTCACGGCTGCGTCGAAGATGGCGCGATCTTCCGCGCTCAAGCCAGCCAGCTTCTCAGGGTTGGCAAGCAGAGGCCAGGGCGAATAGATGTGATTGGTCTTCGAGATGTATTTCTGCACCTCGTTGAACTTCATATCGTAGAACAGGTTGATCGGGCCTTCCTGTGCGTCGAAAGTGCCTTGCTGCAACGCAGTGAACAGTTCGTTGAATGCCAGCGGGGCAGGATTCGCGCCCTCGGCGCGCCAGGTCGCGATATGCACCTCGTTTTCCATCGTACGCATCTTCATGCCGGAGAGGTCGGCAGGGGTGCGGATTTCCTTCTTGGCGTTGGTCAGCTGGCGAAAGCCGTTTTCCCAATAACCGAGACCAACCATGCCCACACTGTCGAGCGAGGCGAGAATCTCCTTCCCGACTTCGCTATCGAGCGCAGCATAGGCCTGCGTGCGATCCTTGAACAGGAACGGAATGTCGAAGGCGAAGAACTGCGGAGCGAACGAGGCGACAGGCGCCGAAGAAACGAATGTCAGATCGACATTGCCGAACTGGATATTCTCGACCAGCTCGCGCTCGCCCCCAAGCTGCGAGTTAGGAAAGATCTCAAGGCCGATACGGCCGTCGGTTTTCTCGCGAAGTTCCTTGTCGAGGAATTCGAAGGCCTTGTGGCCGGTCGAGCTTGGCGTCGAAGCATGAGCAGCACGGAAGGTGATCTCCGGCTCGGCCTTTGCGCCCGCGGTGAAGAATGCAGCCGTTGCAAAGGCGGCGATGAGACCTGTACGCAGCGTTTGCGCGGTTTTGAAAAGCGACATTTCTGTCCTCCCTGGTAATGCGGAAACCGCGACCGGCTTCCTGTTCTAGCTCTGTACCGGGCTTCCTCACGGACCCACACGCAGACGATTGCCTCCGCTCCTACCCCAGCACGCCGGAGATAATCAGAACCGGTTTTTGTTGTCAAATAGTAAAACTAATTTGCAATATGTGAGAAATTGAGCCAGTTACGAGCCAAATAGATAGTCTGGGAGATTTCCATGCACGTTGAACAATCAACTGCGGGTTTGGTTAAAGCGCTCGAACGCGCCGTTGGCGCATCCAATATCAAAGTCGGCGATGAGGTGCCTGAAGCCGCGTTGCGCGATTGGAGCGAAGAGCGCGGCGGCAAGCCGCTGGCGCTCCTGGCACCTCGCGACACAGAGGCCGTGGCCGCGGTCATGCGGCTTTGCCATGCCTATGATACGCCGGTCGTGCCGCAGGGTGGCCGATCGGGTCTGGCGGGTGGCGCCGTGCCGTCGGAAGGCGCGGTACTGCTGTCTCTGGCGGGGATTGACCAGATCGAGGAGATCGACCTGGCATCCGGCCTGATGGTGGTTGGCGCGGGATGTATCTTGCAGCGCATTCAGGAAGCGGCGCTCGATGCAGGCTTGTCATTCCCGCTCGATCTCGGAGCACGCGGCTCCTGCCAGATCGGAGGCAACGTCGCCACCAATGCCGGAGGCAACAGGGTAATTCGCTACGGCATGGCGCGCGATCTGGTACTGGGTCTCGAAGTGGTATTGGCCGACGGCACCATTCTGCCGATGATGAACCGCATGCCAAAGAATAACGCGGCGCTGGACCTGAAGCATCTTTTCATCGGCTCTGAGGGCACGCTCGGCGTCATCACCCGGGTTGTGCTAAAACTGCATCCGGGTGTAGCTGGAGCCAATGCCGCTCTGGTGGCCGTGCCGGATTTCGATTCCGCCGCCGCGCTACTCCGCCACGCGCAAGGCGCGTTGTCAGGCCGGGTTACTGCATTCGAGCTGATGTGGAACGACTATTATCGTGCCGTTCTCGACGTAACCGGGCAGCGTGCGCCGATTGCGCCGGATCATGACGTTTATGTGCTGGTTGAGATGCAGGGTGCGGACCCGGATGCCGAGCGCCCGGTTTTCGAGGCCATGCTCGAATCGGCTTTCGAGGCGGGGCTGATCGTCGATGCGGCGGTGGCGCAGTCACAGCGCGAGGTTGAGGCGTTCTGGTCGCTGCGCGATGGCATTGCCGAGATCCTGTCCCATCGCGCACCCACGATTGCCTTTGATGTTTCAGTGCCGCTCTCGCGTATCGGTGCCTGTGTAGAAGAGATCCGCGCGGCGTTGGCGGAAGCTTTCCCGGCATTGCAAGTGGTTTTCTTTGGGCACGCAGGCGACAGCAATATCCATCTCGCCGCCGGCCCCATCACGGACGTCGATCCGACCGGCCATCACATTGAGAAAACGGTCTACGACATCATTCGCTCCTATGGCGGTTCCGTTTCGGCCGAACACGGTATCGGCTTGCACAAAAAACCCTGGCTGGCCCATAGCCGTTCTGAAAGTGAGCTGGCCATGCTGCGCCAGTTGAAGAGGAACATCGACCCAAAGGGAATCCTCAACCCCGGCAAGGTTCTCTGATACGATTTGGCCGGGTAACCCTGCCCGCCTCAACCCGTCCGGGCGCCAAGTTCCGTCGAGATGGCGCGCGCCACGCGCTGCACGTCAGGGATAAGTTCGTGCATGCGTGCGGGCTGCATATATTCAAGCGTGGAAGAAACCGATATCGCTGCAACGATCCGGCCCGTGGCATCGCGAAGGGGAACCGCCACGCAGCGGATCGTGGGGGAGTCTTCTCCCAGATCGTAGGCGAAGCCACCGGTACGATAGGTGGCCATCTGTTCCAGCCAGGCAGCCTCCGACATATCGTCAGGAAGCAGATGATGGTCACGCTGGTAGAGCCGTGACAGTGCCGTTTCCGATTCGTCCAATATGAGTGCCTTGCCGACACCGGTGGAAATAATCGGTTTACGCCCGCCGATGCGCGAGCTGATTTCGACCGGGCGTGAGCCGCTCAACTTGTCGAGATAAGCAACCTCCCAACCATCCCGCTGTGCGAGATGGACGGTATCGCGCGTTTGGCGAGACAGATCTTCAAGCCATGGCCGCGCTATACGGACAAGATCCGTGCGCGAATAGGCGGCGAACCCCAATTCGATCAGCCGTGGGCCCAGTCCGAATTCGCGCGCATTGTCGGCCTTGAGGTAGCGACGTTCAAGCAGTACCGACACGATGCGGTGCACGGTGCTGTAAGTGAGCCCGGTAATGGCAGCGATTTCCTGGATCGTGGCAGAGCGCTCGGCGACGGCATCGATGATCTCAAGCCCGCGCAACAACGTCTGGCTTCGGGGAGCACGCTGTTCTTTCTCCTTGTCAAGCTCATCGGTCTTGTCAGCCATTTCTCGCTCCTCTGTACCCGTTCCTTCTATCCGGCTATGCGTGAAGGTTCCAGAGTGCAGACCAATTGTTCATCACGAGCGGCCCCGTTGCAAAAACTTGAGGAAACGAACGATTGCAGCGGTGGCGGGCAGCATACTGACCAGTGCAAGCGGCAGAAGCCAGGCAATTCCCGGCTTCTTCATTATATTCACGAACTCGATTGTCAGGAGAACATCGGCCCGATGAGCCGCGCTTTCCGGCGCGGCTCAAGGAAGAAAATGCTTCAACCGCACAGGCGATTGATGTTGCCTACAAGAAGACACTACCACTGCATACGGAAACCAACGGTACCGCCGACAGCGTTACTGTCATCAATATCTTCTAGGCTCCCATTCAATCGCGCTTCGCCATAAAGCGTGTACTTGTCATTTGCCCAGTTGAAGGATCCGCCAAGACCAACACCGCCATAGAGACGATCGTCGCGGCTTGCGAAGCCGATCCCGGCAACGTCGGTTTCCGATTTCCCTAAGAAATCGTAGGACAAGTTGGCGATACCATAAAGATGCGCCCGGCTCAGACGCCCATTCTCATCCAGCCATTCAACATCGTGATTGACTGCGACGCCAAAGCGACCGATCAGGCTCTCGCTCCGGTCCAAAGAGATGCGCGCGCCAAAGACATCGGTGAAATCATCAACCGATACCGATGAATAGGCTAGCTGTGCCTGCGGTGTCAGCGACCAGTTGCCGCTCACAGCGATGCGCTGCCCCGCTTCAAGGCTGAGGCCATAGCCGACGCCGTTGTTACCGGAGACCAGTTGCTTTCCTGCTGTGGCGGAATGCAGATCACTGTCGTACCAGACAAGCTGCGCCTGCGCGTCAACATAGAGGCCACTGTCACCATACCAGGTCAGCGTCGCACCAACACCGGCACCGGTTGTGTCTACGCTGCCTGCGCCGTAAGGTGACCAGACGTCGGAAGAAACCGTACCATATTGCGCGAACACGCCGCCGATGAAACTTCCAACCCCATTTTCCAGCAGCACGCCGTCAACACCGCTCTGAAGCTTCCACGTCCTGGCATCATAATCCGCCGCGCTTGTGGACATCTCCGGCGTGAACTTCGCGTGTGCTGCCTCGATACGCGCCCACACGCCATTGTTCCCGACCGTGTTTTGCTCCAGCCTATCCTGTTTGGCGCTATCCGCACGCGGTGCCCATGCACGATTGCCGACGCGTTGCTGCAAGGTGCCCAGCTTGTTCAACTGTTGCAGGGAACCTGCATAGCTCTCGTAAATCGGCACGCCGGGCTGATAGAGCGGCTTGTCAGGATCGGTTGGATCAGTCGGATCCTTCGGATCAAGCAGAGACGAGCGCAGATACCAGTCACCGTCAGCGGGAGCGGAAACGCTGCCCTTGTAAAGCCTGTAACCATAGGCACCGGCCACCACCGACTGCTCGCCATTGAACAGATAGTCGCCAGCAAGCGAGAATGTGCCGTTCGACGCGCCGCCGACATCAATGATCTTGATGCCTTCCACCGTCTGCGCGCCAAGCCCGCCACGGTTGGTAACGCCAACGGTCGTTGTGCCTGCCGTGTCGCCAGTGACGGCAAGGCGGCTGGTGACTGAAGCGTCGTTACCGAGCACGGTAGCAATTTCGAGCCTGCCGTCATTGCCGGTGTAATTTCCGTTGACGGTCAATGTGCCGACGCCGTCCAGACCGGCGGAGATAACACCGGCATTGGTTGTCGCTCCAACCGTGCCTGCGCCTTCCAGCCGTCCGTCAATGCCGACATTCATGCTGCCGCCCAGCACATTGCCAACTGTGAGCGTACCGCCGACAATGCTGGCAGCACCGGTATAGGCGCTGTTGTCCGAAGTCAGTTCAAGCCTGCCAGCCCCGTCCTTCGTGAACGTGCCAGCACCCGAAATCGTCCCATTGAGCGTGAGCGTCGCGCCTGCATTGGTGCGCAGCGTGCCCGCGCTCGTAACCGCGACCGTGCGGTCGGTGATCATGTCTGCCGTGGTATTGAGTGTGCCGCCGTCAAAGACAAGCCCGCCAGCCAGATCGCCAAGTGCTGTATCCTCAGCCACCTGCAGTGTGCCGCCGGTCAGCTTCGTGCCGCCGGTATAGCTGTTGGCGCCAGTCAGGATGAGCGTGCCCATGTCGGATTTGACGAGCTGGGACGAGCCTGCAATTTCAGCGTCAATCGTGGCAACCGTGTCCTTGCCGCCGGTCGTGCCATCGCCGACACGGATCACCGAGCCGGATGCGCCAACCAGAGTGATTGCATCGCCCGTCACCAGATAACCATCGGTGATGAACTGCATGCCGGAGACGTTGATCGCTCCCTTGCTGTCATCGACGGTGACCGTACCGGAAGCACCCGCGAACACGGCAAAAGCCGCATCCTGGAACGGCGCATTGATGCTGCCGTCTTCAGTCCAGTTGTCATAGCCATAATCGGGCGCTGTGCCGAAAGCCTGCCAGATGCCGTCACCGCCGTCGATGATGCCATCGTTCTTGCCGCCAGCATCGCCATCCCAGAAGCGCAGCGCCATGCCGGCCGTGTTGACCAGATTGACCTGATGATCGATCGAGGTCTGGACATAGAAATCAGGTGACGGAAGGTTGACCGTCCAGCCGCCATTGTTGAGCGCGCCAACATAGTTGAAGACGCGATAGACGCCGGGGTCCATCGCTCCGCCCGCGCTCACATCGACATTGAACGTACCGGCAAGCGTCAGATCACCACCGACATTGACGAGATCGTTCAACGGGCCACCCGGCACATTGGCCTGGCCGAAGCTGAAATTCTGTGTCGAGCCGGTCCCGAGGAGTAGATTACCATTGATGGTCAGCGTGCCAGGCGCGTTGCCCAATCCGCCAGGATTGAGTTGACCGTTCACGATGGCAATGCCGCCAATAGTGCCACTGCCGCCCAGGGTTGCACCTGCATGCACATCGGTCAGGGCTGTCGCGCCGGTTTGGTCGCCATTGATATAGAGGCTGCCGGAACTGACCGTTGTGAACCCGGCATAGCTGTTATTGCCGGTCAGCACGGTTTCGCCGCTGCCCGTGTGGTGAACATAGCCCGCACCCGAAATCGCCGCGCCGAAAATATAACCAGCACTGTCATGGTTGAAGTTGATACGGTTGCTGGATGCGGTCATCGTGACCGCCGCCGCATCCAGCGTGCCCGCATGGGCGGCCGCGCCGCCTTCGACGCCACCGATATTGAGCGCCGCATTGCCTGGCCCCATGGCCAGCGAACCGGCTTTGATCACGCCACCGTCGGCGATGGTGATGGAGCCGCGCGAGACGGGCGAGTTGGTGTTGGTGATGGATAACGCACCGGCCACATCGAAACGCGATCCCGCGCCTGTGACAAGCAGGTCCGCCGTAGGCGTGCCCGGCCCCGTGCCGGCATAATAGCCGACAACGGACGATGCGGCAGTCACGACGCCGCCATCGGAAATGGTCAGGCTGCCGCGCCGCAGGCCCAGATCGCCGGCAAGGTCCCACGCCGATCCCGCACCGGAAACCGTGACGATGCCCGTGCTTTGTGTCGGGAACTGCCCGCCGACGAGCGTGACGCCAGAGGATTCCATCCTGCCGCCATCAAGGATATTGACCGTCGCCGTGCCACCGCGGCCAAACGAAGCCTGTCCGCTTTGCGTCACCACAGAACCGGCGCCGATGACGTTGATCGTCCCGGTCGTGCCGAGGCCGTTTGCGCTATTGAAATCGGCAAAGGATGCCGTGCCGCCATTGCGCACCGTCAATGTTCCGGAACCGGTGGAGGCGATCTGCGAAAGCCCTGCCCCGGTCTTCAAGGCCGATCCGGCCCCGTCAACGATCATCTGCCCGCCATTGCTAACGGTGAGGCTCGAAGTGCCGCTGATCTGGCCGCCGCCTTCCAGCACAAGCTGACCAGCATTGACCGCAGTCACACCTGTATAGGTGCTGTTGCCGGTCATGGTCAGCGCGCCCGAACCGTTCTTGGTCAGCGTGCCCGTGCCGGAAACAGAACCTGCATAGGCAGGCGCATCCGAGCGGTTGAAGATTAGCGCGCCATTATTGGCAATATCGCCAATGATACTGCCCGTTGTGCCGCCATTGCCGATCTGGAGCGTGCCGCTGGCAATCGTCGTGCCGCCGGTATGGCTGTCATCGCCCGTGAGGATCAGTTTGCCCGACCCAGCCTTGGTCAGCGACCCGGCGCCGAAAATTCCACCCGAAAGCGTCAGGTCCACGGTGGGGTCGGTGAGGAAAGTGCCCGCCCCTGCCAGCGTCACAGCTCTGTTGCTGGTCATGGTCGTCGTTGTGTTCAACGTGCCGCCATTGAAGCTCAGGCCCCCGGCCGCTGCACCCAGATTGGCATCGCTCGATATGCGGAGCGTGCCGCCATTGATCGCCGTACCGCCGGTATAGGTGTTCGCACCGGTCAGCACGAGTGTGCCTGCATCCGTCTTTTCAAGCTGGGTGTTGCCAGTGAGTACAGAATTGATGGTGGCAGTGTAGGCCGCGCCAACCGTCGTACCATCGCCAACGCGAATGGTGGATTGCGGGCCTACCAGCTCGAGTGCGCCGTCATTTATCACATAACCATTGGCGGCAAACTGCATGCCTTCGGCCGTCACCTGGCCAAGGTTGTTGTCGATCGTAACCGTACCGCCGGTACCTGCAAAAATGGCAAACGTGCCGTCAGAATAGGCAGCATTGATATTGCCTGTGGCCTCGGTCCAGTTGTTGTTGCCCGTGCTGTTTTGCCAGACGCCGTTGCCGCCATCAATGGCGCCATTGAACTTCGGACCCGCATCGCCGTCCCAGAAGCTGAAATTGTCGCCGCCCGCAAGCAGATTGACTTGCCCCGAAATCGAGGTCTGGATTGCGCCGCTGCCGCTTGGCAGCATGCCGACATTCAGCCCACTGTCGATCAGAGTGCCGGTATAATCGATGATGCGATAAATGCCGGGGCCAAAGCTGCCGCCTGCCGTCTCTGCCACATCCAGCGTGCCGTCAAGCGTCAGATCGCCTTTGACGGTAATCAGATCGTTGAGTGCGCCGCCGGCGGTGCCAGCCTGCCCGAACTGCATGGACAGAATGGAGCCTGAGCTGAAAATCAGATCGCCATTGATCGTCAATGTGCCAGCACCATTGCTGCCCGGCGACAGGATACCGTCTGCAACGGCCACAGTGCCGCCGATCGTGCCGGTGCCGCCCAGCGTGGCACCCGAAGACACGCCCGTGGTCCCGGTCGCAGCCGACTGGTCGCCATTGACCAGCAGCGTGCCCGCATTGACGGTCGTATAGCCGGTATAGCTGTTGTTGCCGGTCAGGATGGTGGTGCCGGAGCCGATCTGGCCCACAATGCCCGTCCCGGAGATCACGCCGCCATAGGTATAACTATCGGCACGGTTGAAGCCCAAGGCCCCCATGCCCGTCACGATCACGTCGCTGGTGATCGAGCCGGTGGTGCCGCCTGCGCCAATCTTCAGGATACCGTCGTTTACGACCGTGTTGCCGGTATAAGTGTTGTTGCCGGTCAACACCCAGGTGCCGGCATCGTTCTTGGCAAGAATAGTCTTGCCGGTGCCGGCATCACTGACCGAGCCGGCCAGCGTGTTGTCGCCGGCATTGGTGCCGCCAAGCGCGACGGTGCGCGCCTGGTTGTTGCCGGCCAATGTCACCGGGCCGGTATCGGTGAAGACGATGGCGCCGGTGCCGGACGATTCGATGAAGGTCGTGCCGGCCGAAAGCGTGAACAGGCGATTGGTGGTGTCCCCCGTACCGGTGTAACGCAATGTCGAGCCATTGCCGATGATGAGGTTTGACGCATCGGCGGATGATGCGCCAAGGCTGGAGGCCAAGCCGCCATCGGCCAGCTTGTCCACGCCCAGCACACCGCCGTTGATCCTGGTGACGCCCGTATAGGTGCTGTTCTCGTTGGTCAGGATCCAGGTGCCGGTGCCGGACTTGGTGAGCGAGGTCTCGCCGGTTCCGTTGTTGATGAGTTGCGCGCCCAGCTTGTTGTCGCCGGTGTTGGTGCCGGCAAGCGTCAGCGTCTGCGCGGTGTTGGCCGCGGCGAAAGTGACGGCCGCATTGCTGGTAAAATTGATCGCGCCCGTTCCCCAGGATTCGAGCGAATTTCCGCCAGACGCGCCTAGCGTGAACTGGCGGTTCGTGCTGCCGCCGGAACCGATATAGCGGAACGCGCCGCCATTGATGACGAGGTTGCTGGCGTCGGCACTGGACATGCCGATCGAACTGGCAATGCCGCCATCGCCAAGGCACGCGACTTCCAGGTAGCCGCCATTGATAGTCGTGCTGCCGCTATAGCTGCTGGCGCAGCCTGTCAGCCTTTGGATCCCGCCACCGTTCTTGACAAGGCTGCCGATACCGCTGATGGCGCCCGCATAGTATGACGTGTTGGAGAAATTGCCGGCCGAAATGGTCAGCGTCGCCCCGCCCAGTTCGATATTGCCGCCGGTAGTTCCGCCGTTAAAAAGGTTCGAAACGCTCGTATCGAAGCCATTCAGGTCGAGCGCCACGCTGGCGGTGTTGTCCAGGGTCATGTCGCCGCCGCCGAACGCACTCGACGATCCCGCCCGCAAGATACCGCCGGTGACGCGCGTGGCGCCCGTATAGGTGTTGTCGGCGGTGAGGATCAGCGTGCCCAGCCCGTCCTTGCGCAGAGACCCGCCACCGACGACCTGCCCGGTGAACGTTAGCGTCGTCGCGGCGTTGTTTACGCCGATGGCGCCCGTGCCGCCTTGCAGCGTAAACCCACGATTGGTCGTGACGGTATTGCCGGTATAATTAAGCACGCCGCCGGTCAGCACGAGATTGGCCGAATCCGCGCTTGACGCACCGATGCCGCTGGCAACACCGCCATCGGCGAGGCAATCGACCGACAGCGTGCCGCCGCCGGAAACCGTTGTCTTGCCGGTATAGTCATTGTTGCAACCGGACAGCGTCTGCGTCCAGGTCCCGGTGCGGGTAAAACCGCCGGTGCCGGTAATCCTGCCGGTGAAGCCGTTGGCCGACAGGCCGCTTGAGGTCAGTGTATTGCCGCCAAGGTCAACAAGGCCAGCGCCAAGCAGGCCGCCGACGGTGATGTCAAAGCCGCCAAGGTCGAGCGTACCAAGGGCATCGACCGTCATCATTGACGTATTGCTTCCGAAGGCCTGTGACGAACCGGCGCGCAGCGTGCCTCCCGAAACGAGCGTATTGCCGGTGTAGGTGTTGGCGCCGGACAGCACCAGCGTGCCGGCGCCTTCCTTCTGCAGAGCGCCTGTACCTGTCGCGGTGCCGGAAATAGTCAGCGTGGTGGCCGCGGACGAAACGTCGATACGACCGCTCGCGTAATTAACGGTGAAGCCACGGTCGATACTGGCTGTTCCACCGGTATAGCGCAGCCGCCCGCCGGCACCCAACACCAGGTTGGCCGCGTCGCTGCTCGACTTGCCGATACCGCTGACCTGCCCGCCATCGGCCAGCGTGTTCACCGCAAGCGTGCCGCCATTAACCGTGGTGACGCCGATATAGTCGTTGCTGTCATTTGCCAGTGTCAGCGTGCCGGGGCCGGTCTTGATGAAGCCGGCATCATCCGCACTGGTGACGAGGCCGGAGAAGGTGACATTGGTTCCCGCCAATGCCACTTCGATGGTACGCGACGGCCCGCCATTGACCAGCGTGAAACCGCGGTCGGTAGATGCCGTGGCGCCGACGTAGGTCAGCACGCCGCTTTCAAGCACGAGATTGGAGGCATCGGTTGTGGCTGCACCGATGGCGCTGGCTGTGCCTGCATTGGCGACCGAATTGATCGCCAGCGTGCCGCCGCTCAGCGTCGTCACGCCGGTGTAGGTGCTGGCGCCGCTCAGCGTTGCATAGCCGCTTCCAGCCTTGGTGAAGCCTGTCGCGCCGCTGTTGTCAACGATGGCGGATTCGATGGTGAAATTGCCACCGCCATTGTGCTGAAGGCCGAGTACACCGCCGCCGGCGCCGCCGGTGATCTGCCCTCCAGTGATCCGCTGGTTGGCGGTGCCGACGGTGTCGGCAACGATGATGGTGCCGTCGATGCCGAGCGTCTCGCCCGCTGCGACAGCCACCGTCGCGCCGGCCGCTGCCGTATATTTCAGGCCGCCGAGATGCTGGCTGCCGGTAACAGTGCCGAAGTAGGGCGTATTCGCGGGCCCACCCGCGTCGCTGACGATGTCGCCATCGAGCCAGGTCGCGGCATCGTCCTTGTTGGCGTAGTCGCTGGCGTCAAGGGCCACGATCCGGCCCGCATCCACCTTGGCATAGTCCGTGCCATTGACGGTCGCCCAGCCGCCAAGGGCCGTGCTGCTGGTGGTGATGGTGGTGCCGGCGTTCATCGAAAAATCGACGATGCCGCCGGTGCGGGTGATGCCGCCCAGATTGAGCGCCAGGCTTCCGCCCACCCCCGACAAGGCGCTGATCTTGTTGCTGCCGGCGATAATGTTCAGGCCGTTGACTGTCTGGCTGTTGGTTTCGGCATCCGCGCCGACGACGTTCAACGCGCCGCCGGCAAGGTTCAGCGTCGATGTAGCTGACAGGATGTCGTTCGCCGGCGCTGCGGCATCGGCGAAATCGAGCGTGATCGCGCCGCCATTGATGGTCGTGTTGCCCGTAAATGTGCTGGTGCCGGTCAGGGTCAGCGTGCTGGTCCCCTGTTTCAGAAGGTCGCCATTGCCGATAATGCTGCCGCCAAAGGTCGAGCTTGTCGCGCCCTTCACCGCAAGTTCCGCGCCGCCCAGTTCTATGCTGCCGCCGCTGCCGGCAAGCGAGGTGAAGGCCGTGTCGAAACCGCCAAGGTCGAGCGTGCCGCCATTGACGGTGACGCCGGTCGTTACGCCGAATGCCGAGGCTCTGCCCGCCTTGAGCGTCCCGCCTTCGACAATGATGGCGCCGGTACGCGTATTGGCGGCGTCCAGCACCCATGTGCCCGCGCCGTCGCTTTTGAGATCGCCCTCACCGCTGATGACGCCGGAAAGCGTATTTTCCCCGGTAAAGCTGCCGCCCAATGTGAAGCTGTCGTTGGCGGCCGTTCCCAGATCGACAGTACCGGACAGCGCCAGCGCGCCGCTGCCATCATTGAGGATGCTGCCCGCGCCGATCGCCCACTGGCGGTTGCTGCTGGCGCCGGCACCGGTATAGCTCACAGCACCATCGCCACCAATCGAGATGGCACCCGCACCCGCACCCGCACCCGCACCGAATGAACTAGCCGTTCCGCCATCCGCAAGCACCGAAGCGCTAACTGTAACGGTGTTGATGCTGGTCACGCCCGTATAGCTATTGGCTCCCCCAAGGGCAATCATCCGACTGGCATCGCCGTTGAAGCTATAATTGTCGCCGCTCAGGATTCCCAGCAAGCCGATATCGGCTCCTTCCGCGTAGAAGCCGCTGCCGCCAGAGGTGGAAATATCACCGGTGATCGTAAGGGCTCCCGTACCCCGATTGCGGATGAGCGCCGCCGCCCCGCTAAGCTGCCAGTTGCGGTTGGAGCTGTCGCCATCGCCGATGTAGATGACATTGTCGGAATACTGGCTCGTCTGGTTGAAGACGATCGTTCCGTCGCTCACTGTCGTGGGTGCGCCGAGCGAGCTCGCCTCGCCGAGATTGCCGATCGAGGTGAAGTAGCTATTGGCGATACCATTTTTGCCATAGAACCTCGTGCTGCCGGTATAAGTACTGGCATCGTTGCCCAACGTCATATCGGCAGCCAAATTGACTCCACCGTTGCCCGTAATCAGCGCGGAGCTTGCTCCGGTGCCGCTCAGGGAGAGCCAGCCGCCGTCTCCGATCGTGATTGTGCGGCTTGTTCCCGTACCCCCAATCGCCAGCCCGACCGACACACCTGCCGCCGTGAAAATATTATTGCCGGCGGCACCCAGGGCAGAGTCGCCGCCTGCGTAGAGACTGCCGGCATTGAGATAGATTCCACCTGTGAACGTATTGATACCGTTGAGGGTTAGTGCCCCCCCTCCGGCTTTGGTCAGGCCGGCAGAACCCGTTATGACCGAATTTATCGTCGCCGATCCGTTGGTTGTGATCACCGGCGTCACGCCGCCAAGCGTGAGCGTGCCACCATTCAGCGTGTAGCCGCCCGTCTCGAACGTCATGCCGCCGACAGAGATCGGCGAGCCAAGCGTTATCGTGCCGGCTGCCGTGCCCCCGAAAATCGCAGTGTCGATGGCGCTGTTGCTCCACGCCGCATAGGGGCCGCTGACGCCGTCGCCGCTCGGGCTCCACAGCGGGGAGCTCAGGTTCCAGGTGCCCGCGCCACCACGCCCCACGGCGGTGCCGTTGGGGTCCCAGTAGCGGTCTGCCGCCGCTGCGGCACTCACCGTCAACATCGATGCGAGAGACAGGGCGGCCGCGCCGCCAGCAAGCCGCGCCGCGATCTCGGCGATATTCGGCGCATAGCTGGCGACTTCGCCTTTCCATTTGGTCATGCGTCCACCACGAAGGGTCCGCGACCTGTCAAAGCTGTGATTATCTTCGCCAGTTTGGATGCCCTGGTTCAGGCCGGTAAGACGGGTGACTTTTGAAATGTCTTGCATGCTCCGGCAATCCTTCTTCAAATGCAATCGCGCGAAATCAATCGCTCGTCCTCCTGGACGCAGATAACGAGATTTCCCGAGCCCACCGGCCCGGGAAATCAATGCTCTAAAATTTCAAACTGGCGTCCTTCGACCTTGCAAAGGGCACCGGCGCCTGTCGGCATGAAGCCGAAAGGCCGGCGAGAAAAACAATCCATGAACCAAATGCGCGCGTGACAGCGCTAAAATATCTTCTCTCAAATAACCCCAACGAACCTGCCCGCCATCAAGTTGATGGACTCCCCGCAGAGTCCACCATCCTTTACTGAGCATAGATTGCGTTTTCCGTCTTCCTCCCGTGGGGTGAACTTTTTGACTTTTCTCAAGAAAATTCACATCGTTGCTTGTGCGAATCAAGGTGGCGAAGGCGGGTAGATGGCAGAAATACTTGGGGACATGGTTTATTCGGCTCTACTGGGCGAATCGACCTGGCAACATTTTCTGGATCGAGTGGCGGATACTTTGCCGGAGGGCAAAGCAGCCCTTGTCATGCACGATACCGCAAGCAAGGAAGGTTTCGCGCTGTTCTCCGGTTATGAGGACAAAGCGACAGCTCAATATAATTCGCACTATGGCAAACTGAACCCTCTGCAACCGCCGCTTGCCATGAAGCCCATCGGAGTCGCCGTTAATGACCACGAACTCTTCCCGCGTGAAGAACTGGTCAAAGGAGAGTTCTACAACGACTTCCTTGTTCCGAATGGGCTGGCCTACTCTGCAGGTGTAAGAATAGCCAAGGCAGGCGGCCAATCGTTCACGCTGGCCATTGCCTCCAACCGCGCACAGCCAAAAGCAAGCAAGCGCGCTATCCGCACTTTGAACACCGTTTTCCCCCATCTCGGACGCGCATTCAGCTTCTATCGCAAGGAGGCCGCACGGCGGGAAACAAATACATCTGGCCTGCATTCGCTGACGGATGCAGTCGATATCGCCGCAATTGTCATAAATGAAGAGCGACGAATTCGCATGATCTCGAAAGCCGCCGAGGCGATTGTGGCCGAATCCTCGCCACTGCGGCTCACGGCCGATCGCCGGGTTCGCTTCGGGAAAGCTGATGTCCAGACCGTTTTTGAACGTATGTTGAAGCGCGGTTACGATGGCCCGGCTAAGGTGGATCTCTATTTGCATCAAGTAAAGATGACGATGCTGCAAGTAAACAAAGCACCGGAATCCTTGTATTTCGAGGGTCCATCCGTGCTGGTTCTCCTCGAACGCCTCGATACCAGACCCGCAGGGCATGACATACAACTCTTTGCCGATGCTTATCGGCTATCTCGTGGAGAATCACGCGCCTTGGCGGGCCTCGTTGACGGAAAGTCGGCAGGTCAGATAGCGGAACATGCGGGACTTTCGAAAGAAACGATCCGTTCCCAGATAAAGAGCCTCTATGCCAAGACAGGGGCCAAAGGAGAAGCCGACATTATAAGGCTGCTGCATCGCCGAAAGCACGATTAGATCATAATGGATGCGAACGCGAAACAATAGCCGAATGGGGAGGGCAGCCCCATCGGCGGACAGTGAAACATCCGTGACCAGCCAAGAAACCTGGTTTTCGGCAAACGAAATAAATTAGGCAGAGACGCCCCCTGAAATATTGCCTTGCGGACTGTTCCTGTCGCGTTCTCCACGGGCATAAATGCAGACGTAGAGAACGGGCAACAGGATCAGTGTGAGCATCGTCGCCACCAGCAACCCACCCATGATCGCGAAGGCCATCGGCCCCCAGAACAGGGTCGGCGCAATCGGTATAAGGCCAAGCACGGTCGAGATAGCTGTCAGCAGGATCGGGCGAAGCCGACCCGATGCGGCTTTCACCACCGCTTCGCGGACACCTAGCCCACTGGCCTGCTCATCGGCAATCTGCACCAGCAGAATGACCGCGTTCTTCGCAATCATGCCGATAAGCGCCAGGATACCGAGGATAGCAACGAAGCCCAGAGGTCGCCCGAAAAGCAGAAGCGCGCCCACAACGCCAATCAACCCCAATGGCAGAAGGATCACAACCAGACTGGTCTTGATGAAGCTTCGCAGCTGGATCATGAGCAGGGTCAGCATGATGAAGATCATCAACGGTATGACCGCAAAAACCGCAGCCTGGCTTTCGGCACTGGTTTCCGCAGTTCCGCCCAGTTCGATCTTGTAACCTGCCGGCAATGTCGCAGACAGTTCCTTGATCTTGCCCTCGATATCGGCAACCACAGTTTCGGGGGTCGTGCCTTCCCGAACATCCGCAAGAACTGTCAGCGTCGGAACACGGTCACGACGCCAGACGAGCGGTTGTTCCTGTTCAAACGAGAATGTCGCAAAGGCGCTCAGCGCAACCGTGCGTCCACCCGGCACAGGAACCTGGAGCGACGATAGACTGTCGAGGGATATACGGTCCTGCGAATGCGCCCGTGCAACGATATTGACCAGATAGATGCCGTCGCGCAATTGCGTAACCGGAGCACCGGATACAGCCGTTTGCAAGATCGCTGACAGGCTTTGGCTCGTCAGGCCCAGACGTCGCGCCTGATCCTGGTTGATCTCGACCCGCAGCTGTCTTGCCGGCTCGATCCAGTCGAAGTGCACCCGGTCCGAACCCGGATGAGCGGCAATCACTCCGGCAAGGTCAAAGGCCTTGTCACGCAGCAGTTCCACATCAGGACCGCTCAGTCGCCATTGCAGGGGCCATCCGATCGGAGGGCCCATTTCCAGCGGGCTCACACGGCTGATGGCTTCGGGGAATGCTTCCGTCAGGAATTCTTTCAGGTCGTCTTCCAGCCGGGCACGCGCATCGAGGTCTTTCGCCATGACGACGATCTGGGAATGATGGTTGCTCGGCGGAAGGATGGCCAGTGGCAGATAGAAGCGGATAACATTGCGCCCGATATAGGAACTCCAGAAATCCACGTCGTTGCTTTCACCAAGCCATTTCTCAATACGATCAACGGCAGCTTCACTGGCGAAGATCGAGCTTGAGCGAGGCAACTGGAAATCCACGATCAGTTCGTTCCGGTCCGATGGCGGGAAGAACTGCCGGTCAACACGGGTTGTTCCGAGGAATGCCAGAACCAGAAGACCGACGCTGAGCGCAATCGTCAACCAGCGCGCGCGGATGGCGAGCCCCAGCAGGCGCGAATAGGACCGGACCAGAAAGCTGTCATCGTCACTCGGTGCATCGGGCTTCGGCGCCTTGAGCAGAAGCGAACCGATGATCGGTGTAAACACAACAGCAACCAGCCATGAAGCAATCAGCGCTATTGCCACAACCTGAAACAGCGAGATTGTATATTCACCGGCCTGACTTTCGGCAAAACCGATGGGCACGAAACCGGCGATGGTAATCAGCGTGCCCGTGAGCATGGGAGCTGCCAGTTTCGAATAGGCTGATGTCGATGCCGCCGCCATTGTGGCGCCGCTGGCAAGACCTCGCAAAGTCGCATCGACAGTCGTCATCGCGTCGTCAACGAGCAGGGCCAGCGCTATGATCAATGCGCCGAGCGAAACCCGGTGCAAATCGATACCCATCACTTGCATGACAAGGAAAACGGTCGCGAGGGTGACAGGAATCGCAATGGCGACAACAGCGCCCGGCCGTATGCCGAGTGTGAGGAAACTCACCACAAGAATGATCGCGACAGCCTGGTACAAAGAAGTTGTGAAATCGCCGATGGCAACATCCACCACATCCGGCTGGTTGGAAACCAGCACCGTGTCGATACCGATGGGAAGTTCGGCACCGGCCCGATTGATCGAAGCGGCCACTTCCCGGCCGAGTTGGAGAACGTCACCGCCCTCACGCATCGAGATGCCAAGGCCGATCGCTTCCTTGCCGTTGACGCGGAAAAGCGACTCAGGCGGATCGACAAGCCCTCGCCGCACTTCAGCGATATCGCCAAGGCGTATCATCCGCCCACCCGCATTGATCGGAACATTGAGAATATCGGTTTCATTCTCGAAAGAGCCGGAAACCCGAAGCGAAAGGTTTTCCAGCCCGCTATTGATCGTGCCTGAAGGACGCACTGTGTTCTGCGCCGCTACGGCCGCAAAAACCTGTCCGTAGTCCAACCCCATGGAGGCGACACGGTCGGGCTGGAGTTCGATCAGTATCTCTTCATTCTGAGCGCCGATGAATTCGACCTTCTCGATCAGATGGACGTCGCTGATGAGAGCTGTGCGTACATTATCGACGTAATCGCGCAATTCACGATGCGTGAAGCCATCGGCCGTAAAGCCGTATATGATGCCGTAAACATCCCCGAAATCATCATTGAAGAAGGGACCGACCACACCCTGAGGCAAGGTGTGACGAATATCACCGACGCTGTTGCGGACCTCCTGCCACACATTACTCACATCTTCCGGTGGAAAAGTTCCATCCAGATCGACGTAGATCGTTACAACGCCAGGCCTTGTAATCGAGCGCAGGGAATCCAGCCCCGTCGTTTCCTGCAAACGACGTTCCAGCCGGTCGGTCAACTGGTTCTGGGTCTCCTCCATCGTGGCCCCCGGCCAGACGGCGGTGACCAGCATGGTCTTGATGGTGAAGGTCGGATCCTCATCGCGTCCAAGGCCGACAAAGGCAAACACACCCGCGATTATAGCAACGAGCATGAAATAGATCGTCAGGGATCTGGACTTGATCGCCCAAGCCGAAAGATTGGGCCCTATCATGATGCGGCACCCGGCACACGAACTTCCTGCCCGGGACGCAGTGCCTGAACACCAGCCGTTACAACAAGATCACCAACGGCAATGCCACTGGAGACAATCACGGAGGCCGGAGAAAATTGCACGACGTCAACCGTTCGAAGGGCAACTTTCTGCGTAGCAGGATCAACGACCCAGACGGCAGGCTGACCATCGGAACGGGTCAGCGCACTTGCAGGAATCTCCATGCCTTCGGCGCCGCCGAACGTTGCCCGACCGGTGACTGTCGAACCGAGACGCATTTCCGCTGGTGGATCGATCAGCCCGACGCGCACAAGAAACGTCCCCGTGGATACATCCGCGCGCGGCGCCACTTCACGCACACGGCCATGCGCGGTCACGCCCGGTGACATCGACAGGCTTACGAGAACTTCTGGATCGGGCGGGCTGTTGGCAATGGTCGCAGCCGGAATATTGAATACGGCATCTTTTCCATCGTCGCGAGCCAACTGTACCACCATGCGACCGGCGGCGGTGACTTCGCCCGGTTCGATGCCGACAGCCGTTACCACACCGGTGGAATCGGCATAGAGGACGGTGTCATCAAGACGTCTGCGCGCAATCCCGACCTGCGCCTGCGCAGCATCCGCCGCCGCCTGCGCTGAAGTCAGGGCCTGCTCAACACGATCAACGGCAGCACGGGCAACGACCTGACGTCGATAGAGCTGGCGTTGCCTGTCATAGTTCAGGCGGGCTTCGGAAAGCTGTCCGTTGGCCGCGACGAAACTCGCCTCCGCCGCACGGAGGCCGTTTTCTTCGTCGGAAGCGTCAAGAGCAGCGATGCGTTGACCAGCTTCAACACTGTCACCCACATTGACGGAACGCTCAAGCACGCGACCGCCAATCCGGAATGCGAGGTCGACCTGAATCTGGCTTTCAACGGTTCCGGCAAACTGAATGGTTTGCCCGGCCCGATGTTCCTCAACCGCGACCACACGAACGGGCCGAACTTCATTGACGGCTTCTTCTTTTTCGGGGGAACAGGCAGTAGCCAGCAGGGATAAGGCCACGGCATAGACGTAAATCAGGTTTCCTCGGGATGCACCTAGGTTCATTTAAAATTTCCCGCTCAAGAGAATCGTACCCACAAAGATCGTTGGAGTAGCTTACGGAAAGAAGCTCTCAAATTACAACCTGCAAGTTGACTGTGGCTCGACTTGTTGTACTTTTTTGATGCGTTCGTAAGCGGCTGCCATGCCACGCTCGGGCTGTTTGGTCCCGGATTTTTGGGTCCGCATCCCGGTCTTCTCATATCTTTTCATCGGAACCCCGGCTCTGCTATCGCTTTTCCGTTATATTGCGCGGGCAATCAGGATAATCGCCGATATCGATGAGATCGCGAACACGACCATCCGCATATGACCGCGATCCACGAGGGACTTTCCCCAACCCGAAAACACAAAGCCGAGAAGCGCGAAGGGTAACATGGTCAGGGCCAGAAACAGCTCGGCTGCATGCACGTAACCGGCAAACCACAACGCGAACAGCGAAATCGCCGCACCAACCACGAAGAAGCTGTTGAGCGTGGAGCGCATCACGGGCCCGCGTGCATTCTGGAAGGCAAGGGCCATTGGCGGCGCGCCGATCGAGGTCAGCGTTCCCATCAAGCCCGACACCGAACCTGCAACCAGAAGAACGATTGGTGTCGGACTGAAGCGCAGCCCGGTCAGACTGACCAGAACGGCAAGCAAAACCGCCACGCCGAATATGATCGAGAAGCTGCGCTGGTCGAGGTGGCTCAGCAATACCACAGCAGCGACCGATGCCAGAACGCGCCCGATCAGGGCGGCGCGCAGACCGGACATGTCGATGTCCCGGCGCTCGGCCAGCATTCCCCCGAAGCTGACGACCATCGCCATCATCAGCATGGGCGCCGGAACGAACTTGGCGTCGATGACTGCCAGTATCGGTGCCGCCAGCATGTTGAAACCAAAGCCTGTAGCGCCCTGGATTGCCCCGGCGGCGACAAGGGTTATTCCTGCAAACAGTATCGGCAGGCTGAAGAACAAACTCTGATCCATCACTTCCCCCCGTTCCAGCACGCAACCTGATGCCCCGCGCCGCCACTCTCGACCAAACGCAGTTCCGGCGTATCCTGACGGCAGCGCGATTCCACGCGCGAGCAACGGTTCTGGAAGGCGCAGCCTTTCGGCAGGCTGAAGATATCGGCGGTTTCGCCTGGCAGGACATGTCGTTTGCGATTGCGCTGCACATGCGGATTGGCAACAGGTACAGCCGACAGCAGTGCTTGCGTGTAGGGGTGATGCGCATTCTGATAGATGTCGTCGCAAGCGGCTATCTCTACGATCCGGCCCGAATACATGATCGCCACGCGATGTGAGATGTGACGCACGATCGACAGGTCATGCGCGATGAAGAGATAGCTGAGGCCACGCTGACGCTGCAAATCCTGCATCAGATTCACCACCTGTGCACGCACTGAAACATCGAGCGCCGAGACCGGCTCATCCGCTACCACGAGATCAGGCCGCAATGCCAGCGCTCTCGCAATGCCCACCCGCTGGCGCTGTCCTCCCGAGAAGGAATGCGGATACCGGCGGTAGGCATCTTCCGGCATGCCGACAAGTTGGAGCAGAGCACGAACCTCGTCGCGCGCCTCCGCGACCGAACCGGCAAGCCCGTGTACGATCAGCGGTTCGGCCACAATGTCCTGAATGGTCATGCGCGGGTTAAGCGAGGTATACGGGTCTTGCAGAACCAGTTGCATCCGGGTGCGCATTGCCCTCAGGGCCTCGCCCTCAAGGCCGGAAATATCCTTACCGCAGAGGCGAATTTCGCCCGTGGTTCCGGGTATGCGGCGCAGGATAGCGCGGCCAACCGTGGTCTTTCCCGATCCGGATTCGCCCACCAGGCCAAGCGTTTCGCCCGGAGCAATGTCGAGGTTGAGGTCCGCCACAGCGCGTACCCGGGTCGGTTTGCGCAGGAAGCCGCCCCGGCCAAGCTGGTAGTATACGTCCATGTCTCGCACCGAAAGCGTCGGGGAACCGTCGGACGCGTTTGTTTCGGTTTCGAAATTCGTCTGGAAATCCGGTTTCATCACGTGCCGCTCTCCTGTGCGAGCCGCGCTGTCTCCATACCCGGTATCGGCCATGCTTTTTGCCCGGCATTCCAGCAGGCGACCGTGTCGCCCGGGCGAACAAGATGCAGGCTTGGCCTTTGCAGGCAGCGTGCTTCGGCTATCGGGCAGCGTGGCTTGAAAGCGCAGCCATTGTTCTCTTGCATCAGTCCAGGCGGCGCGCCCTCAATGGCAACCAGACGCTCTTCCTGTGCATCCAGGCTTGGAGTAGAACGCATCAGGCCCTGGGTATAAGGATGGGAGGGCGCGTCGAAAATGGCATCGACATTTCCAGTCTCGACGATACGCCCGCAATACATCACCGCGACACGATGACAGAGGCCCGCAACGATACCCATATCGTGGGTAATCAACAGGATCGACAGCCCCATCTGGCGTTGCAGGTCCGAAAGAAGCTCAAGGATCTGCGCCTGGATGGTCACATCAAGCGCCGTGGTCGGCTCATCGGCGATAAGCAATTTCGGATTGCACGATATTCCCATGGCAATCATCACCCGCTGGCGCATGCCACCGGAAAACTCGTAAGGGTACTGGGAAAGCCGGCGGCGCGGCCCGCTGATGCCGACAGCGGCCAGCAGTTCCTCGGCTCGCGTCAGGGCTTGCGACCGGCTCAACCCAAGGTGAAGCTGCATCACTTCCGCCATCTGGTCGCCGATCGTCATCAGTGGATTAAGCGAAGTCATCGGGTTCTGGAACACCATCGCGATGTCTTTACCCCAGACCTGCCTGCCCCACCGCCCCGAACCCGGCGCCACCAGAGAACGCCCCTGCCAGAGCACATCACCGCCTGATAGCCTTCCCGGCGCATCGAGCAGACCCATCACGGCATGGGCGGTGACGCTTTTGCCGGAGCCGCTCTCGCCAACGAGGCCCAGCGTCTCGCCGGGACCGATGCTGCAACTTACGCCCTGCAATGCCTTGACGGTGCCGCCGCGCGTATCAAAATCAACATGCAGGTCGTGGATTTCGAGCGTATTCGCGGGGACCGGTTTGGGCGCCGCCGCGCTTGCGGGCGTTTGGGCAACATACTGCCGCCGCACCTTGCCCGCCAGCGCGCGCGCATGGCGCTTTTCCCGCTCCTGCGGGTCGGTCGTGACGCGCAACCAGTTGGCGAAGAAGTTCATCGACAGCACCATCAGCACGATGGCGAGCCCCGGCATGGTAACCAGCCACCATGCGATCAGGAGATAGTCACGCCCCGTTGCCACGTCGAGGCCCCAACTCGTGGCCGGGGGCTGCACGCCGAAACCGAGAAAGGAAACCGCAGCCTCGGCAAGCACGATATTGGTGAATTCCAGAACGCAAAGCGTCAGCAGCGGAGCAATCAGATTCGGCAGGATCTGCCGCACAACCACACGACCCGGTTTGCAGCCGATGACTTCGGCCGCCTCAACATAGGCGGTCTGTCGCGTCGCCATGACAATACTGCGCACCAGCCGCGCATAAACCATCCAGTTTGTGACCGAAAGGACGATGATCATGGTCATGGTACCGGGGCCGATCACGCTGACCACCAGCAGAATCAACATGATGCCGGGGAAGGATATCTGGATATCGACGATCCGCATCAGGATGGCGTCGGTACGTCCGCCAAGGAAGCCCGCCCACAGGCCAGCCGCAATGCCGATTGCCGCCGCAATGGCGCAGGTTGCGAAGCCGATCAGCAGCGTCACCCTTCCGCCCCAGATCACGCGCGACAGCACGTCCCTGCCGAGATTGTCGGTGCCGAGCAGATGTTCCCAGCTTCCTCTGGCGTGCCAGACCGGCGGCTTCAACCGCGCCAGCACCGACTGTGCCGCCGGATCATACGGTGCGATGAGAGGCGCCAGCAGCGAGATAGCGACGATACAGAAAACGACGAACAGCCCTATCGCGGCCGGCTTGTCACGCCACAACTCACGACCAAGCGCACGGAGGCCTGTGAGCCAGGATCCAGAGCGGGTATCAGGTGCGGTATCTGTCGTTATTGATGCCATCAATCAGTTCTCGTCGAAGGTCAGTCGAAAAGGCGCTAGTTCAGCTCGATACGTGGATCGATGCATTTGGCGATGATGTCGATCGCCAGATTGATGCAGACGATCGCGAAGGCGATGGTGAAAACAATGGCCTGCATGAGGAACAGGTCGCCGCGCTGGATAGCTTGCACCGCCGTCATCCCAAGGCCGGGCCAGGAAAATACGGTCTCGACAACAACGGTGTAGCCGGAGAGGGCAACGATCAACTCCCAGCCTGAAAGAGTGACAAAGGGCACCAGAATATTGCGCAGCGCATGCCTCCGCAGAATTCGCGCCGGGGGGATGCCCCGTGCTCGTGCCGTGCGTACATATTGCTGGTTCAATTCCTCGATCATGGTGGAGCGCACCATCAATGCGAAACGAGCGAAAGGCGTCATCGCCAGCGCCAGAACGGGCAGCACCAGATGGGCAGGCGATCCCATGCCAGATGTTGGCAACCAGCGGAGATTGACTGCGAAAACGAGGATCAGAAGCAGCGAGAAGAAAAACTGCGGCGTGGCGAGGCCGATCAACCCCAGCGACATGGTTATGCGATCGAAGATACTGCCGGGTTTTAGCGCCGAGAGCGCACCCAACGGCACTGCCAGTGCCACCGCGAGCCCGAGGCCGCAGGCGATCAATAACAACGAGTTGGGCAGACGCTCGAAAACCACCTCGATCGCCGGGCGTCGCTGCCAGATCGAGTCACCAAAATTGAGCGTCAGCATATCCTGGATGAACCCAAGGAACTGAACCGGCAGGGGCTGGTCCAATCCGATTTGGGCGGAGAATGCAGCGCGCTGTTCGGCCGATGCCGTAATCGGCAGCATGAGCGCTACGGGATCGCCGAAGACGCGCGTTGCGAGAAAAACCGCAAGCGTGACACCAAAGACCACAAGAAGTCCCTGAAACAGTCGGCGTAGAATGAAGTCGAGCATAAATCGTTACCCTGCGCTGGAAAGTCGGCTAAGTATATTCCGGCTTCCGGTGAAAGCCATTCGCGCCCCAAAAGGGGCGCGACGGATCCAGCTTGTCAATCGACGACCTTCATCTCGGATATAATGAACTTGGCATCCTTTCGGGGCTGCCATTCCATGCGCTCCGACATGCCGTAAATATCCTGCAAGTTGAATAACGGCACGGTGTAGTTCTTGTCATGAGCATGCTTGAGGATGTCGTCATAAAGCGCCTGTCTGGCGGGCACGTCGATTTCGGCGCGAGCCGCGTCGATCTTGGCCGCCATTTCGGCGTCGGAGTTTGACGCAGCCGCCCCATCCTTGTGATAGATGAACGAAGTTTCGCGGTCGGCATCCAGCAATTCGTTCGAGTTTGCGATGAAGATTGCATCGGGCCGTGGGCCGTTGCCCATCAGGCTATCGAGATATTGCGAGAATTCCTGAATCTCGACAGTAACCGACAGGCCGGTCTCGGCCCAGTAGGCTGCAACGGCTTCGATCTGCTCGCGGTCCTTCAGCCAGCGTCCCGATTCGCCAATGACATGCAAGGGTTTCCCTTTGGCTCCGGCCTGCTCGATCAGGGCGCGGGCGCGCTCTATATCGTAAGGGTAGAATTCCAGTTCATCATTGAAGCCAAAGGCCGCGGGGTTTACGTGAGCGCCCTTCGCGATCGAGGCGTAGCCCATAAACAGCCCTTGCGCGATGGCCTCGCGGTCTATGGCAAGATTGAGCGCTTCACGCACCAGCGGGTCCTTTGTCACCTCATTATCGGCGCCAAGCACGAAAACCGAGGTTTCCAGCCCGTTCACCGCCGCAAACTTCGGCACGGAAGTGGTAAATTCCGGCATCAGATTCGTAATGACGTCGAATTCACCGGCAATCAAACCGGAGAGACGGGTTCCGGGTTCCGTCACGAAGCGGTAAGTAACATCCTGGATCTGCGGAGCCCCGCCCCAATAATCCGCGTTGGCGACCAGCTTCAGGTCGGTTCCGCGATTCCAGGCTTCAAACTTGTATGGACCGGTACCCACCGGAGCGCCTGCTATGTCGCCATTGGCGATATAGCCCGGCTCGATCATCCTCATCCAGTACATGCGCGATGGCAGGATCGGATCCGGAACCTTGGTAAGGATGCGAACCGTATGGTCATCAACCTTTTCGGCCCCCTTGATGGTCTTGAAATAATCCATCTGTTCGGAATTGTTCGCCGGGTCGAGGACGCGGGTAACCGAGGCCACCACGGCATCCGCATTGAAGGGCGCCCCGTTGTGGAATTTTACACCCTGGCGCAATTTGAACTCCCACGTCAGCGCGTCGATCTGTACCGGCGCTTGCGCGGCAAGGCCCGGAACCATTTCGCCGGTCGGCGTGCGGGCCATCAGCGCTTCATAGATGTTGTCGTTGACCTGACGCTCCCCGCCATCGTCGCGCAACTGCGGATCGAGCGTGGATGGCTCCGAGCCAATGGCGACCGTGATCGACTGAGCCCAGACCGGCGTGGCAAGGCTCATCGCTGCCGACAGCAGCACACCTTTCAGGAAATTCTGAAGCGATAGTTTCATTGCATGTTCCCCAGTATTTTTATGGATTGGCCCACGGGATTATTTGCTGCCTCCGGGTCGGCAGTGATGTGATCTCCCCTCTCTCTCAGCCCTCGACGATAAAGCCGCGCCTGAACGGATCTTCCGGATCGATTACGGCACTCCCCATCCCCATCATGAAGGATTTAGCACCGATACTCGGCAGTACGCAATCATGACCGTTGACAGTTTTGCTGCGTTCGGCCGTTCCGACAAAATGTAAGCCCAGCAGGCTTTCCTGGACAAAAGGCTCGCTCGGTTCATGCAGCCCCTTCGCCACGCGCAAGGCGATATGCGCGCTGCTGCCGGTGCCTGACGGCGTGCGGCCCATACGCCCGGGCCGATAGACATTCGCGGCACGATATTTGCTGCCCTTTTCCGCCTCTTCACGCTGCACGAACGTGAAAAGATCGATGCGCGCCGGCCGCCCCGTCACAGGATCGGTCAATTCAGTGGTGTCGCCGATTTTCGCCCATAGCGCTTGCGCGGTGGCGACGATCTCTGCCTCGGACGACTGCTGAAGCACGATGCCCAGTGCCTGCGCGTCGATAAAGCCATATGTCAGCCCGCCAAAAGCGAGTTCGACGTGGACATGGCGCCCATCCGGCAGGTCCACGTCGATATCACCTACATGATAGGATGGCACGTTGCGGAACCGCACCTGCGTCACCACGCCATCCTTCACGTCGGCTTCGATGCCGAGCGGCCCCAGCACCGTATCCAGCTGGAAACGGGTGACCGGTTCGCTCGCCTCGACCATGCCGGTCTCGATCAGGGCCGATGCTGTTGAAAGCGTGCTGTCACCGCACCCGTCGAAAAGGCCGGACGGATGCAAAAAGAGCACACCATAGGCCGATTCAGAGCTAACCGGATCCGTAAGGATTGCGCCGAGCAGATTGCGGTGTCCACGCGGCTCGCGCAGTAGCGCTTCATGAACCCATGGCATGGACTTGAGGTAGCTTGCCTCCTTCTCCCGCATCGTAGCGCCGCGTATCGCGGGATAGCCCGACAGAACGGTGCGCGATGCTTGCCCGTGATGATGGTCGATGTAGTTGATCACGTTTTTTACGAACATATAGAGGCCCTTCCAGTGTATCGCTCGCGCATCGGCCGCCTACGCTCAGACAGGCTCCGCTTCTGCAACAAGTATGAAGCCCGGAGAAATGCTGTCGAATGAACAAATCTCCAAAGGTCATGCCAAACCGGAATGACCTTTGGAGAAACACGCATAGAGCGAAAAACTGCTTTCACGGGAATATTACCGATTTCAACCCGCGAGGAATTGATGCTAGGCTGGCCGATATTTTCGATGCGGAACCAGATTTGCCATGGCGCTTGCCCGTAGTTTTATGCCCTCGATACAGGAGATGACCGCTTTTGAGGCTGCGGCGCGGCATGGCAGTTTCACCGACGCTGCCGCAGAGCTTTCGCTGACCCAAAGCGCCATAAGCAAGCAGATACGCGCGTTGGAAACCACGCTTAGCATCGTGCTTTTCGCCCGCACGCGGGGGCGCGTAAGCCTGACCAGTCTTGGCGAACGCTATTTGATCTCGGTCCGGCGCATTCTGCGCGCCTATGAGGCTGAAACCCATTCGATCATCGCGTCAGGAGGCAGCATTTTGCCGCTGCGGATAGCGGTTTTGCCAACATTCGCGACACGTTGGCTGATCCCGCGATTGCCGGAATTCCTTACCGCCAATCCCTCGGTGAACGTGCATCTGATCACGGAACTCAATCCCTTTGACTTCAAGGAAAAGCCGGTTGACCTGGTGATCCATCACGGTTCGCCTGACTGGCCGATGTCCGACCTGACCTATCTTTGCCGGGAGCAAATCATTGCGGTGGCACGTCCCGGCTTTGCCGACAAAACAAATGGAGATCCGATCGCGGCGCTGTTGAAAATGCCGCTTCTGCAACAATCCACACGGCCGATGCTTTGGCAACAATGGTTCGATCACGCCGGGATCGAGCACCCCCACGCGTATAGAGGGCCGGTTTTCGACCAGTTTGCCATGACCATTGAAGCCGCGATCGCTGGCGTAGGTGCAGCCCTCGTGCCGAAATGTTTCGTTGAGAAGGAATTGCACGAACGTCGTCTGCACAAGATTCTCGATGTCTCATTTCTCGGCCCCGGCGCATACTATGCCGTGACACCGCAAACAACGCCTCGTACCGGCGCCGCCGCGCGTTTCATCGAGTGGCTTCTGGAGGCCACTCATCCGGCGCGCCTCCGCTGCATGGGCATGGGCGGCCCTTCTGAGCGATTGGCACTTCACGATACGGCATAGAAGCCACTAAAACACGATCGCGACTGACGCGTTCTCTCTGGAATATGCGAACCCCGGCACGCGCAGACTTTCCAGCGTTATTTGGTCGAGGACACCCTCGCCGCCTGTTCCCGCTTTGCTAAGGCAGTTCCCTTTTCAAGTTCAGCAGATCGATAGTGCTCATTCCCGAACGGATGGCTTGACGCAAGCCGGTTTCCGTCTGTTCGCGATGGGCGCATTTCTCGATCGCCTCAGGAACTTCGCAGCGAGCAACCACAACCAGCCCGTCCTCGTCTCCCAGAATGACGCCGCCGGATTCAACGACATGCTGACCGAGCCGGATCGGATGTCCAATGCGTCCAGCATGTATCTTGGTCGTGCCCCTGATGCAAAGGCCCCGGCAGAAAACGGGGAAATTCATGCGTCTGATGGTTGCGGCATCGCGAATGCAGCCGTCGATCACCAAACCGGCGATCCCTTTCACCAGACAGGCCTCCGCCATGATATCGCCAAACGGCCCGTCATCGAGCGACCCCTCATGATCGACCACGAGGACATCTCCAGCGCTCGCACCCTCGATTGCGCGGTGAAGCGCCAGATTATCACCAGCGGGACAACAGACCGTCATGATCGTTCCATGCAGCCGCATGTCCCGCGAGATCGGTTTCAGAAAATGGGGGAGCGCGCCACGCTGGCCATTCGCTTCATGGATGGTTGCGCAGGAGAACGCGGCAAGCTGCGCGATATGATCCCTGTCAGGCCGCTCGAAGTTGAAAACCGCTGTCATGGCGATGTGCTCGTAGCAGGTCGCCCGATCAGGATCGCGATGGATTTCTGACCGGGCGATAATCTGCGATTGTTTATGCCAGGCGCTCGCCGATCCGGACCGTCAGCTTCTCCAGCCCGGCAATCGTGCCGACCAGCTCGTCGCCAGACCGGACAGGCCCCACGCCATGCGGCGTGCCGGTGAGGATGATGTCGCCGGGCATGAGTTCGAAATAGGTCGACAAGTTCGCGATGATCTCGGGAATCTTCCAGATCAGCAGGTCAATATCCGAGATCTGGCGCACCTCTCCGTTGACCGTGAGCTTTATTTCACCGGAGGAAATATGACCGCTCTTCTCGACGGGCGTTATCGGGCCGCACGGGCAGGAATTGTCGAAGGACTTGGCAATTTCCCATGGCTTGCCATTGCCCTGAATGTCCCGGCGGGTCATGTCCAGAGCCACGCCATAACCGTAAATATGACCGAGCGCCTCGGATTCCGGGATGTTGTAGCCGCCAGACTTGAGCGCGATCACCATTTCCATTTCATGATGGAAATCGGCGGTTTTCGTTGCGTAAGGAACAACGCCGCCATTCAGCACAATGGCGTCGGCAGGCTTCTGGAAGAAGATCGGCGGGTCGCGATCTTCGTTTCCCCCCATCTCGCGTACGTGAGCGACATAGTTGCGCCCCACGCAATAGATGCGCCGCACCGGAAAGCGCTCGGCGGCGCCGACTACTTCCAGACTGGCCTGCTCAGGCGCTTCAATCACAAAGCCGTTCTTGCTCATATATAGTCCTCCTCTAAAATCCTGTATCTCCCGACTTATAATACACATTTTCTGATTGTCACATAAAATATCTATGATTTTGACAGACTTCAAAAATAATGTAGATTGATGATGTTCTTAATAAGAAGCAGCAAACTGCGGACAATAATGGGAAGGAAACACTATGGAACTGGGAGCTTATTTTAGAGGCGTATTCCGAACAGGATTGATCGCTGCCGCATGTCTTATCCAGCAGCCGGCAGCGCATGCTCAGGACATGAAAGATGTCACGATCGTCGTGCCCAATCCGTCGGCGCTCAATAATTTTCCGCTCTTCGTCGCTATGGGAGAGGGATATCTGAAAGATGAAGGGCTCAACGTAACTGTTGAAGTCGTCAACGGCTCGGCATCGGTCTTGCAAACCATGGCTGCCGGTCAGGCCCAGATCGGCAATCCGGGGCCAGGCCCGCTTCTCGGGGCCAGAGCGCGCGGGGAAGACGTTGTCTTCATCTACAATCACTTTCCAAAGTCCGTTTTCGGTTTGGTTGTCAAAGACGACTCCACCGTCAAGGAACCCAAGGATCTGAAAGGTGCTGTCATCGGTGTCGGCACCGCCGATGGCGCGGAAGTCGGCTTCACCCGCGCTATACTGGCTGAAGCTGGTCTGGAAGAAGGCAAAGATTACGAATTTCTGGCCGTTGGTGACGGAGGCACCGCAGTTGCCGCCTTCCTGAACAACGAAATCTCGGCCTATGCCGCAGCAGTAAGCGACTCCGCGATTATCCAGTCCAAAGGCATTGCGCTGCGCGAAATCACGCCGGAGGCTGCACTTGCGTACTTCGGCAATGGCTGGGCGGTGACACGGGCCTATATGACGGAGAACCCCGAAATTATCGAAGGCTTTGGTCGCGCCTTGGTCAAAGGCGTAAAGTTTGGCATGGAGCCGGCCAATCGCGATAAAGTTCTCGCTTATGCAGCAGTTGGCAACCCTCAGGAAGGCGAAGACAAGGCTTTTGCCGATATGTTGCTCACCGCCATCCAGAATCGCGTCACACCGGTCGACAAATCCACTCCATGGGGTTTCCAACCGCCGGAACACTGGAAGATGTGGCATCAAAGCCTTGTCGAGACCGGCGCCCTGTCTGCCCCGCTCGACGACCTGAACGCCGCCTATACGAACGACTTCGTCAAGGCGTGGAACGAATGAACGCCATAGCGGAAACCATTCAGATGCAGGTCGGCCCTCGGGGCCGATCTGTTTACGAGCTCAGGCAGGTTGCCAAAAGCTATGGTCACGGGCGAATACACGCGCTGAACAAGGTCAACCTTACACTGACCGAGGGCAGCTTTTCATCCGTGATCGGTCCTTCAGGATGCGGCAAGTCCACCCTTCTCAAGATAATGGCGGGGGTTGTTCCGCCAACTGAGGGCAGTGTCGTTCTGGAAGGCAAGCCGGTTACCGGCACCAGACGAGACATCGGCATGATGTTTCAGCATGCAACGCTGTTTCCCTGGCGCTCCACATTGGAGAATATCGTTCTGCCGATAGAAATACGCGACGGAAAGGACGCTGCGAGAGCGAAACATGACGACGCAAGAGCGCTTCTTGATCTCGTGGGCTTGAAGGGCTTTGAGAATGCAATGCCGAGCGAGTTGTCCGGCGGAATGGCGCAACGGGCGTCCATCTGCCGAATGCTGATTACCAAACCGGCGGTCCTGCTCCTCGACGAACCATTCAGCGCGCTCGATGAACTATCCCGCGATTTCATGAATATGGAATTGCAGAGAATATGCATGGAACAGAGCGCAACCGCCTTTCTGGTGACGCACTCCATTCAAGAGGCGGTCATCCTGTCCGATATCGTTTACGTCATGTCCCCGCGTCCGGGCCAGTTTGTAGAGGCTATCGAAATCGACCTGCCTCGCCCCCGTTCGCTCGACATGATGACCGAGCCAAAATTCGGGTCTTACGTCAAACGCATCCGCGCAAGGCTGGATAAAGGGGCTTTCATATGAGCGATTCTTCCATTGAGTCCGACGAGATTATCCACACGGGCTGGACCGAACCGGTTTCCTTTCTGGACCGTCTCCCCCGATCGGTAGCGATGCTGGGAATATTCCTTGCATTCATCGCGACCTGGCAAATCATTTACCTGTTCGGTTTTGTCTCCCCGATCATTCTCCCCTCACCCGGCGAAACCGCCGAAGATATTGTCTTTGTTGGCAAGAACCTCCTGACCGGTGGCTACATGCTCCCGGCTCTCTGGATCACGATCAAGGAAGTTATTTTTGGTTTCGCCTTCGCAATCGTGTTCGGGTTTGTACTGGGCATCATTGTGGGCGAAACTGCCTTTGGAGAACGGGCCGTTCTTCCCTATCTCGTGGCCATTGACACGATGCCGAAAGTTGCCTTTGCGCCGCTGTTTCTGGCCTGGCTGGGCTTCGGAATTGCCTCCAAAGTTGCGCTGGCTGCCTTCATCGCAACATTTCCCATTGTCGTGGGAACGGCTGCCGGTCTACATGCTGCGGATGAAAACGCCCGCATGCTTTTCAAGACAATGGGCGCGAGCCGCTGGCAAACGCTGTTCAAGATGAAACTGCCTCTTGGCCTGCCGCATATATTCACCGGCTTGAAAATCGCCGCGGTCGGCGTCATGGCAGGTGCTATCACCGGAGAATTTCTCGGCGGCGGCAAGGGCTTTGGCGAACTGATCCGCGTTGCGGCTTCCCAGCTCAACACGCCGCGGGTTTTTTCTCTGATCGTTTTTCTCAGCCTGTTGGGGCTGGCCGTCTTCTGGAGTGTGGTGTGGGCGGAGCGGCGCCTTGTATTCTGGCACAAGGCCAGCGTAACAGACAAAATGGCGTCCTGAGCAGAACAGGCCGCCAAGGATATCGCATGAACACAAAAACAGATCCCATCGATAGCGCACCTGAAAAAACAACGACGGCGACGATCGTCTATCAGCAATTGCGACAGGACATCCTGAAAGGCAATCTCAGGCCCGGCCAAAAGCTCCAGATTGATGCCATCGGCACGCGTTATGATGCTGGTGCCAATCCGGTTCGCGAGGCCTTGAATCGTCTGTCATCCGAGCATCTGGTGGACCGGAAAGATCAGCGCGGCTTTTTCGTGCCGCAGATCTCGCTCGAAGATCTGCGCGAACTCGTGACAACGCGGTGCTGGCTTGAAAGCAAGGCGCTGGAGGAATCCATCCTCAACAGAACGCAGGAATGGGAGGACAATATCGTCCTCTCCTATCATCACTTGTCCCGCACTCCGATCCGCCTGCCTTCGCAGGGCGGTGATAACTCGGAGTGGGAAGTCAAGCACAGGGCGTTTCACAACGCCCTTATCGCTGCCTGCGGCTCAACATGGCTCATCCGGTTTTGCAATGAAATGATGGATCACGCGGAACGCTACCGTTACATATCGATGGTCGGCACATATCCCCGGCGTGATTCAAATCAGGAGCATCGCCTGATCATGGACGCCGCACTCGATGGCAACATCGAACTGGCCAAAGAGCATCTCGTCGCCCAGTATATGCTCACCCTGAAGCTTGTCGAAGAACAGGCTGTCACTGCCGGAGAGAAAGTACCCCGAAGACCGGCTTAAAATGCGTCACGTATTGGTGACGGCCTGCCCGACGCCTTGGCAACTACCCCGTCGAGGTCTATCATGCGCACAATGTTTGGAGAGGTTGATGACATCAAGCTTCAACATTCACGATGCGGCTGGCTATGAGCAGATCATGGGGCGCTGGAGCAAAAAGCTTGCGCCCTTGTTTATCGGCTTCGTGGGAATAGCCAAGGGCGAAAAGATTCTCGATGTCGGCTGCGGCACGGGCAGCCTGACATTTGCGCTGGCCAAATCCCCGGATCTCGACGAGATTACGGCAATCGACTTTTCCCCTGTCTTCGTTGAGGCCGTGACACGGCGCAATACTGATCCGCGCATAAAGATCCACCAGGCGGATGCCTGCGCCTTGCCCTTCGATGCCGGTGCGTTCGACCGTGCCCTGGCGCTGCTCGTGCTCCACTTTGTACCGGAAGCCGGTCAGGCAGTCGCCGAAATGCGCCGCGTCGTGCGGTCGGGCGGCGTGGTCGCGGCCGTCGTGTGGGACCATCTTGGCGGCATGCCCGGCATGCGCATGATGGTCGACACGGTGGCAGCCCTCAGCGAAGGCGGTCGCCAGCTACGCAGCCGCTATTGCTTCCAGCCGATGATGCAGCCGGGCGAAATGAAGCAGACCTTTGTCGAGCACGGCCTTTCAGACGTAACCGAAATCGAGCTGATGATCCGCATGGACTACCAGAACTTCGACGACTATTGGGCGCCGATTGCCGCGGGCGAAGGGCCGCTGGGCAAATACATCACCTCACTGGGCACGGCCGAGCGGAAGCACACCGACGCGGCCATGCGCGACGCCTACGAAGCCGGCCGGCCAGACGGTCCGCGCTCGTTCGCGAATGTCGCCTGGGCCGTTCGAGGTATCGTTCCGTGAGCCGCCGGTCGTCCAGGTCGTTCAGTTGATATCGCCTGACCCCGGATTCATGTGAGCAGCAACCCGCAAAAATCGAGGCAGCTTATTTCGGCATCTTGATCGCCATATCGAGAAAATTGTTGGTATAGACGGTTTCGATATCGAACGGCTTTTCGAGCTCGAAATAGGTTTCGACCATTTTGTAGTCGGCGCGCATACGCTCGGTGTCGAAGGCGCCAAGGCCAACCTCAGTCGTTGTTTTATCCGTCATCAATTCCTTGACGCGTTTCCACTGGTCCATCTGGTTGGACCGATCCAGACCGGATACTTGCGACAGGAGCGCATCCATGCAAGGGGCCTCATCCTCGACGCAGGCGGCGAATGCTTTCTGCGTTACCTTGGCAAAGCGGCGCACGACGTCCTCATTGTCCTTGAGGAAATCCGCGTTGACGATGATTGAATTGCCGTATGGATTGATGCCGATATCGCGCCAAGCAACAAAGCCGAGATCGTCGCCAAACTCGCGCACTTTCAGGTCGTGCTCATTATAGAAATCGCTCGTGATATCAATCGCGCCGCTCTTCAGCGAAGCTATCTTGGCCTGCGGCGAGACATTCACGAATTTGACCGAGTCAGGCTCGATGCCGACCGTTTCCGCGAAAAGCGGCCACATGATGCGCGAAGCATCGGCAGGCGGATTGCCGATGGAATGGGCTGGGAAATCCTTCGGGCTCTCGATTCCCTTGCTCTTCAGCCAGTAAAAACCCTGCGGGGAGTTAGTGTAAACCGTCATGATGGCGACGGAGTTCGCGCCCTGACCTTTCGCCAGAAGAACCGTCGCCATATCGGCGATACCCATCTGCGAGAAACCGGCACCGACCCGTTGCGCCGCAGCGCCTGAGCCACGGCCAGCCTCGATCGACAGATTGATATCTTCCGCCTCGTACCAGCCTTGTTGCTTGGCGTAATAATAGGGCATGTGGTCGGCTGTAGGAACCCAGTTGAGGACCAGATTGACATCGGCGGCCTCCGCCGAGACCGGCATCATAAGGACGGCTCCGGCAACAGACATCATGAATCGACGGGTAAGCTTCACGGGATATTCCTCCACTGGATTTCTGACGTTCCCACCCTTGAACGGTTTGAACACCTCCAGGGTGGAAAACTATAGGCACAAATGATAAGCCTGATCAACTATCAATCAACTGGTTGGTTGGTTATAAGGAGTTATGATGAACAAGGTTTCCCGGGAAGAGACAACGCAGCGGCGCGATCCTGTTGCTACCGCCAAGGCTCTGCTGAACGCAGCTCTCTTGGAATTTGCCGAATATGGCTTTGAGGGGGGGCGAGTCGACCGCATCGCCCAGCAGGCCGGCTGCAACAAGCAGCTTGTCTATCATTATTTCGGCAGCAAGGCAGACCTCTATCGCATGACGCTGGAAGAGGTGTATCGGGAAATCCGCGAGCGCGAGCAGGAACTGCATCTTTCCGACCTTGCGCCCGACGAAGCCATGGCCCGCCTGGTCGGCTTTTCCTTTGATTATCTGGAAGAACATCCCGAGTTCATCGCGCTCATCAACGATGAAAATCGCATGGATGCCAGACATCTCAAAACGTCGCAGAATGTAGCGCAAATGCATTCGCCTCTTGTGCAACTGGTGGAGGAAACACTTGCGCGGGGCGTGGCGGCTGGCGTTTTCAATGACCGGTTCGGACCGGTAAACTTGTACCTCTCCATCGCGGCCCTCTCGTTTTTCTATTTTTCAAACAAGAACACGCTGTCCGTCATCTTCGATCGCGACATGGCCTCGCCGACGCAGGTGGCCCGGCGCAAGCAGCATGTGATCGACCTGATACTCAGTTCACTTCGCGCATAATCAACCAACTGGTTGGTTGACAACCTGCTTCGATACGATTTAACCTGAGTTCAATCAGGGGAATATCCAATGGTCGCAGCAATCGAACCCGCCGTTGAAGCTGACGAGATGGCGAAACTTCAGGCACGCAAGACAAATCAGCGTCGGCTCATCGCCGTACTCGTTCATGTTATTGCGCTTGCACTGTGGGAAATCGTGGTGCGCGTGCTGGAGGTTCCGCGTTTCGTTCTCCCCGCGCCAAGCGACATCATTCAAACCATCACCATGCCGAAATACGACTGGTTCAACAACAGCTGGGTAACGGCTGTCGAGATCGTGGGCGGATATTTGCTGGCGACCCTGCTTGGCATTGCCACGGCCATGCTGTTTTCCTGGTCACAGCTCTTCGTGACAATTGCCTTCCCTTTGCTGATCACGCTCAACATGATCCCGAAAGTGGCGCTTGGGCCTCTGGTGATCGTGTGGTTCAGCTATGGTATCGGCACCAATATCCTCATCACCTTTTCGCTGTGCTATTTTCCGATCCTGCTGACAACCGTGCGCGGCCTGCGCGAAGTGGAGCCGGATCTGCTTGATCTGGTGAAGTCATTGCGGGGAACCCGGTGGCAGAAATTCATCTACATCCAGTTGCCGGGCGCGCTGCCCTATATTTTCTCCGGCATGAAAGTTGCAGCCATTCTGGCTGTCGCCGGTGCGGTCGTCGGTGAGTTTATCGCGTCCGATCGTGGTCTGGCCTATCTGATGATCCAGGTTCAGGCCTCTCTCGATACGCCCGCAATGTTCATGGCGGTCACGCTGATCACCTTGATCGGCATGCTGCTCTACCTGCTGGTTCTCATCCTCGAACATATCATTGTGCCCAAAGATGCGAGAAAATCATGAATAACGAATTGAACCTGAACGGCGTACCACTTCTCGACGCGTCATCCCTCCCCGCACGTTTCGCCGGGGTTGAAGAACTGGATGATTTCATCGCCCGGCCGACACAGGCGCTTATCGCTGACATGGCCAAACTCGACGGCGATATCATGGTGTTGGGCGCTGGCGGGAAGATGGGACCGTCGCTGGCTCGCCTTGCGCGCAACGCAGCGCCCGGCAAACGCGTTGTCGCCGTTGCCCGCTTCAGCGATGCTGCCGCGCGCACCGAACTGGACCGTCAGGGCGTTGAAACAATTGCTTGCGACCTGCTCGATCGCGATGCCTTGGCCAGACTTCCGCAGATCCGCAACGTGATCTTTATGGCAGGGCGCAAGTTTGGCTCCGGCGGCGACCAGCCGGCGACCTGGGCCACCAATGCCTATATGCCGGCCATTATCGCTGAAACCTTCCGCAACTCACGCATTGTCGCCTTCTCCACCGGCTGCGTCTATGCTTTCGCACCCACCGACAGCATGGGCAGCGATGAGACCGCGCCGCTCGACCCGCCGGGCGAATATGCGCAATCCTGCATCGGCCGCGAGCGGCTGCTGGAGCATTTTTCAAGCCTTTACAGCACGCCCGGTCGCCTGTTCCGGCTCAACTATGCCATCGATTTGCGCTATGGCGTTTTGCACGATGTCGCCGTCAAGGTGCGTAACGGCACCCCAATCGATGTCAGCATGGGTCACGCCAATGTCATCTGGCAGGGCGATGCGAATGCGATCGCGCTGCGCTGTCTGTTGCAGTCGACTGTTCCGACAAGCCCGATCAACGTGACCGGCCCCGAAGTCATATCCATTCGCTGGCTGGCGGAAATGTTCGGCAAGCTCATGGGCTGCATGCCCAATATCGTGGGTACGGAAGCGACAAGCGCATGGCTTTCAAATGCTGGCCAGTCCAACCGCCTTTTCGGTTATCCCACTGTGCCGCTTGGCCAGATGATCGAGTGGACAGCGGACTGGGTTTCGCGCGAGCTGCCATCGCACAACAAGCCGACGCATTTCGAGGCGAGAGATGGCGCTTACTGAACCCATTTCGATCCGGAAACTGAGCGAGGATGATCTCGCCGAGGCGATGGAGCTTTCGTCGGAAGCATCATGGAACCAGGTTGAGGCGGACTGGCAGCTTTTCATCAAACTCGGAAACGTGTTCGGCATAAAAGTCGACGGCGTGCTGGTCGCCACCGCCGCAACCATGCCTTACGGCGACGAACTTGCATGGATAGGCATGGTTCTCACCCGCAAGATCTGGCGCGGCAACGGGTTTGGAACGAGCCTTCTGAAGCACTGCGTGACGTTTCTTGAAAAGGACAACCGTGTTCCGTTTCTGGATGCCACGCCCGCTGGCGAACCCATCTATCGCGCCCTCGGCTTTGAGTCGGTTTTCAGCCTGACCCGATGGCAAGGCAACGGTGGCAACACGAACAGCAAGGCACGGCGGTCCAACCCTGATGCGGCCATTGCGCAAGCCAATGCCGCTTTCGGCGCCGACCGGCGCGCGCTCCTGTCCAATTTCGCGGCCCGCCGCCCCGACCTTGCCGTTAGCTCCCACTCCGGTGCGGTCGGTTTCGGCCGCAATGGCCGTGTCGCCACGCAGATCGGGCCGGTGATCGCGAACAACGCCGGGGACGGAGCCGACCTGATCGCGGATATGATCTCCACTCTTTCGGGGCCTGTCTTTCTCGATGTGAACGACCGCTGCACGCTTGTTGCCGAGCGGCTGAACACCATGGGCTTCTTGCGGCAGCGCCCGTTTTTGCGAATGAGAAAGGGCCGTACGAGAACACCTATCGACGATATACGAACCGTAGCAATCGCTGGACCGGAATTCGGCTAGCAACAGGAGTTTTGAGAAATGGGGTTGCATCACTCTGAATTACCGGCGGATGTTCTGCGCATACTTCGGCGCGGCGCCGTCATTCCCGCTCATCCGCTCGCTCTTGATGCTTCCCGCCAGTTCGATCGGCAGCGCCAACGCGCCCTGACCCGCTATTATGTCGATGCTGGCGTCGGTGGCCTTGCCGTTGGCGTTCACACAACGCAATTCGCAATTCGTGATAACGGCCTTTATGAACCTGTGCTCTCCGCCGCGATCACCGACGCCAAGGCATGGACGGACCGGCCGATGGTCATGGTTGCAGGTGTTGCAGGCAAGACGGAGATGGCAGTCGCTGAGGCAAAGCTTGCTGCTTCGCTGGGCTATCATGCGGCATTGGTCAGCATGGGCGCGATGCGCGGCCATTGCGGACAAGAGTTGATCGCTCATTGCAAGGCCATTGCGGCAGAAATCCCGATCATCGGCTTTTACATGCAGACGGCCGTTGGCGGCATCGAACTCGACAGCGAGTTCTGGCAGGAATTTGCCGCGATCGACAACGCAATCGCCATCAAGATTGCGCCGTTCCATCGCTACCGCACACTCGATGTAATGCGCGGGGTGGTGGCTGCCCATGCGGAAGATCGCATCACCCTTTACACGGGCAATGACGATCATATCGTGGCAGACCTCACCATGCCGTTCGCCATTCCGCGCGATGGGAAGGAAATCACCATGCGGTTTCGCGGCGGACTTCTCGGCCATTGGTCGGTCTGGACCCGACAGGCGGTCGAGTTGCTGGATCGCATTCACACGATAACCGCCGATGGCGCGCCGGTTCCTCAGGATCTTCTGGCCCTCGATGCACGTGTCACCGATTGCAACGCAGCGTTCTTCGACGTGGCCAACAATTTTCATGGCTGTATCGCTGGTTGCCATGAGGTGCTTCGCAGACAGGGACTTCTGGAAGGGACATGGTGTCTGGACCCGGCGGAAAGCCTGTCTCCCGGACAGGCGGAGGAGATCGATCGCGTCTATCGCGCACATCCGGGCTTGAACGACGATGCATTCGTCATGGCCAATCGCGAAAGGTGGCTCGCATGATGCCGATCTCCGAGAGCACCGCCGGTGGCGCAAAGATGCCGCTCATCCGGATGCAGAATGTCCGCAAGGTCTACAGAACCGGCGGAAAGGAAGCGATAGCCGTTTCCGACGTGACGCTGGAAATCAACGAAGGCGACCTGCTTTCCGTGGTCGGCCCTTCCGGTTGCGGCAAGACGACGGTTCTCAAGATCCTTGCCGGATTGCATGAGGCGAATGGCGGAACCGTCACCATTGGCGACGGGAGCCAGTCGTTCTTGGAGGGCCGCGATGTCGGCATGGTGTTTCAGCAGCCCTTGCTGCTGAAATGGCGCAACATTCTCGACAATGTCATCCTGCCCGCGCAGATACTGGGCCTGCCCAAAAAGGCGGCGCGCGAGCGGGCGAGAGACCTGCTCCAGATGGTGGGCCTCGGAAACGCCGCGGAAAAATATCCTTTTGAACTATCAGGCGGCATGCAGCAGCGCGCTGCCATCGCTCGTGCATTGATTCATGATCCGAAACTGGTTCTCATGGACGAGCCGTTCGGTGCACTCGATGCGATCACACGCGAAAAAATGAACCTCGAAATGCTGCGCATATGGGAAGAAAGCCGGAAAACTTTCGTCTTCGTCACGCATGGAATCCAGGAAGCGATCTTTCTCGGCTCCCATTGCGCGGTATTGACCGCAGGACCGGCCCGCATGGCTGATTATTTCAAGATCGACCTGCCCAGCCCGCGTACGCTCGAAGTGAAACTCAGCGATGAGTTCGGGCGCTATGTAAAACGTGTCTATGCCCAACTGGGCATGAACTGAACACAGCATTGGTGGAAGAAAATCGATCGCAACACGCATTGCCTTGGCGCTTCTCCGGCGTTTCTCCGCCATGGCGGCATGAAACGGCGCAAAGATGCTATGTGTGCGGCACGCTCTGAAAAAGCCTCTTTCATCTCAAATTTTTACTGTTGCTAATAAGTTAAATTTTGTCATTATTCATTTCGGTGCAGAAAAAATTGGGGCTTAGGCGGGATAAATCTAGGTATAAATAAATTTCAGAGGGAAATTTAATGCTTAAATCCACCGCAACCCTAGCTTTAGCAACGTTATTGGCCACATCAACTTCTGCTTTTACTCAGAACGCAGCGCAAACGCCGTTTTCGGCCGAGCAGGTGGCCGATCTGAAAAAGCAGTCCATTGAGCTTGTCGACGCGCGGGCGAAACTGGCCCAGGAAATGACGGACTCGATCTTCAGTTTTGGCGAGCTTGCGTTTCAAGAATTTGAAACCTCGAAATATATTACCGACATACTGGAAAAAAATGGTTTTACCATCCAGCGCGGGGTAGCTGGACTTCCGACCGGATGGACCGCGACTTGGGGAACTGGTAAACCCGTTATCGCTTTGGGGAGCGATATCGATGGGCTTCCCAAGACCTCGCAGAAACCTGGCGTGGCCTATCGCGAGCCGTTGGTCGATGGAGGTCCGGGTCACGGGGAAGGACACAATTCCGGTCAGGCCGTCAATGTGGTTGCCGCCCTTGCCCTGAAGGAGATCATGGAGCGGGATAAGATTCCGGGTACGATCATGCTCTGGCCAGGCGTTGCCGAAGAGTTGTTGGGTGGCAAGGCCTACATGGTACGCGATGGCGTCTTCAAGGATGTTGATGCCGTATTGTTCACTCACGTTGGAAGCGATCTGAAAACAGGTTGGGGCCAACCGAGCGGCACGGGAATCGTTTCCGTTGAATATCTGTTCGAAGGTGAAACGGCCCATTCAGCCGGTCGCCCATGGCTGGGCCGCAGTGCGCTGGATGGCGTCGAACTGATGAATATCGCCTGGAACATGCGTCGTGAGCATCTAAGGCCGGAGCAGCGCTCACATTATGTCATTCCCGATGGCGGAGATCAGCCGAACGTCGTACCGTCGAAGGCCAGCGTCTGGTACTTCATTCGCGAGATGGACTTCGCGAACATCAGCAAGAACTTCGAGATTGCAAACACGCTGTCGGAAGCGGCGGCCAAGATGTCGGATACAACGGTTAGCCGCCGTGTCATCGGCGCTGGCGCGCCGCGCCATTTCAACAAACCCATTGCAACAGCCGCTTCCGCCAATATCGAACAGGTCGGAATGCCAGAGTGGTCCGAGGAGGATCAGGCATTCGCCAAAGCGGTGCAAAAGACGGTTGGCGGCAAGGAGGATGGCTTGCCTACGAAGGCAAAAGGCCTCGAAGATCCCCTGCCAAAACCAGAAAGCGGCGGATCGGACGATATAGGCGACGTGTCATGGGTCGTGCCGACAATCACCGTGAACTACCCTTCGAATATTCCAAATCTTCCAGGGCACCATTGGTCGAATGCCATGTCCATGGCGACGCCGATTGCGCATAAAGGTGTTGTTGCCGGCTCGAAAGTGATCGCAATGACTGCGATTGATCTCCTGACAAAACCGGAACTGCTGGTTCAGGCGAACGAGTATTTTGAGAAGGAACAGCAGAAAGATCAGAAATATCTGCCTGTGCTTACGGCGGACGATAAGCCCCAGATAGAGATCAATGCCGATATCATGGCCCGGTTTCGCCCTGAGATGAAGAAGTACTATTATGACCCGTCGAAACACCCGACCTACCTTGAGCAGCTTGGCGTCAAATATCCGATGATTGAAAAGCCCTCGAACTAGAGTCTGTCAGCGTTACATGGAATCGTTTCGGGATTCCCTGCAGGGCTGTTTTGTGATTCAAGATCATTGCTGGTGGGGAGGCCAGCAATGATGGCGAGACCCCTTTCCCTGGATTTGAGGAC
>JBOHIW010000007.1:0-216101 GCA_050726055.1 Phyllobacterium sp. | reverse complement strand
GTCCGCGATGTCGGCGCACGCCTCTTCTTCCTGCCGCCCTACAGTCCAGACCTCAACCCGATCGAGATGATGTTCGCAAAGCTCAAAACTCTTGTCCGGAAAGCTGAAGAGCGAACCGTCGAAACAAGGGGCCATGACAAGAACACCGCGAAATCGTATGCGACTTTGGACGAACCGTGAACAGACCCAGCATCAGGCCTGTGTGATTGCACCACTCCAACCGACCCGGGTCAATGTATCGATTAGTGTCGATCGAGGAATGTTGAATGATCGGCAGACGGACGCCTTGCTGTTCCCGGCGTTGAGTGCAGCGAGAATCTGTTCCATTTTTTCAGGATCAATAGCGAGTGGCCTTCCACCCTTGCGGCCTCGTCGGCGTGCTGCTGCCAATCCTGCATTGACCCTTTCCTGCGTGAGTGACCGTTCATATTGAGCAAGAGCACCGAAGAGCGAAAAGAAAAGTTCCCCTTGAGCAGTTGTCGTGTCCATCTGTTCGGTTAACGAGCGGAAAGATATGCCTCGGCTCTTGAGATCATTAATGATCGCCAAAAGATGCGGCAGCGAACGTCCGAGGCGATCAAGTTTCCAGACGATCAGACAATCACCGGAACGCAAATCCGCCAGACATGTTTTCAATCCCGGACGATTGTCGCGAGCACCGCTTGCCTTGTCGGAATGAAGATGACGCTCATCGACGCCTGCAGCAATCAACGCATCACGCTGAAGGTTGACATTTTGGCGATCATCTATGGATGAGACCCGCATATATCCGATGAGCATGTACGGAAAACCCTATTTTCGGTGTATCCGTGCATAGCATCATTCCGACAGGGTTTTCCATATAAAAATTGGCGTTCAGGATCGCCAGATTACTGCTGATCGCAGTTGCATATGGAAAACATGTGTTTTCCGATACCATTACCCGCAATCTACGAACTCGTTCACCTTTTTCTTTGAGCAGCGCGGCCACACCCGACTACGATCTTATTTCGCTCCTCTCGTCGATCTGGTCTATGCCAACAATACCGCACGCGACTATGACAGTAACATCCTACCGCCTATCACTGGCGCGCAGTACGAGGCCGTCATCCGGCAGGAACTATTTGATGGTCGGCTGGCGCATTCCATATCCTGCGGGAGACAGAGATATCTCCGAGACCGCTCCGGGATGGTCGCCCACTTGTCAATGGCGGCCGGCGAGACGCGCCGCCTCAATGGCAATACAGATCGCAGAACAATAGGATTAGAGCTAAGGGGGTTGCCAGGAAAAAGATCAATCTGTAGAAATAAATCTGTTGCTTCATAAATAATCTATTCGAGTTTTTCGGGATCTCAACCGATGTGATCTGCAACTTCCAAAGAATATTATCTCCGACGAGCGTTATCCCATCGGTACAGCTCAGTGCTGAATAGTTTCTTTTCAGCCAAAGTTAACAACACAGCACATTCGATACATTCATTTTAGACTTCGCTTGATCTCCAATATTGGAGACGCAACTTCTCCTTCTCAGATCATATTGATGGCCTCGCTCGAGGACCGAAAAGCACAATGGATTGATACATGCTCATATTTTGGAGGACTTCATGTTTCACAACGACAGAACGATTATATTAATCGACTCGAACGGATTGGACAGGATGTGTGCGGCTCTAGATCTGCACATCGACTTCACAAAGTTCCGCTCATTTTTTGAGCGGCGCAGATTTGTCTCGCGGATCTACTATTTTGCAGTCGTTCCCGAAGATGACGAAGAATTTCCCAAGCGCCGTTATCTCGACTGGCTTGATTATCATGGTGTGACGCTCAAGACCGCAACGAAGCGGAGTCGTTCCAATGATAATATGGACAGATATAAGTCCGAAAGACGAAATGCACTCCAACTGGCGGTGGGTGCAATGGAATGTGCGGGCAATGCAGAGGAAATAGTTTTCGTCACTCTGAATGCTGATCTTATCCACGCAATGGGAACAATCCAGGCAATGGGCGTGAGGGTGAGCCTCCTTGCGAGCCGGGTAGCACCGACATTGTTCGTTCCTGACACCCTCATCCGCCAAGCCGATGAATTCATAGAAATCAAGAATGAGAGGCATCATTTCGAGCGGTGAGTTCCGAGATGCCTATGGGCGGAAGCTCATAGCTCCATCTTCATTCCTTCCCTTGCCGTGAACGATCGAGGAAATAGACCTCGCGCTTGGTATTCAATTGCAAGGAGATCCGCGTCGGTCCTCGTAGGCATGTGGTGGAAGAAAATGATGCTCTTCGCGCAGGATGCATTGGCCAGGCGGATGCCCTGTTGCCAGGAAGAATGGCCGAATCCCCTGTAAGTCTCCATCTCTTCGTCGAGGTAGGCGCTGTCGTAGACTACAAGATCCGCCTTCCTCATTAATTCCAGGGCTACCGGATCGAGCATGCCCGGTTCATGTTCGACATCGTAGACCAGTGCGACACTCCTCCCGCCGAACTCAACCCGATATCCGACACAACCACCGGGGTGCTTCAACCCTCTGGTCACAATCGACAAGCGTTTAGTCGGTTGAAGCGTCTGTCCGGGCACGAAGTCGTGAAATTTTATCCGCTTTTCGCATATGGTCGGTTTGCCGTCGACCCAGGGCGGCCGGATGAAATCCTCGATCATCTGGCGCGCTGTCATACGCCCATGCAGGTGTCCTGCCCAGATGTCCGCAGTGAACGAAGGATCGAACAGCGGCTCGAAAAACGGGAGCCCCATGATGTGATCATAATGGGAATGCGAGAAAAATAAGTTGAAGTGGGTGGCACCCTCCGCGAGCAAGGCACGGGTTGCGTTGCGTATTCCGGTTCCCGCATCGAACAGGAGATCCGTCTTGCCGCACCGGATCTGGATAGAGATCGTATTACCTCCGAAGGCCCAGTATTCTTTTCCAGAAACGGGTATGCTACCGCGCGCGCCCCAAATCTTGAGGCTGAACTCCGCCGTTTCCGAATGCTTTATCTCGATCATCACCACCCATCGCCTCTTCCCAAGTTGCACTTTATGAAGGTTCGTCCTCCTCCGATCCAGATTTGCCGCGACGGACGGCGAGCGTCATCACCGAGGCGGCGATGGTATAGAATCCGCATGCCATCGCCTGCGCGGCCAGCGGAACACCCGCATCGATGAGAACGCCCATTATGATGGGTGATGCGCCGCTGGCAATGACGGTCCCGGCTTCAACCGCTGATCGAACTCTAGCGAGCTCGATCGTTCCGAACAGATCAACCCAGAGCGCGGTTGCGAGAGTGGAACCGATAGCCATCGAGGCCGCCATAAAGACCATATAAACGGGCGCTATCCACGGCACATTGACGAGGCCAAGGAGCAACATTCCTAATGCTATCGGCAGCAGGAAGACGGGTAGCAACCTCGTCGGTCCTACCTTGTCGATGACCGGGCCGATCACAACAGAGGCGACCGCCTGGACCATGGCAAAGGCGGCGAAACTGGCCGCCACAATGGAGATATCCCATCCCTTTTGTTCGGCAAGCCGTGCCTGATGGAAGAAGAATCCAGTCACGATAAAGGGACCCGCAAGCATTGCCGGAAGGGTTAGCAAAAGACGACGATCGCGCCACAGCGGCCCGGTAGAGGAACTCTCGGTTGACTTGTCCTTGCGATTGCGGATGGCCTTGTCGCCCAGGCGTGGCAGGAAGAGCAGAGCAATTGCCACACCAGCGATGACGAGGCCGGCATTGATCGTCCAGGCAGCGCGCCACCCAAGGTGCTCCATCATCGTTACGCCGGCGATCGGTAAGAGGCCCTGAGCGATCGACAGGCCGAGCGCAATCACGCCCAACGCCTTGCCGGCGTCTTGAGGAAAGGCCCGTGCTGTCGCGGTCAGCGCCGTGTGCGTCATCAAGCCCTGTCCGCCAAGGCGCAGAAAATAGAAGGCTATCGCCAGCATGATGAAGTTGGCGCTGACGGCCACGAGCATGCAGGCGGCGGCAAGTATCAGTGCGACTCCCCAGGTGAAGCGGCGGACGGTCGTATAGTCGATCAAACGACCTGCCCAGGTGAGCGTCATGGCGCTGAGAATGGTGCCGGCCGCATAAGTTGCCCCAAGTCCGCCGTCGCTTAGATCGAAAGCCTCCCGAAAGTACGAACCAGAAACAGCGACGAAATAAGTCTGTCCAAAGCTGGAAAGCGCCATGAGAAGCGCACCGAACAGGAGCTGCCGCCAGTTTGCTTTGGTGAAATCAATGTACGTTTTGACCATCTGACTTTTTCAATACGATTTACGCCCGAGGCAGGCGACTGGGCGTTGAACGAGGTTCTCGATAGGGGATTTCTGCTCGAATGAGCTCGTTGCTTATAGTGCGGCGACTATCACCGCGCCAGTACGAATTGATCATGTTGCAACTCTCCGTTTTATTGATGGGTGGGCTTCACTACGGCCAGTTGCTCTATGATCGTTGCCAGATCGACAAAGGTATTGGATGCCTCGGTGAGGATCGGGGCCGGCGCAATGGTGTCCGGCGCATCGAGCGTCGATATCAGCGTCACCTTGATATTGTCGTCCCGCATGGCCGCAAGCAGCGGTTCCAGCTTGGTATCGCCGGCGAGTATTATCACATGGTCGCCGGATTCGGCCAGGAGAAGGGCATCGACGGCGAGCTGAACGAGATTCGTACCATACCGCTCGCGCGGCTCATCGGGGCTATGAGTACGGCCTTTCACGGAAAAGCCGTTATACTTAAGCCAGCCAAAGAGCGGACGCTGGCGTTCCTCTTCCTTGTCGTCTCGGATGTCACGATAATAGATCGTCCGGTCAATCGCTGCACTGTCATTAGCGATCTCTGCCAGCTTGTTAAGATCGAAAGGGGTTTCGAATACCGAACGCAACCGGTCATAATGGCTCCCGTCGATCAGGAAAATGGTCTGCTGTTGTCTCGACATGATTGCTCCTCTCAATCGGCATTGAACAATGGTGGGTTCAGGGTGCGCATCGCACACAGGTTTGGAAAGTCGGATCGATCCCAAGCCGGCGAACCGCGATCGGCTCGCTACATTCGACGCAATAGCCGAACTCTTGATCGCGGATTCTCGACAGGGCGCGTTCAAGTGCGACCTTGCGCTGTTGGCGGCGACGCGTGAGGTTTTGGGCCATGGCCTGCTGTTGCATGGCGTCCATGCGGGATAGCCGCCCGACACTTTGCTGATCCAGCTCGACGGGCGCGCGGTATTCCTTGCTCTCGTCGATCAGCTGAACCGTTTCGGCCAGCTCTTGCCGTATGCGTTGCTCGAATGCCTGAACGACTTCGGCGTCCTCTATGGTTTTCATGAGCGTCCTCCCGGGAACGAGGGCGGGGCAAGAGCCCGCCCGCCGGTTCTCAGCGGAAGATGACAACCGGCACCTTGCAGGAGCGGATCATCTCCGTTGTGGTGGAGCCAATGAACAGGCTGCGCAGCCGCGAATGGCTGTAGGCCCCCATTGCCAGAAGGTCGTAGCCCTCCTGTTCGATGATCCCGGTTATCACCTTGTCGGCCGCGCCCTGCACGAGCGCGACTTCCGGGGCATAGCCGGCGGCTTTCAAGATCACCGCCGCGTCGTCGAGCTTCTTGCGGTTGTCGGGACTATCCTCGCCCGCCATCACCAGCTTGCAGTCAAGGCCGGCGAGGATTGGGCTACGCGAAACCTGATCGACCGTCTTCATGGCCATCGAGCCGCCGTCATAGGCGATCAGCAGCTTGTTGACCGGCTTATAGGCGCGCGAGGCGATGACGATCGCCTTGTGAGTAGAGCGAACGACCCGCTCCAGATTGGAGCCGAGATGCCCCTTGGCGAAGTCGGCTCCCTCGCCACGCTTGCCGATCACGATGATATCCGTGTCAGCTTCGAATTCGAGCACGGTTTCCACCAGATCGCCATTACGCAGCTTGGTTTCGACGCTCTGGATGCCAGAAGCCAGAAGCCGCTCCTTGGCCCCGTCGAGAAGCAGACGGGCGCGTTTCTGCGCCACCTTGGCTTTTTGGGCGTCGAGGTCCGCCAGCTCCTCCAGGAGTGCGGTGCGTGCACCAAGGCCGATATTACCGCTAAGATTGACCGGCTCCGTCGAGAGATCGCGACGGCCGATGACATGCAGGATTTCCACGCTGGCGTCGATCTTGCCGGCGATCCAGGCGGCATGATCGCACACGCTTTCGGCATAGGTTGAGCCGTCGATAAGTCCGAGTATTTTCATGGTGCGGTCCTCCCTTAGTGACCCATCAGGCGTTCGAGCGCGCCGGGCTTGTCGTGGATTGCGAGCTTGTCAACGATGGTTTCGCTCGCTTCGTTCAGACCGATAATCTCCACGTCCGCCCCTTCACGGCGGAACTTCAGGACGATCATGTCGAGGGCGGCGACACTGGAAATATCCCAGATGTGGGCGTGGGTGACGTCAATCGTCACCTTGTCGAGCGCTTCCTTGAAGTCGAACGCCTTGTTGAAGTCATCAGCCGATGCAAAGAAAATCTGGCCTTGAACCGTGTAGGTGCGCTGCGAGCCATCGAGAGAGAGCGCCGAGGTGATGCGGAAAATCTGCGAAATCTTCCATGAGAAGAAGACGGCCGACAGCAGCACGCCGATCAGCACGCCGATGGCGAGATTGTGGGTGTAGACCACGCCGACGACCGTGGCGATCATGACGAGCGAGGATGAGCGCGGGTGAATTTTAAGGTTCTTGATTGAGGACCACGAGAAGGTCCCGATCGACACCATGATCATGATGGCGACGAGAGCGGCCATGGGAATCTGGCGCACCAGATCGCCAAGCACGAGGATCATGAACAGCAGGAAGACGCCGGCGCAGAAGGTAGAAAGACGCCCGCGCCCGCCAGACTTCACGTTGATGATGGATTGCCCGATCATGGCGCAGCCTGCCATGCCGCCGATGAAGCCTGTTGCCGTGTTGGCAACGCCCTGGCCGATGCACTCGCGGTTCTTGTCGCTCGGTGTGTCGGTCAGATCATCGACGATTTGAGCTGTCATCAGTGATTCCAGCAGACCGACGGCTGCGACGGCCACCGAATACGGCAAGATAATCAGCAGCGTTTCGATGTTGAAAGGAATCTGCGGGATCAGGAAGATCGGCAAGGTGGAAGGCAGTTCGCCCATATCGCCAACGGTGCGGACATCGAAGCCTAACCAGATCGACAGCGCCGTCAGCACCACGATGCAGACCAGCGGCGACGGAACGGCCTTGGTGACATACGGAAAGAGATAGATAATGCCAAGGCCTGCCGCGACGAGAATATAGGTCAGCATCGGCACATTGGTCAGCTCGGGCAACTGCGCCATGAAGATCAGGATAGCGAGTGCGTTGACGAAGCCCGTCATGACGGAGCGCGACACGAATCGCATCAGATAACCGAGCTTGAAGATGCCGGCGACGATTTGCAGGATGCCGGCCAGCACGGTCGCGGCGAGCAGGTATTGCAGGCCATGGTCGCGGACAAGCGTGACCATGAGAACGGCCGTGGCGGCGGTCGCTGCGGAAATCATACCAGGCCGACCGCCGACGAAGGCGATCAGCACGGCAATGGAAAAGGAGGCATAGAGGCCAACTTTCGGATCGACGCCGGCGATGATGGAAAAGGCGATCGCTTCGGGGATCAGGGCAAGCGCGACGACGATGCCGGCAAGTGCGTCCCCCTTAATGTTGCCGAACCATTCGGTTTTGAGTGTACCAATGAAATCACGATTCAAGTGTGTGTTCTCCATGCCGGCGACGCCTGGGAGGACGGTCGAAGCGGCGTTTTCTGGAATTGTATGGTGAGCCCCGCGTCAGAAACGCGCGCAAGGTGGTATGAAAAGTACGCAAAGCGGCAACCGCCGCCGGTCAGCGCGGACTAGGTGATCGCAGACATGAGGAGTCCAATCGGAATCTCGCTGTCACGACATCTTAAAGAGATTCGCGCAGGAGCTAGCTGGTTGCCGGGGGATAGGCGCCCGGAGTAGCCACCCACGATGTGGGTCCAGTGGATAATGGTAATATTACGGCAAACAGAGCCGAGATCAAGCGAATATTCGCATATCAATTCCCTGCCCACCTGTTTGATGCCAAGGGTAATTCACTCTGGCATCAAAGGCAATATTGCTGTCGACGGTCCCAATTTGATCTCTTGATTCTCAATGGATTACGGATTGCAGAAGTAAATCGCGGCAATCCGTATACTGAAGCGGGTTATTATTGTTCCACCGGCTGGCTCGTGCCAGGCATCTTTCCGATGTAGTGATCAATCGCCAATACGTAATAATGGCACCCTAAAATTGGTCGATCCGGACGCTGGCGGATAGATTTCCACCCTATACAGCGTTGGTTGCAAAACTTTTGAGGGCCTTGCTCCAAGGAACCGGTTTCGATTTACAAGTCATTCCCGGCCGATAAACTGCACAGCAGGGTTTATACGGAGTTTTTGTTGATGCGTTATCGTCCTTTGCTGAAAATATCCCAATGGTCGGATCTGGTGAGAATTCCGTCCGACGAAGAAGGGCTGATCCGGCACTTCACATTGAGTGGAGAGGATATTGATCATGTGCTCGCGAGGCGTGGAGAGAACAATCAGCTTGGGTTTGCCGTCCAGCTCTGCCTGATACGCTATCCGGGCCGTTCCCTTGGTCCAGCCGAAATTCCGCCATCGCCCATGCTGGGATTCGTCGCGCAGCAACTCGAACTCAATCCGGATGTATTCGATGATTATGCACGCCGTGACGAAACCCGGCGCGATCATGCCAAAGAGATCCAGCAATATCTCGGATTGCATTCTGCTGAGCGAGATGATCGGCGTGCCGCTCTTATTGCCACAGCAACTGCCGCAGATGCAACCGATGATGGAATGCTGATTGCCGAGGCAATGATTCAGGCGTTGAGGGAACGATCCGCACTATTGCCATCAATCGACACTCTTGATCGTATCGGGCTTGCAGGGCGTAGCATTGCTCGCCGCCGCGCCAATACAGCATTGCTGGACGGATTAACGACCGAGCAACTGTCAATGCTTGATAGTCTCCTCGTTCTGGATTTCGCTATTGGTCAAACGCGCTTTGGTTGGCTGCGCGAAACAGCTGAAGCACCCGGCAGTGCCAATCTGCTTGCCTTGATTGAACGGTTAAATTTCGTACGCTGCCTGAAGATCGATGCATCACGGCGTGGCCGGATACATCCTGATCGCTGGCGGCAACTGGTGCGCGAGGGTGATGTCACGCCAAGCTGGCTGACGGCGGATTTCAATGCGCAACGCAGGTATGCAACCATTGTCGCCCAGCTGGTGACATTGAACGAAACTCTGACTGACGCCGCCGTCAACATGTTCAACAAACTGATCGGCAGACTGTTCGCCAGAGCCCTGTCGACGCGAGCCCGCCGTCATGCCGGCAGTGCCAGAGAAACAGCACAGGCCTTGCGGTTGTTTCGCGATACGCTGCGTGCGCTGTCACTTGCCAATGAAACCGACACCGATATGTTCGATACACTCAATGCGACGGTTGGCTGGCATAAGTTGATGCGGGCAAAACCGACCGTGGAGGCAATGGTGATTGAAGCTGAACCAGAACCATTGCAATTGGCAGCCGAACGGCACGCAACGGTTCGCAAATACGCGTCGCAATTCCTTGATGCCTTTGTTTTTACCTCTGCGCGCCGATACGATCCATTGCTGGCCGGGATCGACTTTCTTCGTGAGTTAAATCGGTCGGGAAAAAGGACTTTGCCCGGCAAGTTCCCGCTTTCGCATCTGACGGAGAAAGACCGCAGACTGGTACTTGCATCCGAAAAACCTGATCGCAGAATTTATGAGATTGCCACGCTTTCAGTTTTGCGTGAACGTCTGCGCTCCGGTGATATTGCCGTTGAAGGCAGCAGCGCGTTCCGGCCGTTTGATGAACATCTGATGCCACAACCGGCTTTTGCAGAAAAGCGTGACAATGAAAACCTCAATCTGGGTGTTCCTGCCAGTGCTGACGCCTGGCTTGATGAGATGCAGAAGCTTATGGACTTCAAGCTCAAACAGCTCGCCTATCGTGTTCGCAATGGAAAACTCGAAGATGTGAAGCTTGTTGAAGGCGAACTGATCGTTTCGCCACTGCGAAGCGATGTGCCAGCCGCCGCCACCAATCTCAAATGGGAGATCAATCATCTCCTGCCACGAATCCGTATCACGGATCTTCTGGCCGAGGTGAACAGCTGGACAGACTTCTCATCTTGTTTCACCCATTTGCGAACACGCGGACAGGTCCGGTCAACACCAGCTATCCTGTCAGCAATTCTTGCCGACGCGACCAATCTTGGAGCAAAGCGCATGGCTGAAGCATCGGCCGATGTCAGCGAGCGGCAGATTGTCTGGTCCCGTCTGTTCCACATCCGCTCTGAAACCTATAAAGCCGCACAAGCGGCAATCACTGATGCCCAGACGTTGCATTCGCATGCACGCCTGTGGGGAACGGGCACAACATCTTCGTCTGACGGCCAGTTCTTTCGGGCCTCCGATCGCGCATCCAGTCGCAGTGATTACAATGGGCATTATGGCAGTGAGCCAGGAGGCAAGTTCTACAGTCATCTATCGGATCAATATGGCTATTACAGCATTCTGCCAATCAGTGCGGGCGAGAGCGAAGCGCCTTATGTTCTTGACGGGTTACTCGATCATGAAACCATTCTGGAAATCGACGAGCATTTCGTCGATACCGGCGGTGCCAGCGATCATGTCTTTGGGCTGTTTGCCCTGATCGGCAAACGTTTTGCACCGCGGCTGCGTAATCTGAAGGCGAGAAGCTTCCACGCCATCGACAAGCCTGACAATTACCCCCTTCTCAAAAAGCATATCGGCCAGCAGATCAACACGACGCTGATCCGGGAATGTTGGGATGAGCTTTTGCGAATGGGCGTATCCATGAATGAACGGGTTGTGGCTCCCTCAACCATCCTGAAGAAATTGGCTGCATCGAAACGACCAAGCCAGCTGGCACGAGCCTTGCGCGAAATTGGCCGTATAGAGCGCACCTTATTTATGATCGAGTGGTACTCCAATCCGGCGCTGCGTCGCCGCTGTCAGGCAGGCCTCAACAAGGGAGAAGCAGCCCACAAGCTCAAACGAGCCGTCTATTTTCATGAGCGCGGTGAGATTCGTGACCGCTCACTCGACAGTCAATCATACCGGGCCTCCGGTCTCAATCTCGTCGTCAGCGCCATCATTCACTGGAATACAGTCTATCTTTCCAAGGCTGCGGATCATCTCAAAGCACAAGGCCGCGACATACCTGACAGTCTTCTTCGCCATGTATCGCCGTTGACATGGGAGCATATCAATCTGACCGGTATCTATTCATGGGCGGGTGATGCACTCAGACCCGGCGATTTCCGGCCATTGCGTCACGCCGACATGTCATTTCAGCGAGTCGCTTGAGCCAAACGGCGCTTTGTTCATGTTTCGTCCAAAGTACCGTACGATTTTGCGGTGTTCTTGTCATGGTCCCAACAACATGGAGACGTATCGGCGAACGCCTCAAGGCCTTCAGTCCGCAGGAATGCTCAAACTACCTCAGACATGCCGGCTATGGTTCAGAATAGACCTGACAGACTCTAAGGTAGTGTGAGGGCTCGCTACAGCCGCCAGTTAACGGCGGCGGCGAGAGTGATTGCAGTTAACACACTCATCTCTTGCCCATTCGTCGGCGGAATCGGGCTGAAATCCGAAGCCGCTACGCGCATTCCCCAAAAAAGGCGCCATACAGGCGCCTTTTTTATTGCTTGAGCCCCAGCCTTTATTGCGGCAGCTTGTCGTCGATGCCCTTCACGTAGAAGTTCATGCTCAGGATGGATTTGTCGTCGGCGGTCTCGCCTGCCTTCAACCATTCTGTCCCGTCCTGCTTGGTAATCGGTCCGGTAAACGGCTTGAGTTCGCCTGAGGTGATCTTGGCCGCAGTGGCTTCGGCCATTGCCTTCACGTCATCCGGCATATTCGTATACGGCGCCATCTTGACCAGGCCTTCATGCATGCCATGAAAGACGTTCTGGCTTTTCCATGTGCCATCCAGAACCGCCTTGGCGCGCTCGATGTAATACGGACCCCAATCGTCAACGATTGCCGTCAGCTGGGTTTCATGACCGAATTTGATCATGTCTGACGCTTGCCCGAACGCCTTTATGCCGCGTTCTGCCGCAACCTGCATCGGAGCGGTCGAATCCGTATGCTGGGTGATGATATCAACGCCCTGATCGATCAGGGCCTTGGCGGCATCTGCCTCTTTACCTGGATCGAACCATGAGTTGGCCCAGACGATCTTGACCTTGAATTCAGGATTGATGGACTGCGCGCCGAGCATGAAGGAATTGATGCCCTGAACAACTTCCGGGATTGGAACCGAGCCAATATAGCCAGCGACGCCCGTCTTCGACAGCTTGGCTGCTATTTGTCCCTGAATATAACGTCCTTCATAGAAGCGGGAATTGTAGACGGCGACGTTATCGGAAGTCTTGTATCCTGTCGCGTGCTCGAATTTCACGTCCGGAAATTTCTGTGCAACTTTGATCGTCGGGTCCATATAGCCGAAGGACGTCGTGAAGATCAGCTTGTTGCCGGCGCGGGCGAGACGCTCGATCGAGCGCTCGGCATCGGCCCCCTCCGGAACATTTTCGAGATATGTGGTCTCAACCTTGTCACCGAGGGCCGCCTCGAGTTCCTTACGGCCCTGATCGTGCTGGTACGTCCACCCGAAGTCACCGGGTGGTCCGATGTAGATGAAACCGACTTTCAGTTTTTCTTCGGCATGGGCAGCTCCCGCGATCGCGAAGCTGGCCGTCAACGCCAACGACATAAGCAGTTTTTTCATTTGAGTTCACCTCTCTGTAAGTTTGGAGCGTTTGATTGCCTAGCGGTCTGGAACAAACGGCCGCCCCAACGAAGCCGGTGTGTTCATCATCGTCAGTCTCCTGTTTCTGGAAATAAGAACAAGAACGAAGATGGTTGCGAGATAGGGAAGCGCTGACAAGAACTGCGAGGGTATGCCAACGCCGAGAGCCTGTGCATGCAATTGACCAATGGAAACGGCCCCGAACAGATAAGCGCCCGCCATCACGCGCCATGGCCGCCATGAGGCGAAGACCACCAAAGCCAGAGCAATCCAGCCGCGACCGGCGGTCATGCTTTCGACCCACTGCGGAACGTAAACCAGCGACAGGTGAGCCCCCGCAAGGCCAGCGCACGCGCCTCCAAAAAGAACGGCAAGATATCGTGCACGCACGACGCGTACACCTAGAGCGTGGGCGGAATTGTGATTGTCGCCAATGGCGCGCAGTGTCAGCCCCGCACGACTGCGAAAAAGAAACCACGCGACGCCTGCGGTCAGGGCTATGGACATATAGAATATCGGATCCTGTCCAAAGAGCAGCCGTCCGACATACGGGATATCGGAGAGCAGCGGTATTTCCAATGCCTGCATTTTCACGCCCGGCAATCCAACGAAGCTTTCGCCAAGCAGCCCGGACAACCCCAGGCCCAACAGGGTCAACGCGAGTCCCGTCGCGACCTGGTTTGTCACAAGAGTCAATGTGAGAAAGCCGAAGAGCAGCGAGAAGGCACTGCCGACCACGATCGCGGCCAGCATTCCCAGCCATGCGGATCCGGTCAACTGAGCGACGCCAAACCCCGTGACCGCGCCCATGATCATCATACCTTCGACGCCGAGGTTGAGGACGCCTGACCGCTCGACCACCAGTTCTCCCATCGCCGCAATAAGAAGCGGCGTTGCGGCGGTTGCTATCGTGAGAAGAATAGCCTCAAACATTCATTAGCTTCTCCCGACCGAGGTTTCGGCTCGCCCTGAGATCAGGCGAATGCGATAGTAGATCAATGTGTCGCACGCGAGCACGAACAACAGGATTATACCCTGAAAAACACGCGCCGATTTCTCGGATATGCCGAGCGATATCTGAGCGGCTTCGCCTCCCAGATAGGACAGAGCCAAGACAAGCCCGGCGGCAACGATTCCAAGCGGATTCAATCGTCCAAGAAACGCGACGATAATCGCTGTAAAGCCATATCCCGGCGATATGACGGGCCTCAACTGGCCGACGGCCCCCGAGACTTCCGAAATGCCGGCCAATCCCGCCAGGGCGCCTGAAACGAGGAAGGCAAAAAACGTCATGCGCGCTGCGCTAAATCCTGCAAAGCGCCCTGCGCGAGGACTTCTGCCAAGAACCTTGATTTCAAAGCCCTTGAGCGTACGGGAAAGCATGAACCATAGCACGAAAGCCGCAATCAGGCTCAGTATGAAGCCCCAATGCGCGCGACCGGAAGCCGACCAGATTTCCGGCAGGATCGCGCTGCTGTTGAATTGACGTGTTTCCGGGAAATTATATCCTTCCGGATTCCGCCAGGGACCCCGAACCAGCCAGTCGAGGAAAAGTTGTGCTACATAGACCAGCATCAAACTGGTTAGAATTTCATTGGTATTAAACCGGACTTTCAGGAAAGCGGGAATACTCGCATAGGCGGCGCCACCCGCCAAACCCAAAATCATCATCAGCGGCAGGACCAGCCACGACTGAAATTCGGGAAACACGACGGGCAGGATTGAGCCGGCAATTGCTCCCATAATGAACTGTCCCTCTGCACCGATATTCCAGTTGCTCGAAAGGAAACAGACAGACAAACCGACGGCGATGAGAATAAGCGGAGCCGCCTTGACCAAAAGCTCGTGGATCGACCACATTTCGGCCAATGGCTCGATAAAGTAGAAATAGAGGGCGGATGCCGGATTTTTACCCAAAATCAGAAACAGGATCGCTCCGACGACGACCGTTAGCAGCAACGCAAGAAACGGCGACAACATGCTGAAAAGAGCCGAATGTTGCGGACGGCGGGTCAGTTCGATACGGATCATGCGGCACCTGTCGTAGCCGGCCGGTCATCAACGCCGCCCATCATCAACCCGATGCGCTCCATGGTCATGTCGATGATCGGGACGGTTTCCGAAAGGCGCCCGTGCACCATCGCCGCCATTCGATCCGATATTTCAAACAACTCATCAAGGTCCTGACTGATCACGACGACCGCAGATCCGCTTTTCGCCAGATCAACGAGCGCCTGACGTATATGAGCGGCCGCTCCTGCGTCCACCCCCCATGTCGGTTGATTGACGATGAGAACCGACGGTTTCCTGTCGAGCTCGCGGCCGATAAGAAACTTCTGCAAGTTCCCCCCCGAAAGCGCTGATGCATCTGGATTTTCACGGCTTTTGCGAACATCCATATGAGCCACGATACGCTTCGTTGCGGCCGCCAGACTCGACTGACTGAGAATTTTCAGGAATCCGTTCAAAAATACCTTGGCATCCGTTTTGCACCGGGACAGCAGCAGATTGTCTGTCAGCGGCAGGTCAGGTACGGCGCCGTGGCCAAGCCGCTCTTCAGGAACGAACGCAGCGCCGAGACGTCTTCGGGCATTGATCCCCGAACGCCCCACGGCCTGCCCGCGGATATGCACCATATCTGCGTTCGTCTGAGTAACTTCTCCCGATAGTGCGTCAAACAACTCGCCCTGCCCGTTACCCGCCACGCCGGCCACGCCAACAATCTCCCCTGCGTGAACCGCAAGATTCACGTCTTGGACCGCAACGGAAAATGGTCCGCGCCCGCGCTGTGACAGATTTCGAACCTCGATCAACATCTGGTCGACCTTAGCTGGCGCACCGGAGGGATCTCTTTCGATGGCATGAATTTCACTGCCAACCATCAGACGCGCGAGGGACGCCGCCGTTTCAGCCCCCGGATCGCAATGGCCAACCACTTTGCCATGCCGCAGCACCGTCGCCCTGTCGCAAAGTCGCCTGACCTCTTCCAGGCGGTGGCTGATGTACAGAATTGATTTTCCCTCGTCCCTCAATCGCTCAAGGGTGACAAAAAGCTTGTCGGCTTCCTGTGGCGTCAAGACGGACGTAGGTTCATCGAGAATGATAAGATCGGGTTGTTGTAGCAGGCAGCGAATGATCTCAATTCTCTGCCGTTCACCGACCGACAGATCCCCGACGAGAGCATCAGGATCGAGCGGCAAACCATAAGCTTCACCCACCCCTCGCGCTCGTTTTGCGATTTCTGCGAGAGGCGTTGTTCGATCGAGAGACAACGCGATATTCTCGGCGGCGGTCAGCGCATCGAACAATGAAAAGTGCTGGAAGACCATGCCAACCCCAAGAGAGCGGGCGATGGCCGGACTTGCCATCTCTACCTTTTTACCTCGCCAGAAGATCTCTCCGGAGACAGGTTGAAGCGAGCCAAACAGCATTTTGACAAGCGTCGATTTCCCTGCCCCGTTCTCGCCCAGCAAGGCATGGATTTCTCCGGGTCGAACGATCAGATTGACCTGGTCACAAGCCTTGAGCGTTCCAAATATTTTCGTAAGTTCGCGAACCTTCAATAGCGGTTCGGCGTTTGTCTGATCAGCAAGTTTTGCCATTTTTACCAACAGCCCCCCGATGGCAATTGATCCTATTTCATGCGCGATCGAGTTGGAAAGGTCAAAAACCCAGTGCCTCCCGATTTCGCACACATAAATAGCAAGTAAGCCGCATGCTTACGGAATAAGCACCGTTGCTCCCGTCGTCTTGCGCGCCTCCAGATCCCTGTGTGCGTTCACTGCGTTGCTCAACTCATATTTCTGATTGACGTTGATCTCCACGATGCCTTGGCTAACGACGGAGAAGAGCGCATTGGCTGAATCTTCCAGTGCCGCGCGCCCAGCTATGTAGTGAAACAGCGTTGGCCGCGTTGCAAACAACGAACCTCTCTGATTGAGGATCGCGAGATTGAATGGCTCGATCGGACCGGAGGATTGTCCAAAACTGACAAACATTCCCAATGGGCGAATACAATCCAGAGAGCCGGCGAAAGTATCACGCCCGACGGAATCGTACACAACATCGGCTCCCCGCCCCGCAGTGAGTTCCTTTACTCTCTCCGCGAAATTCTCGGTTTGGTAGTTTATGACATGGTCATATCCATGCTCCAAAGCGAGCCTGACTTTTTCCTCCGATCCCGCAGTTCCGATCACCGTCGCGCCGAGATGCTTAGCCCACTGTCCAGCGATGAGGCCGACGCCGCCAGCAGCCGCATGAAAAAGAATGGTATCGCCCTTCTTGACGGGGAATGTCCGACGAAGAAGATACTCCGCAGTCATGCCTTTCAACATCATGGAAGCGGCTCGATCGAAATCGATGTCGTCCGGAAGCCTGACCAAATGATCGGCAGGAATCAGCCGCTCATCCGCATAGGCGCCCAAGGGACCAGCGTATGCCACGCGATCTCCCACTTTGAGATGCGAAACGCCCTCGCCCAGTTCCAGGACGATGCCTGCTCCTTCGTTGCCCGGAATAAACGGCAGTCCCGTCGGAGCCGGATAGAGGCCGGTGCGGAAGTAAACGTCGATGAAATTCAGCCCGATGGCGTGATGCCTGATCCGAGCCTGGCCGGGACCGGGGCGACCGACTTCGATTTCCTCGTAAGCGAGGACTTCCGGTCCGCCGTTCCTGTGAATCCGAATTGCATGGGTCACTGTACGCCCTCCTTGCGCCCTAAATTCGGGAAAGCCTGCATCACCGCGCCTATGCAGAACAAATAAAGGCTCGTCACGGAAACGCCGATACGGGTCCAAAGAGGCGATGTTCCTTCAAGGCCATACAGGAGCGCCGCGATGCCGCACACGCACCATCCGGCGAAAACACCCAGATTCAGCGGGCGCAGCCTCACGACACGCACTGGATGGAGAAAATAAAGGGGAACAAAGGACAGAATGGCCGCAGTAACGACGATACCGAAGGCAATCCATTCGCCCGGTTTCACCACAAACAATGCGAACACCAGCATATTCCAAACGACCGGGAATCCTTTGAAAAAATTTTCCGCCGTTTTCATGCCGGTATCAGCATAATAAATCGCGCTGGAAATCACGATGATCGCCGCTGAAATAAAGGAAAGGCCCTCCCCCATGAAGCCACTTTGGTACAAGGCGAATGCGGGGATCAGGACATAAGTGATATAATCAATGATATTGTCGAGCAACTCGCCCGACCATGTCGGAAGGATGTATTTAACCTCCAGCTTGCGCGCTATCGGGCCATCAATTCCATCCACGAAAAGCGCCAGTCCGAGCCACCAGAACATGGCAGTCCAACGCTCTTCACTTGCCGCCACAAGCGACAGGAAGGCTAGAAACGAGCCGGAAGCGGTCAGCAAATGAACCGAAAACGCCTTCGCTTGCGGGGCGGTTACTTTTTTGGGTTTCACGACCCGCGGCATCCTAGGCTTTTTCACGGTGTGTCAATCCCCACAGTCTACTTTCAAAACCTTTTGTCCAATTCAAGCAAAAGAGCAAGCGTGCTCAGGAACAATTCACGGATTGATAAGGTTTCACCCTCTACTCGGCCCGGGAAGTGATGGCTGTGCGCTGTTACGACCGATTGAACATTAACCCGCTTTGCTTCAAAACGCTTGCAACGCCTTTGACGCCAGTTCAGTGAGACTCGTTATGGAACACGTCCATCATCACAAAATCGCGGTTGTTGGCACCGGCCCCGCCGGATTGATTGCGGCGTTGGCGCTGCACAGCGCAAACGCTGAGGTGATTTCAGTCGGCCCAGCCCCTGCGGCCAGCGATGCGCGGACCACCGCCCTGATGATGCCGGCAGTTCATTTTCTCGAAAAACTCGGTGTCTGGAACCGGATAGCCGAACATGCGACATCGTTGAAAACGATGCGGATAGTCGATGGCACCACGCGACTCATTCGCGGATCCACGGTTACGTTTCGCGCCAGCGAGATCGGCGAAGAGGCGTTCGGTTACAACATCCCGAATATTGCATTGAACCGCGCTCTGGCGACGGCGATGACCGACGTCGGTCTCGCCCGGATCGAGAAAAATGTTGGCTCATACCACGTCAGCAAGGACCATATCAGCGTTGAAGCAGCAGATGGCGAGCAACTGCTCGCCGGATTGGTCGTCGCTGCGGATGGCCGCTCATCTTTAGCCCGAGAGTCCGCAGGGATCGGCGTCAGCTCCTGGAAATACCCTCAAACGGCAATCGTTCTAAGCTTTTCCCATGCGCGGGAGCATGAGAACATCTCAACCGAATTTCACACGGAGCATGGCCCCTTCACGCAGGTTCCACTGGCAGGACGACGATCCAGCCTGGTATGGGTCGTTAATCCGGCAATCGCTGCCGAACTTTTGGCGCTCGATGACAAAGCTCTTTCCCAACGTATCGAAAGCCGCATGCAGTCCATGCTCGGAAAGGTAAGTGTCGAGGGTCGGCCTCAGGCCTGGCCGCTATCCGGTCTGATCCCGACAACTTTTGCGAAGAACCGCACCATCCTTATCGGCGAGGCGGCACATGTTTTTCCCCCGATTGGTGCACAGGGCCTCAATCTTGGAATTCGTGACGTTGAAGCATTGATCGATTGCTTCAGCGCCGATAGCGAAGATGCCGGAGAGCAGCGAAATCTGGAGAAATACAACCGATCCCGACGGGTCGACATTCTGGCCCGCACGGGCAGCGTCGATATCTTGAATCGCTCCCTGCTAACCGACCTCCTGCCTGCGCAACTCGCTCGCGGCATTGGCCTTGAGGCATTACGCACGTTTTCACCGCTCAGGGCTTTCATGATGCGCGAAGGGCTACGGCCCGGTAGTGGCTTTTCGGCACTAAGCCTATTGTCCAGGAAATAGATCCGGCGGCAGGATTCCTGACTTCATCAGGTAAATGAAGGTTGTCAGGGTGAGGATCGAGCATATCGTCGTCGCCAGTATGCTGGTCGACGCGCGCTCTACCCAGACGCCGTATTGCTGGGCAATCACAAAGACATTCGTGGCTGTCGGCAGCGCCGCCAGGAGAACCGCCGCGTAGATCCAGACTGGCGGAAAATCACCAATAAAACTTAAAATAACATATATTCCAATAGGTTGAATAATTAACTTAATAGGAACGATGAAATAAAGTTCTTTTGGAATACGTTTCACCGGCCTGAGAGCGAGAGAAACCCCCATGGCGAAAAGAGCACATGGAGCGGCGGCCTGCGCGAGAAATTCCAATAGCTGATTGATCGGTTGAGGAGGGCGAACCTCGAAAAGTGCCGCCCCAACCCCAACGATCGTGGCAATGATGAAAGGGTGAAACGCAATCTTGCGAACGACATCGAGCGCGAGTTCCAACCGCCCGCGCTTCTCTCCCCCCGAGATAGCCATCAGAAATGGCGCCATGACGAAATGAAGCATATTGTCAAAACAAAAGATCAGCGCGACTGGCACTGCCGCCGCCGGGCCGAATGCGAGCAGCGCAAGCCCGGGGCCCATGTAACCGATATTTCCGTAGGCCGCCGCAAGCCCCTGAACCGCACTTTCAGGAATTTGCCCTCTGGACCGTATCATGCCGATAGAGAACATCAGGCAGAAAGCCAGAAAAGTTGACAATGTTGAGCCAAGAATGAAGCCCCATCGGGTCAGTTCTGAAACTGGAGTTCTGGAAATTAATTGGAAAAACAACGCTGGAAGCGCCACATAGATGATGAAGGTGTTCATCCATCCGAGCGCTTCGACGGGTTGCTGCTTAATGCGCGCCACCCCAAAGCCGAGAAATATCAGTCCGAAGAACGGTAGAACGAGGTTAACGACGCTGATCATTGTGAAAACACGTTCGGGGAGCTATATATTGAAAAAATAATCACAAATGCGCCTAGAACGTATTCGCCAAGGCGTCAACGATGAAACCGGCAGTGCGGCACTGTTCAAACCGGAAACGCCGCAGCAATAGCGATCATGAAAAAAGCAAAATTTCGAATTGGGCAAGTCGTTTGCCATCGCGTTTATGAGTTTCGTGGCGTCATCTTCGACGTTGACCCGGAGTTCAGCAACACCGAAGAGTGGATCGAAGCCATTCCTGAAGAAATCCGGCCGCGACGTGATCAGCCTTTTTATCATCTCTACGCGGAAAGCTCCGATACCGAATACGTAGCCTATGTCTCGGAGCAAAATCTCGTTGCCGATGAAACGGGTGAACCCATAAGGCACGCACAGGTTCGAAAGCTATTCAGGAAAGTCGATGCGGGACTTTACCGGGCCAAAGAAAACCGCGTTCACTAACTTCGCCCAATGGCGCAATTGTTTGGAAGAATCAGGCAATAAAAAAGGCGCTCGAAAGCGCCTTTTTTTCATCCGGTAGAGGTCAGTTTCCGCTCTTGGCTTTTTCCTGCTCCGCCTTCATTTTCTCTTCAAATTCTTTCTGGCGCTTCTGGACTTCCTGCTGGAGTACCTTCTGGCGCTCTTCCAGTTCGGACTGTTGCAGGCCAGGACCGTCATATGCCTGGGTAAAACCACTCAGCGCAACCGAGATCGGGTTTGGCTTATTCTGGAAGTTCACTGACGTGAGGGTCAGCTTGCCGCCTTTCTTCATCTGGGCAACAAGCTCATCCGCCAGAGCAACCTCAGCTATACAGCGATCCGGAAAACAAATCGCATAAGCCAGCTTCTGCGTTTTCCCGGCATCGATCTGCAAGCCGATCCCCGGGGGAACCAGGCGACCGGTCGGAACCGAAATCTGGAAAATCTTGCGGTTGATCTTGCCCTTGATCTCGATGAGATTGACGGCCGTCAGGAGCTGGCCGCTGTCGGCGGTCACGATGTTCTGCGTGTTGCAGATATCGTTGTCTTCCTGTTTGGAGCAAACCTTGAACCAACCCTGGGGCGCGCGCTGTTGCGCGGAGGCGGGAACGGCGGCACTGGCTAGGATAGCAATTGCACCCGCCAAGGAAGCGGCTGCGGCAATCGTCTTCGGGCTCGACATAATCAACGGGTTCCTTTCAGAATACTGATCCGAAGTTTCAAATGTAACGCACGGATGCCGTTCATGGTTCAGTGGTGACCAATTACGGCAACAGCGTGGCCCATTGTTCCGCTGGCCGTGTTACACTGCATATAAACGTAAATCCAGACTGCTTTCGTGTGATAAGTGCAAGCCAACACGTTTAAATGCCATTTATGCGGGAGAGTGGTAAAAATCCTGCCCAAATGTTGGTCTTAGCTTCGAATCATTGCTATTGAATTCCGGCGATTGTGGAGACAACTGATGTACCGGCCCCTACTCCGGCCCTTTTTCCTTGCCATTTTGTCGGTGCAGATGATGAGTGTCGGGCATGCTGCACCGAGTCACGGTATTGCCATGCATGGCGAACCGGCTTTGCCGAAGGACTTTCAGTTTCTCCCCTATGTTAATGCCGATGCGCCCAAGGGTGGCAGTATCAAATACGGTGTCGTCGGGACGTTCGACAGTCTTAATCCGTTCATACTGAAAAGCATGAGAACCACGGCTCGCGGGCTCTTCAACGACCAGCAGTTCGGAAATCTGGTATATGAATCCCTGTTGCAGCGCTCGCAGGACGAATCGTTCACACTCTACGGTTTGCTTGCCGAAACGGTGGAAACCAACCCTGAACGGACCTGGGTGGAGTTTACGCTCAACCCCAAGGCGGAATGGTCGGACGGGCAACCGGTCACCTCGGACGACATCATTTTTTCACTTGAGCTTCTGACAGAAAAGGGGCGCCCACCGTTCAACACCCGGATGAACAAAATCGAAAAGATCGAAAAAGTTGGCGATCGCGGAGTCCGGTTCTCGTTCAATGAGAATGCCGACCGGGAATTTCCCCTCATACTCGGGCTGATGCCGATCCTCCCTCGTCATGCCGTCGACAGAGAGACTTTTGGCAATTCATCATTGGCTATACCTGTTGGTTCCGGGCCCTATCTCGTCGACAAGGTTCAGCCTGGGCAGCGAATCACCTATCGGCGCAACACCGAATACTGGGCAAAGGATCTGCCGATGAAACGCGGCTCCGATAATTATGACACGATCACCGTGGATTATTTCCGCAGTGAGACGGCGCAGTTTGAGGCCTTCAAGAAAGGTCTCTTCGATATCTTTACCGAAGGCGATCCCACCCATTGGGAAAAAGGCTATGACTTTCCAGCTTTCAAGGAAGGGCGCGTTGTAAAGGACGTGTTCAAGTCCGAAACGCCCGCCAACATTTACGGCTTTTTCTTCAATACGCGACGTGAACTCTTTGCTGACAGGCGTGTGCGGCAAGCTTTATCCACATTGTTTGACTTTGAGTGGACCAACAGAAACCTGTTTGCCGGCCGCTATGCGCGAACGGCCGGATTTTGGTCTGGATCGGATTTGTCCTCTATCGGGCAACCGGCGAATGAGCACGAACGCGCGTTCCTCGCCCGGTTTCCCGATACCGTATTGCCGGACGTGCTTGACGGAACCTACAGACCCACGGCAACAGACGGGACCGGACGCGATCGCGTCGTCATGAAGCGAGCCATGGATCTTCTGAAAACGGCTGGGTATCGGCTCGAATCCGGTAGCTTGGTTGACCCCGATGGCAAGCCATTTCAGTTTGAATTACTAACCCGCTCGGTTGCAGAAGAACGGCTCGGCCTTGCGTTCAAGCGAACGCTCGAGCGGCTTGGAATCAGCATCACGGTACGAACCGTCGATGACGCTCAATATCAGAAGCGGCTTCAGACCTTCGACTACGACATGATTTTGGGTGCCTTGGCGGCATCGCTCTCGCCGGGCACCGAACAATGGCGGCGTTGGGGTTCGCCTTCGCGCGATATGCAAGGCAGCTTCAATTATGCTGGCGTTGCCGAACCTGCCATCGATGCAGCTATCGAGAAGATGTTACAGGTGCAAAGCACCGAAGATTTCATCTCGTCGGTGAGGACACTGGATCGGTTGCTGATTTCCGGCAACTACGTCATTCCACTGCATCATTTGCCCGAACAATGGGTTGCCCGTTGGGCCTACATAAAGCATCCGGAGCAAACCCCGCTATACGGATACCAATTGCCCGTCTGGTGGTCTGATAAACAATAGGTTTCGTCGCTGGAAAGGGTTTTCGCCATGACTGAAAAACAGATCGAAGTCGATGTTGTCTCGGATGTGGTATGTCCCTGGTGCTTCATTGGCCGAAAGCGACTTCTGAAAGCGATCGGAATGCTTCCGCATATAGAAATCGTCGTCAACTGGCGTCCTTTTCAACTTGATCCCACCATTCCAGCCGGTGGCAAGGATCGGACACGTTACATGAAAGACAAGTTCGGTAGCGAAGCCCGCATAGCAGAAATTCATCATCAGATTTCTCAGGTCGGCGAAGAAGAAGGTATAGAGTTCGATTTTGAGGCGATCACGGTCGCCCCCAATACTCTGGATGCCCATCGCGTCGTCCGCTGGGCTTCACAGGCTGGGCCCGGCGTTCAGAATCGCGTCGTCGGAGAGTTGTTTTCACTCTATTTCGAGCAGGGTTCCGATATTGGCGACGCAAGGGTTCTTGCTGAAACCGCGCAGAACTGTGGAATGGATGGCGCGATTGTCGCAGCCCTGCTTCAGACGGATGCCGAAACCGCAGCCGTACAGCAGGAAATACAGACCGCAAACGCGATGGGCGTGAGCGGGGTTCCCTGTTTCATAATCAATCAGAAATACGCGGTCATGGGCGCGCAATCAGCCGACGTTATTGCGGACGCGCTCCAGCAGGCAGCGGAAGGCTTCGAACCGGGCTGACCCCGCACACTTCTACTCACCTCACAGATTTTCGAAAGCGCGGCGCGTTTGAACGAAATCACACGACGCGCTTCAAGCCATTATTTTCATGCATGTCGCTATCGGACTGGAGTGGAACCAGAAATCAGTCCGGTGGACTGATTTCCCCGTGTAGGCAGCTACCACTTTTCTGCGATATGCATCAGGCTGCAATCAGTTTCGCCAGTTGTGTCATGACGACAGCCGATCCCGAAAGACGCTTGTCCGGCGTCGCCCAGTCGCGGATGAAAACAATGCTCTGGTCTGGCCGTATCTTGGCTAGTGAGCCCTGCTCACCGATGAGCTTAACGAGGCCAACAGGGTTGGCGAACGTCTTGTTCCGGAACTGAATAACCACACCCTTCGGGCCGGCATCGAGTTTCTCCACGTTGGCCGTTCGGCACAGGGCCTTGATATAGACGATCTTGAGCAGGTGCTGAACCTCTTGCGGCAAAGGGCCGAAGCGGTCGATCAACTCTGCACCGAACCCGTCGATCTCTGTCGGCGTATTCAGATCAGCGAGACGACGGTAGAGTCCCAGACGTAACTGCAAATCTGGAACGTAGCTTTCCGGTATCATGACGGCTGTACCGATCGTAATCTGTGGTGACCACTGACCGTCCTCCGCGAACCCTTCCCCCTTGGTTTCAGCCACAGCCTCTTCCAGCATCTGCTGGTAGAGTTCAAACCCTACTTCCTTGATATGCCCATGCTGCTCCTCGCCCAGAATGTTTCCGGCGCCGCGAATATCCATGTCATGGCTCGCAAGCTGGAAACCGGCGCCGAGCGTATCCAATGATTGCAGCACCTTCAGCCGTCGTTCCGCGGTTGGCGTGAGCATCTGGTTGGGCGGCAGGGTAAACAAGGCGAATGCCCGTTGCTTCGAACGGCCGACGCGTCCGCGCAACTGATACAATTGAGCGAGACCGAACATATCCGCCCGATGGATGATCATCGTGTTGGCAGTTGGGATATCCAGGCCAGACTCAACGATTGTCGTTGAGAGCAAGACGTCATATTGCCCGTCGTAGAATGAGTTCATCAGGTCATCAAGCTCGCCCGGCGCCATTTGGCCATGAGCAACGGCGACCTTGAGTTCCGGTACGTGACTATCAAGAAACTCCTTGATCTCGGAGAGATCAGCGATGCGCGGACAGACATAGAAGCTTTGCCCGCCGCGATACCGTTCACGCAGCAAGGTTTCGCGAATAACCAGCGGATCAAACGGTGACACGAAGGTACGAACAGCCATCCGGTCGACCGGTGGCGTTGTAATCAGCGACAATTCCCGCACGCCGGTCAATGCGAGTTGAAGGGTGCGCGGGATTGGTGTCGCGGAGAGCGTCAGAACATGAATATCCGATTTCAGTTCCTTGAGACGTTCCTTGTGTTTCACGCCGAAATGCTGTTCCTCGTCGATAATCAGCAAACCAATATTCTTGAAGTTGATCCCCTGCCCCAAAAGCGCGTGGGTTCCAACGACAATGTCGACCTTGCCTTCCGCGACGCCTTTCTTGACTTCTGATAGCTCCTTGGAGCCGACCAGCCGAGACGCCTGCCCCACGTTGAGAGGCAGACCGTGGAAACGCGCCGAGAAGGTCTTGAAATGCTGACGCGAGAGCAGCGTCGTTGGAACGACAACGGCCACCTGAAAGCCACTCATGGCCGCCACGAAGGCTGCCCGCAGAGCTACTTCCGTTTTGCCGAAACCAACATCACCGCAGACCAGACGATCCATCGGCTTGCCCAGCGAGAGATCGTCGAGAACAGCATCGATCGCCGCATCCTGATCTTCCGTTTCATCGTAAGGAAAACGGGCCGCAAACTCTGCGTAAAGTCCATCGGGCGGCATCATAGCGGGCGCGCCGCGCATTTGCCGCTCTGCCGCGATACGAATCAGATGCCCCGCCATTTCGAGCAGTCGTCGCTTGAGCTTCGCCTTGCGAGCCTGCCATGCGCCGCCGCCCAGCCTGTCGAGTACGGCCGACGAACTCTCGGAACCGTAACGAGATAGAAGCTCGATATTCTCGACCGGCAGAAACAGGCGTGCATCGTCGGCATAATGAAGTTCAAGGCAGTCGTGGGGTGCGCCCGCGGCCGTAATCGTCCGCAGGCCGACAAATCGTCCGATGCCGTGATCGATATGCACAACGATGTCGCCCGTCGCGAGGCCTGCGACTTCGCTGATGAAATCCTTGTCGCGTTTTCGCCTCTTCGATCGTCTGACAAGGCGATCACCCAGAATATCCTGTTCCGCGACGACAACGAGGTCGCCAGCATCAAAACCCGTTTCAATGGAAAGAACGGCGGCTGTAATCTTGTCGCGAGAAAGCGCCTTCACCGTCCGCAAATCGTCGACGGTTTCGATTTTCTCAAGCCCGTGCTCATCCAGAACTTGAAGCAGTCGGTCGCGGGAGCCCTCGCTCCAGGCGCTCAACAGCACTTTTCTTCCGTCGGCGCGGAGATTGGCTATGTGCTTGACGACACTATCGAAGACATTCGCCTCCTTGGAAGCGCGCTCCTCTGCGAAGGAACGGCCGCGCACTGCACCTGCATGGAGAAGTTTGCGTCCGCCGACATCCGGCAAATCGAAAGCCGATAAATCAATTCGGCCGTTGGCGCGCGAAGCCGTCTGGTTCAGTTCATCCGGTGAAAGATAAAGCCGCGATGGCTCGACCGGTTTATATGGAACCGCCTCACCCGGTTCCATACCGCTCGCCTGACGCTTGCGGGCTTCATAGTGATCAACGATCATCTTGTATCGCTCGCTGATCGCCTCATGCGCGAGATTATCGAAGACGACCGGTATGCCTCCCGCGTGATCGAAAAGAGTTTCCATTGCGTCGTAGAAAAGAGGAAGCCAGTGCTCCATACCGGCAAAGCGCCGACCCTCGCTGATTGCACTGTAAAGGGCGTCGTCCCGCGAGGGCGCACCAAAGGACTGAATATAATTCGTTCGGAACCGGCTGATCATATCCGGAGAGAGCGTTACCTCGCTCATGGGCTGGAGCGAGAACTCCTTGACCTGCGATGTGGTTCGCTGTGACGCTGGATCAAATGCGCGGATGGTTTCGAGCGTATCGCCAAAAAAATCAAGCCGAAGCGGCTCCTCCGTCCCCGGCGCGAAAAGATCGAGGATACCGCCCCTGACTGCGAATTCGCCGACATCGCGCACCGTTGGAACACGTTCAAAGCCGTTCTTTTCCAGACGCTGGACAAGTCCGTTCATATCGACGCGATTACCAGGGCGCGCTGTTATTGCCTGCCCCGCTGTAGCGCTTCGTGGAGGGAGCTTCTGGATGATTGCATTTGCGGTGGTCAGGATAACGCCTGGATGACGCGCACCGGCAAGCGCGGCCATTCCCGAGAGCGCCGCCATTCGTCTTGCCGCCGAATCCGATCCCGGAGATACGCGGTCATAGGGCAAACAATCCCATGCGGGAAATTGCAGGACAGGCAAGTCCGGTCGTACGAACCCCAGAACCTGTTCAATGTCTGCCAGTCGTTGTCCGTCACGGGCGACGAACAGAACCGGCCCACCTTCGCCCACTTCCTCCACGATACGGGCAAGGCAGAAGGCTTCGAAGCCATCGGCAACACCATCGATGACAACCGGCTGCTTCTCACCGGCTTTCAATCCAAGTTTGGAAAAGGCGGTCATGTCTGATTAAAAGCTCATCGTTCTGCGAAACGCCAAAATATGACGGAACACCGGGGTATCAAAGGATTCTGGCGTGGGTTCCTCGCCGAGAATCCATTTCAGGAGATCGCGATCCAGAACTTCAAGCAAATTTTCGTAATCTTGAAGATCGCTTTCGCTCAGTTCGGCAATATGCTTGTCGGCGAATTGACCCAGAATAAGATCGGCTTCCCGCATTCCCCTGTGCCAGGACCGGAAAAGGATTCTCTTTCGCCGCGCATCAAGCTCGATATTCGCCAATTTGGTATCAGACACTGGGGAAACCTTCATTTTTTGGATCAGGATGTAATCCTCCAGCCGCATATAACGCGCAATCGCTCCGCTGTCAGCCTTGCAAGATAAATCATTCCCGCTAAACCTTTCATCATGCGTCCATCCATACTTGATCCCCTCTTTGCTTCAGTCCGGTCCCTGCCTGGTATTGGCCCCAAGGTTTCTGCACTGCTTTCAACGCTGCTGGGAACGGATACGCCGGGCGAGGAACCGCGTGCTGGGCAACTGCTTTTCCTGCCACCGCTTAACGTCATCGACAGACGGAACCGGACTGGTATTGCACAGGCCCCGGAGGGGGCAATCGTTACTCTGGAGGTCATTGTCGATCGCCATCAGCCATCACCAAGCGGTCGGTCCAATGTGCCCTACCGCGTCTATGTCTATGACGATACGGGTGAAATGACTCTCGTTTTTTTCCATTCCAAGCAGGCTTGGCTGGAAAAGGCATTGCCGGTCGGCGAGGTTGTGATCATATCCGGTCGTGTGGAATGGTTTAATGGCCGACCATCGATGGTCCACCCCGACTACGTCACGCTCAAGCAGGATGAGGCGTCCCTGCCCTTGATGGAGCCTGTCTATCCGCTTACGGCCGGACTATCGGGCAAGGTCCTGTCACGAGCGATCGTCGAGGCGCTCGATCGCTCGCCCAAGTTGCCGGAATGGATTGATGGTGCGCTCATGAAGCGCGAAAAGTTCCCTTCCCATAATAGTGCACTGACTGCCATACACAGGCCGGAAAGCCCGCGGGACATCGTGCTGGAAGCGTTGCCCCGACGCAGGCTCGCCTATGACGAATTTCTAGCCGGGCAACTGGCGTTGGGGCTTGTACGTCAGAACTCCAAACGAATGTCGGGCGTGCCGCTGCTTGGAACCGGCGCAGTTCGCAAACGTGTCCTCGATGCATTGCCTTATGAGTTAACCCACAGCCAGGCAGTCGCAGTCGAAGAAATCATTGCCGATCTTCAAAAGCCTGAGCGCATGTTGCGATTGTTGCAGGGGGACGTCGGTTCGGGCAAGACCGTTGTCGGCCTTATGGCAATGGCCCACGCGGCAGAATCCGGCGGTCAATCGGCCTTGATGGCGCCCACCGAAGTTCTGGCCCGGCAACATTATGCGACAATCACGCCGCTTGCTGAAAAATCGGGGTTGCGGGTCGCACTGCTGACCGGGCGTGAAAAAGGCAAGGAGCGCGAACGGGTTCTCGACGATCTCCACAACGGCGAAGTGGATATTATTGTAGGTACTCACGCTCTGTTTCAGGAGCGAGTGGAGTATCGCAAACTTGTTCTTGTTATCGTCGATGAACAGCATCGTTTTGGCGTGCACCAGCGCCTTCAGTTAAGCGCCAAGGGCATGGCGCCCGACATGCTAGTCATGACCGCCACGCCCATTCCCAGAACGCTGGTTTTAACCGCATTCGGCGATATGGATGTGTCAAAGCTCCCTGAAAAGCCGCCGGGCAGAAAGCCTGTTGCAACCGTCACGGTGCCCATGGAACGCCTGGGCGAACTCGTGCAACGAATACAGGCGGCGGTGCGTGATGGCCAGAAAGCCTACTGGATATGCCCGCTCGTCGAAGAGTCCGATGTCGTTGAACTGGTATCCGCCGAAGAAAGGTTCCAGTCGCTTCAACCCATGTTCGGACAACAACTCGGCCTTGTTCACGGACGGATGAACGGCGCCGAAAAAGACGCGGCCATGCAATCTTTCAAAACCGGAGAAACCCGGTTGCTGATTGCGACCACGGTGGTTGAGGTCGGTGTGGATGTGCCGGACGCGACAATCATCGTCATCGAGCACGCAGAGCGCTTTGGTCTGGCACAGCTTCACCAGTTACGCGGCAGGGTTGGGCGCGGCAGCAAGCCCTCGACATGTCTGTTGCTCTACAAAAGTCCGCTGGGAGAAACGGCGAAGGCCCGCCTTCAGATCATGCGCGAGACCGAAGATGGCTTCAGGATCGCCGAGGAAGACCTGAAATTGCGCGGAGAAGGCGAACTACTCGGTACGCGCCAGTCAGGTACGCCTGGTTTTCGTCTGGCAAGCATTGAGACGCATGGCGATCTGCTCGAGATCGCGCGCAAGGACGCCCAGATGATTCTTCAACAGGATCCGGATCTGAAGAGCGAACGCGGCGAAGCGTTGCGCGTTCTGCTCTATTTGTTCGGGCGTGACGAAGCGGTCAGGTTGCTGCGGGCTGGATAGGCCGCTCCCGCCATCACTCAACCGTCACTGATTTCGCCAGATTGCGCGGCTGATCGACGTCAGTTCCCATGAAAACGGCCGTGTAATAGGCAAGCATCTGAATGGGGACGGAGTAAACGATTGGCGTGATCACCTCGGGCATGTTGGGCAAAACCAGCGTGTGAAGGGTCTTGAGGCCGTTCTGCGCAGCGCCTTTCTCGTCCGTAATGAGGATGATACGTCCGCCCCGAGCAGCAACTTCCTGCATGTTCGATACAGTTTTTTCAAACCAGCGATCATGCGGTGCGATAACGATCACAGGCATCGTTTTGTCAATCAGCGCTATCGGTCCATGCTTCAGTTCGCCAGCAGGATAGCCTTCGGCATGGATATAGGAAATTTCCTTGAGCTTCAGTGCTCCTTCCAGCGCCAATGGATAACTGGTTCCACGTCCGAGATAGAGCGCATGGCGAACCTGTGCCAGATCACGGCTGATTGCCTCGACCTGGTGGTTCAGATGAAGCACCTGACTGACGTAGCGCGGCACTTCGGCAAGCTGCCTCACCAGCGCACGCTCTTCATCCTCGGAAATGGTCCCCCGGGCCTTTCCGGCAGCGACAGCGAGGGAGGCAAGGACGGAGAGCTGGCAGGTAAACGCCTTCGTGGAAGCAACGCCGATTTCCGGGCCTGCAAGCGTCGGAAATATAAAGTCGGACTCGCGCGCGATCGTCGATTCCCGGACATTGACGATTGATGAAATGGGCAAGCCGTTCTGCTTGCAATAGCGCAAGGAGGCGAGCGTATCGGCTGTTTCGCCAGACTGGGAGACGAACAGCGCAAGGCTCTCTTTCGACAACGGCATTTCGCGGTACCGGAATTCCGAAGCGATATCGATGTCGACTGGAAGTCGGGCGATCCACTCGAACCAATATTTTCCGACCAGTCCCGCATAAGACGCCGTTCCGCACGCGGAAACGGTCAACCGATCGATTTTGGCAAAATCGACGGGTGCGGCGCTTTCCCTCACTTTACCGGCGGAAAAATCCAGATAGTTGGCCAGTGTATGAGAAATCACTTCGGGCTGCTCATGGATCTCCTTCTCCATGAAATGCCGATGATTACCCTTGTCGACCAGAAATGCAGTGCTAACGGACTTCTGAACGGCGCGTTCGACGACCTGATTGTTTTCATTGAAAATCGTCACGCTTTTACGGGAAAGAACGGCCCAGTCGCCATCATCGAGATAGGTTACCGTGTCCGTGAACGGCGCAAGAGCGATGGCATCGGAGCCGAGATACATTTCTCCGTCGCCATAACCGATTGCCAATGGCGAACCCCGACGGGCGGCGACCAGCAGATCCGTTTCATCATTGAACAAGATCGCCAATGCAAATGCGCCATGCAATTGCGGCAATGCGGCTCGGACCGCGTCAACCGGCTTACTCCCCTTATCAAGTTCGCGTGTGATCAAATGCGCAACGGCTTCGGTATCCGTGTCCGTCTCGAACGCGTAACCGTCCTTCTCCAGATTCGCGCGAAGTTCGGCAAAATTCTCGATGATTCCGTTATGGACGATGGCAAGGCGTGGCGTGGCATGCGGATGCGCATTTCTTTCGGTGGGCGCACCATGCGTGGCCCAACGGGTGTGCCCGATCCCGATCGTACCAGTGAGATCGGTATCCTTGAGGCTACGCTCGAGATTGACCAGTTTTCCTTCTGCCCGCAATCTGGTCAACTGGCCGTCTTCGAGAGTTGCGACCCCGGCGGAATCGTAACCGCGATATTCAAGCCGCTTCAAAGCATCGACGAGCAACGGCGCTACTGGCTCACGCCCGACAATTCCAACGATTCCGCACATAATTGTTCCCGATTCCGCCTGTTGGCCTTCAACCCAAGGTATGAATATTCGCACGCCGCCACGTCGCAAATTCACATTCCATTTCATATTCTTTCAAGGCGAACATATGCAAACAAAAGGATGATTTATATTAATAATCAACCTTTTCTCGCCTTCTGCTCCGCGTAACGCGCGCGCAAGATGGCGGCCCGTCCGTCTTTCGTTTCCTGACGGGCGCGACCAAAGGCCAGAGCATCCGCCGGAACGGCCTCGGTGATCACGCTGCCGGAAGCTATATAGGCATTATCCCCAATCGTTAACGGAGCAACCAGAGAGGAATTGGAGCCAACGAACACCCCCTCGCCGATGGTCGTGCGATGCTTGTTATAGCCATCATAATTGCACGTAATCGTGCCTGCCCCCACATTGGATTTCGCCCCGACAGTCGCATCGCCGATATATGTCAGATGATTGATTTTGGTACCCTTGCCGATCTTGGCGTTCTTGACTTCACAAAAATTCCCGACCTTCGAGCCTTCAGCAAGTTCAGCGCCTGGCCGTAGCCGCGCAAAAGGGCCAACCATCGTGTTGGAGCCGATGCTTGCTCCTTCAAAGTAGGAGAATGCATGGATATGGGCGCCCGACGCTACCGAAACCCCAAGCCCGAACACGATATTCGGTTCCAACACCGCATCTGCCTCGACAAGCGTGTCGTAGGAGAAGAACACCGTTTCTGGTGCGATCATCGTTACGCCAGCAAGCATCAACTCGCGGCGCTTTCGATTTTGCCAGAGCGCTTCGGCTTCGGCCAGTTCCATACGTGTATTGATTCCAATCACGTTGTCCGGCGAAACTTCAAGCGCAACGATGTTCTTGCCTTGTCCGTGCGCTATCGCCACGATGTCGGTCAGGTAATACTCGCCCTTGGCGTTATTGTTGCTCACCCCGTCCAACAAAGCGATGGCGGTATCGCCACGAATGGCCATGAGGCCACCATTACAGAAGTTTATCTTTCTTTCGTCGTCAGTTGCGTCTTTTTCCTCGCGGATCGCTACAAGTTTTCCATTCTTTTCGACAAGCCTGCCGTAGCCGGTCGCACTCTCGGGGTAGAATCCGAAAACCACCACATCCGCGCCATTCGCCAGATGCTGACGTGCAGCGTTAAGCGCATTTGGCTTGATAAGCGGCGTATCGCCGAACACAATGAGCAGGTCATCATAGCCTCTCCGGATCGTTTCACGCGCTGCAAGAACCGCGTGTGCTGTTCCCAGACGCTGCTGCTGCGTGTGTGATATCGCATAGGGCGCCACCTGCCGGACGGCAGCGCTGACTTCATCCGCTCCCCGGCCCACCACGAGCGCAATATCGCTCCCCACCTGCCTCACAGCGGCCGCCACATGTGATACAAGAGGTAGCCCCGCTACTTTATGCAAAACCTTTGGCAACGCGGATTTCATCCGCGTTCCTTCACCGGCGGCAAGAATGATGGAAAGGCAGGTGCGATTGGTCATACTTTTGCAAAGTCCGTCAAAGATTATGTCGGAAAGAGGTATCCGAACTTACGGGCAGTCAATCGATCGGCTTTTTAGACTCAAAACAACTGGCTTACCCTATACGCCCCAATGCAGGAAAAGTCTCCAGAAGCCAATAGGAGAACGACTGCAACCCTCCAGTTAAGAACAGCACTCCAGTCACAACCAGAAGTGCCCCCATTAGCTTTTCAACCTTGCCGAGATGCAAGCGAAATTGCGACAGAAAACGCATGAATGCGCCGGAAAAAAGCGCAGCAATGACAAACGGTATACCGAGCCCTGCCGAATACACGGCAAGGAGCACTGCGCCGTCCAGAACCGTATCCCTGGCGCCGGCCAGCGCAAGAATTGGCCCCAGAACCGGCCCGATGCACGGCGTCCAGCCAAAGGCGAAAGCCAGACCCATGACATATGCTGCCATAGGATTGGCGGGTTGACCTTTGGTTTGGAACCGCGCCTCCCGCGAGAGAAGGGAAAGGCGAAAAACCCCGAGGAAATTCAAACCCATGACAATGATAACGACGCCGGCGAGAATCGCGATTTCCTGCTGCCAGGCCCGCAAGAACCCACCTATGCTCGAAGCTCCAGCGCCTAACGCGATGAAAACCGTGGAGAAACCGAGCACGAACGCTAGTGACGAAACAAGCAATGCTCTGCGAACTGGATTGGCGTGTGCGTGATCTCCCTCACGTCGAAAATCGTCCACACTGACACCGGCCATGTAGCACAAATAGGGAGGAACGAGAGGCAGGACACACGGAGAAAGGAATGATAAGGCACCGGCACCCAACGCTGTAAGATATGATACGTCGATCAATAGATGCTCCTGTTCCTCAGTACATTGGAACCCTAGTCCGCGCAGGCTCCTGATTCAGCGTGTCATATAGTCCAGACAAGCGGTAAAAACCCAATCACCTTTTCGCGTGCAGCAAAGTGGCAGGCCATAGCATTCCAAAATGCGACAGAAGTTTTCCATCTTTTTGTTTTTTCCCGAACAAAACGACAAAAACGCTGTTGACCACACGATTTAGCGCAACTATGTTCCGCGCACTTCCGACGGGTGACTCTCCTCGCCCTGAAATTGGGAGCGCGTAGCTCAGCTGGTAGAGCAACTGACTTTTAATCAGTAGGTCCAGGGTTCGACCCCCTGCGCGCTCACCAAAAAAGCCCAAAGAAATCAAATATTTAATATTGACAGACGTTTCATGGTTTAAATTCCTACCGTCGTGTCCGCTTTACAACGTCGTGGAAGACGGCAGTCGGATTCGAAGCACCTAGTTTTAGCTTCCAAATATCATATGGCGAGATCGTGATCTGGATTTCACTCATCCCTCGCGATACCGCCGCCCGGCCTTGATCTCATCTATAATCATCCGCTGTCCAATGGCCCTCGCCCCATCCAGAAGAATCTCTGCATGCTCGGTGTTCTGAGCCCATTTCAAATCAAATATATCCTTTGATCACGGGACGTTACATGACGTTCTCAATTATTGTAGCTATGCACCACGGAACCGCCATTACGATTGCGCATTAGTTATTGCAGCGCACAAAGTCCTCATGCATGAGATTGCGCGCACTGTCATGTGTCCTGTATCTGGAGCGGCGAATTGTCATTGCTGAATATCTATTGGAGAGCAATCCGTTACCTTGGCCCCGAAAGCCGGCAGGTCGTGATTGTATGCACCGCTAATATAATCCTGGCAATCATCACTATTGCGGAACCTATCCTGTTGGGGCGCGTCATCGATGCTATCGCTGGCAAGTCCGACATCTTTCCCGCGCTGTCCGTTTGGGCCGGATTTGGACTTTTCAATATCCTTGCCTTCGTCCTTGTTTCACGACAGGCGGACCGGCTGGCGCATTCACGTCGTCTCGCCGTGCTCACGGATTCTTACCAAAGGGTAATCAGCATGCCGCTGGCTTGGCATCAGCAACGGGGTACATCCCGCACGCTGCATACCTTGCTGCGCGCTGTTGAAAGCATGTTCGGCCTCTGGCTTGAGTTCCTGCGGCAGCATCTTTCGACGGCTGTTGCGCTCGTATTGCTTATTCCCACTGCCATGGTTCTGGATCTACGATTGTCCATGGTCCTGATCATCCTCGGCATCCTCTATGTGATGATCGGCCGTCTAGTGATGAACAAAACCAAGGACGGCCAGGTTGCCGTTGAGGGCCATCACCACAAGGTTTTTGCTCACGTCAGCGATTCCATCAGCAACATCAGCGTACTCCAAAGCTACAACCGGGTAGAGGAAGAAACGCGCGCGCTGCGGGAATACACTGCCAGCCTCTATGCGGCGCAACATCCGGTTCTGGACTGGTGGGCACTGGCGAGCGGACTGCATCGCATGGCATCCACGATTTCGATGGTTGTTGTATTGCTGCTTGGCTCGTTCTTGGTCATGCGAGGCGAGCTGCGTGTCGGTGAGATCATTGCATTTACCGGTTTCGCATCCCTGTTGATCAGCCGATTGGATCAGGTGAGCGCATTCGTCAACCAGATCGTCTCCGAGCGTGCAAAACTCGAGGAGTTCTATGAGCTGGAAGATTCTGCTGAATACCAACAGGAAGTTCCAGGCGTCGAGGATCTGGATCATGTCGTCGGCGACGTGACGTTCGACGGGGTGACCTTTCAGTTTCCGAATTCGGGTCAGGGCGTCTGCGACATTTCCTTCAACGCCAAGGCCGGTCAGACAATTGCTATTGTCGGCCCTACGGGTTCCGGGAAAACCACGCTCATTAACCTGCTGCAGCGGGTCTATACCCCGATCAAGGGCCGTATTCTGGTCGACGGAATTGATACCGAAAGCGTGACGCGAAGATCGCTGCGCAACTCGATCGCTACGGTCTTTCAGGATGCGGCAATGTTCAACCGTTCGATCGAGGACAATATTCGCATCGGTCGCTCGGATGCTGATAAAGTAGACGTTCATGCAGCGGCTGAAGCTGCCGCTGCCCACGAGTTTATTCTGGCGAAGAGCCACGGATATGACACCACCGCGGGTGAGCGAGGCTCGCAATTGTCGGGTGGCGAGAGGCAGAGGATTGCCATTGCACGGGCGATCCTGAAGGATGCGCCTATACTCGTCCTTGACGAAGCAACCAGTGCCCTCGATGTCGAAACCGAAGAGCGGGTTCGCGTTGCGGTAGACCGGCTTTGCCAGAACCGCACGACTTTCATCATCGCGCATCGCCTTTCCACTGTGCGCAATGCAGATCTCGTGCTCTTCCTGGACAACGGCCGGATTGTCGAACAGGGCAGCTTTGCTGAACTATCTGCCAAGAACGGACGCTTCGCCTCTCTGCTGCGGGTGGGCGGTCTGCTTACGGAAGAACCCGCGCCCGTTACAAGCAATGTCGCCGAGTTTCCCGTCAAGCACGAGGCTGCCTGACAAGGCACGTCACTCCGGGCCTTGCAACGCAAGGTCCGGAGCGCATTGAAACTATTTCAATTGACGTTCGGCGCGCAGCTTCGCCCAATAGTCCAGCCGCTTGCGTATTTCCCGCTCAAAACCGCGTTCAGGCGGATTGTAGAAAACCTGCCTTCCAAGCGTGGAGGGGAAGTAGTCCTGCCCGGAAAAAGCATCCGGCTGGTCATGATCATACGCATAGCCTTCGCCGTAGCCCTCCCCCTTCATCAGCTTCGTTGGTGCATTGAGAATATGCTTCGGCGGCGGTAGAGAGCCGTTCTCCTTGGCCATGCGCAAGGCTTGCTTGAAGGCCGTATAAACCGCGTTGGATTTCGGTGCCGTTGCAAGATAAACGCAAGCCTGAGCCAATGCCAGTTCCCCTTCCGGAGAACCCAGAAATTCGTAAGCGTCCTTTGCCGCGTTCGCGATCACCAAGGCTTGCGGATCTGCAAGACCAATATCCTCAACGGCCATGCGGACCAATCTGCGGCCAACAAAAAGCGGGTCTTCACCCGCATCGAACATGCGGCAGATATAGTAAAGCGCGGCGTCCGGATCCGATCCCCGGATCGATTTATGCAGGGCGGAAATCAGGTTGTAGTGCCCGTCCTGTCCCTTGTCATAAATCGGAGCGCGCCGCTGAACGATGTCCTGCAACTGCAACGCGCTGAATATCTCATCAGGCCTCGCCGATCTCCAGATCTCTTCCGCCAGCGTTAGAACCGCCCTGCCGTCGCCATCTGCCATGCGGATGAGCGTCATGCGGGCTTCGTCATCCAGAGGCAAAGGCTCGCCTTGTTGCTCTTCTGCCCTTTGCAGAAGGACCGCAAGGCTCTCGGCATCATGCGGTTGAAAGGTCAGGACGCGAGCACGGGAAAGTAGAGCAGCGTTCAACTCAAATGATGGATTCTCGGTCGTTGCGCCAACGAGAATAACTGTCCCGTCCTCCATTACCGGAAGAAAGGAATCCTGCTGAGCCCGGTTAAAGCGATGGATCTCGTCAACAAAAAGAAGGGTTTGACGGCCCGACATTCGCCTCACCCGCGCCGCTTCAAACACCTTCTTGAGGTCGGCCACGCCTGAGAAGATTGCCGAAATCTGCTCAAATGCGAGATTGGTTTCGCCCGCCAACAGGCGAGCGACGGTCGTTTTTCCGGTTCCCGGCGGGCCCCAAAAAATCATGGAACCCAAAGTTCCCGACGCAATCATGCGTGTGAGAACGCCTTCAGGCCCAGTCAAATGCTCCTGTCCCGTAACGTCACCAAGATGTCTTGGACGCATCCGGTCGGCCAGCGGCCGGTTTTGATCCGTCGCAGGATCGTCATCCAGTGAAAATAAATCCGTCATGCGATCGACCTCACGCGCTAGCGGACAACTTGGCGAATAATAGTACCGCCGCGTTCAAATTCGAAACGCCACAGGAAGCCTCTGTTCGATACAGCTGCCAACAGATCCTCGGTTCGGGCAATATCCCGACCGTTGACACGTCGGATGATGTCTCCAGGACGAAGATCTAGCCGTGAAGCTGGCGAATTACGAAAAATGCCTGTCACCGCAACGCCGTTCGCATCGGCCGGCAACCTCAATTGGCCACGGTTCCGAGGAGAAAGATTGACAATCTTCGCGCCGGCCAGAGGATTATCGCCCTCGATAACCCTCTCATCCGCGGGAATGTTTTCCGGTGGTTTGACCAAGACAATCTGCACCGTCTTCTCTTCGGCTCGGCTTAACAGCCCCAAACTGACTGTTTTCCCTATACCGGCGGTGGAGAGCCGATAGCCAAGCGCGTCAGGATTATCGACCGTCACGTCATCGATCGAGAGCACAACATCTCCCACTCGCAATCCCGCCTTCGAAGCGGGCCCCTCACCGTCGAGCGCCTTAATGAGAGCGCCATAGGGCTTGGTCATTCCCAGGCTTTCAGCGACGTCGGGTGTCACCGGCTGGAAAGTCGCACCAATATAAGGCCGTTCAAAGTGCGCGCCGCCCTGTCTGGCGGTGTCAACAACCGCTTTCACCATATTTGATGGAATCGCAAAGCCAATTCCTATCGAACCTCCGGAACGCGAATAGATTGCGGTGTTGATGCCAATCAGCTGACCATTCATGTCGACCAGAGCGCCACCCGAATTACCCGGATTGATGGCGGCGTCTGTCTGAATGAAGAAATCGAGGTCCGATATGCCGACCCTCGTTCTGGCCTGCGCCGAAACGATACCGCTTGTCACTGTTTGGCCGACACCGAATGGATTCCCGATTGCCAATACCAGATCTCCGACCTCAACCTTGTCGGCATCAGCCAGTTGAAGAAAGGGAAACCCCTCGGCACCGTCGATCTTCAGGATCGCTATATCGCTGGACTCATCCTTAAGCAGCACCTTGCTCTCGAATTCGCGACCATCGGAGAGCGCAACCTTCACCTCGTCAGCATTCCTGATAACGTGATTATTGGTTACAACAATCCCTGTCGGATCGACAATAACACCTGACCCCAAGGACGACTGGACCCGAGGCGGAGTGCTGAAACGCTTGCTGAAGAACTGTTCAAAGAAGGGATCATTGGCAAATGGCGACCGTGATTGAACCTGCCTGGCGGCATAAACATTAACAACCGCTGGCGCTGTCTGTTTGACGAGTGGCGAAAACGACTGCTGCATCTCCAAACGGCTTGCCGGGATTTGCCGATCAATCGTAGTCGGGGAATTTTGCGACCCGTTCTTCCCTTTAAGAAAATCACTCAAGACCCCTCGCAGAGCATCATTGGGGCTTTCCTCGGCATGGGTCGCCAGAGGGCTCACAGCAAAAGCAAGACCAAGACCAGCTGCACAAGCCCATCTTAACATTCCAACCACACCGCCGACCATGCGAATTCTCCCTGATTCCGGATAGATGCACTTCCTACACTGTTAGAGAAACTGGAGCGGAATTTCAGCCAGAAAAAGACCTCCGCATCGAAATGTGAAAAACACCCAGCTCATCGATCTCGCCAATAAAAAAGGGGCCGAAGCCCCTTTTTAAAAACCGAATGCGAAGCAAGATATTACGCTGCTTCGGCTTCGCTTGCGCGCTCCGCTTCTACGCGAGCGCGATCTTTTGCGCCCTTGGCGTCAACATCGCGTTCCACGAATTCCACAACTGCGAGCGGCGCGTTGTCTCCAGTGCGAAAACCGGCCTTCATGATGCGGATGTAACCACCGTTGCGCTGTGCGTAACGCGGTGCAAGCGTATCAAACAGCTTTGCAACAAGCTTCGCGTCGCGAACAGCCGAGATCGCCTGACGGCGAGCGTGCAGATCGCCGCGCTTGCCCAGCGTGACAAGCTTCTCGACGATCGGGCGAATTTCCTTGGCCTTCGGCAAGGTTGTAACGATCTGCTCATGCTCGATCAGCGAAGCGGCCATATTGGCAAACATCGCCTTGCGGTGGCTGGCAGTCCGGTTCAGCTTACGGCCTGAGTTACCGTGGCGCATGAGCCTTCTCCTTTAATTGTCTCTACCGGCAGTCCGGCGATTAGTATTGATCTTCGTAGCGTTTCGCGAGGTCTTCGATATTTTCCGGCGGCCATGAAGGGACTTCCATTCCAAGATGAAGGCCCATGGAAGCCAGAACTTCCTTGATCTCGTTCAACGACTTACGACCGAAATTCGGGGTACGCAGCATTTCGGCTTCCGTCTTTTGGATCAGATCGCCGATGTAAACGATATTGTCGTTCTTCAAGCAGTTGGCCGAACGGACAGAAAGCTCCAGTTCATCCACCTTCTTCAGAAGCGCAGGATTGAAAGCAAGCTCAGTGACCTGTTCCTGAGCAACTTCTTTCTGCGGCTCTTCGAAGTTGACGAAGATCGAAAGCTGGTCCTGAAGAATACGGGCAGCGTAAGCAACAGCGTCTTCACCGCTAACTGAACCGTCCGTTTCGATCGTCAAAATCAGCTTGTCATAGTCAAGAACCTGCCCCTCGCGGGTATTCTCGATCTTGTACGACACCTTGCGCACAGGCGAGTATAGGCTATCGACCGGAATAAGTCCGATTGGCGCATCTTCAGCACGATTACGGTCAGCCGGTACATAGCCCTTGCCCGTATTCACGGTGAACTCCATGCGAATCTCCGCACCCTCATCCAGCGTGCAGATAACATGCTCTGGATTGAGGATTTCGATATCGCCTACAGTCTGGATGTCACCTGCGGTCACGACGCCAGGACCTTCCTTGCGGACAACCATGCGCTTGGGTCCATCGCTTTCCATCCGGAGAGCAATCTCCTTGATGTTCAAAACGATATCCGTCACGTCTTCACGAACGCCCGGGATCGACGAGAACTCATGGAGCACGCCATCGATCTGCACGGCGGTTACAGCTGCACCGCGAAGCGACGACAGCAAAACCCGACGCAGGGCATTGCCCAGCGTAAGGCCATAACCGCGCTCAAGTGGCTCCGCTACCACGGTAACCTTGGTCTTTGAACCGGAAGTCTGGAACTCCACCTTGTTAGGCTTGATCAGTTCCTGCCAGTTTTTCTGAATCATTTAACGTTCCTTATCCTTGCCTTTACCACCATCCAATCGTGGCAACAGAGCGTGGAAACCGCGAGAAGAGCTCAAACAGGCTCGAGCGGCTTATTCGGCGAAATCAGACGCGACGACGCTTGCGCGGACGGCAACCATTGTGCGGAATTGGCGTCACATCGCGAATTGAAGTTATCGTGAAGCCCGCAGCCTGAAGAGCACGCAGCGCGCTTTCACGGCCGGATCCCGGACCACAAACCTCAACTTCAAGCGAACGCATGCCATGTTCCTGCGCCTTCTTGGCGCAATCCTCGGCTGCCATCTGAGCAGCAAATGGCGTCGATTTACGCGACCCCTTGAAACCCTGGGCACCAGCAGACGACCAGGCAATCGCATTGCCCTGAGCGTCAGTAATCGTAATCAGCGTGTTATTAAAGGTCGAATTGACGTGGGCAACGCCCGATGAGATATTCTTGCGTTCGCGACGGCGCACGCGTGCGGCTTCCTTGGCCATACTTTCCCTTTCATTGATCTCTACGCCGCCGTAATACCAGCAGCTCCACCATTGCCGACCTTTAAAGGCGTCAGGCAACTCCCCTCATCGCATGGATGAGCTTGCAGCGCAAAACTGCGCCGCAAGACTATTTCTTCTTACCAGCAATCGCCTTTGCAGGACCCTTGCGTGTGCGCGCATTGGTATGCGTACGCTGTCCGCGAACAGGCAACGAACGGCGATGACGAAGACCACGATAGCAACCAAGATCCATAAGACGCTTGATATTCATCGAAACTTCACGGCGAAGATCACCCTCGACCCGATAATCACGATCGATCGCTTCGCGGATCTGCAGCACTTCAGCATCGGTAAGCTGATTGACGCGGCGATCTGCCGGTATACCAACCTTCTCGATGATCTCCTGAGCGAATTTCTTGCCAATCCCGTGAATATACTGCAGTGCGATCACTACACGCTTATTCGTCGGGATATTGACGCCAGCAATACGAGCCACGCCTGTTCTCCTTCTTTACCGGCTTTCGCCGGTTAATTTACCCGGTACTTACCGGAATGAAACTCTTAATCCGAGACGAACATAAACGATCAGCCCCGGATCACTCACTCTTTGACCGACGCCGACCGCTTTATACTCAAGCGAATTTGCGCTGTCTGTGAAGGAATCGCCTTAAAAAGTCAACTCCCCCACTGTTACTTTTACCGAATTGACGAATGGTCAGTTCGTTTGACCAGCCAATACCGCCTCTATATCGGCGGTCACCTTATCGATTTCAGACATGCCATCTACGCGATGCAGTTTCCCTTTCGCATAGTAATAGCCGATTAGTGGCGAGGTATCCTTGTAGTACGTCTGAAGTCTTGTTCGCACGGTTTCGGCGTTATCATCGGGGCGCCGCTTGAACTCAGTCGAACCACACTTGTCGCAAACACCCGGAATCTTGGGCATCAGATTTGTGTCGTGATATCCTGTACCGCAATTCCCGCAAGTATACCTGCCTGCAATCCGATCAACCAGCACTTCATCATCGACGACCAACTCGATAACAAAATCGAGCGCCGTACCTTTGTTGCCAAGCATCGCTTCAACCGCGTCGGCCTGAGCCAAGGTTCGCGGATAACCATCAAGAATGAAACCACCTGCACAATCGGGCTGGTCAATTCTCTCAGAAACGATCGCGTTCACGATATCGTCGGACACGAGTTTTCCGGCATCCATAACCGCCTTGGCCTTTTTGCCAACCTCGGTCCCGGCGGCAACAGCAGATCTCAACATATCCCCGGTGGAAAGTTGAGGGATGCCGTGTTTCTCGACCAGCCGCTGCGATTGCGTTCCCTTGCCTGCCCCTGGCGGGCCGAGAAGTATAAGTCTCATCTGCTGCGTTTCCCCCCGCGAAGCTTGGATTTCTTGATCAATCCTTCGTACTGGTGAGCAATCAGGTGTCCCTGGATCTGAGCAACAGTATCCAGCGTTACGCTAACCACGATCAGCAACGAAGTCCCACCGAGATAAAATGGTACACCTGCCGCCGTAATCAGAAACTCCGGCAACAGACAGATCAGGACCAGATAGGCCGCGCCCAACACCGTAACACGGGTCAGAACATAGTCGATATACTCAGCCGTGCGCTCACCGGGGCGAATGCCCGGAATGAACCCCGAATGCTTCTTGAGCTGATCAGCCGTGTCCTTGGGATTAAATACCAAGGCTGTGTAGAAGAACGCGAAAAACGCGATCATGAAAGCGTAGAGCGCCATGTAGATCGGCTGGCCGTGCCCCATCGCGGCCAATACCGTTGTGGCCCAGCCAGGCATATCCTGCGTATTGGCGAAACCAGCGATGGTAGCAGGCAACAACAATAGCGAAGACGCGAAAATAGGAGGAATCACACCCGCCGTATTCAGCTTCAACGGAAGATGGGACGTATCGCCCTGGAACATACGATTCCCGACCTGGCGCTTCGGGTACTGGATCAGAAGCCGACGCTGCGCGCGCTCGACAAACACGATGATAGCAATGACGGCAATCGTCAGAACGATGATACCGAGGATGAGCCCTGTGGAAAGCGCGCCGGTGCGTCCCAGTTCAAGTGTACTTGAAATTGCCTGGGGAAGATTGGCGACGATGCCCGAAAAGATAATCAGCGATATGCCATTACCGATGCCACGCGCGGTGATCTGCTCACCAAGCCACATCAGGAACATCGTGCCGCCAACAAGCGTAATTACCGTTGAGAACAGGAAAAACGGCCCGGGATTGGTGACAATACCGCCACTTCCTTGAAGACCCGCGGCAATCGCGTAGGCCTGGACTGTTGCAAGCAGCACGGTGCCATATCGCGTATACTGATTGATGACCTTGCGGCCCTGCTCGCCTTCCTTCTTCAACTGTTCCAGCGAAGGCACCACAGAGGTCATAAGCTGAACAATGATAGAAGCCGAGATATACGGCATGATACCGAGGGCGAAAATCGCCATACGCTCTACAGCGCCGCCAGCGAACATGTTGAACATGCCCAGAATACCGGAGGATTGATTGCTGAAGGCTTGCGCAAACGCTTCCGGATCGATTCCTGGAAGCGGAATATAGGTGCCGAGGCGATAGACAAGCAACGCACCCAGCGTAAACCAGATGCGACGTTTCAGATCTTCGGCCTTGGCAAAGGCTGAAAAATTTAGATTAGAGGCCAATTGTTCTGCGGCCGATGCCATGAAAAATCTCCGGTCTGTGACGCCGAATCGAGAGCCTAACAGGCGATCGGCAATACCCAGATATGTGCATTGGCACAAAGGTACAAGCGGCGGATAGAAATCCGCCGCCTTAAAGTTCGGAATTATTCGGCTGCGGGAGCAGCCGTTTCTGGCAACTTCACAGAACCGCCAGCCTTTTCGACCTTTTCGATCGCGGTCTTCGAAGCGCCGGCAACCTCAATGGTGATCTTGGACGTGATCTCGCCATCTGAAAGCAGACGAACGCCGTCCTTTACGCGGCGGATCACACCAGCAAGCTTCAAAGCTTCAAGAGTGATCGCTTCCTTCGCATCAAGCTTCTTGGCATCAATCGCGGCCTGAATGCGGCCAACCGAAACCACGTTGAAGCTTTTCGCGAAAATGTTCGTAAAGCCGCGCTTAGGCAAGCGACGGTAGAGCGGCATCTGGCCACCCTCGAATCCGTTTATCGCTACGCCAGAACGGGATTTCTGACCCTTGACGCCGCGTCCGGCTGTCTTACCGGAGCCCGAACCGATACCCCGACCAAGGCGCTTGCGCGCTTTCGTTGCACCTGGCATTTCGCGCAGATCGTTGAGTTTCGTCATATCAATCTCCCGCGTTATCAGGCCTCGTCCACAATGCGGACGAGATGCTGAACCTTGGCGATCATACCGCGAACGGCTGGCGTATCTTCCAGCGTCCGACGACGATGCATTTTGTTAAGACCCAAGCCAACCAACGTAGCACGCTGCTCGACCGGGCGACGGATGGGGCTACCGATCTGTTCGACGATCAGCGTCTTACCCTTGCTTTTTTTCTCAGCCATCACTCAAATTCCCTATTGCTGGCTACCAACGCGAGGTTGGCCGCCAGCATCTGGCCTATTCTTCTGTGCCTACAACGTCGCGGCGGCGCGACTGCAGCATGGAATACTTGATGCCGCGCTGCGCAGCGATATCCTTCGGATGCATCTGATGTTTCAGGGCATCGAAAGTTGCGCGCACCATGTTGTACGGGTTGGAGGACCCGAGAGACTTCGCGACAACATCCTGCACACCGAGTGTTTCGAAGACGGCGCGCATCGGGCCACCCGCGATAATACCGGTACCAGCAGTGGCAGTGCGCAGAAGCACCTTACCAGCACCATGACGACCCTCAACATCGTGATGGAGAGTGCGGCCTGAGCGCAGCGGAACGAAAATCATATCGCGCTTCGCCGATTCCGTCGCCTTGCGGATGGCTTCCGGCACTTCGCGCGCCTTGCCATGCCCAAATCCAACGCGACCTTTCTGATCACCAACGACAACCAATGCGGCAAAACCGAACCGGCGACCGCCCTTGACCACCTTGGCCACGCGATTGATATGTACGAGCTTATCGACGAACTCGCTATCGCGCTCGTCACGATCACGACCGCGCTCATCGCGGTTGCTACGTTCTTTCTGTGCCATGCCCTAATCCTTATTCTTTTCCGGTAGCACGGGTTTAAATTAGAAGCTCAGGCCCGCCTCACGGGCAGCTTCTGCAAGTGCCTTGACGCGGCCATGATAAATGTAGGCGCCACGATCAAAAACGACTTCCTTGACGCCAGCCTTGACGGCACGCTCAGCAACGAGCTTGCCAACGGCTGCAGCCGCATCCTTGTCCGCGCCTGTCTTTACCTTGCCCTTGATCTCGCCATCAAGAGTGGAAGCGGAAGCAACGGTAAAACCACGTGCGTCATCAATGACCTGCACGTAGATGTTCTTTGAAGAGCGATGAACGCTGAGCCGCAGACGGCCACCGGCGACCGCCTTGAGTTGGCGGCGTACACGAGCAGCGCGACGCTGAATGATTTCCTTCGGCGATGCCATGACCCGATATCCTTACTTCTTCTTGCCTTCTTTGCGAACGATCTTCTCGCCCGCATACTTCACGCCCTTGCCCTTATAGGGTTCCGGACCACGATATTCGCGGATCTCAGCAGCGACCTGGCCGACCTGCTGCTTATCGATACCGTTGACAACGATTTCGGTAGGCTTCGGAACGGCAACCGTGATGCCTTCCGGCACCTGATAGATCACTTCATGGCTGAAGCCAAGCGAAAGCTGCAGGTTCTTGCCCTGCATCGCAGCGCGGTAACCAACGCCGCTAATTTCCAGCTTCTTTTCAAAGCCATCCTTAACGCCGTTGAAAATATTCACGATCATCGTGCGGGACATGCCCCACTTCGAACGCGCTTCCTTGGATTGATCACGGGGATCAACCTTGACTGCGCCATCCTCAAGCTTCACGATTACTTCATCGTTGGCGACGAAAATCAGTTCGCCCTTCGGGCCCTTGGCCTTAACCGTCTGTCCGTCAACGCTGGCTGTTACGCCCTGCGGCACCGGAACGGGTTTCTTACCGATACGAGACATTGTTCAACCTGTCCGTTTCTCTCTGTTCGAAGCCTTGCGCGTCAGAAGACGCGGCAAAGCAACTCGCCACCAACATTCTGCTCACGAGCTTCGTGATCGGCCATCACACCCTTCGGGGTGGAAAGGATCGAAATGCCCAAGCCGTTTGCAACCTGGGGAATCGACTTGACCGATACGTATACGCGGCGGCCCGGCTTCGAAACACGAGCGATCTCGCGAATAACCGGAGCACCTTCGTAATACTTCAGCTCGATTTCGATTTCGGACTTACCGTTCTCGAATTCAACCTGCGTATAACCGCGGATGTAGCCTTCCGCCTGCAGAACATCGAGAACGCGTGCGCGCAGCTTGGAAGCAGGCGAGGAAACCTTGCCCTTTTTGCGCATCATTGCATTACGGATGCGTGTCAGCATATCGCCGAGAGGATCTGTCATAGACATCTGTCTTCTCCTTACCAGCTCGACTTAACGATACCCGGCACCTGGCCGAGGGATCCAAGCTGACGCAGTGCGATACGCGACATCTTGAGCTTACGGTAGAAACCACGGGGACGACCTGTCACTTCGCAACGATTGCGAATGCGCACCTTGGCCGAGTTACGGGGCAGTTCTGCCAACTGAATGGTAGCGCGGAAACGCTCATCCAGCGGTAGCCCCTGATTCATCACGATCGCCTTAAGCTTTGCGCGTTTGGCAGCATAACGCTTCACCAGCTGTCCGCGACGCTTATTCTTTTCGACTGCGCTCGTCTTAGCCATTTTCGATTACCTCGCTACGCTTGCCGTTACTGCCGGAAAGGGAAGTTGAATGCCTTGAGCAAAGCTCTGGCTTCATCATCCGTCTTGGCTGTCGTGCAAACGATGATGTCCATGCCCCAGATCTGATCAACTTTATCGTAGTTGATTTCCGGAAACACGATGTGTTCCTTGATGCCCATGGCAAAATTGCCGCGTCCATCAAAGCTTTTTGGATTCAAGCCGCGGAAGTCGCGAACGCGTGGAAGAGCGATCGTGACCAGCCGGTCAATGAATTCGTACATACGATCCTTGCGCAAAGTAACCTTTGTGCCGATCGGCATGAACTCACGAACTTTGAAAGTCGCAACGGACTTCCGCGCATGAGTGATAACCGGCTTCTGACCGGTGATCAAAGCCAGATCTCCAGCGGCTACGCTCGGCTTCTTCGAATCGGCCGTTGCTTCACCAACACCCATGTTGATGACGACCTTTTCGATGCGTGGAATCTGCATCTCGTTGTCGTACTTGAACTGCTCGAGAAGGGCCTTACGTACAACCTCGTTGTACTGCTTCTTCAAGCGAGGTTCGATCTTTACCTCAGCCATCGATCAGTTCTCCCGAACGCGTTGCGACGCGCACTTTCTTGCCGTCTTTAATCTGGAAGCCAACGCGCGTCGGCTTGCCATCCTTGGGATCAACAATCGCCAGGTTCGACAGATGCAACGGAGCTTCCTTGGCGATGATGCCGGCTTCCTGCGTCTGCGTCTGCTTCTGGTGACGCTTTACCATATTGATACCACGAACAACCGCCTGGTCGTCCTTCGGTGAAACCTTGATAACCTCGCCGGTACGGCCCTTGTCTTTACCGGCCAACACGACAACGCGGTCGCCTTTACGGATCTTCTGCATTGTGTGGTTCCTTACAGTACTTCTGGAGCCAGCGAGATGATCTTCATGTGGTTCTTGGCGCGAAGCTCGCGCGGAACCGGTCCGAAGATACGTGTGCCAATAGGCTCTTTTTTGTTGTCGATAAGCACTGCGGCGTTCTTGTCAAAGCGGATCACGCTACCGTCCGGGCGGCGGATGTCCTTGGCGGTACGAACAACGACCGCCTTCATCACGTCACCCTTCTTCACGCGACCACGCGGAATAGCTTCCTTGATCGAGACAACAATAATGTCGCCGACCGAAGCATACCTGCGCTTCGAACCGCCCAGCACCTTGATGCACATGACACGACGAGCGCCGGAATTATCCGCCACGTCGAGGTTTGTTTGCATCTGAATCATGACTGGCTACCTTCTTTTCCTAAACCGGGCAGAACAACTGCCCTGCCCTCAGGCCGTATATATGCTTGTTAGCCTGCCGGTGCGTCAGTAACGACGACCCAGCGCTTGTCCTTCGAGATCGGCTTCGATTCCTGGATGGAAACGTTATCACCAACCTTGAACTGGTTAGTTTCATCATGCGCCTTGTACTTTTTCGACTGGCGCACGGTCTTCTGGAGCAGCGGATGCGAATAGCGCCGCTCGACTTTGACCACAACGGTCTTGTCGTTCTTGTCACTAACGACAACGCCCTGCAGAACGCGTTTAGGCATGGTTATCTTCCTTAAGCCTTGCTTACGGCCGCCTTCTGGCGGGCGATTGTCTTCACACGAGCGATATCACGGCGGACTTCCTTGACACGCGCTGTCTTCTCAAGCTGACCGGTCGCTTTCTGGAAACGCAGATTAAACTGCTCTTTCTTCAGCTTGCCCAGCTCTTCATTCAACTGATCCTGGCTCAACGCCCTGACTTCCGTGGATTTCATGGCATTCACCCCTTATTCTGCGATGCGCTGGATAAAGCGCGTCTTGATAGGAAGCTTCGCAGCGCCGAGACGCAGCGCTTCACGGGCCACATCTTCCGGAACGCCATCAAGCTCGAACATGATACGACCCGGCGCAACGCGAGCTGCCCAGTACTCGATCGAGCCCTTACCCTTACCCATACGGACTTCGGTCGGCTTCGCGGTAACCGGAACATCCGGGAATATACGGATCCAAACACGACCCTGACGCTTCATCTGACGCGTGATCGCACGACGAGCCGCCTCGATCTGACGAGCGGTTACCCGCTCGGGCTCCAGCGCCTTCAATCCGAAAGCACCGAAATTGAGATCCGTCCCACCCTTCGAAGCGCCGGAAATCCGACCCTTGAACTGCTTGCGGAACTTTGTGCGCTTAGGCTGCAGCATTGTTCTCTACTCCAAATTCTTTCCGCGAAGCCGATCAAGCGTTCTCGCGCCGACGCGACGAGGACTGATGACCATCACCTTCAACTGCACGACGCTCAGAGGCCATTGGATCATGCTCAAGGATTTCCCCCTTGAAGACCCAGACCTTGACGCCGCAAATGCCGTAAGCCGTCTGCGCCTCAGCAGTACCGTAATCAACATCGGCACGCAGCGTATGCAGCGGCACGCGACCCTCGCGATACCACTCCATACGTGCGATCTCCGCACCACCCAGACGACCTGAGCAGTTGATACGAATACCTTCGGCGCCGAGACGGATTGCCGACTGGACTGCACGCTTCATCGCACGACGGAACGCCACACGACGTTCAAGCTGCTGTGCAATTGACTGAGCAACCAGCGTTGCATCTGTTTCGGGTTTACGAACCTCAACGATATTGAGCGTAGTCTCCGAATTCGTCAGATCTGTCAAGCGTTTCCGCAATTTTTCTATGTCCGCGCCCTTTTTTCCTATGATCAGGCCTGGGCGGGCAGAGTGAATTGTCACGCGGCACTTCTTGTGAGGGCGCTCGATGACGACCTTGGAGATCGCAGACTGCTTGAGCTCATCCATCAGATACTTGCGGATCTTCAGGTCTTCATGCAGCAGCTTGCCGTATTCGCCGGTATTCGCATACCAACGGGAATCCCAAGTGCGGTTGATGCCGAGGCGGAGCCCAATTGGATTGATTTTCTGGCCCATTATGCAGCCTCCCCTTTTTCCTCGACTTCACGAACAACGATCGTGAGATGCGAAAATGGCTTCTCGACCCGGCTCGCGCGACCGCGGCCTCGTACATGAAAACGCTTCATGACGATCGATTTGCCGACAAAGGCTTCCGCAACAACCAACGAATCAACATCCAGATCATGGTTGTTCTCGGCATTGGCGATTGCTGATTCGAGCGTCTTCTTCACCGTTCCGGAGATACGCTTGCGCGAAAATTCCAGATCAGCAAGCGCCGCGGAAACCTTCTTGCCGCGAATCATGCTCGCAACGAGGTTAAGTTTCTGCGGGCTGATACGGAGCGTACGGGCAACGGCTTTCGCTTCGTTGTCCTTAAGCTGGCGCGGAGCCTTGGCCTTGCCCATCTTTACTTCCTCTTCGCCTTCTTGTCCGCGCCGTGACCATAGTAGGTCCGTGTCGGAGCGAACTCACCGAACTTGTGTCCGATCATTTCCTCGGACACAGCAACCGGCACATGTTTGTTACCGTTATAGACACCAAAAGTCAGGCCGACGAACTGCGGCAGGATCGTGGAGCGACGGCTCCAGATCTTGATGACTTCATTACGTCCGCTATCGCGTACCTTCTCAGCTTTCTTGAGAAGATAGCCATCAATGAACGGACCTTTCCAAATTGAACGAGTCACTTCAGACTTCCTCTCTTACTTCTTGCGCTGATGACGTGAACGCATGATGAACTTGTCGGTCGCCTTGTTCGAGCGGGTCTTCTTGCCCTTCGTAGGTTTGCCCCACGGAGTAACAGGATGACGTCCACCCGATGTACGGCCTTCACCACCGCCATGCGGGTGGTCAACCGGGTTCATCGCGACACCACGTACATGCGGACGCTTGCCCAGCCAAACGTTACGGCCAGCTTTACCAAGGCTGATATTGCCATGGTCAGGGTTGGAAACAGCACCGACCGTTGCAAAGCAGGAACCGTGAACCAGACGCTGTTCGCCCGAATTCAAGCGCAGGATTGCCATTCCCTGATCGCGGCCGACGAGCTGCGCATAAGTGCCAGCAGAACGAGCAATCTGACCACCCTTACCGGGTTTCATCTCCACATTGTGGATGATGGTGCCGACCGGGATCGACGCCAGAGGCATCGCGTTTCCAGGCTTCACGTCTGCCGATTGACTGGCAATAACGGAATCGCCAACAGCAAGACGCTGCGGAGCCAGAATATAGCTCAGTTCGCCGTCTTCGTAGCGAATCAGCGCGATAAACGCGGTGCGGTTGGGATCGTACTCCAGACGCTCTACCGTAGCGGCGACATCAAGCTTGCGACGCTTGAAATCAACGAAACGATAAGACCGCTTATGACCGCCACCCTGATAACGAGCGGTAATACGACCGGTGTTGTTACGTCCGCCTTTTTTCGTCAGGCCTTCGGTCAGTGATTTGACCGGCTTGCCCTTGTAAAGTTCGGAGCGATCGACGAGGACCAGCTGACGCTGACCCGGTGTCGTTGGATTATAGTGCTTGAGTGCCATTGTCTCTTACTCCCCGGCGTCTTAAAGGCCGGTCGAAATGTCGATTGACTGACCTTCGGCCAGCGTCACGATCGCTTTCTTGACATCACTCTGGCGCCCGATGGTGCCGCGGAACCGCTTCACTTTGCCCTTGCGGACAGTCGTATTAACGGCAGTGACCTTGACGCCGAAAAGCGCTTCGACAGCAGCCTTGATTTCCGGCTTCGTCGCCTTGCGCGCTACCTTGAACACGACCTGGTTGAATTCGGAAACCAGGGTCGACTTCTCAGTAATCACCGGAGCGACGATCACGTCATAGTGGCGAAGATCAGTCATTTGAAACGCTCCTCGAGAGCTTCGACAGCCGCCTTGGAAAGCACGAGCTTGCCACGACGAAGAATGTCGTAAACATTGATGCCCTGAACTGGCAGAACATCGATATTAGGCAGGTTCGAAGCCGCCTGACGGAAGTTTGCGTCGATCTCTGCACCGCCAATCAGGAGTGCATTGTTCAAACCGAGTTTCTCAAACTGACCAGCCAGAGCCTTCGTCTTGGCATCGTTGGCAGCAAGCTCCTCAACGATGATAATATCGGACGCCTTGAACTTGGCCGACAGTGCATGACGAAGAGCGAGCGCACGAACCTTCTTGGGAAGATCATGTTCATGGCTGCGAACGACCGGACCGTGAGCCTTGCCGCCGCCACGGAACTGAGGCGCACGAGCGGAATGGTGACGAGCGCGGCCCGTACCCTTCTGCTTGTACATCTTGGAACCTGTACGAGCAATCTCGGACCGGCCCTTTGCCTTGTGCGTTCCCTGCTGCTTGCGGGCAAGCTGCCAGCGAATCATACGCTGCAGGATATCGTCGCGCGGATCCAGACCGAAAATCTCCTCGGAGACTTTCAAAGTTCCGGCTTCCTTGCCTTCAAATGTGGTAATTGCGAGATCCATTATTCGGCTCCCTCAGTCGCTGCGACCTCAACAGGTTCTGCATTGACCGTATTTGCAGCTGCAACCTGGCGAATACCGGCAGGCCTCGGAGCGCTATCTGGCAGCGACAACTTGACGGCATCGCGCACGAGAATCCACGCTCCCTTGGAGCCTGGGACGGCGCCGCGAACAAGAATAAGGCCGCGATCAATATCGGTCGATACGACCTCTATGTTCTGCGTGGTAACGCGGGTATCACCCATGTGACCGGCCATCTTCTTGCCCTTGAAAACCTTGCCCGGATCCTGACGCTGTCCGGTCGAACCATGCGCACGATGCGTGATCGAGTTGCCGTGGGATGCGCGATGTCCGCCAAAATTATGACGCTTCATCGAGCCCTGGAAACCCTTACCGATCGAAGTTCCCGTCACGTCGACCTTCTGTCCTGCGACAAAATGCTCAGCCGTGATTTCAACGCCAACATCCAGAAGATTCTCTTCCGAAACGCGGAACTCTGCCAGTTTCGCCTTGGGTTCAACGGAGGCTTTCGCGAAATGACCGCGCATCGCCTGCGACGTGTTCTTGACCTTGGCGAAACCAACGCCAAGCTGAACCGCCGTGTAGCCGTTCTTTTCTTTCGTACGCTGAGCAACCACGTGGCAGCTCTCCATGCGGAGAACCGTCACCGGCACATGCTCACCGGCGTCATTATAGACGCGGGTCATGCCCAGCTTTTGTGCTATAACACCTGAACGCATTGGTTCGTCCTTCCGTCACTCAAGCTTACAGCTTGATCTCGACATCAACACCCGCCGAAAGATCGAGCTTCATCAGAGCGTCAACAGTCTGCGGGGTTGGGTCTACGATATCGAGAAGACGCTTATGAGTGCGCATCTCGAATTGCTCGCGGCTTTTCTTGTCGATATGCGGCGACCGGTTTACTGTGAACTTTTCGATCCGGGTAGGAAGCGGGATCGGTCCGCGCACGTTTGCACCGGTACGCTTGGCTGTCGACACGATTTCCCGCGTCGAAGCGTCAAGGATCCGATGATCAAACGCCTTGAGGCGAATGCGGATGTTTTGACCGTTCATTTCATCATTTCCTTGTTACGCCGGGACGCCGTGAAGGCGCCCCTGCATCAGAACTCTCATTACTCGACGATGCTTGCGACGATACCGGCGCCGACGGTGCGGCCGCCTTCACGGATTGCGAAGCGCAGCTTCTCTTCCATCGCGATCGGCACGATCAGCGTCACGTCAACCGTGACATTGTCGCCTGGCATGACCATCTCCGTGCCTTCCGGCAGCGTCACAACACCCGTCACGTCGGTCGTGCGGAAGTAGAACTGCGGACGGTAGTTGGTGAAGAACGGCGTATGACGGCCACCCTCATCCTTCGTCAGGATATAGGCTTCTGCCTTGAACTTGGTGTGCGGCTTGACCGAACCCGGCTTGCAGAGAACCTGGCCGCGCTCGACGTCCTCACGGCCAACGCCGCGGATCAGCGCACCAATGTTGTCGCCAGCCTGGCCCTGATCGAGCAGCTTGCGGAACATTTCAACGCCGGTCACCGTCGTCTTCGCCGTCGCCTTGATGCCGACGATCTCGACTTCCTCGCCAACCTTGACAATGCCGCGCTCAACGCGACCCGTCACAACCGTACCGCGACCCGAGATCGAGAACACGTCCTCGATCGGCATCAGGAACGGCTGGTCGATCGGGCGCTCAGGGGTCGGGATATATTCGTCAACAGCGGCCATCAGGCTGCGGATGGCGTCTTCGCCCAGTTCCTTCGAGCTGTCTTCAAGAGCCGCAAGAGCCGAACCCTTGATGATCGGAATATCGTCGCCCGGGAAGTCGTATTTCGACAGAAGTTCGCGCACTTCCAGTTCAACCAACTCAAGAAGCTCGGCATCGTCAACCTGATCGCACTTGTTCAGGAACACGACGATTGCCGGAACACCAACCTGACGGGCGAGCAGGATGTGCTCGCGGGTCTGCGGCATCGGGCCGTCGGCAGCCGAAACGACGAGGATCGCACCGTCCATCTGCGCAGCGCCGGTGATCATGTTCTTCACATAGTCAGCGTGGCCCGGGCAGTCGACGTGGGCATAGTGACGGTTGGGCGTCTCGTACTCAACGTGAGCCGTCGAAATCGTGATGCCGCGCGCCTTCTCTTCCGGTGCGGCATCGATCTGGTCATACGCCTTGAATTCACCGAAATACTTCGTGATCGCCGCCGTCAGCGACGTCTTGCCATGGTCAACGTGACCAATCGTGCCGATGTTAACGTGCGGCTTATTCCGTTCAAACTTGCTCTTCGCCATCTGAGCTCTCCGTATATTTTCTGCCTGCTCAGGCTTTCTGACAAATAAATCGCGTAACTAATTAATTACGCAAACTTTTTCTGAATTTCCTGCGCGACCGCGGTCGGAACAGGATCGTAGTGATCAAACTGCATGGTGTACTGTGCACGACCTTGGCTCATGGAGCGCAGCGAATTCACGTAACCAAACATATTGGCCAGCGGGACATTCGCATTGACAACAGTCGCAATGCCACGTGCTTCGGTACCCGAAATCTGACCACGACGTGAATTCAGATCTCCGATCACGTCGCCGACGTAATCCTCCGGTGTAACGACTTCAACCTTCATGATTGGCTCCAGAAGCTGAGCTCCGGCCTTCTGTGCACCTTCGCGGAACGCTGCGCGGGCAGCGATTTCGAAGGCGAGAACGGAGGAGTCAACATCGTGGTAAGCACCGTCGATCAGCGTTGCCTTCACACCGAGCATCGGGAAGCCAGCAAGCGGGCCTGCTCCCATGACGCTCTCGATACCTTTTTGAACACCGGGGATGTATTCCTTCGGAACAGCACCACCGACGATCTTCGATTCAAAGATAAATCCATCGCCTTCATGAGGCTCGAAGATAACCTTGATACGAGCGAACTGACCCGAACCACCCGACTGCTTCTTGTGGGTGTAGTCAATTTCAGCAGCGCGCGTAATCGTTTCACGATAGGCAACCTGCGGCGCACCGATATTTGCCTCAACCTTGAACTCACGACGCATACGATCAACGAGAATATCGAGGTGAAGCTCACCCATCCCCGCAATGATCGTCTGACCGGATTCTTCATCCGACTTGACACGGAACGAAGGATCTTCAGCTGCCAGACGATTGAGCGCAATGCCCATCTTTTCCTGGTCGGCCTTGGTCTTCGGCTCGATCGCGATCTCGATAACAGGTTCAGGAAACTCCATGCGCTCCAGAATGACCGGCTTCAGAGGATCGCAAAGCGTATCGCCTGTTGTGGTTTCCTTGAGGCCTGCCAGAGCAACGATATCGCCGGCAAATGCTTCTTCGATGTCCTCACGGGAGTTCGAATGCATCTGCAGCATACGACCGATACGCTCACGCTTGCCCTTGACGGTATTGTCAAGCGAAATACCCTTGGTCAACTTGCCGGAATAAATGCGGCAGAAGGTCAGCGAACCGACAAACGGGTCATTCATGATCTTGAATGCGAGCATCGAAAGCGGTGCATCATCCGAAGATTCGCGAGTCGTTTCTGTTTCAGTCTTGACGTCGATGCCCTTGATCGCAGGCACTTCCGGCGGAGACGGAAGGAAATCAACAACCGCATCAAGCAGAGGCTGAATACCCTTGTTCTTAAATGCTGTGCCGCACAGAACCGGATGGAACTTAACGTCGATTGTGCCCTTACGGATCAATACACGGAGCTGTTCATTCGTAGGCATAGTGCCTTCGAGGTAAGCTTCCATTGCAGCTTCGTCGATTTCCACAGCCAGCTCGATGAGCTTTTCGCGATATTCTTCGGCCTTAGCCTGAAGGTCAGCGGGAATTTCACCGACAACAGCAGAAGCGCCGATGCTGCCATCCCATGTAAGGGCCTTCATCTCGATCAGATCGATAACGCCGGCAAATTCGTTTTCAGCACCTATCGGCAACTGAACAACAAGCGCCTGCGCACCAAGACGGCTAGCGACCATTTCCACACAACGGTAGAAATCAGCGCCGATCTTGTCCATCTTGTTGACGAAAACCATGCGCGGAACATGATATTTCTCAGCCTGACGCCAGACGGTTTCCGTCTGCGGCTCTACACCGGCATTCGCATCAAGCAGAGCGATCGCACCGTCGAGAACACGCAAGGAACGCTCGACTTCAATTGTGAAATCAACATGTCCTGGGGTGTCGATGATATTGAAACGACGCTTCTTGCCGTCCTGACCCTGCCAGAACGTCGTGGTTGCAGCAGAGGTGATCGTGATGCCACGCTCCTGCTCCTGCTCCATCCAGTCCATGGTGGAGGCGCCATCATGCGTCTCACCGATCTTGTGATTCTTTCCCGTATAGAAAAGAATACGCTCAGTCATCGTCGTCTTGCCAGCATCGATGTGAGCCATGATGCCAAAATTGCGATAGTCTTCGATTTTATATTCGCGGGCCATTTTGCGGTGCCTCTATGAACTCGTTTCGAGGGTTACCAACGGTAATGCGAGAATGCGCGGTTAGCATCGGCCATGCGATGCGTATCTTCGCGCTTCTTCACAGCAGAACCGCGGTTGTTAGCCGCATCGAGAAGCTCACCCGAGAGACGATCAATCATCGTCGTTTCGTTGCGGCCACGCGCTGCATTGATCAGCCAGCGAATTGCAAGCGCCTGACGACGTTCCGGGCGAACATCAACGGGAACCTGATAAGTTGCACCGCCGACACGACGCGAACGCACTTCCACGTGCGGAGCAACATTGTCGAGCGCCTGATGAAACAGAACCACAGGATCCTGCTTGCTCTTAGCTTCAACAGAATCAAGCGCACCATAAACAATACGCTCGGCAATGGACTTCTTGCCATGAAGCATAACAGCATTCATGAACTTTGTCAGAACCAAATCACCAAACTTGGGATCCGGATTAATTTCACGCTTTTCAGCACTATGGCGGCGGGACATGATCTAGTCTCTCAATTACATCGGGCTCATCCGCAGATGCGGTCGGTATCCCCGGAAAATCTTATTTCGGACGCTTCGCGCCATACTTCGAACGACGCTGCTTGCGGTTCTTCACGCCCTGCGTATCAAGAACGCCACGAATGATGTGATAACGCACACCGGGCAAATCCTTAACGCGACCGCCACGGATCATCACAACAGAGTGCTCCTGAAGGTTATGCCCCTCACCCGGAATATAGCCAATAACCTCAAAGCCATTGGTCAGACGAACCTTAGCAACCTTACGCAATGCAGAGTTCGGCTTCTTCGGCGTCGTCGTATAAACACGAGTGCAAACACCACGCTTCTGCGGATTTGCCTGCAAAGCAGGAACCGTGTTGCGCCGGGTAGGCGCAACGCGAGGCTTGCGGATCAACTGGTTTACGGTAGGCATTCAACCTTCCTCTATCTAAACTCTCGGTTCTTCACCCAAACGGGCATTTACCACCATCACACTCATGTGCGAATTCAGGCATTAAACCACCTTGCAGCGGCTGCCTGAACAAATACAGAGGAAGCAGAAACCCGCTTCATGTGAACGGCAATGTTATTTCGTTCGTAAAACGAACCCTGTTTGAGATGATATCCAAGGCGTGTCGCCTCGAAACAGCCAATCTCACATCGGCTCAGTTGGCGGTTTGATACTGGTTCAAGCGGGTTTCGTCAAGGGCAGTTGCGCAAATATCTCGCATCTACGGGCGGTTACGGCCTGGAAAGCGCCGTTCAGAAACAATATTTCTCTGAAAACGTCATTTTCTGGCGATAGTTTCCGCCACACCCGACCGCGTCGCTGGTTTTAGGCGACGAGCCGCAACGATTCCTTTACCTTTCGGACAAGCCAAATGAATCACGGAGAATCGCCAATGACGCCTCACCCTCTGGAGCCCCAGATCGTCCACCTCATCGTGGCAGATGTCTGGTTGAAAGCCAACAGCGAGCCGACCGCCGTCCACATCCTGCTTACAGAGAGCAATGTCGACGGGGACGATATTGTCACCGCGGCGCTCAAGATTCTCGCCAATGAAGGATACGAAGAAGCGGAATTACAGGAAATCGGCCAATTGGACGGCGAGCCGGAGGAAGAACCGCACAAGAGCGCATGGAAAACCGCACTATCCGGGCAAGTCGCCCTCATAGAATTCGGAAACGACGAAGAGGGCTTGTAAGTTCAGAAGCGTCGTACCATCAAAATAGGCAGAAAAACAAAGGGCCACCCAAAAGGTGGCCCTTCTTTATTGTCTATATCGACTTTTACTCGGCCGCACCGGACATATCGGCTATCAGGTTTGTGTCCATGGTGGCACCGCCTGACTCCTTGCGACGCTCATCGATAATCAACTCGTCGCGTGCAGAGGCAATACGACGGATCTTGTTGATCGTACCACCGGTACCTGCCGGAATGAGACGTCCAACGATGACGTTCTCCTTGAGACCCTGCAGCGCATCCATCTTGCCGGCCACCGCAGCTTCCGTGAGAACGCGTGTAGTCTCCTGGAAGGAAGCAGCCGAGATAAAGGACGGCGTCTGCAAAGATGCCTTGGTGATGCCGAGCAGAACAGGGTTGCCATAACCCGGCTTCTTGCCTTCTTCCTCAAGACGTTCGTTGATCTCATCCAGTTCGATACGGTCGACATGATCGCCAGTGATATAGCCCGTGTCACCAGCTTCAGTGATCTCGACCTTCTGCAACATCTGGCGAACGATCACTTCGATGTGCTTGTCGTTGATCAACACGCCCTGCAAACGATAGACTTCCTGGATTTCGTTGACGAGATAGGAAGCCAAAGCTTCCACGCCCTTGATCGCCAGAATGTCGTGCGGTGCCGGATTGCCGTCGAGAATGTAGTCGCCCTTCTCGATTGCATCGCCATCCTGAAGATGGAATGGCTTGCCCTTCGGAATGAGGTATTCGACCGGCTCGATCGTATCGTCGTTCGGCTCGATGATGATACGACGCTTGTTCTTGTAGTCGCGACCGAAACGCACAGTACCATCAATCTCGGCGATGACCGCATGATCCTTCGGACGACGAGCCTCGAACAGTTCGGCAACCCGCGGCAGACCACCGGTAATATCCTTCGTCTTGGCACTTTCCATAGGAATACGAGCCAGAACGTCACCAGCTTTCGCATGAGATCCGGGTTCAACCGAGAGGATCGATTCAACCGACAGAAGGAAGCGCGCTTCGCCACCCTTGGACAGCTTGAGCACCTTGCCCGCCTTGTCCTTGATAACAATAGCAGGTTTCAGATCGGAACCACGCGGCGTTGAACGCCAGTCAATGACGACACGCTTGGTGATACCTGTGGACTCGTCTGTCGTTTCCGAAACGGAGAGCCCGTCAACCATATCCTCGAATTCCACATGGCCTTCAACTTCGGTCATGATGGGACGGGTGTATGGATCCCATTCCGCAATACGCTGGCCGCGCTTAACCGCATCACCATCGTCTACATAGATGCGCGAACCATATGTTACACGATGTGTTGCACGTTCTTTACCCGTCGCATCCAGAATAGCAACAGCCATGTTACGGCCCATTGCAACCAGATGGCCATCAGAATTGCGAACCACGTTGCGGTTACGGACATGAACCGTACCTTCGTAACTCGCCTCAAGGAACGACTGATCCACAACCTGAGCCGTACCACCAAGATGGAACGTACGCATCGTCAGCTGTGTGCCGGGTTCGCCGATGGACTGGGCGGCAATGACGCCGACGGCTTCACCCTGATTGACCGGTGTACCACGCGCAAGGTCACGGCCGTAGCACTTGGCACAAACACCGCCACGGGTTTCACATGTCAAGGCCGAACGGATTCGAACAGTCTGAACGCCGGCCTTCTCGATCGAATCAACATCAAATTCGTCAATAATCTCGCCGCCCTTGACGAGAACCTCACCCGTCACCGGATGCAGGATATCTTCAAGAGCAGTACGACCAAGAACACGCTGACCAATCGAGGCGACGATCTGGCCGGCATCAACGATCGGCTGCATTGTGAGGCCGGTATCGGTACCGCAATCCACCTGAATGACAATGCAGTCCTGGGCAACGTCAACGAGACGACGCGTCAGATAGCCGGAGTTCGCGGTCTTCAAGGCAGTATCGGCAAGACCCTTACGGGCACCGTGGGTCGAGTTGAAGTACTCGTTCACGGTCAGACCTTCCTTGAAGTTCGAGATGATCGGGGTTTCGATAATCTCGCCCGACGGTTTCGCCATGAGGCCGCGCATACCGCCCAACTGACGCATCTGATTGGCCGAACCACGCGCACCGGAATGCGACATCATGTAGATCGAGTTCATCTGCTTCTGACGGCCCGTTTCCGGATCGAACTCGACCGCCTTGATGCGCGCCATCATTTCTTCAGCAACCTTCTCGGTTGCCTTGCCCCAGGCATCAACGACCTTGTTGTATTTTTCGCCCTGAGTGATCAGGCCGTCATTGTACTGCTGCTCGTATTCCGTCGCCAAAGCTTCCGTATCAGCAACGATCTTCGCCTTGCTATCCGGAATGACCATGTCGTCCTTGCCGAACGAAATACCCGCGCGGCATGCATGGCCGAAGCCAAGCTGCATGATGCGATCACAGAAAATGACTGTCTCTTTCTGACCGCAATGGCGGTAGACCGTATCGATCATCTTGGAAATGTTCTTCTTCGTCATCTCCTGATTGCAGATGTCGAATGGAACATTGTGATGCTTCGGAAGCAACTCACCAATGATCATGCGGCCCGGCGTTGTTTCAAAGATCTTCGACGTCGGCTTTCCTTCCGCGTCGATACTCTTGAACCGCCCCTTGATCTTTGTGTGGAGCGTAACCGCTCCCGTACCGATAGCGTGATGCAACTCGCCCATGTCGGCAAAGGCCATGCCCTCACCTGGTTCTTTCTGAGCCTGAATGGACAGGTAGTAGAGACCGAGAACCATATCCTGCGACGGCACGATCACCGGAAGGCCGTTCGCCGGATGCAGGATGTTGTTCGTCGACATCATGAGCACGCGAGCTTCCAGCTGCGCTTCCAGAGAAAGCGGAACGTGAACAGCCATCTGATCGCCGTCGAAGTCGGCATTGAACGCCGTACAAACAAGCGGGTGCAGCTGGATAGCCTTGCCTTCAATCAGCGTCGGCTCGAATGCCTGAATGCCAAGGCGGTGAAGCGTCGGGGCGCGGTTCAGAAGAACCGGATGCTCACGGATCACCTCTTCCAGAATATCCCAGACTTCGGGACGTTCTTTTTCAACAAGCTTCTTCGCCTGCTTGACTGTCGAGGAATATCCCTTCGCGTCAAGACGAGCATAAATGAACGGCTTGAAGAGCTCGAGAGCCATCTTCTTTGGCAAGCCGCACTGATGCAGCTTCAGTTCAGGACCGGTCACGATAACCGAACGACCGGAATAGTCGACGCGCTTGCCGAGCAGATTCTGACGGAACCGGCCCTGCTTGCCCTTGAGCATGTCGGACAAGGACTTCAGCGGACGCTTGTTTGCGCCGGTGATGGTGCGGCCACGACGGCCATTGTCGAACAGCGCATCCACCGACTCCTGAAGCATGCGCTTCTCGTTGCGGATGATGATGCCAGGCGCGCGCAACTCGATGAGGCGCTTCAGACGGTTGTTACGGTTGATGACACGACGATAAAGATCGTTCAGATCCGAAGTCGCGAAACGACCGCCATCCAACGGGACGAGCGGGCGCAAATCCGGTGGGATGACCGGCACAACCTTCATGATCATCCACTCGGGGCGATTGCCGGATTCGATGAAGTTTTCGACGATCTTCAGCCGCTTCATCAGCTTCTTCTGCTTCAGATCAGACGTGGTTTCCGCCAGTTCCGCGCGAAGATCGCCCGCAATTTTCTCAAGCTCCATCGAAGCCAGAAGCTCATGGATCGCTTCTGCTCCGATCAGCGCGGTGAAGGAATCCTCACCGTACTCGTCGACAGCGATCATGTACTCTTCTTCCGAAAGGAGCTGATGCTCCTTCAGGGCGGTCAAGCCAGGCTCGGTGACGATGTAGTTCTCGAAATAGAGAACACGCTCGATGCTCTTCAGCGTCATGTCGAGCAGCGTACCGATGCGCGAAGGCAACGACTTCAGAAACCAGATATGCGCAACCGGAGCAGCAAGTTCGATATGGCCCATGCGTTCGCGGCGAACGCGCGACAGCGTCACCTCAACACCGCACTTCTCGCAGATAATGCCCTTGTATTTCATGCGCTTGTACTTGCCGCACAAGCACTCATAGTCCTTGATCGGGCCGAAAATACGCGCGCAGAACAAGCCATCGCGCTCCGGCTTGAAGGTACGATAGTTGATCGTCTCCGGCTTTTTGATCTCACCGTACGACCAGGACAGAATCTTCTCAGGGCTGGCGATCGAAATCCGGATGGAATCGAACGTCTGAACAGACGCCTGAGTATTGAAAAGATTCATGACCTCTTGGTTCATGCCGTTCTCCTTGGGGACGTGAAATCCCACATTTGTGATGAGCCCGTGCCGCTCATCTGGATCAAATCGTGACGAGCCTGCAAGGCTCTATAACTGACAATTGACAGGTGCGCCGCGGCAAACCAAGGCGCACCCGATCCGGTCCTTACTCCGCAGCGTCCGGCAGTGCCGTCGGCTGCTGACCGCGTGTATCGTCCAGTTCCACATTGAGGCCGAGCGAACGCATCTCCTTGACAAGAACGTTGAAGCTTTCCGGGATACCGGCTTCAAACGTGTCATCGCCGCGAACGATCGATTCATAGACCTTGGTACGGCCCGCAACGTCATCCGACTTGACTGTCAGCATTTCCTGCAGCGTGTATGCCGCACCGTATGCTTCCAGAGCCCAGACCTCCATCTCACCGAAGCGCTGGCCGCCGAACTGCGCCTTGCCGCCCAGCGGCTGCTGGGTAACGAGCGAGTACGGACCAATCGAGCGCGCATGGATCTTGTCGTCGACAAGGTGATGCAGCTTCAGCATGTAGATGTAGCCGACAGTCACCTGACGGTCGAACGGCTCACCCGTGCGTCCGTCGTAGAGCGTCGATTGACCCGAAGTCTTCAGGCCTGCTTGAGCGAGCATCGCGTTGATGTCTGCCTCATGCGCGCCGTCGAAGACAGGCGTCGCAATCGACACACCACGCTTCATCTGCTCGCCGAGACGAACGACGCTGTCGTTGTCGAAGTTGCGGACAGGCTCATTCCGGTCATTGTCCGGAATGATTTCCTCGAGGGTTGCACGCAGCGGGGCGATATCACCTTGTGCCTTATAGGCCTCGATCATCTCGCCGATCTTCTTGCCCATGCCTGCACAGGCCCAGCCAAGATGCGTTTCGAGAATCTGACCGACGTTCATGCGGCTCGGAACGCCGAGCGGATTGAGAACGATGTCAACATGCGTACCATCTTCCAGGAACGGCATGTCTTCGACCGCCGCAATACGCGACACGACGCCCTTGTTGCCATGACGGCCGGCCATCTTGTCGCCCGGCTGGATCTTGCGCTTAACAGCAACAAAGACCTTGACCATCTTCATGACGCCCGGAGGCATTTCGTCGCCGCGCTGAACCTTTTCGACCTTGTCCATGAACCGCTGCTCGAGCAACTTCTTGGAGTCGTCATACTGGCCACGCAGCGCTTCAATCTCACCCTGAAGCTTCTCGTCCTCGACCGCGAACTGCCACCATTGAGAACGAGGATACTCCTCGCGCACCGGTGCGCTGATCGTAGCGCCCTTCTTGAAGCTCTTCGGTCCTGCGATAGCAATCTTGCCGTCGAGCATATCCGCCAAGCGGCCATAGACGTTGCGATCCAGGATTGCCTGCTCGTCGTCGCGGTCCTTTGCCAGGCGCTCGATTTCCTCGCGCTCGATCGCCATTGCACGTTCGTCTTTTTCAACACCATGACGGTTGAAAACGCGAACTTCAACGACTGTTCCGTATGTTCCCGGCGGCATACGCATCGACGTATCACGCACATCTGACGCCTTTTCGCCGAAGATGGCGCGCAGCAGCTTTTCTTCCGGGGTCATCGGGCTTTCGCCCTTCGGCGTAATCTTGCCGACGAGGATGTCGCCCGGATTAACCTCAGCACCGATATAGACGATACCGGCTTCATCGAGGTTCTTCAGAGCCTCTTCGGAAACATTCGGAATATCGCGGGTGATTTCTTCCGGTCCGAGCTTCGTATCGCGGGCCATGACCTCGAACTCTTCGATATGGATCGAAGTGAACACGTCGTCGGATACGATACGTTCGGAAAGAAGGATCGAATCTTCATAGTTGTAACCGTTCCACGGCATGAACGCGACGAGCACGTTCCGGCCGAGAGCCAGATCACCCAGATCGGTCGACGGGCCATCCGCGATGATGTCGCCCTTCTCGATCCGGTCACCAACACGCACCAGCGGACGCTGGTTGATGCAGGTGTTCTGGTTCGAACGCTGGAACTTCATCAGACGATAGATATCGACGCCGGATTTACCGGACTCGAGACCTTCCGTCGCACGGATAACGATACGTGTCGCATCAACCTGATCGACAACACCGCCACGCCGTGCACCGATAGCAGCACCGGAATCCCGCGCAACGACCGGCTCCATGCCCGTTCCAACAAACGGTGCCTCAGCGCGCACAAGTGGCACGGCCTGACGCTGCATGTTCGAACCCATAAGCGCGCGGTTGGCGTCGTCGTTCTCAAGGAACGGGATAAGTGCGGCAGCGACTGAAACGAGCTGCTTCGGCGAAACGTCCATCAAGTCCACGTTTTCGCGCGGAGCCATCAAAACTTCACCCGCATGACGGCAAATGACGAACTCATCGGTGAACGCGCCGGAATCGTCGAGCTCGACATTGGCCTGAGCCACATAGTGCTTCGCTTCTTCCATCGCCGACAGATAGATGACGTCTCCCGTAACTTTTCCGTCGACGATCTTGCGGTACGGGCTCTCGATAAAGCCGTATTTATTGACACGCGCAAACGTTGCAAGCGAGTTGATCAGACCGATATTCGGGCCTTCCGGCGTCTCAATCGGGCAGATACGACCGTAGTGCGTCGGATGAACGTCGCGAACCTCGAAGCCAGCGCGCTCACGCGTCAGGCCGCCCGGCCCGAGAGCCGAAAGACGGCGCTTGTGCGTGATTTCTGACAGCGGGTTGGTCTGATCCATGAACTGCGAAAGCTGCGAGGAACCAAAAAACTCGCGGACAGCAGCAGCGGCAGGCTTTGCGTTGATCAGATCCTGCGGCATGACGGTATCGATCTCGATCGACGACATGCGCTCCTTGATCGCGCGCTCCATACGCAGAAGGCCAACGCGATACTGATTTTCCATCAGCTCGCCGACGGAGCGAACACGACGATTACCGAGATTGTCGATATCATCGATTTCACCGCGGCCATCACGCAGATTGACCAGCATCTTCACAACGGCAAGAACGTCTTCCTTGCGAAGAACACGCACCGTATCCTCCGCATCGAGGTCGAGACGCATGTTCATCTTGACGCGGCCAACGGCGGAAAGATCGTAACGCTCGCTGTCGAAGAAGAGCGACTGGAACATCGCTTCAGCCGAATCCATTGTCGGCGGTTCGCCGGGGCGCATCACGCGATAGATATCGAACAGAGCGTCCTGACGGCTTTCATTCTTGTCCACGGCCAGCGTGTTGCGAATATAAGGACCGATATTGACGTGATCGATATCGAGAATTTCGACTTCATCGTCGCCAGCTTCCAGCAGAACCTTCAGCGTCTTCTCGTCCAGTTCATCGCCGGCTTCAAGATACACTTCACCCGTTTGATAATTCACGACGTCTTCGGCAAGGTAGCCACCAAACAGATCGTCTTCCGTCGCACGAATGTATTTCAGGCCCTTCTCGGCAAGTTGACGGGCCTGACGCGCCGTAAGCTTCTTACCCGCTTCAAGCACGACCTCGCCGGATTCGGCATCAACCAGATCCGTGACTGCCTTGAAACCCTTGGCGCGCTCGACCGAGAACGGAATCCGCCAGTTGTCGCCGTCGCGGCTATACGTAATCTTGTTGTAGAACGTCGAAAGGATCTCCTCGCCGTCCATGCCGAGCGCCATCAACAGCGACGTCGCGGGGATTTTACGGCGGCGGTCGATACGAGCGTAGACAACGTCCTTAGCGTCGAATTCAATATCGAGCCAGGAACCACGATAAGGAATGACGCGGGCAGCAAAAAGCAGCTTGCCGCTCGAATGGGTCTTGCCCTTGTCGTGATCGAAGAACACACCCGGCGAACGGTGCATCTGCGAAACGATAACGCGTTCCGTACCGTTAACGACAAAGGTGCCGTTGTCCGTCATGAGCGGCATATCGCCCATGTATACGTCCTGCTCCTTGATGTCCTTGATCGACTTGGAACCCGTATCTTCATCGATATCGAAAACGATAAGGCGCAGCGTCACCTTGAGTGGTGCAGCATAAGTCAGGTCGCGCTGACGGCATTCCTCAACGTCGAATTTCGGGGCTTCAAACTCATACTTCACAAATTCCAGCATGGACGCGCCGGAGAAATCCGAAATCGGGAATACCGACTTGAAAACCGCCTGCAATCCTTCGTCCGAACGTCCACCCTTCGGTTCTTCAACCATAAGGAACTGATCGTAGGATGCCTTCTGAACCTCGATAAGATTCGGCATTTCTGCGACTTCGGGTATCTTTCCGAAGAACTTGCGTACGCGCCTGCGACCGTTAAATGAGTGGGTCTGAGCCATCGTCGCTCCTTGTTTGTGCCTAGTATCAGGCCTGCTTGCACCAGCCGCCAAACGGCGGTTCCTTAAACGGGACAAAACCCATTTCCTGACGGCATCACGCTGTCAGGAAAAAGGTTCAGTATCTGTCCCGGCAAACCGGGAACCGACGGACAGGATAACCTGTCCGTCGTATTTGACGAACTTACTTGAGTTCGACCTTGGCGCCAGCTGCTTCGAGCTGTGCCTTGACTTTCTCAGCTTCGTCCTTCGAAACGGCTTCCTTAACTGCCTTCGGAGCAGCTTCAACCAGATCCTTGGCTTCCTTGAGGCCGAGACCGGTGATGCCGCGAACTTCCTTGATCACGTTGATCTTGTTTGCGCCGGCATCAGCAAGGATAACATCGAATTCGGTCTTTTCTTCAGCAGCCGGAGCAGCAGCACCGCCGCCAGCAGCAGCAACAGCTACAGGAGCTGCAGCAGAAACACCCCACTTTTCTTCAAGAAGCTTCGAAAGCTCAGCAGCTTCAAGAACGGTCAGGTTGGACAGGTCGTCTACGATCTTTGCGAGATCAGCCATTTTTATATTCCTTTACAAGGTTCGAATGTGTGACAGCGAATAACGGCCTTATGCCGCTTCGTCCTTCCGGGCATAGGCGCCAAACACGCGGGCAAGCTGAGCTGCCGGTGCGTTGACGACCTGAGCAATCCGAGATGCTGGTGTCTGGATCATACCAACCAGCTTTCCACGCAGCTCGTCGAGGGATGGCAGGGCTGCAAGAGCCTTGACACTTTCCGCGTCGAGATTTGTGGCACCCATCGCTCCACCAAGAATAACGAGCTTTTCGTTACCTTTGGCGAATTCGACGGCAATCTTCGGTGCCGTGATCGGATCTTCGGAATAAGCAACGAGTGTCTGCCCTGTGAACAGGTCAGCAATGCCTTCCGAATCCGTGCCCTGAAGAGCGATCTTGGCTAGGCGGTTCTTCGCGACTTTAACGGTGCCACCGGATGCACGCATCTTGGAACGAAGATCGTTCATCTGCGCGACGGTGAGACCGGAATAGTGGGCCACGACGACGGAACCAGAGTCTTTGAAAACTCCGTTCAGCCACGCGACAAATTCGCGTTTTTCCGCTTTTTCCACTGTCTCTCTCCAATTGACAGATTGCTTCAGCGCAATCTGCCGGGTTGCCTTTGCCACTCAGAGCGATCTTGATACGGATCACATGAGAAGCGCTCGAGGATCCTGCCCCCTTCACTTCCCCGGAAACCGGCAAAGCTACAGGCAACTGCGGTTCGAACCATGTCGACGGAGTTCCCTCCGAAAACCAGGTTGTCACCCGTCTCATGCAGGCTCAAAAAAAATTAAGGCGAGCCACCTGCAATCTCGGACAGGAAAACCGGAATTTCTTCCGGTTACCCAGGCCCCGAAGGGCCTGGAACTGTTCTGGTTTCAAACTATTACGCCTAAAACCTGTAATTCACGATCAGGATGCAGCGCGCACGGTTGCAGGGTCGATCTTGACACCAACACCCATCGTCGACGAAATCGCTACGCGCTTGACGTATTCACCTTTTGCACCGGCTGGCTTCGCCTTGGTGACAGCATCGGCAAATGCCTTGATGTTTTCTTCAAGAGCCTTCGCATCGAACGATGCCTTGCCAATGCCGGCATGAACAATACCTGCCTTCTCAACGCGAAACTCAACAGCGCCACCCTTTGAGGCAGTCACTGCCGCAGTCACGTCTGTCGTAACGGTACCGACCTTCGGGTTTGGCATCATGCCGCGCGGGCCGAGAACCTTACCGAGACGGCCGACGAGCGGCATCATGTCAGGGGTAGCGATACAACGATCGAATTCGATCTTCCCACCATTGACGATCTCGAACAGGTCTTCCGCACCAACGATATCAGCACCGGCCTTCTTGGCTTCCTCGGCCTTGTCGCCACGAGCAAATACGGCAACACGAACTGTACGACCCGTACCGTTTGGCAGATTGACAACACCACGAACCATCTGATCGGCGTGACGCGGATCAACACCGAGATTCATCGAAACTTCAATCGTTTCGTCGAACTTGGCCGTTGCACGTTCCTTGACCATATTGATAGCGAGGCCCAGATCATACAACTTTGCAGGATCCACGCCTTCACGAACCTTGGCAATACGCTTTCCAATCTTCGCCATCGTCTCAGCCCACCACTTCCAGGCCCATCGAACGGGCAGAACCTTCAACCATGCGCATTGCAGCTTCAACGTCCGCAGCGTTCAGGTCTTTCATCTTCGCTTCAGCGATCTCGCGAACCTTTGCACGCGAAACTTCGCCAGCCTTGACCTTGCCTGGCTCCTTGGAACCGGACTTCAGGTTCGCAGCCTTCTTGAGGAAGTAAGCCACCGGAGGCGTCTTCATCACAAAAGTGAAGGACTTGTCCTGATAATAGGTAATCACGACCGGAATAGGCGAACCTTTTTCCATTTCCTGCGACGCCGCATTGAACGCCTTGCAGAATTCCATGATATTGATGCCGCGCTGACCCAGAGCAGGACCGATCGGGGGTGACGGCGTTGCCGATCCCGCAGCTACCTGCAGCTTCAGCTGGCCCGCAACTTTCTTAGCCATAACTATCTGCCTTTTTTATAACACCGACTATTGTCGGCAGTTTCAATATTCGCCAGCCGAAGCCAGCTTGCAGTTTGGTGGTTCGACTACACGACCTGGCAAAGCCGCCACATCTCCCACCGGATCACTTGCGCGATCCAATTCATATAAACAATCAGACCTTTTCGACCTGACCGAATTCAAGATCCACAGGCGTAGCGCGACCAAAGATCGAAACCTCAACCTTCAAGCGAGCACGCTCCTCCTCGACTTCCTGAACAACACCACTGAATGAAGCAAACGGCCCATCCGAAACACGAACCTGCTCACCCACCTCAAAGGACACACTCGCCTTAGGACGCTCGACACCCTCCTGAACCTGCATCAGAATTTGATCAGCCTCACGATCGGAAATCGGAACCGGCTTACTATCCGACCCAAGAAACCCAGTAACTTTCGGAGTGTTCTTGATAAGGTGGTAAGCATCATCCGTCAGATCAGCACGAACGAGCACATAACCAGGAAAGAACTTGCGCTCAGCATCGACCTTACGGCCGCGACGAACTTCAACAACCTTCTCTGTCGGAACGAGAATCTTCTCGAACAGATGAGACAAACCCTTCTGCCTCGCCTTCTCCTCGATAGATTCAGCAACCTTCTTCTCAAAATTGGAATAGGCGTGAACAATATACCAGCGTGCAGTCATCTGCGATCTCCTAGCCTTCTAGCGCCCAACACCGAGAATAAGCTCGATTGCGTAGGCCATCCCCTGATCAGCAAGGAAAAAGAAAATAGCAGCAAGAAACGCCATAATTACCACCATCACGGTGGAAATGACAGTTTCCCGACGTGTCGGCCAGGTAACCTTTGCCGTCTCGGCACGAACTTGCCGAAAAAATGTAATTGGATTGGTTCTGGATGCCATATGCCGCTCATGCAACTCAAAAATGCAAGCCGACCAACTCAACACGAATCAATCAGGCTTATTCACACCGTTACGGCACGTAGAGCGAAATAATCAGCCCCACGCACCGCGCGTCTGTTACCACTACATAGACCCGATTCCAGAGAAAAACAAGACCGGAAAACGAAGTTCTATCCTCTATCGATATCGCACGCCATCCAGTCGCGTACGTTCATCGAGAAATTTGGCAGGGGAGACAGGGTTCGAACCTGCGACCTACGGTTTTGGAGACCGCCGCTCTACCAACTGAGCTACTCCCCTATATTCTTCGAGAAGGGCAAATATCGCGTTGCAGCGGCTAGTGCAAGCATTATCTCACAAACAAACAGGCTTAAGTCATTTTTCTTTTGGAGATAGAGGTAATTTAAAATTTATCAACATTGCCAATGAGTTCTCTGTCGTCACAGACAAATAACACAATGCCCGACGTCACCAAACTGACACATCAGCGACGCGGATATTCGCCCTCGACGGAGAGCCACCCTCCCCGACTGCGCGAATGATGCCCACGACAACCAGACCTCATTCCCAACAAAAAGGGCGACCTCGCGGCCGCCCTTTCAATTTTACCGGTAAGTTTTGAAACTTACTCGACGATGCTTGCGACGATACCGGCGCCGACGGTGCGGCCGCCTTCACGGATTGCGAAGCGCAGCTTCTCTTCCATCGCGATCGGCACGATCAGCGTCACGTCAACCGTGACATTGTCGCCTGGCATGACCATCTCCGTGCCTTCCGGCAGCGTCACAACACCCGTCACGTCGGTCGTGCGGAAGTAGAACTGCGGACGGTAGTTGGTGAAGAACGGCGTATGACGGCCACCCTCATCCTTCGTCAGGATATAGGCTTCTGCCTTGAACTTGGTGTGCGGCTTGACCGAACCCGGCTTGCAGAGAACCTGGCCGCGCTCGACGTCCTCACGGCCAACGCCGCGGATCAGCGCACCAATGTTGTCGCCAGCCTGGCCCTGATCGAGCAGCTTGCGGAACATTTCAACGCCGGTCACCGTCGTCTTCGCCGTCGCCTTGATGCCGACGATCTCGACTTCCTCGCCAACCTTGACAATGCCGCGCTCAACGCGACCCGTCACAACCGTACCGCGACCCGAGATCGAGAACACGTCCTCGATCGGCATCAGGAACGGCTGGTCGATCGGGCGCTCAGGGGTCGGGATATATTCGTCAACAGCGGCCATCAGGCTGCGGATGGCGTCTTCGCCCAGTTCCTTCGAGCTGTCTTCAAGAGCCGCAAGAGCCGAACCCTTGATGATCGGAATATCGTCGCCCGGGAAGTCGTATTTCGACAGAAGTTCGCGCACTTCCAGTTCAACCAACTCAAGAAGCTCGGCATCGTCAACCTGATCGCACTTGTTCAGGAACACGACGATTGCCGGAACACCAACCTGACGGGCGAGCAGGATGTGCTCGCGGGTCTGCGGCATCGGGCCGTCGGCAGCCGAAACGACGAGGATCGCACCGTCCATCTGCGCAGCGCCGGTGATCATGTTCTTCACATAGTCAGCGTGGCCCGGGCAGTCGACGTGGGCATAGTGACGGTTGGGCGTCTCGTACTCAACGTGAGCCGTCGAAATCGTGATGCCGCGCGCCTTCTCTTCCGGTGCGGCATCGATCTGGTCATACGCCTTGAATTCACCGAAATACTTCGTGATCGCCGCCGTCAGCGACGTCTTGCCATGGTCAACGTGACCAATCGTGCCGATGTTAACGTGCGGCTTATTCCGTTCAAACTTGCTCTTCGCCATGGCGATTGTCTCTCGTCGTTCCAGCCCCAATCGGGGAGATTTTCTGTTGTCGACGAGCTACCTGGCCGCCCGTCAGTTTTAACTGCGATGCCGAAAGGCATTAATGAAACTTGGAGCGGGTAGCGGGAATCGAACCCGCGTATTCAGCTTGGAAGGCTGCTGCTCTACCATTGAGCTATACCCGCGAATCGACGTCGAGGCTCCGGCAGTGGTGGAGGGAGTTGGATTTGAACCAACGTAGGCATAGCCAACGGATTTACAGTCCGTCCCCTTTAACCACTCGGGCATCCCTCCGCATCACTGCTGATGGAGCCAAGCGACTTTGGTATCAACAAAATCCCCGCCGGACATATTGGCGACCGGGAAGTCGTTGGGTGCGCTATATGACGACTGGGTCCGTTCGTGTCAACACAGGAAATGCACCTTTTTGCAAGAAGTTTCAGGACGTTCCTGAAATAGGCAGGAAAGAACGTCTCAGACCGTAATCCGTTCTATCGTTAATGCCTCCAAAGAGCTATAAGCCTGCCCATGAGCGACCAGAAATCATCAAAAACCGAAAAAGACTCACACTATGCCCGGCTGCGCCGGCAACATAGAGACATGAAAGCCGGGTCACCCGCCAAGCAGCAGGGACGGTCCCGTCCAGCGATCGAAGGAGCACCGGTTCCACCTGAAACCGTCCGCTTGTACGGATTGCACACGGTTCGCGCGGCGCTGGATAATCACCAACGCACCATTCGTCGCATGCTCATCACCAAGAATGCCTTGGTGCGACTGGAAGTTGCAGATCCATCAGCCCTGCCCTTTCCCGTGGAAATCGTGGAGCCCCGGGCCATCGACCGCGAGACCGGCTCGGAGGCGGTTCATCAGGGCGTGATGATTGAAGCCAATCCCCTCAAAGCTCAAAAACTCCACGACTTGAAAGACAGTACGCTTCTTCTGGTGCTTGATCAGGTAACCGATCCGCACAATGTGGGTGCAATCATGCGTTCAGCGGTCGCCTTTGGCGCTGGCGCGATCATCACAACGTCCCGGCATAGCCCTCAAGAAACAGGCGTTCTGGCAAAATCAGCATCCGGCGCGCTGGAACTCATTCCCCATATCGAGGTTCGCAATCTGGCAGACGCACTTGGCGAACTTCACGCACTTGGCTTCATGACAATCGGCCTTGATTCGGAAGGTCCCGCTGAACTCGAAAAAACCTTAACCGGCGCACGGATCGCACTCGTTCTGGGTGCGGAAGGGAAAGGGCTGAGGCAGAAAACGCGGGAAACCGTAACGGCGCTCGCGCGCCTCGATATGCCCGGCGCAATCAAATCGCTCAATGTTTCCAACGCGGCCGCGATTTCCTTGTACGCCGCCCGGCTCCATCTTCGGTGCTGACCTAGGTCAGTCACCGGACAACAGCCGCTCAAGCCTGTTCAGCGTAGATTAGGAGCCAATCCGGATTCGTTACGCCACCCACTGAGATCGATAGCCTAGTTAATTTATTTAGTTGAAAAACATGGTGCCCCCAGAGAGACTCGAACTCCCGACCCCCTGATTACAAATCAGGTGCTCTACCAACTGAGCTATAAGGGCAGCAGCGTGGAATTAGCAGAATAATACAGACTGTAAAGCAGAAAATCACCTTTCGAGTTTAATTGGCCCGCATTCCTGTGAGCATGCACTCTTTGCAAGCAGCAGAACCGCGTGCTAGCGAGGTCAGGACGCTCCACATGCTGTGTAAGAACGGACCGACATGATCAAGAAAATTTCTTTTGTGGCCTCCCAAACAGCAGAGGCCCAAGAGGCTCTCGTCGACCTTTCCCTGCGCTACGGCAATCATGAACCGGCCGAAGCCGAAGTTATCGTGGTTCTCGGCGGCGACGGCACGATGCTGGAAGTGCTCCATGAGCATATCGGCTCGGGCAAGCCGATCTACGGCATGAACCGGGGTTCCGTCGGGTTCCTGATGAATGAATACACGCCCGAGGAGCTTGAACAGCGCATCGCCGTTGCCCATGCTGAGCAAATCCGACCTTTGAGCATGACAACGGAGTCAGATCAGAATGGGACCGTCACTGCACTGGCGATCAATGAGGTGTCGCTCCTGCGCCAATCCCATCAGGGGGCGAAAATCAGGATCAGCGTCGATGGCCTTGTTCGACTGGAGGAACTGATCTGCGACGGCGTCATGGTCGCAACGCCCGCCGGTTCCACTGCCTATAATCTTTCAGCGCAAGGGCCAATTCTGCCGATAGATGCCCCGCTTCTCGCCCTGACGCCCGTGTCGCCCTTCCGTCCGAGACGCTGGCGCGGCGCGTTGCTGCCCAACAATGTCACCGTGAGGTTCGATATTCTTGAATCCGAGAAGCGTCCAGTGAATGCCTTCGCCGATAATATCGAGGTGAAATCCGTACGCTCCGTAATCATCCGGGAGGCGCCGGAGGCGACCGCGACGGTTCTTTTCGATGAGAATCACTCATGGGATGAGCGCATTCTGACGGAGCAGTTCCGCTACTAACGCGAATTCACCCGTTTTTCTTGACTTTTGCATCACATGGCCGTAACGCGTTCCGTGAACAACGCCAAGCGCGTTGACAAGCATTTTCTTCAATCATTTGACTGAACATGCGACGCGCTCGCTGGACCAGGCTGAATATTGCAACAAAGAAAGCTACATTCCCTTTGACCACATTCGCCGAGCTCGGCCTTTCCGCAAAAGTTCTCGATGCTGTCGAGACAGCTGGATATACAACCCCCACCCCCATTCAGGCAGGGGCTATTCCACACGTCCTTCAGCGCAAGGATGTTTTGGGTATTGCGCAAACCGGCACGGGCAAGACCGCGTCTTTCGTTTTGCCAATGCTTACATTGCTGGAACAGGGCCGCGCGCGCGCGCGCATGCCGCGCACATTGATTCTGGAGCCGACACGTGAACTCGCGGCTCAGGTCGAAGAAAATTTCGTTAAATACGGCAAAAATCATCGCCTGAACGTGGCTCTCCTTATCGGCGGCGTTTCTTTTGACGATCAGGAAAGAAAGCTGGAACGCGGCGCGGACGTTCTCATCGCCACGCCCGGACGCCTGCTCGACCATTTTGAACGCGGCAAGCTCCTGCTAACAGGTGTTGATATCCTTGTCATAGACGAGGCTGACCGCATGCTCGATATGGGCTTTATCCCGGACATCGAGCGCATCTGCAAATTGATCCCTTTTACCCGGCAGACACTGTTCTTCTCGGCAACGATGCCGCCGGAAATCACCAAGCTGACCGAGCAGTTTCTTCATGCCCCTGCCCGTATCGAGGTTGCAAAGGCTTCGACTACTGCGAAAACGGTCACCCAGCGCTTGGTCAAATCCGGCAAGAAGCCATGGGAAAAACGCGCTGCACTGCGGGAACTGATCCGCGAAGAAGAGGACGGGCTGAAAAACGCGATTATCTTCTGCAACCGGAAGAAAGATGTTTCCGAACTGTTCCGCTCGCTGGTCAAGCATGATTTTGAAGCGGGCGCGCTCCATGGCGACATGGACCAAAGGGCGCGCATGACCATGCTGGCCAGCTTCAAGGAGGGCAAGCTCAAGCTGCTGGTGGCATCGGATGTCGCAGCGCGCGGTCTCGATATTCCCGATGTCAGCCACGTTTTCAATTTCGACGTACCCATTCATTCAGAAGACTATGTCCACCGCATTGGCCGCACCGGACGTGCCGGTCGCTCCGGCAAGGCGTTCACCATCGTCACGGCGGCCGACACGAAGTACCTCGCAGCGATTGAGAAAATGAGCGGCGAAGCCATCGAGTGGCGGAACGGTGATCTTTCGACAGTCGTCGAGAGCGCAGATACTGAAGAGCGGGCACCGCGTCGCGGCCGCAAAGATGACAGGAAGTCAAAGGAGCGTGACGTCAAGAGAGCCCGCGAACGGTCTCAATCCGAAGAGAGCGTTTCGGAACTTCCCGCCAACGAGGCGGTGGATGGCGCAGAACAAACCGGCGATAAGCAAGCCGAACGCGCACCAAAGCCAAAACGCTCCGAAATCAAGGCTGACAATCAGAGCCGGCGCGGAAAACCTCATTCTGAATCGTCAGTTGATCACCGCAAATCGCGCAAGGGCCATGACGATGAGTCGGCGCCCGTTGGATTTGGCGACGACATTCCGGCATTCATGCTGATCGACACCAAGATTTAACGCCGCACTTTCTCTGGACGGCGCGATGCTTTCGAGTTGCGGCCCCGCAGGGCTGCCTCGTAGGCAAGTCGCGCCCACTTTTCCATCGTATCCGGGTCATCCAGAGCCTCGTTCGGCACCGACCAGTATGGCATATGCACTGGCCGACTTTTTCCCTGATAGGTCCATTGCCGACAGCCTGCTTCGACGAAATCAGCCCGGCTCTGCTCATCGGCCTTGAGCAAAATCTCGTCGTCGACCTCTAGCGCAATGATCAGGCCCGAATAGTATATGCCTTTTCCGCCAAACATCCGCTTGATGTTAACGGCCCCAAGGCTGCTGAACATATCAAGAATGTCCCCGTTATCCATGCACTTGCATCCTTTTCAAGGGGCTTGCATCCTCCCGGCAAAGCCTTAGAGAATAATAGCCAATGAAAACGGATATCCAATCGTGGAATCCAGCAACAGGAGGAAATTATGCGTTTGTCATTGCTTTCTGGCGTTTCGTTCGCCGCGTGTTTGGCTCTGACTTCTTTCGCGCAGGCCGATATGACAATTGGTCAGATCGGGCCACTGACCGGCCCGGTAGCCGCGTTTGGATTGCAGGTGAAGACCGGCGTTGAGAACGCAGCCGAAGCCATCAATGCGCAGGGTGGCATCCTTGGTGAAAAGGTGGTCATCAAATTTCTGGATGATGCAGGCGAGCCCAAGCAGGCCGTTTCAGTCGCCAACCAGGTCGTCGCCGATGGAATTCAGTTCGTAGTGGGGCCGGTTCTTTCCGGTACATCCATGCCCGTATCTGATATTTTTGCAGAAAACGGCATCCTGATGGTCACGCCAACGGCAACGACCCCTGAGCTGACCAGCCGCGGGCTGTGGAACGTTTTCCGTACCACCGGCCGCGACGATCAGCAGGCTGACGTCGCAGCGGACTATGCCCTTGCCAATCTCAAGGACAAGAAGATCGCCATCGTCCACGACAAGGGACCATACGGTAAAGGTCTGGCGGATCGTTTCAAGGAAGCGGTCAACAAGGGCGGGATTACTGAAGTTCTCTATGATTCGGTAACGCCCGGCGAAAAGGATTTCAGCGCGCTTGTAACCCGCCTTAAAGCTGAAAACGTCGATGTTATCTATTTTGGCGGATATCATGCGGAAGGCGGCCTCATCATCCGGCAGCTTCGCGATCAGGGCCTGAAGACAATGATGATTGGCGGTGAAGGGCTTTCCAATACCGAGTTCTGGGCAATTGCCGGTGACGGCGCTGCGGGCACCTTGTTCACGAATGCCGCTGATGCGTCCAAGAATCCAGCCGCGGCAGATGTGATCGAAGCACTCAAGGCGAAAAACATTCCCGCAGAGGCCTTTACGCTCAATGCCTATGCCGCCATGCAGGTCTTGAAGGCTGGCATCGAGAAAGCCGGCTCCGCCGACCCGCAGGCTGTTGCGACCAAGCTGAAGTCCGGCGAGGCGATACCGACCGTTATCGGCGATGTCACCTATGGTGAAGAAGGCGATCTTACGTCCCAGAGCTTCGTGCTCTATAAGTGGGAAGACGGAAAGTTCAGCGAAATCAAATAGGATTCCGTATTCGAGAACGAAACAAGGCCCCGAGTTATCTCGGGGCCTTGATTTACTTCAGGGTCATGTTCCGGCAGGCTTTTCGCGGTTTTCCAAGCTCACGACGCGTTGTTAAGCGCTTGAGACAAGGCGTCCGGAGTGGCCGGCGTCAATTCCACGGATTCGCCACATCCGCACGCCGATGTCTGGTTCGGATTTTTGAACACAAAGCCCGTACGCAGGGTCGTTACCTCGAAATCCATCTGCGTACCCAGAAGATAGAGAACTGCTTCAGGAGCGATAAAAACCCTGGCTCCGTTGTTTTCGATTACGTCGTCTTTCGGGTTCGGGACGGTCACGAGATCAATCGTATACTCCATTCCCGCGCAGCCGCCCTTTTTCACGCCGACGCGAATCCCCGCAGCGTTGTCGCGGCTTTCGACAATCTCCCGGACCCGGTCAGCCGCAGAATCAGAAAGCGTCATAATGGCAAAACGGCCCATTTTATTTCTCCGCTGAAACAGCATTGCGAATCGATGTTCCTGTTTCCAGTTCGACATCGGACGGAATGGCAGTGATTTTCAGAACGCCGATCTCGATCAGTATCATTCCACCTATACCTAATGATGTTACACCATTACCGCAAGCCTTGCAGAACCGAGGCTCGGACTTCGAGAATGATTTGACAGCAAACCCGAATCTTCCGAGCTTGCCCAGCATACTCTGGCCTTAAACATTGTTCAGCCTTGTCGGATTCGTGACAGGAGACCGATATGAAGTCTTTTCGCAGGTTGTACATTGGCAGTCTCATACTCCCCGCATTTCTGATAACAACTGCGCTGGCGCAGGGGAGCAAGCCCGAACCGCCGATACCTCAAGCTACACAGTCTCCCGCCAAGAATACAGAATCCGAATCGCCATCCAGAACCGGTGAATCGTCTGAGGCGACTCCGACTGTGCCCGACTATATTGATGATCGCAGCACTCCTGAAAGCCTCATAAAATCCTACTATAACGCAATCAATCGCAAGGAATATGCGCGCGCCTTCGGCTACTATGCCGTCGATGCAATGACCACTCCGTTCGATACGTTCTCAGCAGGTTTCGAAGCAACGAAAACAGTGAAAATCGAACTTGGAAATGCAACCGCTGAAGGAGCCGCCGGATCGACTTACTGGACACTCCCTCTTGCGATCCAATCGATTTCCACAGATGCAAAGGAAGAAGTATTTGCCGGTTGCTATACGATCCGTTTAGCAAATCCGGCAGTTCAGGGCGTGCCTTTTGTCCCAATGTCGATCATGCAGGGCACGCTGACCCCTTCCGAACTGCCGCTTGAAAAAAGCGTGCCGGAAGGTTGTGAAGCGCCCTGAACCGACGGCGATCAGTACCAGCCGACGGCGACCTGTGCCTCTTCCGACATGCGATCGGGTGTCCACGGCGGATCAAACGTCATCGTAACATCAACGAAGCTGACGCCCTCAACAGCCTCGACAGCGTTTTGAACCCATCCGGGCATCTCGCCCGCAACCGGACAGCCTGGCGCTGTCAAAGTCATCGCGATCTTAACCGACCTGTCATCCTCGATGTCGATCTTGTAGATCAGACCAAGTTCATAAATATCGGCGGGGATCTCGGGATCATACACCGTCTTCAGCGCAGCGATGATGTCATCCGTCATGCGCGCCAGTTCATCAGCGGAAATCGCAGACGCTGAATATACCTTGCCTGAACCGGCAGCGGCCACATCGCTTCCCGACACCACAGAGGGCGACCCGGAAACTGGCTGATCAATTGTGCTCGACTTATCTTCCATAATCGTCACCCAAAAAACTTTCGCGCCTTTTCCAGCGCCTCGGCGAGAACATCAATCTCGGCCTTCGTGTTATACATGCCAAACGATGCGCGACAGGTAGATGTCACACCAAAGCGTTTCAGCAGCGGCTGAGCGCAGTGCGTTCCGGCGCGAACGGCAACCCCTGCCCGATCTATCACCATCGATACATCATGGGCATGAATGCCTTCCAGTTCGAATGATATAATCGCGCCCTTTCCCGGAGCATCGCCGAAAATACGCAAGGAATTGATTTTCCGAAGTTGCTCATGCGCGTAATCGCGCAGACCTTCCTCGTGCTTAAGGATACGATTCCGCCCGACGCTCTCCATATATTCCAGCGCGGCGCCCAGGCCAATTGCCTGAACGATCGGCGGCGTTCCGGCCTCGAAACGATGGGGTGGGTGGTTGTAGGTGACGTTTTCCATTGTCACCTCCTCGATCATTTCACCGCCACCCTGGAAGGGTCGCATCGATTCCAGCCGCTCCTTGCGCCCATAAAGGACGCCGATACCCGAGGGGCCGTAGACCTTGTGGCCGGTAAACACATACCAGTCACAGCCGAGATCCTGAACGTCGACAGGCAAATGCACCGCGCCCTGACTGCCATCGACCAGAACCGGGATACCACGCTCATGGGCAATACGGACGATTTCCTTGATCGGAGTGACCGTCCCAAGCGCATTGGACATATGCGTAATCGCGACAAGTTTCGTGCGATCGGTCAGGCGCTTCTCGAATTCCTCGATGTGAAAAACGCCCTCGTCATCGACAGGAACCCAGACCAGCTTTGCACCCTGACGCTCCCGGATGAAATGCCACGGCACGATGTTGGAATGGTGCTCCATGATCGAGAGAACGATCTCATCGCCCTCCCCGATTTTCGGCATGCCATAGCCATAAGCCACCGTATTGATGGCCTCGGTCGCGTTTTTCGTGAAGATGACTTCATCAATCGATGAAGCATTCAGAAAACGCTGAACACTGACGCGGGCTTTTTCGTAGGCATCTGTCGCCGCATTCGAAAGAAAATGCAGCCCGCGGTGAACATTGGCATACTCATGGGAATAGGCGCGAGCAACCGCATCGATCACAACCTGCGGCTTTTGCGCCGAAGCGCCGTTATCGAGATAGACCAGAGGCTTGCCATAGACTTCCCGAGATAGAATCGGAAAATCCCGGCGTATCGCCTCCACATCATAGGCAGTATTGATTGGCGTCTGGTCCATCTTCACTCCAGTTCCGATCTTGAAGCAAGATCAGATATGCGCATCCAGCCACTCGTCGAGAATGTTCTCGAGCGCCTCTACAAGCGTCTCGTCTTCAAGTTCCTCGATGATTTCTGCAACGAAAGCCTTGACCAGAAGGCCCCGGGCTTCGCTTTCCGGAATACCGCGCGCCATCAGATAAAACAGATGGTCGTGGTTGATTTCCGTCACTGTCGCGCCGTGTCCACAGGCAACATCATCGGCAAAAATCTCCAACTCGGGCTTGGCGTCAAACTCGGCTTCGTCGGACAGAAGCAGCGTGTTGCAGGCCATCCGGGCATCGGTTTTCTGCGCGATCCGGTTGACCTTGATCTGCCCCTGAAACACGCCGCGCGCGTTTCCGGTGACGACATTACGAATAATCTGGACGGACGTGGTATTCTCGACCAGATGGCCAAGCGTCATCGTTATATCCGTGTGGCTATCGCCGGACAGAAGATTGACACCGCGAAGCTGGAAATCCGAGCCCTCGCCCTGTGCAAGCACATGAACCTCGTGCCGAACCAGCTTGCCACCTGCATTGACCACGAAGAGCGTCAAACGCGCATCCTTGCCCAGCGTCGCGTTGAACTGGCCAAACTGCGTTGAGTCATCGCCATGTTCGCGCAAGACGATCCACACGATTTCAGCATTGTCCTCAAGAGCGAGATGGCTGATCGACGTAGAAAAGCCTGCGCCCTCACCACCACGTTGCCGTTCGATAATCGTGGCCTTGGAGCCCGCACCAGCCTTTACGGAAAACCGTATATGCGCCTGACCACCGGGTTGGATATTCTGCAGTTCCAACGGATGTTCGAGCGCCGCACCTTCGGCGATAGCAACGTCCCAGCCGTCCGAAACATAAGCCGCATTGATCTGGCCTATGGTGTCATCCGTGCCGCGCGTGACCAGCAATGGAGCAAAACTTCCATCCAGCAGTTTTTCGCGCAACGGAACAAAATTCAGGAAGTCGTGATTTCTGGCCGAAAGCGCTGTTCCATTGGAAACAACGGCGACGGTCGAGCCAGCGACGACTGGAGCCAGGACTGCGCCACTCGCCCCGGCATCAACCGGGGCGACGCCGCGGAGGAGCGTGCGCAGATCGGTATAATGCCAGCTCTCGATGCGGCGCGACGGCAAGCCCTGTATCTTCAGAGCTTCCAGAGCCACATCGCGCGCCTGAACAACCTCGGTATTGCCCGGCAATTCGCCGACCCGCTCGACGAAGCCATCGACCAGCGCCGCTTCCGCCGCTGTTGTCGCGCGGGTGGTGTTCATGATGTTCATGGTCGCCACTCCTCAGGCCGCTTCCTCGATAATGTCCGCATAGCCGTTTTCTTCCAGATGCAGCGCCAGTTCCTTGTCACCCGACTTGATGACGCGGCCCTTGTAAAGAACATGAACGCTATCCGGCACGATATATTCCAGCAGGCGCTGGTAGTGCGTGATGACGATCACTGCGCGATCGGGTGACCGCAAGGCGTTGACGCCATCGGCGACAATCTTGAGCGCATCGATATCGAGGCCCGAATCCGTCTCGTCGAGAACACAGAGCGAAGGCTCTAGAAGCTGCATTTGCAGGATTTCCGCACGCTTCTTCTCGCCGCCCGAAAAGCCGACATTCAACGGGCGCTTGAGCATCCCGAAATCCATATCGAGCGAACCGGCGGCATCTTTCACGCGCTTCATGAAATCAGGAATCTTCAGATCCGGCTCGCCGCGGGCCTTGCGCTGCGAATTCATGGCAACCTTGAGGAATTCCATCGTCGCGACGCCCGGAATCTCCATCGGGTACTGAAAGGCAAGGAAAATGCCCTTGGCAGCACGCTCAGCCGGATCGAGTTCAAGGATGGACTCGCCATTGTAAAGAATATCGCCTTCGGTCACCTCATAATCATCGCGGCCAGCGAGAATATAGGAGAGCGTGGACTTGCCCGAACCGTTCGGCCCCATGATTGCGGCGACCTCGCCCGCGCTGACCTTCAGGTTCAGGCCGCGAATGATCTCCGTGTCGGTGTCTGCGATTTTCGCATGCAGATTAATGATTTCCAGCATTCCAGTTAACCTTCATATCCAGATCCGGACATCGCCGGATCGATCAATCCAATAAGCAGTTTGAAAACGAAGCGGCCTTAACCGACACTGCCTTCGAGCGAGATGCCGATCAGCTTTTGAGCCTCGACAGCAAACTCCATCGGCAATTCCTGAATCACTTCCTTGACGAAACCGTTGACGATGAGCGCGATCGCCTCTTCTTCCGGAATGCCGCGCTGCATGACGTAGAACAGCGCATCCTCGGAAATCTTGGATGTCGTCGCCTCATGTTCGAACTGCGCGGTCGCGTTCTTTGCTTCGATGTAAGGCACCGTATGCGCGCCGCAATCATTACCGATCAACAGCGAGTCACATTGCGTAAAATTACGGGCGTTTTCCGCCTTGCGATGCGCCGAAACCTGGCCACGATAGGTGTTGTTCGACTTGCCGGCCGAAATACCCTTCGAGATGATGCGGCTCGACGTATTCTTGCCAAGGTGAAGCATCTTCGTGCCACTATCGATCTGCTGATAGCCATTGGACACCGCGATTGAATAGAATTCGCCACGCGAATTGTCACCGCGAAGAATGCAGCTTGGATATTTCCACGTGATCGCCGATCCTGTTTCGACCTGCGTCCATGAAATCTTCGAGTTTACGCCGCGGCAGTCGCCGCGCTTGGTCACGAAGTTATAGATGCCGCCCTTGCCCTCGGAATCGCCGGGGAACCAGTTCTGGACGGTTGAATATTTGATTTCTGCATCGTCCAGCGCGATCAGCTCAACGACTGCGGCGTGAAGCTGGTTCTCATCCCGCTTCGGCGCAGTACAGCCTTCGAGATAAGACACGTAGGCCCCCTCGTCGGCGATGATAAGCGTGCGCTCGAACTGACCGGTGTTCTGCTCATTGATGCGGAAATAGGTCGACAATTCCATCGGGCAACGTACGCCCTTGGGCACGTATACGAACGACCCGTCTGTGAAGACCGCCGAATTCAACGTCGCGTAGTAATTGTCGGAAACCGGCACAACGGAGGCCAGATACTTCTGCACCAGTTCTGGATGCTCGCGAATGGCTTCCGAAATAGAGCAGAAGATGACGCCAGCCTTGGCAAGTTCTTCCTTGAAGGTCGTAACGACCGAAACGCTGTCAAAAACAGCATCAACGGCAACACGCCCGGACTTGTAGACGTTATCGCTCGCTTCTTCGCCGTCCATCTCGCTCGGTTCGCCGGTCTTGCGCACGCCAGCGAGAATTTCCTGCTCTTTCAGCGGGATGCCGAGCTTCTCGTATGTGCGCAGCAACTCGGGATCGACTTCGTCCAGCGATTTCGGTCCAGACTGGTTCTTGGGAGCGGCGTAGTAGTAGAGATCCTGAAAGTCGATTTCGGGATAATCGACGCGGGCCCACTTCGGCTCTTCCATCGTGAGCCAGCGCTCATAAGCCTTCAGACGCCACTCAAGCATCCACTCCGGCTCATTCTTCTTTGCGGAAATAAAACGGATGATATCCGGATTCAGCCCCTTGGGAGCCTTGTCCGTTTCAATGGTCGTTTCAAAACCGTATTTATACTGGTCCACATCAAGCGTACGGACCTGATCAATCGTTTCCTGCACTGCAGGCATTGGCGTTCTCCATCCTCTCCGGGGTCAAGGCCCGGTAGTTGCAAACGTCAAGGCAGCATATCTGCGCTATGTTTGCCCTTATGTAATGCGTATTGATCCAGTTTAACACCCGCCTTCGCCGGATGTTTTCGTTTTCATTTCCTTTCAGGCGGCATGAGCCGATTTTTCTCGTCTCGACAGTATGCTGCCGAGCGCATCCACAAAGCCGTTGATGTCTTCATCAGTCGTGCCGTGGCCTGTCGAAACCCTTAATGCACCCATGCTGTCGCCGAATCCCATCGCTTCAAGCACATGACTTGGCCCAACTTTTCCTGACGAGCAAGCCGAACCGGCGGAAAGCGCGACACCGGCCAGATCGAAGGCAATCTGCATGGTCTCCGCTTTCATATCCGGCAATCCTAAGAATGTCGTGTTGGGAAGACGGGGCGCGTTCTCACCGTAAATATGGGCATCGGGAGCCAGACGTTTCACGGCCGCTTCGATGGTTTCCCTGTATGCAATCGACTGTCCATTTTCCCGAAGATTTTCGCGCGCAACCTTCACCGCCGCGCCGAACCCCGCAATGGCGATGAGGGATTCCGTCCCCGCGCGATGACCTTTCTCCTGTCCGCCACCACGGACGAGCGGCTGCGGCATAACCAGATCGGATATGGCGACCAGTGCGCCAACACCCTTCGGACCGCCGATCTTGTGCGATGACAAAATCAGATAGTCGGCCAAAATCGCCGTGATATCGATAGGGACGCGCCCCGCCGCCTGAACGGCATCGACGACGAACAGGCCGCCGAATTCCTTCACGACAGCACCGATATCGCTGACTGGCTGTATCACGCCGGTTTCATTGTTCGCCATCTGAACCGAGACAAGCGGCAAACCTTCGTTGCGGTCATGCGCCGCCAAGCTGGACTGGAGCGCCGCCAGATCGAGCAAACCATCCTTACCGACCGGCACCCGTTCCACATTTTCCGAGGGGAACCGTCCGCCAGCCAGAATACAAGGATGCTCCGTCGCGCCGACATACAGCCGTGAGAGCCGCAGTTGCGCCCTGCCCATCTGATAATCCGGCGTCAGCACCATGGATGCCGATTCCGTTGCTCCCGAAGTAAAAACAACATGTTCCGGCTTGGCGTTCACAAGTCGGGCGACTTCGCGGCGCGACGTTTCAATAAGCGCCCTGGCGGCGCGCCCCTCTTGATGAATCGACGATGGATTGCCAATTATAGAAAGCGCATCGACGACTGCCGACCGCGCTTCCGGCAAAAGCGGAGCGGTCGCATTGTAGTCGAGATAGATGCGGTTTCTTGCCATGGCGCTTTGAAGAGCCTTTGTCGTACTTGAAGTTGATAAACTGCAAAAGCGCAATTTTCTTGAAATTCATTACTGGAACAGCCTATTAAACCGCTCAACACGGAAATACGCCGTTCAAGTTTGAATAGTTCTAAACTGGTTTTATGACCGCTGCCGGTGCCCGTCAAGATCGTTTGCGGTCCGGTGACGCAAGAAGACCCGTTCTATCTGCCGATACGACGGCAAAAGTGGAGTATACATGCCTGAAGTCATTTTCAATGGACCAGCCGGACGCCTTGAAGGCCGCTATCAGCCCTCCAAGCTCAAAAATGCTCCGATAGCGATCATCCTGCATCCGCACCCGCAATTCGGCGGAACGATGAACAACAAGATCGTCTACGATCTGTTTTATATGTTCCAGCAGCGTGGATTTACAACACTCCGCTTCAATTTTCGCGGGATCGGGCGCAGTCAGGGTGAGTTTGATCATGGTTCCGGCGAATTGTCCGATGCGGCTGGCGCCCTGGATTGGGTCCAATCCCTGCACCCCGACTCAAAAAACTGCTGGGTCGCGGGATATTCATTCGGTGCGTGGATCGGCATGCAATTGCTTATGCGTCGTCCGGAGATCGAAGGCTTCATCTCGGTCGCTCCGCAGCCGAATACCTATGACTTTTCCTTCCTGGCGCCCTGCCCGTCGTCTGGCCTGATCATTCATGGCGAGCAGGACAAGGTAGCGCCGCCGAAAGATGTTCAGGTTCTGGTCGACAAGCTCAAGACCCAGAAAGGCATAACGATCACGCAGAAAACGATGCCGGAAGCCAACCACTTCTTCAGCGGCGTTCAGGACGAGTTGATCGAAGAATGCGCCGAGTATCTTGACCGTCGCATGAACGGCGAACTGGTTGAGGTTCGTCCGAAGCGGCTTCGTTAAACTCAAATCATAAACGGCAGCCCCTATAAAAGGGGCTGCCTTTAAACTTTCGACGGCTTGATCAGTGTTCCTCCACTCACAGGCATCTTGCAGCCGGTTGTTGTTGGAAAAGTAAGCGGCAAACCCCTTGCTGCACGTACGGCCAGATAGGCCCATGCTTCCGCTTCCATTGAATCTCCATTGAGGCCAATCTCTTCGGACGCGATGACCTGGGCGCCATCGCTTGCGGCTCCCTCTGTCAGGTCCGCCATAATCGTCGCGTTTTTTCGCCCGCCGCCACATATCACCCAGAGCCCCGGCGTCCCGGCGCAAAACTTCGCCGCCTCCAGTATCGAGCAAGCCGTTACGCGCGCCAATGTCCGGGCACCGTCCGCCAGTTCGACGCTCCCAAGTTCTTCCAGCGTAAAATCATTTCTATCCAGAGACTTAGGTGGCTTCTGTGTGAAAAAAGATTTACTGAGATAACGCCGCACGACCGCATCGACGAAGTGCCCTTCGCTTGCGATCGCTCCGCCAGCGTCATACGCGATTCCAGCCTGATCCATCACCCACTGATCGATCAGTGCATTTCCCGGCCCGGTGTCAAAGGCGACAGGCTCTTTTCCATCAGCGATGATGGTGACGTTGGAAATCCCGCCGATATTGACGAACATCACGGGCTTTCCGCCTGATCGCTCCACTGGAATACCGGCAGCAAGGGCCTGATGGTATATCGGAACCAACGGCGCACCCTGCCCCCCGTGAAGCATGTCATTGGCGCGCATGTCGTAGACGACCGGAATGCCCGTCATATTAGCCAGAGCGCCGCCGTCGCCGAGTTGTACTGTGAGGCCTATCTCCGGTCTGTGCAAAACCGTTTGCCCATGAAAACCAATGAGATCGACGCTTTCCTTATCAATATGATTCAGCGATAGAAAAGCCTGAACAGCCTCTCCATGCCGATCGGTAATTTCTCGCTCCAATTCCTGCAGAGCCGCCGGACGTTCTTCCCGAACCTTGATTTGTCTTGCGTCCTGAAGCGCCGCCTCGATCCTGCGACGAAAGCGGGTATCATATCCGGTGAATCCCGAAGGGCCTCGCTTCACACGGTTCTGTCCATCCGTTTCGAGCAATGCGACATCGATTCCATCCATGGACGTGCCGCTCATAAGTCCGATTGCGCGCTTTATCTCTGTCAACGATTTGCTTTCCTTGTGATTCGGCCCGGAATGATGTTAAACGCCGCTGTCCACAAAACTAACTCTGGTGCGGCATGCGCTGCCGTATCCCTTCCTACAGGAACAATGTCCATGTCTGCCTTCAAGTCCGATTTCCTTCATACACTTGCAGAGCGCGGTTTCATCTATCAGACCTCTGATGATGCCGGCCTCGACGCATTGTTTGCGAAGGAAACTGTAAGCGCATATATTGGCTTTGATCCAACCGCTTCCAGCCTCCACGCTGGCGGTCTTATCCAGATCATGATGCTCCATTGGATGCAGAAAACCGGTCACCAGCCCGTTGCGCTAATGGGCGGCGGCACCGGTATGGTGGGTGACCCGTCGTTCAAGGATGAGGCGCGCAAGCTAATGACGCCCGAAACGATCCAGAGCAACATCAACGGCATCAAGCAGGTATTTTCGAACTACCTCACCTTCGGCGACGGCAAAACTGACGCTGTCATGGTGAACAATGCCGAATGGCTCATGCCACTCAACCACCTCGAATTCCTGCGTGATGTCGGCCAGCATTTCTCCGTCAATCGCATGCTTTCATTCGATTCCGTCAAGCAGCGGCTGGATCGCGAGCAGTCGCTGTCGTTCCTCGAGTTCAACTACATGATCCTTCAGGCCTACGACTTCGTTGAACTCAACAAACGCTACGGTATTCGCCTCCAGATGGGTGGGTCCGATCAGTGGGGCAATATCATCAACGGTATCGATCTTGGCCACCGGCTTGGCGCTCCTCAGCTCTATGGCCTCACCTCGCCGCTGCTGACGACGGCGTCCGGTGCGAAGATGGGCAAGTCGCTGGGCGGGGCCATCTGGCTCAATGCCGATATGCTTTCGCCTTACGATTTCTGGCAATATTGGCGAAATACCGAGGACGCTGACGTCACGCGCTTCCTCAAACTTTACACCACGCTTCCGATGGATGAGATCGCGCGCCTCGGAGCTCTCGGCGGTTCAGAGATCAACGAAACCAAGAAAATCCTCGCAACGGAAGTAACGGCCCTGCTGCATGGGCGCGCTGCTTCAGAACAGGCTGCCGAAACGGCCCGCAAGACCTTCGAAGAAGGTGCGCTTGCAGAAAACCTGCCCACCGTAACCATCTCCGGCGACGACCTGAAGTCCGGCATCGGCATCCTCTCGCTGTTCGTGACTGCCGGTCTCGCGGCTTCCAACGGCGAAGCCAGGCGGCATATTCAAGGCGGTGCAGTTCGGCTCAATGATGTCGCTGTCACTGACGAGAAGCATTTGGTGATGGCCACCGATCTTTCGCCCGAGGGCGTCATCAAGCTCTCGCTTGGCAAGAAGAAACATATTCTCATTCGGCCAGCGTAAAGCGCTGGAATCATAAAAGCCCTGCAATCAATTGCAATTGCAGGGCTTTTTGAAACGGATACCCGATCTAGAATTCGAAGATCGACCTGAATATTCCCGGCGCAATCACCGAAATAGGATTTACGATAATCTGCGGCTGCTTGGCTGACCCTATAAGCTTGAACGTGATGCCGATCAGGCCCCGGTCGCGCCCATTTCCCAGAAACGCGCCAAGGATCGGTATTTCGCCGAAAATACGGTTGACGCCGTAGGCAGGCATGAAGGTGCCGGTGATGGACATGTTGCCCTTCGGATCAATAAGCGTTCCCTGGAAGGTGGCTCCAATGGTCATACCACGAAGTACGCCGCCTTCGAGCTTCACATAACCCTTCCCCTTTTCGATCCTCGAAAATCCGCGATCGAAACTCACGCGCGACACGTCGATATTGCGTTTGACAGCCTCATTGAGACTGGTTCCGCTCTGCGGTGTTCCACCTACCAGTTTCTCAAGCCGCGGTTCGCCAACAATCATGAAATTCCGCGCATCGACATGTCCGTGCAGCGGTCCTCCGCCGCGGGAATCGAGATTGACCGTGATCTGCCCACCCTGGATCTTGTCATAATAGTCGAAAAAGCGAAGCACCGCTCCCGCATCCTTGGATTGCATCGCTATGGATCGGGCACCATTTTGCGTGGTATCCGAGGCGGAAACCGTCGCGCCGGATTTTGTTGTTGCATTGACCGTCAGTCCTGAAACGCTCGATCCGACGGTTTCGTAGGATACCGATACTTTGTGCAGCACTTCCGAATTGAAGCCGGTAACTTCATTAAAATTCGCATTTACAAGCGTACGTGTCTTGCCACCGCCTATAGCCGTGTCGCCGCCTGTGCGCTTGATCAACGCTCGCGCGTCAATGGATGAGCCCGAAATGTCGATCCTGTAACCATTCTTGGCCTGCGCCACGGCAACTTTGAGACTATCGCCACGATTGAGGCGGACATCCGTAAATTTTGCGGATTTCAGCGCTCCGTCAGAGATGGACATATTGCCCTTGATCCTGAACGTATCACCAGCAATGTCGAGCCCGCTGATTTCAGCGTCGTTTCCGTTTTGCATCAGTGTAAACCTGGCCGTCGCGGCTATTCCAGCGCCTTTTTTCCAACCGACCCATGGTAATTTCAACTCCGCTTTCCTGAGATCGGCGGACACCTGCCTGCGACCTTCCTGAAGGCTCGAAAGATCGAGGTAGATCGGACCCGACAGGACGGTATTGAGTGCTGGAAAGAATTTCTGTCTGGTATCATCATCGACTTCCAGCCTGACGGCCTGCTGGCGACTGCCCTCCTTGCCGAGAGGCTCTGTGAGGCGTATCTCGGCCGGAATGCCGTTCAACCGGGCGTTCGCGGTCAGATTCGCCTCGCTCTGATCGACGGCCAACTTTCCAGCCGCATCACTCACCATCTGGCCGGAAACGGGCTTGGCCAGATCGAGATTGGTGAAATTCATGTCCGCAGACCATTTCAGGCTTCCTTTCGGCGCGTTTCTGGTCACGGGGAATGTAACGAATACCCGCGCATCCACGTCGCCAGCGGCGTCTTCGGGCGCAAAAGGAAGATGCCTCAACGCGTTAATCGGTTTGAATCCAATGATTTCAGTTACGGCCGATGCCTCGCCCTTCACCCTGATATCAAGATCCGACAACACCGGTCGTTGCGGTCCCCATGGAATCGTCAGTGTACCTTCCGATACAGTCACAACGCGATTGTTCGGCGTATAGGAAACACCCTTTTCCAATGTCACGGTCGTATGGGCACCGCGAACATTCACCTTGCCCCAGGCGTCACGAACCGGCGGAATGTCGCCCACAACGTCAAAGCGCGCGTCCTGAATCTGGAAATCGCCGACCACCTCATTCTCCCTCAAAGGAGGAGGATCGCCGGGACCATTGAAGCGTCCGTTGATGAAGTTGACATCGATCCGGCTATCCTTGAGCTTCCCGCCATAGACATGCGACAGAACCCAGCGTCGTGCTCCATCGGCAAAAACCGCTGGCCATAGATGCTTCGCATGAGCAACAGGCATTTCCGGGATCCGTAATCCGAAAAACATGCCGGGAGAACCACCGCCGAAAGCCATGTTTCCCTGACCATAGACCTCCCCGCCCTCGGTCCGCACCGATATTTCGGTGAACTCGGCCCTGTTCAGACTTGTAAGGTACCGCCCTGCGATCTTTCCGCCAAAATCCAGCGCTGCCTCAGGGGATTCGGCTGGGGCCGATTTTGCCGATTTTGTCACGATTTCGAATCGATAGGCCGGTTCCGCGATGTCTTTCGCCGTTTTCTCTCCTTCCGGGCCAAACGCACCGTCAAACACGGTTTCAAAACCACCCATCGTGAGGCTCGACGGTGTAATCTCGATCTTTCGACTGCCTATTACCTGCTCGAAATTGATTTCCGAAGTGATCTTCATATCGGAAATGCGGGCCATCGAGAGCAGACCGTCGTTCAGCGCAATTTTACCGGAAATGCGCTCTGGATGCCCCTCATCATTGGAAGCGCCTTCCAATGCTACACTGAGTTCGCCTGAGTACTCGAAGTCATTCAGCTTCGGTTCGTCCGCTGTGACGTCTCCAGCGCTGCCTTGCACGGGAAACCGGTCAACCCGCAACGCAAAGTTTTTCACCTTTCCTCGCTGCGCGGCTCTCACAACCTCCCCGCCTAGCGCAATTTCCTTGCCACGCCAAACGATCGCACCTTCCAGCGCTATCGGACCATCCCTGTCGGAAAGTTTCAGCCGGTTGACCTTCACGGTTTCCTGTTCGCCCAGAACACCAAACGTCAATGTCGTATCCAGAATAACGATCGTGTTCGTCGACTGCCGGTCCAGCAACCCCAGGGCGCTTTCGAGCCAACCGAACAGCAATTGCGACGAAGCGCCCAGATCGACAAGCCCCCGCGCGTCACGGGGAAGCGTATCCAGAAGGCTATTTTCCTTCCCCGTATCGATAACCTTGATATCGGCCCCGTTCAGTTCGAGTTGTGCAACCTGCACCTCCCCACGCATAAGCGGCAGGGGAGCGAGGCCCAGCTTGAGCGAACGTATGCTCCGCAGATCAAACCCGCGCACCTCGTCCAGAATGGAAACATCGTTGGCTTCCAGCGCCAGATGCCTGTTCTGGTCCAGCGAAAGACGCGCTTCAGAGAGATTGGCGGCGACATTAGGGCCAAGAACGGTGCGGAGCCCTGACCGCGCCTGCTCCGTCAGCATTTCCCCGCCGACGCCGATACGAAGGACGGCAAACGCTGCCCCGGCAAGAACGGCAAGAAGAAAAACGAGCGACAGAACCGCTCCGGAAAAACGCCTTGACCATGAACGACGATTCGGCGTCTTTACAGGCGCCTTCTCCTGGCAACTGGCCGAAGGAAAAAGATGAAGCTTCTTGATTTCCCGCTTTGCGAAGCGGATTTTTATTGGCTTTTCCGTCAAATTCCGCGTCGCCTTAAAAAGTCGTGCCAAGAAACAAGCGGAACCCGTGGACGATTCCTGCTTTCATCCTGCATTTTTGTAGATTAACACCTTCACCCATATTGAAAAGAAAGGCTTTCCTATGACCACACTTAATGTGGGCGACAAGGCTCCCGATTTTGCGCTGGCGCGCGATGGGGGCGGCACTTTGTCACTTCACGATCTGCAGGGCATAGCGTTCGTTCTGTACTTCTATCCCAAGGACGACACTGCCGGTTGTACGCAGGAAGCCATCGATTTCTCCGCAATGAAGCCCGATTTTGAAAAGCTCGGCGTGAGGATGATTGGCATTTCACCGGACAGCGTCAAACGTCACGACAAATTCAAGTCCAAGCATGATTTGAGCATTGAGCTACTCTCCGACGAAGAAAAATCCGTCCTCCAGGCATATGGCGTCTGGAAGGAGAAGAGCATGTACGGGCGCAAGTACATGGGTGTCGAGCGCACCACATTCCTGATAGGCCACGATGGAAAGATTGCTGATATCTGGACCAAAGTCAGGGTTGCCAACCATGCGGCCGAAGTATTGGCGGCGGCGAAGCAACTCTAAACAACCCCGTTCAGAAACAGATATCGGGCCGCACACTTTCAACCCGGCAGGATTTCATCGATTTTGCCGGTCCACCAATAGGCCAGCAGGCCGATCCATTCTCGCAAGCCGACATTCAGATTGGACAGGGAATCGTAGGGATTGTCTTCGGCCAAGCCGATTTTTTCCCGCCCCGAGGTACGATAGTCCGCTGGCCAGGCGACGACTTCAAATCCGGCTCGACGAAACAGCCCCATCGAGCGCGGCATGTGAAAGGCGGACGTAACGAGAAGCCAGGTTTCGCCGGGTTGGGCGTTGACCAGTTGCTTCGTGAAAACCGCATTTTCATAGGTATTTCGCGATTCATTCTCCAGCAACAAGCGTTCCGCGCTGACGCCAAGCGCAGTCAGAAGGCGCGGTGCGGTGGCTGCATCGCCTTCTCCATCGAGCAAGAGCGCGCCCGTGCCGCCAGTGACGACAATCCTTGCCTCAGGAAAACGTCGGGCAAGCACCGCCGTTTCAACGAACCGGTCGCCGCTGGCATTCAGTTCATATCCGCCGCGCGCCAGATTGATCCCGCCTTCAAAGCCACCGCCAAGAACGATGACCCCGGCAATCTGATCCGGCAATTTGTCCGGACGCTGGAAGCGATCTTCCAGAGGATGCAGCATCAGCGCGCCGGTTGTGGTCCATGCACCGGCACCAAGCACTGCAAAGGCGATCATGGCCGCCAGAAAGGCCGTGCGCCGCCACGCAACCACGAATGCCAAAAGCGCAACAAACAGCAGAAAAATCGAAAGATTGAGCGGCTGAACAAAGAACCAGACGATTTTTGAGAGGTAGAAAAACATCGAACTCCTCAGATCAGCGGGGCTTCCAGTTTCACCTTGTCGATCTCGCGTCCGAGGCTCTCCGACCAGGCGCGTTCGTGCAGGACAGTCACAAATCCATTTCGCTGATAAAGCCGGACCGCTCCGGCATTTCTGGCGTGAGTATCGATGCGGGCTTTGGAATATCCGGCGTCGGCGATTTCCTGTTTCAGAGCTGTCAACAGAGCCGATCCCGCACCTCGGCCTTGCCATTCCGGATCCACCCAAAGGTCGGAGATATAATCTTCCCCGGTGTCGCGAGCCCCCCAACCGACAATGTTTCCGTCGATCATCGCCACGAGAATATTGGGGTAAAAATCTTCGACAAAGCCACGATAAGCCTTTGAAACGCGGTCAAGCACTCCGGGCTGCTCGGGTTCAAACGAAAATATGCTGGACGCCCATGCGCGGCTGCCAATCGCAGCCAACGCATCGAGGTCTTCAATATCCGCCCTTCGAATTACCACCATTTCGGCGCGTGGAAACGCCCGGCCGACTGTTCGATGACATGTGCGGTCTGGAAGAGCGTCTCCTCGTCGAATGGACGACCGATCAGTTGCAAACCGAGCGGCAGACCACGACCGTCAAGCCCGGCGGGCACGGCAATACCTGGCAATCCGGCCATGTTCACTGTGACAGTGAAGATATCGTTCAGGTACATCTTGACCGGATCAGCCGCGAGATCCTGATCTGCGATACCGAAGGCGGCGGAAGGCGTCGCCGGTGTCAGAATGGCGTCAACGCCCGCGTGGAACACATCCTCAAAATCCTTCTTGATGAGGGTGCGGACTTTTTGTGCACGCAGATAATAGGCATCGTAGTACCCCGCCGACAGAACATAGGTGCCGATCATGATGCGCCGCTTCACCTCACGGCCGAATCCCGATGCGCGAGTATTCTCGTACATTTCGACGATGTCCTTGCCCGGCACGCGCAGGCCGTAGCGGACGCCGTCATAGCGCGCCAGGTTGGACGACGCTTCGGCCGGAGCCACGATATAATAGGCCGGCAACGCATATTTCGTATGGGGAAGCGAGATATCGACAATCTCCGCGCCTGCGTCTTTCAGCCATTCAAAGCCGTCATACCAAAGCTTTTCGATTTCAAAAGGCATTCCATGAGCACGGTATTCTCTCGGAATGCCGATTCTCATGCCTCTCAAGGACTTACCTATTGCACTCTCATAATCCGGTACAGGAAGATCGACAGATGTCGTGTCCTTGGAATCGACCGAAGCCATGGATTTGAGAAGGATGGCGCTGTCGCGCACATCCCGCGCGATCGGCCCTGCCTGATCGAGCGACGAAGCAAAAGCAACAACGCCCCAACGCGAGCAACGGCCATAGGTTGGCTTGATGCCAACGGTGCCGGTGAATGCAGCCGGCTGGCGGATCGAGCCACCGGTATCCGTTGCTGTCGCGCCAGCGCACAGGCGCGCGGCAACAGCCGCGGCCGAACCACCGGAAGAACCGCCGGGGACGAGATCGGCATTGGAACCGTTTGCGCGCCACGGGTTCTTTACAGGCCCGTAGTAAGATGTTTCGTTGGACGACCCCATCGCAAACTCGTCCATGTTGAGCTTGCCGAGCATGACAGCGCCATCGGCCCAGAGATTGGCAGTGACAGTCGATTCATATCGCGGCTCGAACTTATCGAGAATATGCGAGCAGGCCTGCGTGTGCACGCCTTCCGTCCCGAACAGATCCTTGATGCCAAGCGGAATGCCTTCCAGATCGCCCGCCTTGCCGTTGGACAGGCGCTCGTCCGAAGCCTTGGCCATTTGCAGCGCCTTTTCCGGCGTAACGGCGACATAAGCGTTCAACGCGCCATTGGCGGTCTCGATCGCTTGCAGGTAAGCGTTGGTCAACTCGGTTGCAGTGAAGGTCTTCGCCTTCAACTGGGCTCGCGCCTCGGCAATGGTGAGTGCGGTCAGATCAGTCATCTTAAAATCCTGTCAGTGCGCCAATTCCGGAGAAAGACGCTTTTCATAGAAAGCACTGTGTTCGGAGTCCGGATAGTCCAGAACCACACCACATCGTGAAAAACCCGAATTCTGGTAGAGCCGCCATGCCCCGGCGAAACCAGGCCCAACGCCGGTTTCGAGAACGAGGCGCACGACGCCCTTGGTGCGAGCAAGTTCCGTAATCGCATCAAGCAAGGCGGAACCGACCCTTTGGCCCCGAACGCTCGGAAGCGTGAACATCCGCTTGACTTCGCCCACACCATCCGCATGGAGTTTCAAGGCGCCACAGCCGACGGCGCTACCCTGCCCGTCGCGCGCCACGAACACGGTCGTATCAGGCCCGGCCATCTGCTCGACCGTCAACTTGAACTGGAACTCGATCGGCGACAGCGGCAGCAAATGATCGTTAAGCCGATCGATCAGATCGCGGACATCATCCTGCAACGGTATTTCTGCTGCAATTGTGATTGCCATTGACCGCTACTCCACCACCTTCGGCACGAGGAAGAAGTTCTCTTCAGAGATCGGGGCGTTGGCGATAACGTCTTTCGCCTTGCCGCCGTCGGTGACAATATCCTCGCGCTTCTTCATGACCATCGGCGTCACCGACGTCATGGGTTCAACATCGTCCACGTTCACTTCATTGAGTTGTTCGACGAAGCCAAGGATGGCGTTGAGTTCACCGGTCATGCGCTCGGCTTCTTCCGCGCTGACAGCGATACGGGCTAGGTGTGCGACACGTTTGACGGTGGCAAGATCAACGGACATGGATGAACTCTTGTTTGAATTGGGAAATGATCAGTCCGCTATAACGGCACGGCCATTGAAGGGCAAGGCGCAGTGCGTCACACCCGCCATCAGAATGACGTGATTTTGCCTGCGCTCATGACAGATACAGCGGCCTTGGCGCCATCCATTCCGGCCACAAATTTGTCGGCAGTCTGATCGATAATCGGAAACGATCCGTAGTGGCATGGAATGATCCGGGAGAAATTGAAGTAGCGCTGGCAAGCGAGAGCCGCCACAGCGCCCCCCATCGTAAAGCGGTCGCCAATCGGAACCATACCGATATCGGGTTGATGAAGTTCGTTGATCAGCGCCATGTCGGAGAAAATATCCGTATCGCCCATATGCAGAACGGTGGGTTCATCATCGATGTGCAACACCACGCCATTCGCATTTCCGAGCGAATGCGATACGCCATCCTCGGTGATATGCGCCGATGAATGCAGCGCGTTGACATAGGTCACGCTGAAGCCTTCGTGAAACACGGTTCCGCCGGTATTGGTCGGGTCAAGCTTTTTCACGCCCCGATGCCCGAGCCAGCCGCACAGATCGGCATTGGCAATGACCGTTGCCCCTGTTTCACTGGCAAGGCGGATCGTATCCCCGACATGATCGCCATGCCCATGCGTGAGAATGATATGCGAAACGTTTCCCGTCGCCGCCTTGATGTCCACGTCCTTCGCGCCTGGATTGCCGCTCAGAAACGGATCGATCAGGATCGCTGTTTTCGCCGTGTCGATGCGAAATGCCGAATGGCCAAGCCAGGTAATCTTCATGGAACTGTTCTCCGCTCTCGCCAGTATGCTATTTAGCCGCTATGACCGACCGCTCGTGATATGAAAAGCACAATTATCAGATTTAACAACGGAAATGGCCTGTGACAGTCCTGACCATCGAAAATTTGCCGGATGCGCTTCAACCCGGACAGACCATTGCCGGGATTGATCTGGGAACGAAAACCATTGGTCTTGCCATTTCCGATCGCGGATACTCACTGGCAACCCCGCGTACGGTTATCAAACGCGTGAAATTCTCGATTGACGCGCAGGTTCTGATAAAGGCGCTCGCAACGGAAAATACCGGAGCGGTGGTCATCGGACTGCCCGTCAACATGGACGGCAGCGAAGGCCCGCGGGTTCAGGCTACCCGCGCTTTTGTGCGCAACATGGAAAAATTGACGGATATTCCGTTCATCTACTGGGATGAAAGACTATCGACCGTTGCGGCCGAACGTGCGCTGATCGGCATGGATGTATCCCGAAAAAAGCGGGCCGAGCGCATCGACTCGGCCGCTGCGGCCTTCATTCTGCAGGGTGCACTTGACCGGCTGCAGGGGCTAAAGGCGTCAACCCGCCCAGCCGGCCGCTGATACGGGAACGATACCAGCTGGCAATCGCACGACGACGCCTGAACGCCAGAATACCGAAAATGATGACTGAATCGATGGCGCAAGCCCTCGCCGCGAGCGGGGGAATGCTCTCCGGCGCTATGCCCAGAGTATCGCCGTAAATCTTGAAGACGAGGTCATGGATTTCACGGCTGAAAAACAGCATGCCCATATTGATGTCGTAGAAAGAGAGAAAGTACCAACCCCAAAACAATGACATGGGCGCAGCCCAGAAGATCAGAATGTAACGCATCGCCCCTCATCAAAATTCTTTGATTGCCCCAGCAGCCAAACCACTTGTCCGCTCTCCCCGACAGAGTGAACTCGTAGAATTTACGATGCAACGTAAACCATTTGTTAAGGTTAACAATGAGAAAAACTCAATGTTTACAAAGCGCACGCGAAAAACGCTGGCGGCAGCGCGAGTTCCTGATCCACCACATCTAAATAGTTGAAATTTAAATTAAATTTTACAAATTTGGCTCAACGAAGACGTTCTCAGCCCAGTGCCGGATAGAGCGAATTCACAATGGTCGATGCATTGTGACGCGCATCCAGCATGCCGTAGGTCGTTCGCCATTGACCACCGAGTCGGGTCTCGATGAATGCGTCCGCAACCTCTCCCGCGCCCAGATAGCGCAGTTCCGCGCCTGCCGCGGCAAAGGCCAGTTGCTCGGTGAGTATGCGTGCAGAACCTTCGTCGCTTTCCGCCACGCGGATCGCAGCGCGCAGAACGGCCATGGTGCCCTGTCCGCCCCTGCCAAGATGCTCTTCGATGGTGGCGAGCACTTCGTCGAACAATTGCGGTGCACGCTGGAGAACCCGCAAGACATCCATCGCCATCACATTGCCTGAGCCTTCCCAGATCGCATTGACAGGCGCCTCACGATAGAAGCGAGCGAGGTTGCCTTCCTCTACATAACCGTTGCCGCCGAGGCATTCCATCGCCTCATAGAGCAAGGCAGGGGCGACTTTCGCCACCCAATATTTGACGACCGGCGTCATGACCCGGGCGAAAGCCGCCTCGCTGCGATCCGATGCGGCCAGATCGAAGGCGCGGGCCAGTCTCATGGAGAGCGCCGTCGCACCAGCAACATCCAGCGCCATATCGGCGAGCACGCGCAGCATCAGCGGCTTCTTGATGAGCGGACTGTCAAAGACCACTCGATGTCTGGCATGGTGAACCGCCTCGGCAAGGCCAGCACGCATCAGGCCGGACGAAGCGATGGCGCAATCCAGACGGGTCAGCGTCACCATGTCGATGATCGTCTTGACGCCCTCGCCCGGATTGCCGACGATCTGGCCAAGACTGTTGAAGAACTCCACTTCCGAAGACGCATTCGAGCGATTGCCCAGCTTGTCCTTCAGCCGTTGAAACTGAAAGCCGTTAGGGCTGCCGTCTGGCAAGATGCGCGGGACCAGAAAACAGGACAGTCCCTCCTGAGCCTGCGCCAGAACAAGAAAAGCATCGGACATTGGCGCGGACATGAACCATTTATGACCGGTGATGCGATGGAAGCCGTTTCCGGCTCTTTCAGCACGGGTCATATTGGTCCGTACGTCGGTCCCACCCTGCTTTTCCGTCATCCCCATACCGATGGTGACACCGGTCTTCTTGACCGGTGCCTTGTGCGTTGCATCATATTTCCGCGACGTGACAAGAGGCGACCACTCCGAATAGAGATTTGGCGTCGCCATGAGAACGGCAAGCGAAGCGCTCGTCATCGTGATCGGGCAAAGATGCCCGCATTCGAGCTGGCTTGTGAGGAAGAAGCGCGTGGCGCGCGCCTGATGGCGGCGTCCGGCCTCGATCTTGCCATCCTCCCAGATCGAGGAATGCAGCCCTTGCGCGACGGATCGGCGCATCAGCGCATGATAGGCGGGATGAAACTCCACATGGTCGAGGCGGTTGCCGTAACGGTCATGAGTACGCAGCTTGGGCGGCTCGGAATTTGCCAGGCGCGCCAGATCCTGCGCCTCGGATGACATGACGAAACGGCCCTGCTGTTCCAGATCGGCATGGAGTGCTTGGGGGAATCGTTTGGTGATCTGCGTCAACAATGGGTCGCCGAGATAGGCGTTTGTGCCGGTCAGCGGCGGTGTCTGATTGATGACGTCATGCGTTTTCAAGGGACTGTCCTGATTTCCTGATTCACCGGTCTGGATAGGACAACTTAGTTACGGCATCGTGCACTTGCCAAGACTTTCTATCCAACACCGCGAAAATGCGCGGCCAAACCCCTGCCGCAATAGCGTCAGGAGAGATTAAACACGGGGATTCAGTGCCGGTGCCGTGGCTCACCGCCCGGCATTGCTCGCAGGGACAGGGTCTCGTGTATCCTTGCCCGAGGTTGAAACCGGCTGAAGCCCGTTTGCGGCGGCAAACACGATGCGGCTGGATATGACTTCCGAGCGATCAAGGAAACGCTGCTCGAAATATCGAAACGATGCCGATGCGACCATCACCGTCAACAACCATATGAAAGCGAAGAAAAGCAGTTTTTCGGCAATGCTGAAATGAACGTTTGCGCCATCGAGCAGCACGGAGCCAATCACGAACAGGATAAGCGCATGATAGAGATAGCCGCCATAGGAGATCTTGCCCACATAGACGAGCGGCCCCCATCCCAGCGGGCGAACCGAAGGATGGCGGGCAATGACAAGCGCCATGATTGCGGCCGCCAGCAGCGTTACGGACGAATAGACAAAGACTTCACGTCCCTGACCGTAGAGAATCCCGGAATAGATATTTCTAAGGGCGTCGACGCCTCTGGCTCCACTGGCCAGGTTCAATGAAACATAAGTGACGACATAGACAATGGATACGACCGCGGCAATCGATACGATCGAGTATGTAATCTTCCGATCGACCTCCAGCTTCTCCCGGAAGAACGCCATGACGGCACCGGCAAGAAATGCATCGAACTGGCATATGGAGGACGCATACACGCTGAAGGCAATCCAGCCTGTGTCATCGCTCACCGAGGCGGAAAGCGACGCCACGAGGAACCGTATCAAAGGTCCGACTGCGATCAAGGCTATCGCCGCGATCAGGTAGCGCCGCCGCGACAGCCATAACACGATGAACGGATAGAAAAGATAGAATTGCTCTTCGATGCTGAGAGTCCACAGATGCCCGAAAGACGACCAGTTCACCCCCGTTGGCCAAAACTCATAGATCATCTGCCAATTGTAAGTGAACGACAGAAGATAGGGCATATCCCGGAATGCGCCCCATTTGCCCAAGACGGCAAGCAGCATCGCGTTCAGCACAATATACAGAAGATAGACGGGAACGATCCGAAGAAAACGGCGAATGACGAAGAGCTTATATCGTGTTGATGCCGGGAAAGAGGTGTTTCTGCCCGTTAGCAGGCTCAATGAAATCACGTAGCCGGATATAACGAAGAAAATCCACACACCGACCCAGCCAAACGGCAATATCGAACAATGCTGCGCAATGACCATCGACATTGCGACCGCGCGCAAGCCGTCGATTTCGCCAATACGTTTGGAAACACCCGATCTTTCCAAGGAAACCCCTGAGCCTAGCGTGGTGGTTTTGAATCCGAAATTCATTCTCAGCCTTGCCCCGGAGCGATACGAATTTTGGTTTCGCCACGCTGGAGGACAAGACGGGATAAATCCTAGCCGGGCCGGATTCGTTGACAATCCTGCAAAAGGGACCAGATGGTTTCATCTTTTTGGCGTAACGCAGGTTTCAACCGGCTAAGAAAGAGCAATGATGACCGGATCGCCGGCACGGGTGAACCGGATTGTTAAAATCCGCAGTTTTCAGTTGAAATCAAGCAGCAACCCACTCTACAGCTTGCGGCATTCTCACAGTGGGCCTATAGGGGGCACCTGATATGACATCAAGCTCAGAACTTTCCCTCTTCCCTCACCGCCATTTGCTTGGCATCAAGGGCCTTTCCCCTCAAGATATTACCTATCTGCTCGATCTGGCCGATCAGGAAGTCGCGATTTCCCGGCAATCCGAAAAGAAGAAAGCCATTCTTCGCGGACGGACACAGATAAATCTCTTCTTTGAGGCATCGACGCGAACACAATCGTCGTTCGAGCTTGCCGGCAAGCGGCTTGGCGCGGATGTGATGAACATGTCCGTCGGCAATTCCTCGGTGAAAAAAGGCGAAACGCTGATCGACACGGCGATGACGCTGAACGCGATGCGGCCTGATATCCTGATCATAAGACATGCTTCTGCCGGTGCCGCAGCGTTGCTCGCGCAGAAGGTGGGGTGCTCGGTGGTGAACGCTGGCGACGGCGCTCACGAACATCCGACACAAGCCTTGCTCGATGCGCTGACGATCCGAAGGGCCAAAGGCAAGATCGCCCGGCTGATCGTCGCGATTTGCGGCGACGTGCTTCATTCCCGCGTTGCCCGGTCGAACATTCTGCTGCTCAACGCTCTCGGTGCGCGCGTGCGCGTCATCGGCCCCTCCACGCTCCTGCCATCGGGCATCGCACAGATGGGCGTCGAGGTTTTCTCCTCGATGGAGGAAGGCCTGAAGGACGCCGACGTAGTCATGATGCTGCGCCTCCAACGCGAGCGCATGGCCGGATCTTTCGTTCCGTCGGTGCGCGAGTATTTCCACTATTTCGGGCTGGACAGCGAAAAGCTCGCTTTCGCCAGGCCCGACGCGCTGGTGATGCATCCGGGGCCGATGAACCGCGGCGTGGAAATCGCATCGGAAATAGCGGATGGCCCACAAAGCGTCATTCAGGAGCAGGTCGAGATGGGGGTCGCTGTTCGCATGGCGGTGATGGAGGCTCTGCTTGATCCGCGCAGGAATGAAGCGGCCGGCACGGAAGGACGCCGAACATGACAATAACCGCCCTGAACAATGCGCGCATCGTCGATCCGTCGCGAGGCATGGACGAACGCGGGACCGTCATCATTGACGGGAAAAAGATTGTCGCAGCGGGCGCTAGTGCCATCAATCAGGGAACGCCCGAAGGTGCGACCGTCATCGACTGCGCCGGAAAGACCGTTATTCCAGGTCTGGTCGATAGCCGCGTCTTCATCGGCGAACCTGGCGGCGAGTATCGCGAGACAATCGCTTCGGCCAGCCGCGCGGCGGCTGCTGGTGGCGTGACGTCGATTATCATGATGCCGGATACCGACCCGGTCATCGATAGCGTCGCGCTGGTTGAATTCGTCAGGCGCACCGCCCGCGACACTGCTATCGTGAACATTCATCCTGCCGCCGCGATCTCGAAAGGATTGCACGGCGAGGAAATGACCGAAATCGGCCTGCTTCGGGAAGTTGGCGCTGTAGCAATAACCGATGGCCGCAAATCGATCGCGAACACGCAATTGTTGCGGCGGGCAATGAGCTACGCGCGAGACTTCGGCGTCGTTCTCGCCCATGAGACGCAGGACAAATATCTTGGTGCCAATGGCGTTATGAATGAAGGGCTATACGCGAGTTGGCTAGGCCTGTCGGGTGTACCGCGCGAAGCCGAGGTCATCCCGCTGGAACGCGACCTTCGTATCGCCGCCCTCACCCGCGGCCGCTATCACGCCGCCCAGCTTTCGACAGCAATGTCGGCCGATGCCGTGCGGCGGGCAAAGAATGACGGAACCGCGGTTACTGCAGGCATATCGATCAATCATCTTTCGCTCAACGAAAATGACATAGGAGAATTCCGCACGTTCTTCCGTCTCTCGCCCCCGCTACGCGCCGAGGACGACCGCCTTGCCATGGTCGAGGCACTGCGCGACGGAACATTGGATATCGTCACCTCGTCGCACGATCCGCAGGACGTGGACACAAAGCGCCTGCCCTTCTCGGATGCGGAAGCCGGTGCTATCGGCCTGGAAACGCTGCTCGGCGCGGCGCTTCGACTCTATCACAACGGCGATCTTCCATTGCTGCGCATCATCGAGGTCCTCTCGACCGCACCGGCGAAGCTCTTTGGTCTCGCGGGAGGCACTTTGCAGCCCGGCGCACCTGCCGATATCACCATTGTCGATCTTGAAGAGCCATGGATCGTGAAAAAGGAAGAAATCCGCTCGCGCTCCAAGAATTCCTGTTTTGAGGATGCGCGCCTGCAGGGGCGCGTGACGCACACGATCGTAGGCGGTAAAACGGTTTTCAACGTCTGATTCTGGATTTGGGGGGCAAGCGGGAATGGACTGGACGACGATAACGCCGCTATGTGCATCGCTTGTGTTCGGGTATCTGCTCGGCTCGATACCCTTCGGCCTCTTGCTGACACGATGGGCGGGGCTTGGGGATGTCCGCTCGATCGGTTCCGGCAATATCGGCGCGACAAACGTGCTGCGCACCGGAAACAAGAAAATCGCTGCCACAACCCTTGTGCTCGACATGCTGAAAGGCACAGCGGCGGTGGTCATCGCCTCTCATTGGGGGCAATCGGCCGCATTGTTGGCCGGATTGGGCGCTTTCATCGGCCATATCGCGCCCGTCTGGCTGGGTTTCAAAGGCGGCAAGGGTGTAGCGACCTATCTTGGCGTGCTGCTTGGGCTTGCCTGGCAGGGTGCGCTCGTGTTTGGCGTTGTATGGCTGATCGTCGCCTTGACGACCCGCTACTCCTCGCTTTCAGCACTTGTCGCCGCCGTCATTGTTCCTATCGCGCTTTATTTTCTCGGGCTGCATGAGGTTGCGATGCTCATTGCCATTCTCAGCGTCATTATATTTATCAAGCATCGGGCCAACATCGCACGACTGCTTGCGGGCAATGAAGGGAAGATCGGAGCCAAGGGGTGACCGGTAGCGGCAGCCCGCAGGGAATTCGACTCTCTGATCGGCAAAGGCTGAACTGGCTGCGGCTCATCCGCAGCGAAAATGTTGGGCCTGTCGCCTTTTACGATCTGATCTCCCATTTCGGTTCTGCGGCGGATGCATTGCTGATGGTGCCGGAGCTGATGCGTCGCGGCGGATCGGGCAAGCCCGCGCGCGTGGCAAGCATGGACGACGCCGAACGCGAAATGGAATTGGCTCACAAGGCAGGCGCGCATTTCGTCGGCATGGGCGAACCAGACTATCCGCCCATTCTCAGGCAATGCGACAACCCGCCGCCGCTCGTGGCGGTCAAGGGCGATACGGACATCTTTACGGCGCCACCCGTTGCGATTGTTGGCGCACGCAACGCCTCCGTGACCGGCATGAGGTTCGCGCAAAAAATTGCCCGTGAACTGGGAGAGTCCGGCCATGCCATTATTTCCGGCCTCGCCCGCGGCATCGACGCCGCCGCTCACAAGTCGAGCGTTCATACCGGCACTGTCGCGGTGCTCGCAGGCGGGCTGGACCGGCCCTATCCGCCGGAGAATATGGATCTGTATCACTCTATTCCCGACCATGGCGGCGCATTGATCAGCGAAATGCCATTTGGCTGGGAGCCGCGTGCACATGATTTTCCGAGGCGCAACAGGATCGTCGCCGGGCTTTCTCTCGGCCTTGTGGTCATCGAGGCCGCCGAAAAGTCGGGTTCACTGATCAGCGCCCGCCTTGCAGGCGAAATGGGACGTCTCGTTTTCGCCGTCCCCGGTTCTCCGCTGGACCCTCGCGCCGCCGGAACGAACTCGCTCTTGAAGAATGGCGCCATTCTGGTCACTGAAACCGACGATATTTCCTCGGCGATCGCGCCTCTGGTCAGCATACCGCCGGCTACCTCTGGCCAATTCAGAGCGCCGAATACGTCAGCATCGGCGATCACGCCGCCAAACGAACATGATCGGAATGCCCTGACGGACTTGCTCGGGCCAGTTCCAACTCATGTCGACGAAATCATCGTCCAGAGCGGTCTCCATGCCTCACAGGTTATGCTTTTGCTGCTTGAACTGGATCTCGCGGGGCGTCTGGAGCGACACTCAGGCGGAGCCATCTCGCTGCTGCCGGACGTCTGAAATTGAAACCTGGCCTTCCAGAATCTCACCGGTTTCCATATATGCCATTTCGATGAGATAGGCGAGCATATCGAACTGTTCTCTGGCTGCCATGTCGCGCAGTTCGGCCAGCATCTGCTGAATATAACTGACAGTCTCCCAACGCGTCGACAGATTTCGATCCATATTCAGCCCCCATTTCCAACACATGGCTTGCCCCAAGCTGCCATCGAACGACGCCTTGCCAGATCATGGCCGCAAGACTTGCCCAAAGCCATCAGCGAGGTCGTTGCTACACCCGCTTGTGATCGGTCCGCATTCAGGACCGGACAGCCAATCATGGTTCACTTCAAAGCGCTTCCCGACTATAGATTGCAACATCAAGAGTTGTCTACATCTAACAATCTACCATTGGTTGTATTTAGCAAATTATGAGGCTTAGACCTTGACCTTCGCCCCGTTGCTGTTCATTTCACACAGCGGTTTTAATCCGTAATGAATGCTCAAGCTGTGTGCTGGAGCCCAAATCAGCGGTCAAAAAATGAACGTCGTAGTCGTCGAATCGCCTGCCAAGGCAAAAACAATCAATAAATATCTGGGCTCGAACTATAAGGTTCTGGCATCGTTCGGCCATGTCCGCGATTTGCCGGCGAAAGATGGCTCGGTACGGCCAGACGAGGATTTCGCGATGTCGTGGGAGGTCGATTCGGCCTCATCGAAACGCCTCAATGATATCGCAACCGCGCTGAAATCCGGCGACAGCCTGATCCTCGCGACAGATCCGGATCGTGAAGGTGAAGCGATTTCATGGCACGTTCTGGAGGTTCTGCGCAAAAAGAAAGTGCTCGGCGACAAGCCCGTCAAGCGCGTTGTTTTCAACGCAATCACCAAGAGCGCCGTTCTCGACGCCATGGCCAATCCCCGCGACATCGATACGCCGCTGGTCGACGCCTATCTGGCGCGCCGCGCACTGGACTATCTTGTCGGCTTCTCCTTGTCGCCGGTATTGTGGCGCAAGCTCCCCGGCGCTCGTTCCGCCGGGCGTGTTCAGTCTGTTGCGCTGAGGCTGGTGTCCGACCGGGAAGCGGAAATCGAACGCTTTGTCCGCGAAGAATACTGGAATATCGCCGCGCTGCTGAAAACGCCGCGCAGCGACGATTTCGAGGCCCGCCTGACCATCGTCAACGGGAAAAAGCTTGGCAAGCTGGATATCAAGAACGGCGAACAGGCCGAAAAAATCCGTGCAATGCTGAACGGCGCGTCGTTCAAGGCTGCTTCGGTTGAAGCCAAGCCAACCAAGCGCAATCCCGGACCGCCATTCACGACATCGACGCTCCAGCAGGCCGCTTCCGGTCAGCTCGGATTTTCGGCCTCCCGCACAATGCAGGTTGCCCAACGCCTCTATGAAGGCATGGATATCGGCGGAGAGACCACCGGTCTGATCACCTATATGCGTACGGATGGCGTGCAGATCGCGCCGGAAGCCATTCAGGCGGCGCGCGCAACCATTGGCAAGGTTTTCGGTGACAAGTACGTTCCCGAAAAGCCCCGCTACTATTCCGCCAAGGCCAAGAATGCGCAGGAAGCGCACGAGGCCATTCGCCCGACTGATTTCAACCGGCATCCCAAGGACGTGCGCAAGTTTCTCGATGACGATCAGGCGCGCCTCTATGAATTGATCTGGAAGCGGACGATCGCCAGCCAGATGCAATCGGCCGATATCGAACGGACAACCGTCGATATCGAAGCCATCAACGGCTCGGAAAGCGCACAGCTGCGCGCCGTGGGCTCCGTGGTCAAGTTTGACGGTTTTCTTGGCGCCTATATGGATCATCGCGAGGAAGAGGACGTCGACGACGAAGGCGGCCGCCTGCCCGAAATTCGCGCTGGCGAGGCCCTTGCCCGCGAAAAGATCAACGCAACGCAGCATTCCACCGAGCCGCCGCCACGCTATTCGGAAGCTTCGCTCATCAAGAAGATGGAGGAGCTGGGCATCGGTCGCCCCTCGACCTATGCGGCAACGCTTGCGACGCTGCGCGATCGCGAATATGTGCGGCTGGACAAGCGCAAGCTCATACCGGAGCCCAAGGGACGGCTGGTCACGGCATTTCTGGAAAGTTTCTTCGAACGTTATGTCGGGTATGATTTCACGGCGGCGCTTGAGGAAAAGCTCGACGAGATTTCCGACGGCAAACTGTCCTGGAAGGATGTTTTGCGTGATTTCTGGACCGATTTTTCCGGTGCGATCGACGGCATCAAGGAATTGCGCGTCACCAACGTGCTCGACGCGCTCAATGAGGAGCTTGCTCCGCTTGTCTTCCCCGACCGCGGCGACGGCATGTCTCCCCGCTCCTGCCCGACATGCGGCACCGGCTCTCTCTCGCTGAAGCTTGGCAAATACGGCGCTTTCGTCGGATGCTCGAATTATCCCGACTGCAAATACACGAGGCAGCTGGGCGGCGATGGCAACGGCGAGACGGCAACTGCCAGCGACGAGCCGAAGCTGCTCGGCAAGGATCCTTACACCGACGAGGACATCACGGCACGCAGCGGGCGGTTCGGGCCGTATATCCAGCGCGGCGAAGGCAAGGACGCGAAGCGCGCAAGCCTGCCGAAGGGCTGGACGCTCGACACCATCGACCACGAGAAGGCGCTGGCTCTGCTCTCATTGCCCCGCGATGTCGGCCAGCACCCGGAAAGCGGAAAGATGATCTCCGCCGGGATCGGGCGTTACGGCCCCTACCTCGCCCATGATGGTGGCTATGCCAATCTGGAAAGCATCGAGGACGTTTTCACCGTTGGCCTGAACCGTGCCGTCACCGTTATCGCGGAAAAGAAGGCCAAGGGACCCGGTCGCGGCCGCAGCACACCGGCAGCCTTGAAGGAACTCGGCGAGCATCCTGATGGCGGGCCAATCACGGTACGCGATGGACGCTATGGCCCTTACGTAAATTGGGGTAAGGTCAACGCGACGTTGCCGAAGGGCACGGACCCGCAGAGCATTACCGCTGAGCAAGCCCTCGTGCTGATCGCGCAGAAGGGCGGCAGCACCGCAAAGAAAAAAGCCCCGGCCAAGGCGAAGCCCAAAGCGACAAAGACCGCGAAGGCGTCCACGGCAAAGAGCAAAACCACCAAGTCGGCAAAAACAAGCAAGGCCGACGCTGAAATAGAAAGTTGAGGACAAATCTTGGCACGCCGTATCTCCGCACCGTCAGGAAAATCGCGGCCTGCCAAAAGTCGGAATGATTATCTGCCGACGCGCGACGACATTCTGAAATTCATCAACGACAACCCCGATCTGGCGGGAAAGCGGGACATTGCCAAGGCGTTCAACCTGAAAGGCGATGCCCGTATTTTCCTGAAGGAAATTCTTCGCGAACTGGCCGATGAAGGCCTGGTGGAAAAGCGCAAGAAGCGTCTTGCGACACCGGGCAGGCTTCCCTCCATGGCGGTCCTCGATATTTTCGGCCGCGACAGCGATGGCGGATTGCTAGCCAAGCCTGCCGAGTGGGACGAGCATCACGGCGAAACGGCCCCCACGGTCCTGATTCGCAGCAGCCGGGACCAGAAGGGACCCACCGCCGGTATCGGCGACCGTGTTCTGGCCAGGATTTTTCCCTCCAAGGAGGAAGAAGGCCCTGCCTATACGGCCCGTGTCGTCAAGCGAATCGAAAAACGCAGGAACACGGTTCTGGGTGTCCTGCGCCGCACGGATAGCGGCGAGTGGCGGCTTGAGCCTGTGGAGCGGCGTCAGGCGGAGCTGGTTGTAGCCCCCGACCAACTGGGCGACGCGAAGCAGAACGATCTCGTCGAGGTTGAAGTTTCGAAAATCGGTCGTTACGGGCTTTCGCAAGCCAGCGTGAAGCAGGTGGTCGGATCGCTCGAAAGCGAAAAAGCGCTTTCGATGATTGCCATCCATGAGCATGAAATTCCTCATGATTTTCCGGAATCCGTACTCGAGGAAGCCGCAGACGCAAAACCCGCGACGATCGCGCATCGGGAAGACTGGCGCGACGTGCCGCTTATCACCATCGATCCGGCCGACGCCAAGGACCATGACGATGCGGTCTATGCAGAGCCGGATACATCCGAGAGCAACGTCGGGGGGCACATCGCCATCGTCGCAATCGCCGATGTCGCGAGCTACGTGATGCCGGGCTCGACCCTCGACCGGGAAGCCCTTAAACGCGGAAACTCCGTCTATTTTCCGGATCGCGTCGTCCCCATGCTGCCGGAGCGGATTTCCAACGATCTGTGTTCCTTGAAAGAACTTGTTGACAGGCCCGCCCTCGCCGTTCGCATGGTGTTCGCCCCGGATGGCCGCAAGATATCGCATTCCTTCCATCGCATCATGATGCGCTCCAAGGCACGGCTCGCCTATACGCAGGCGCAGGCGGCCATCGACGGCGCTCCCGATGAGAAGACGACGCCCATCCTCCACACGATCCTGAAGCCGCTATGGGCCGCTTATGCAGCCTTGAAACGTGGACGCGACAGCCGTGAGCCTCTGGAACTGGATTTACCGGAGAGGAAGATCCTTCTTACACCGGATGGCAAGGTGGACAAGGTCATCATCCCTCCCCGTCTGGATGCCCACAAGCTCATCGAAGAATTCATGATTCAGGCGAATGTGGCGGCGGCTGAAACGCTCGAACGCAAACGCCAGCGACTGATTTTCCGCATTCATGACGGACCGTCGATGGCAAAGCAGGAATCGCTGCGTGAGTTCCTGCGCAGCGTCAATATCAGCCTTTCGCGCGGTGCCCAGCTACGTCCGAGCCAGTTCAACAACATCCTCAAGCAGGTGGAAGGCTCTGACTATCAGGAACTGGTCAATCAGGTCGTCCTGCGGTCACAGTCCCAGGCCGAATACAGTCCCGAGAATATCGGCCATTTCGGCCTCAATCTCCAGCGCTACGCCCATTTCACCTCACCAATCCGGCGATATGCGGATCTGATGGTCCATCGTGCGCTGATCGGTTCGCTGGGGTTGGGCGCCGGAGGCCTGACGCCCGACGAGGAAGCCCGACTCGAAGAGATTTCGGCACTGATCTCCTCAACCGAGAGACGCGCCATGACGGCAGAGCGCGATACCGTCGACCGGCTTATCGCGCACCATTTGGCCAGCCAGATCGATGCGATTTTCGAGGGTCGGATTTCCGGCGTAACCAATTCAGGACTCTTCGTCGCCCTGACCACCTATGGTGCGGATGGTTTCATCCCCATTTCAACTTTGGGAAATGAATACTATATCTTCGATGAGGCCAACCGAACCATCTCTGGAGAACGGACTGGCAAAGGCTGGCGACTTGGCGATATCGTCGAAGTTCGACTGGTTGAAGCCCTGCCGGTGGCAGGTGCCCTGCGTTTTGAGATGCTAACGGATGCTCATTCCGTACCGACCTCAAACCGCTCATTCCACAAGTCGAAGCGTCCGGGCGCTCGTAAAGGCAGTCGTCCGGGCGGTATTCCAACAGGAAAACAAAGAGGAAGGCGATGACAGAGCGAGCGGTCACGGAACACGTATATGGAGGCGGACATCCGTCCAGCCGTCCGCAGCGTTCCGTATGGGAGGCCATGAAGCGCGGTTTCCGTTGCCGGTGCCCCAAATGCGGCGAAGGCAAACTGTTCAGGGCGTTCGTCAAACCTGTCGATGCCTGTGCGGTCTGCGGCGAGGAAATGCATCATCAGCGCGCCGACGACCTGCCCGCCTATATCACGATCACCATTGTCGGCCATATCGTTCTCAGCGCGTTCCTTGCCGCGGAAATGCTGTTGTTGTTGCCCAACTGGATTCATTTTGCCATCTGGGGTCCACTGACCGTCATCCTCTCGCTGGCGCTGCTGCAGCCGATCAAGGGAGCCACCATAGGCTTGCAATGGGCCAATTACATGCACGGATTTGGCGGCGACACGGACGACTAGAGGAAGCGCGATGAAGCTGGATGGGCTCTCGAAGAATACGCTGGACAGCGTGACCCGCCATGAGGAACGCACGCCTTCTGCTCCCGAACGCCCACGCGATGCCGCGACATTGCTGCTGCTTGATCGAAAGGACGGCGAATTTCGTGTCCTGATGGGGCGCAGGCATATGCGGCATGTGTTCATGCCCGGTAAATTCGTCTTTCCGGGCGGGCGCACCGACGCCGGAGACGGCGGCATAGTGGCCGCGCGTGAACTGAACGAGAAAGACGAGGCAAAATTGCTGCTCGGCATGGGCGCGAAGGCAACCAGACGCCGCGCCCGCGCGCTTGCGCTATCGGCGATCCGCGAAACCTACGAGGAAGCCGGACTTCTCCTTGGAAGCGAAGCCCGGCGCACCAGTTCCCATCCGGATTGGGAAGCATTCAGCACGAGAAATATCAGCCCGGATCTCTCCAGACTGCGTTTCGTGGCTCGCGCCATAACGCCGCCGGGGCGCATACGCCGGTTCGATACACGCTTTTTCATCGCTTTCCGTGATGCGATCGCCTGCGCGCTCCCCGACGGCACCGGCCCCTCCGGCGAACTGGAAGAACTGCATTGGCTCGCCTTGAGAGAGGCGGCCAACCTCGATGTGCCCCCCATCACGCTGGCAATCATCCGGGAAGTCGAACAACTTCTTGCAGACGATCCGGCGCTCGATCGAAACTATCCCGTCGTGCAATATGCCATGAAACACGGTCGCTATGTCCGTGAAGTCATCTAGCGCATTTTCAGGAAGAATGCGCCGCCGGTTTTTCGTCAGCAAATGCCTCGCTTCAAATAGCTGAAATCTTTATTAGAGAATAGAAATGACATCAGATCAGGCCGTGGAAACGGCAGAGGGAAACATTTCGTGGCGCGGAATTGCCGCCGCTGTTGCAACGATCAGCGCGGTCGGGGCGGCGATCGGGCTGAGTGTCCCCCTCCTGAGCGTGCTCCTGGAGGCGCGCGGCCACTCCACCAGCATGATCGGATTGAACACTGCGGTCGCCGGTCTCGCCTCGATTGCAGCCGCTCCTTTTGCGGCTCCCATCGCTGCCCGACTGGGCGTTGTGCAAACCATCGTTCTGATGCTCGGCGTTGCCGCACTTTCATTGATCGGTTTTCATTTCTTCCCGCAGTTCTGGATGTGGCTCCCCTTGCGCGTGTCGTTTCACTTCGCGCTGACGACACTTTTCATTCTGTCCGAATACTGGATCAACGCCGCCGCACCACCATCGAAACGCGGCCTAGTGCTCGGTGTCTACGCCACCGTCCTCTCACTCGGCTTTGCGCTCGGCCCCTGGCTCTTCTCGCAGATCGGCAGCGAGGGGTTTATGCCTTTTGGCATCGGCACCGCCATCATCATCTTCGCCGCCCTTCCGGTTCTGATCGCCTGGATGGACAGCCCCGATTTCGAGGATGATGAAGCCCATGCCCCTTTCGCCCCCTACATCTGGGTCGTGCCGACGGCGACCGCTGCGGTGTTCGTCTTCGGGGCGGTCGAAACCGGCGGTTTTGCGTTCTTCCCCGTCTATGGTGCGCGCATTGGCTATCCAGAGGCCGACGCAGCCCTGCTGTTGACGATGATCGGACTTGGCAATGTGTTTCTCCAGATTCCGCTGGGGCTGCTCAGTGATCGCGTACGGGACAGGCGGCATATCCTGGTCGTCTGCGCCATTATTGGCCTGGCCGGTATGCTGGCATTGCCTTACGTCAAGGAAAACTGGACGCTCACCGCGGCCCTGCTCTTTGCGTGGGGTGGTGTGGTGGCTGGCCTCTACACCGTCGGCCTCGCCCATCTCGGTTCAAAACTGACCGGGCGGGAACTCGCATCAGCCAATGCCGCTTTTGTTTTCTGCTATGGCCTCGGCATGCTCGCGGGGCCTCAGGCCATTGGAATCGGCATGGACCTCATGGGACCAAACGGATTCGGTATAACGCTCGCCCTGTTCTTCATTGGCTATCTGACGCTTACCATTTATCGTCTCGGAGTGAGAAAATAGGGCGAAATACTGCAACATTTGCACTTTGCCCCTGGGATAGCTGCCTGCAGGCTTGACTTTTCCCGCCCTAGGGGTAAGTGTCACGCCGAATTTCCGCTATCGGCTGACCGGTCGAGTTGGAGGCGGCTTCAATCAGACAATAACAGGTAAGTGTAAGATGGCTAAGGCTGCAAATATCAAAATCAAGCTTTTGTCGACCGCTGACACCGGCTTCTTCTACGTTACTTCGAAGAACAGCCGGACGAAGACCGACAAAATGGTAATGCGCAAGTACGACCCGGTTGCTAAGAAGCACGTCGAGTTCAAGGAAACGAAGATCAAGTAATTCTTGTATCTTACGGTATCGGGCGCCGCCTTTCGGGGCGGCGTTTTTGTTTTTGCCGCCCCCCCCCTACCAGAGTGGCGATCTCCTTCGCACTGGAAGGGATGGCTTATCGATTGATTTGTGGGGGCATTGCGCTCAAGATCACGCGATGGACGGCAATGACGATAACGAGCAGCTTATCGAAACGCCGTTTCGCAACGGCACGATTACCGTGGTTGGAATTGTGTTGTCGTTTTCACTCGGTTTCCTGACGCAGTGGGCGGCAAATCCCCTGCCCTGGAAGATCATAGATCTGCCCCCAACAGGCCTGATCATCATCGGAATCATCCTGCAAATCCGTGCATTGGCGGCGCTGCTACAGCCGCATTCCCTGAAAAGAAATGTCTACGACCGGGCTAACCGCAGATTCCTGAATGGCGTTATTGCCACAGGCTCAGGCGTCATTCTGGCGATTATCATCGACCTTGTCGTGTTGGTGGCCCCATCATTACTCTGATGCCCGGGCGTGCTTTCGCTTATGTGCAGTTTCGGACAGACACAGGCTCCAACTTTTTTGCCCCTCCTGGAATGGCAAAGGTGGTCAATCGGCAGCCCGGCAGCGGTACGAGGAGACCGCTATGCGCCGCGATGCCGACCGACCGACCCCATGGACCCAGGAGATGCGGCGGACCTGAGCGTCATGGGGCATTCAAACCAGACCACCAGCCTCCAGCCCTGGAAAGCCGGTTTTGCTACTCATAAAACCGTTCTGACACATCAATTCTAACGCATATAACGCCTGCGCTACAGGGTGCGTGAAGGTCACTCAAATATTACCGAGAATCAATAGTTCTTGGTTCAAACGCCCTGAGGAACTGGAATTATTGGTAAACTAGGCTGTTTCGCTTCGCCGGAAAGTCGCACTTCCAAAATCAAGGCGTACACTCACGCCCCGTTTTCATACCAAACCGGAAGACGCTCGCGAACCCGCGCTTGTCTGTTTCAGGCATCACCCAGATAGGATTTGATGGTTTCAATAAATTTTCCGACCGAGATCGGCTTCGATATATAGGCCTCGCAACCGCCCTGGCGAATGCGCTCCTCATCTCCCTTCATGGCGAAGGCCGTCACGGCAATAACGGGTATGACGTGAAGCTGATCGTCTTCCTTGAGCCACTTCGTCACTTCCAGCCCCGACACTTCTGGCAGTTGAATATCCATGAGAATGAGATCGGGACGATGAACGCGGGCGAGGTCAAGCGCTTCAAGCCCGTTGCGGGTCTGGATCGTTTCATACCCGCTGGCCTCAATGAGATCGCGGAAGAGCTTCATGTTCAGCTCGTTGTCTTCAACGATCATTACTTTTTTCGGCATTGGATCATTTCCCAAAGTCATCGATTACGCAGTCGTCCGGCTGATTCCAGTACGAGTGCGTGTAGCCTTCATCATAGACTAATTTGATTCGATTGATGAAATCCAAATGTAGGCCCCAAATTCTGTCGATGGTTTGGCCGGATCATCGTGCGCGCTTTCCAGCCCTGTTCATTTTCATCTATAGTGGGAAATATGAAAAATGACATCTCGACCCTCGACGCGGAAACACTGGCCGTTCACGCCCTCGCCTTTATCGCCAGTGATCCCGAACTTTTACCACGCTTCCTCTCCCTCACCGGCATTCAGGCCAGCGACATCAGAATTGCGGCACGGGAGCCGGGCTTTTTGGCGGGCGTCCTCCAGTTCTATCTGTCACACGAGCCGACCTTGCTGCGCTTTTGCGAAGAAAACGCGCTCGATCCGTCGCGGTTCCAGCTTGCCCTTCAGAAGCTGCCCGGCGGAACGCCCGTCGACGGCTACTGAATGCGATCATAAAATCAGCCGCATCAGGGGCCTGCCCGCTTTTCTGGTGACAATGGTACTGAAACCCGCCGCATCGAATACACGCGTGGACCCGACGAAAAGCCCGATCGATTTCGATTTCTTCGCCTGATCCATGGGGCACGCCTCCAATATGCGAGCGCCATTTTTACGCGCGAAGTCGATTCCTGCGCGCAGCAGGACATGAGAGATTCCATTTCCACGCTGGTCTGATCGGGCAAAGAAGCACGATACCGCCCATACGGATGGGTCTTCCGGCGGGATATCATCCGATGGCGCGCTCGCCCGCCCTTTGTTGTTCCACTCCGGCACATCGAAACGCGGACCAATCTGCATCCATCCTACCGGCTCCTCGTTTCGATAGGCCAGCAGACCCGGCGGAGGGCCCTTTTCTATCCGCGAACGCATGAGCGCCTTCTTTTCACTCCCCGAAGCGCTCTGGCGTATTTTGGGCGGAAGACGGAAGGAGAGACACCAACAGTCGTAGCAAGCGCCTCGAGGCCCGAACAGGGCGGCGAAATCGTCCCAACGCTCTGGTGTCAAAGGCGCTGTGTGGAATTCCCCGGTTGGGGAACTTGCGCTTGAACCCATCAATGTCCTCCCGTATGATCCAAATGTTCCTCTTATGTTCGCGACAACCATGCACCCTGTCAATGACCCCATGTTCGGTTTCTGCCGAGATTGCCTGACACCTCAGGTTTCTTCGGCCCGGCGTTGCATCGGTTGTGGCAGTCCGCGTGTCGTGAGGCATGCCGAACTCTACGAACTGCCTGTCGCTCACGTGGACTGTGATGCGTTCTATGCATCCATCGAAAAGCGGGACAATCCTGATATCCGGGATAAGCCGGTCATTATTGGCGGTGAGAAAAGAGGCGTTGTTTCAACAGCTTGCTATATAGCGCGAATCCATGGCGTCAGATCCGCCATGCCGATGTTCAAGGCTCTGGAGGCGTGTCCGGATGCGATCGTCATCAAGCCGAATATGGAAAAATATGTCGAAGTCGGACGGCAGGTTCGACAGATGATGCTCGACCTTACTCCCCTCGTCGAGCCGCTCTCAATCGACGAGGCCTTTCTCGATCTCTCCGGCACAGAGCGGCTTCATCATGATCCCCCGGCCCGTGTTCTGGCTCGATTTGCGCAAAAAGTCGAAGCCGAGATCGGCATCACTGTTTCCGTTGGCCTGTCCTATTGCAAATTCCTAGCAAAAGTCGGCTCCGATCTTGAAAAGCCGCGCGGCTTCTCCGTCATAGGAAAGGCGGAGGCCATGGCATTTCTGCGCGAGCGGCCCGTTACGACAATCTGGGGCGTCGGGCGGGCATTCGCCGCGACGCTGGAGAAAGACGGCATCAGGACGATCGGCCAGTTGCAGACCATGGATGAGGGCCGCTTGATGAAGGCTTACGGCACGATCGGCCAGCGGCTCTATCGGCTTTCACGCGGCATCGATGCACGCCGCATCGAACCGAGGGGCGAAGCCAAAAGCGTCAGCTCGGAAACAACCTTCAACGAGGATATTGCTGATCTTGGCAAACTCACGGCAATCCTGCGGCGCCAGTCGGAACGGGTTTCACGACGACTGAAAGCGTCCAATATTTCCGGGCGGACGGTCGTTCTCAAGCTCAAGACAAGAGATTTCAAGCTGCGTACCCGCAACAGGCAACTCGGCGACCCGACCCAGCTTGCGGACAAGATATTCCGCGTCGGATTGGCGCTCCTCGAGAAGGAAGTCGACGGCACGAAGTTCCGCCTCCTAGGCATCGGCGTCAGCGACCTTGATGAGGCGCAGAAGGCCGACCCGCTGGATCTCGTCGACACGCAGGCGACGAAACGCGCGGTTGCGGAAACCGCCATGGATCGGCTGCGAACCAAATTCGGCAATCAGGCCATCGAAACAGGCTACACTTTCGCTCCTGCCACACGCGACAAGAACGATAAAAATACGAAATAAAATCAATATATAATCGAATTTCTCTCAAGTATTGAATCGGAAAAATCAGACCAGTTCGACGTCGATGACACCGGGGATGGTTTTCATAGCGCTCGCGATTTGAGGACTGACCCGATAGCGGTGCGGAAGCTCGATCTCCACTTCGCGCTGGCCATTCTCCTTGATCAGAATGAGGCTGACCTGACCATCGCCCTTCACGGCAAGATGTGGCGCAATCTGCTTCAGCGCATCGCTGTTGCGCAAATACAGCCTCAGCGCCTTCTGAATGCGGCAAGCCTCGTCCTCAAGTGACTGAACGGTCTGGATGCGCAGGCTGATGCCTTCGGGCCGATCCTCCGCTGCGACAGTAATCACCACGGAATTACCGGCTTCAAGCAGATTTCTGTAGTGCGCAAGCCCCTCGGAAAACAGAACCGCCTCATACTGCCCCGTCGCGTCCGACAGGGCGACTATGCCCATCTTGTTGCCCGTGCGTGTCTTGCGCTCCTGCTTGCTCGTCACTGTTCCCGCCAGGCGGCCAGCCGTTGCACCGCGGCGCACCGCCAGCGAAAACTCCGCCCAGTTCTGAACACGCATCTTGTCGAGAACGCTGCGATACTCATCCAGCGGATGTGCGGAGAGATAAAACCCGACGGCTTCATATTCACGGTGCAGCTTTTCCGCCGGCAGCCATGGCGTTACGGACGGGAGCTGGATCGCCTGCCGGATGTCGGCTGCTGAGGCGCTGCCGAAAATATCGGCCTGCCCGCTCACCGCGTCTTCCTGCGTGCGCTGGGCGTTTCCCATGATCCTATCCATTCCCGCAATCATGGACTCACGCGACCGGCCGAAACAATCGAGCGCGCCAGCATTGATGAGACTTTCAAAGCCGCGACGGTTCAATATACGTGGATCAATACGTTCACAAAAGTCTTCAAGTCCTTCAAACGGCTTCTCTTTTCTTTTATCGACAATATGTTCAACCGCAGCGTCGCCAAGTCCCTTTATCGCGGCTATCGAGTAGAAAATACAGTTTTCACCCACTTCAAACGGGCGAAACGACGTCATGACCGAAGGCGCCACGACATCAATGTCGAGACGCATGGCTTCACGACGAAAATCATTGAGCTTGTCTGTGTTCGACATATCATATGTCATGGACGCAGCAAGAAACTCGACCGGATAGTGAGCCTTCAGATAAGCCGTCTGATAGGACACTATGGCATAGGCCGCCGCGTGTGACTTGTTGAAGCCATAGTCGGCGAATTTCGCCAGCAGGTCGAAGATTGTGTTCGCCTGAGACTTGTCCGTACCACGCTCGACAGCACCCTTGACGAAGCCCTCGCGCTGCTTGTCCATCTCCTCACGGATTTTCTTGCCCATCGCGCGGCGCAGCAAATCCGCCTGACTGAGCGTGTAACCGGAAAGCTCCTGCGCAATCTGCATCACCTGTTCCTGATAGATGATGACACCCTGTGTCTCTTTTACCAGGTGATCGATCGTTGGATGGATCGACTCAATTTCCTCCTCGCCGTTCTTGCGGGCGTTATAGGTTGGGATGTTCTCCATCGGGCCTGGCCGATACAGCGCGACAAGCGCAATGATGTCTTCGATCCGGTCCGGTTTCATGCCGATCAGCGCCTTGCGCATGCCGACACTTTCCACCTGAAACACGCCGACGGTTTCGCCTCGCGACAACATTTCATAAGTCAGCTTGTCGTCGAGCGGCAGATGCGAAAGATCAATATCGATCCCGCGCCGTTTGATGAGTTTGACAGCGGTATTGAGAACGGTCAGGGTCTTGAGGCCGAGAAAGTCGAACTTCACAAGTCCGGCTTCTTCCGCCATTTTCATGTTGAACTGCGTGACCTGCATATCCGACCTCGGGTCGCGATACATCGGTACGAGTTCGGACAAAGGACGGTCGCCAATGACGATACCGGCGGCATGCGTGGACGTGTGGCGATACAGCCCTTCAAGTTTCAGCGCGATATCAAGCAATCGCCCGACAACGGGCTCCTTGTCTCTTTCCTCCTGAAATCGCGGCTCCTCCTCGATCGCCTTGCCAAGCGGCGTAGGGTTTGCCGGATTGGATGGAACGAGCTTGCAAAGCCGGTCCACCTGCCCGTAAGGCATTTCCAGAACACGGCCAACGTCGCGCAGCACCGCACGCGCCTGCAACGAGCCGAACGTGATGATCTGCGCGACCTGTTCGTTGCCGTATTTCTGCTGCACGTAGCGAATGACCTCTTCACGCCGGTCCTGACAGAAGTCGATATCAAAGTCGGGCATCGATACGCGATCCGGATTGAGGAAGCGTTCGAACAGCAGCGAGAAGCGAAGCGGATCGACATCGGTGATCGTCAAGGCATAGGCGACGAGCGACCCCGCGCCGGAACCACGACCGGGACCGACCGGAATATCGTGGGCCTTCGCCCATTTGATAAAGTCCGAAACGATCAGGAAGTAGCCGGGATATCTCATCCGCTCGATGATGCCGAGCTCGAATTCCAGCCTTTCCTCATAGTCGGCAATCGTGTGCCCCTCAGCGAGGCCGGGCGCAGCCAGGCGGCGGGCCAGCCCCTCCCTGCTTTGCCGCGCAAGCTCTGCGGCCTCCTCCGCGAAAGCCGCATCAGGGTCATCGCCACTGCCAGTGAACCTTGGCAGGATTGGCTCCCGCTTGCGTGGGTACCAATGGCAGCGACGCGCTATCTCGATGGTGTTTTCGAGAGCTTCAGGCAGATCAGCGAACAAAGCCGCCATTTCCGCGTGGCTTTTGAAATAGTGATCGACCGTCAGGCGGCGCCTGTCGTCAATGGAAACCAGCGTCCCCCCCGCTATGGCGAGAAGCGCGTCATGCGCCTCATAATCTTCCGCCTTCGAGAAAAAAACCTCGTTCGTCGCGACAAGGGGTATGTTTAATTCGTAAGCAAACTCGATCTGCGCCGCCTCGATAGACCGGTCATAATTTCCGCAGCGTTGCAGCTCGACATACAAACGATCGCCGAAAATCTGCTGCAGCTGCACCAATCGCTGGCGCGCGCGATCCGGCCGATCGCTTGACAGGGCTTTGCCCACAGGCCCTTCCGAACCACCGGTGAGGCAGATGATGCCGTCGGCACGGCTTTCGAGCCACCCCACGGGAACATGCGTCGGATCTCCGTTCGCATTACCGAGATAGGCCTGACTGACCAGATAAACGAGGTTCCTATATCCTGCTTCTGTCGCAGCAATCAGCACGACCGGCGCAAGATCGAGCACATCGCGCCGGTTGGTATTGCGGCTGTCTACCTGATGATCGCCGAACGCGACGTCCATCTGACAACCAATGATCGGCTGCAACCCAGCTTTCGTGGCTTTCTGGGCAAACTCCAGCGCGCCAAAAAGATTACCGGAATCGGCCATGCCCAGCGCAGGGAATTCACCGGACGCTGCAATCGAGATAATCTTCCCGATCTGCATCGCCCCTTCAAGAAGCGAGTAAGCCGAGTGAACCCTGAGGTGTACAAACCCCGGCCTCTTCGTTTCTCTCGAACTCAATCCAGCCGCAGGATTTCCGGTTACTTCAGCCACTGTCTTTCCTCAAAACGTCCACGGAGACTCATAGCACCGCATCACCAGTTTTGAAGATAGAATGGCAACTGTCCACCACCAAGGTGCATCGCTGCCGCCATTCGTTAAAGCTTTCGGCCGGCACGTTATCGGCAAACCGTGTCTGGTTTCAGATCACGCTGACCCACACGGCAAAGGTCGCCACAAACAGGCTAATTGAAACAAAAGACATCACATCCTGCATCAGTTCGCTCATCGCTATCTCCTTTGCGTTCCGTTATGTTTATGTTTTGTTCTATTTTTGTTTCATTGTCAACACATAACGCACCGTGCCGAAGCGCATGGTTTCCAGAATCCTAAGGAGCAGCAGCCGCATGCGGCCACCGCTCTTCGCGAGATGGCCGTTCAATCGTCTTCCCGATCACACGCGCGCTGAGCCCGCGAGAAAGAAGCTAAAGGTCGATGATCTTGCCATCCTTCAGTGTGATCCGCCGATCCATGCGTTTTGCCAGTTCATGATTGTGCGTGGCGATCAGCGCGGACAGGCCCGACTGGCGGACCATCGCTTCCAGTGCTTGAAACACATAGGAGGATGTTACCGGATCGAGATTTCCGGTTGGCTCGTCGGCAAACAGAACGAGCGGCCCGTTGGCCACGGCACGAGCAATCGCCACGCGCTGCTGTTCGCCGCCCGAGAGTTCGGCGGGACGGTGGCCAGCCCTCGGCCCCACACGCATATAGTCGAGCACCTGTTGGGCCCGCTCCGCGGCCTCGGCACGAGGCAGACCGTTGATCATCTGCGGAATCATCACATTCTCGAGCGCGGAGAACTCCGGGAGCAGGTGATGGAACTGATAGACAAATCCTATATCATTGCGGCGCATGGCTGTGCGCTCATCGTCGGAGAGTGACCCGCACGCCTTCCCGCTCAGGAACACATCGCCGCTCTGGGGCCTTTCCAGAAGCCCGGCCGTGTGGAGCAGCGTAGACTTGCCGGCACCGGAGGGCGCCACCAGCGCAACCATTTCCCCGCGCCGAAGGGAGAAGCTGGCGTCATCGAGAATGACGAGTTCTCGCCCGACCTCGTCATAACGACGAACGACATTCTTGAGTTCGAGGATTGGAGCGCCCGACATTATTGCTGACTTCCCATGACTATTCATATCTCAGGGCTTCGACCGGATCGAGCTTCGCCGCCCGCCATGCCGGGAACAGCGTGGCGAGGAACGAAAGCCCGAGCGCCATGATGATGACGGAAACCGTTTCTCCAACGGCCATCTTGGCGGGAAGCTGGCTGAGGAAATAGAGCTCGGGATTGAACAATGTTGTGCCTGAGAGCCAGGAAAAGAACTGCCTGATCCGCTCGACATTCAGGCAAACGACAACGCCGAGGACCACGCCAGCCAGCGTTCCCGCAAAGCCGATTGCCGAACCGGTCATCAGGAAGATGCGCAATATCGACCCGCGTGTTGCGCCCATAGTCCGGAGAATGGCAATATCGTGCCCCTTGTCCTTCACCAGCATGATCAGGCCGGAAATGATATTCAGCGCCGCAACCAGAACGATCAGCGTCAGGATCATGAACATGACATTGCGCTCGACTTCAAGCGCGGAAAAGAAGGTCTTGTTGCGTTGGCGCCAATCCGTCATCGCAATCTGCCGGCCAGCCGCTTCCTCGATCGCGGGGCGCAAGGCATCGACATTGTCCGGATTGTCAACGAAAAGTTCGATCGACTGGACGCTGCCCTCCTGGTTGAAATAGAGCTGCGCCTCTTCGAGCGGGAGGAAGACGATCGATGCATCATATTCCGACATTCCGATCTCGAATATCGCGACAACCGGATAGGATTTGATACGGGGCGAGACACCGAGCGGCGTGACGTCGCCCTCGGGAGAAATGAGTTTCAGCCGGTCTCCCAGCGACAGGCCGAGATTTTCGGCCATGCGCGAACCAATCGCAATGCCGCCGCTTGCGTCGAAACCCTTGAAGGTTCCCTGACGGACATTGTCCTGCACGAGCTTGAGCTTGGCTATGTCCTGCTCGCGCAGACCCCGAACGATAGCGCCTGTTCCCGCGCCAACATTGCCGGTCGCAAGCGTTTGTCCCTCGACGACCGGAATGGCGAAGGAAACGCCGGGCACCGCTTCGAGACGAGGAATGAGAGCGGCGTAATCATCCAGCGGCCGATCAATCGGCTGCATGATGATATGGCCGTTCATGCCAAGGATACGAGACAGCAACTCGGTGCGAAAACCGTTCATCACCGCCATGACGATGATAAGCGTGGCCACGCCCAGCATAATACCGGTGAAGGAAAAACCAGCGATAACCGAAATAAAGGTTTCCCGTCGCCGGGCACGCAAATAGCGCCCTGCCACCATCCGCTCGAAGGCGGAGAAGGGTTTTGTCGTCCCCGAAGTCCCTGCTGTCGTATCGCTCATTGGTTTCCTTCAGAATGACCGGATGGTCCGACCAGCCGATTGATCGCAGCCTCGACGCTCAGCGTTTCGCGATTGCCTGTGGCGCGGTCCTTGATCTCGACCTCACCTGCGGCAATGCCGCGCGGCCCGACGATCACCTGCAACGGAAGCCCGATCAGATCCATCGTGGCGAATTTTGCGCCGGGACGGTCGTCCGTGTCATCAAGCAGCGGATCCCTGCCTGCCTTGACGAGCGCATCGTAAATCCTGCCGGCTGCGCCGTCGCAGGCTTCATCGCCCGGTTTCATATTGACGATACCGACATCGAATGGCGCGATGGATCCGGGCCATATGATGCCGTTTTCATCATGCGACGCCTCGATGATAGCTGCGATCAGGCGGCTCGGGCCGATGCCGTACGACCCCATGGAAACCGCATGTTCCTTGCCGTCAGGGCCGGTAACCGTGGCGCCCATCGGCTCTGAATACTTGGTGCCGAAATGGAAAATATGGCCGACTTCGATGCCCCGCGCCGCGAGCTGGTCGCCAGCAGGGACCGCGTTCCAGGCCGTCTCGTCATGCATCTCGTCGGTCGCTGCGTATGGTTTTGTCCACTGCGCCACGATATCGGCGATCGACGCATCATCCGTGAAGTCCGTGTCGGCGCCGGGAACCGGCAAATCCAGATAGCCGCGTTCGCAATAGACCTGGCTTTCACCCGTTTCCGCAAGAATGATGAACTCGTGGCTCAGGTCGCCGCCGATAGGGCCTGTGTCGGCCCGCATCGGGATCGCCTGCAATCCCATGCGGGCAAAGGTGCGAAGATAGGCGACAAACATGCGATTATAGGCCGCCTTTGCGCCCTCGTAATTCAGATCGAAGGAATAGGCATCCTTCATCAGGAATTCACGGGACCGCATGACGCCGAAGCGGGGCCGGCGCTCATCGCGGAACTTCCATTGAATGTGATAAAGATTGAGCGGCAGGTCTTTGTAGGATTTGACATAAGCCCGGAAAATCTCGGTGATCATTTCCTCGTTCGTGGGCCCAAACAGCATGTCGCGTTCATTGCGATCCTTGATGCGCAGCATCTCGTCGCCATAGGCGTGATAGCGACCGCTTTCGCGCCAAAGATCGGCCGACTGGATCGTGGGCATCAGCACTTCGACCGCGCCAGAGCGGTTCTGCTCCTCGCGCACGATGTTGCTGACCTTGTTGAGAACCTTGAGCCCGAGAGGGAGCCACGCATAGATGCCGGATGATTCCTGCCGGATCATGCCGGCGCGCAACATCAGGCGATGCGAGACGATCTCCGCCTCTTTCGGAGTTTCTTTCAGGATGGGCAGGAAGTATCGCGAGCGACGCATGGAATCACCAAAACCAGAGCTGGAACCTGATTGCAGAAGGAATCAGGCTAAATCACGGAAAATGTGCTTGTTTATTATATGCTGGGCCGCAGAATGAAAACCTGTTTCATCACCGCAATAAGGTCGCGGATTCGGAATTGGTCAGCACTACTGCCTTAAATGTAATCAAAATGCGACAAAGTGAAATATTTTTCGTGACAAGACCAATGCAAGTCGCTATTTTTTTCAGCATAACGAGAAAGATGCAATCTTGCTTCTTTCCTTCGCGGTCAAAGTCTTGGGAGGATGAGATCTTGGCGCGGTTCGCCCGCAGCCGCCGTATTTTTCGGAAATGAGATCGGACGCGTATCTGAATGCAAGGCGGAAGCCTTGCATTTTTTTTGCGCGTTTTTTGTTTGCACGATGACGACGGTACTGACAGATGGCCGCGGTGATGCAAACCCCGAAATCAATCTTCGGGAATCACGATTTCGTTATTCAGGAAATCACCAGGCCCCGCTTCGGGTCGTGACCCCGCTGCTTCCGCATTGCCTGACGACACATGCCATCAGGAACAGGCACGCAGCAGAATGCAGATTCCTATTTCAGGTCAGGATAGAAATGCGGGATATCATCAACCGAATATCCCAAGCCCTGTGTTACATAGTAGTACAGGGCAAACAGCAGGCCCGAAACAATCGTGGTCAGCAGGAAGGTGCGTCCCATGCGAGGTTTGAGCGGCGCGCTTTCTGTGGTTCCAAGCGTCACATTGTTTTCTTCGGCCTGCGTGCGCAATCCGACCGGCAACATGGCAAACAGCGTCACCCACCAGAAAATGAAATAGAGCGCCAGCGCCGTAAAGAATGCCATTGTCAGACCTGCTCCAACTCAATCAATGTCCCGTTGAAATCCTTGGGATGCAAGAATAGCACGGGTTTTCCATGAGCCCCGATTTTCGGCTCGCCATCGCCCAGAATGCGGGCACCCGCCTCTTTTAGCCGATCGCGGGCGCTAAGGATATTGTCCACTTCGTAGCAGACGTGATGCATGCCGCCGGACGGGTTCCTGGCAAGAAACGAAGCGATCGGCGAATCTTCTCCCAAAGGCTCCAGAAGCTCGATCTTGGTATTGCCGACATTGATGAATACCACAGTCACGCCATGTTCAGGGAGAACCTGGGGTTCCATCACCTCCGCACCCAGCGTTTCGCGATAGGTGCGGCTCGCTTCCTTCAGGTCTGGAACAGCAATTGCAACGTGATTGAGACGTCCCAGCATCGTCAACTCCTGTCAAACACGCGTGACGAAAACCGTCACGACCGGCTTCTTGCCCCAAGCCTCATTGGCCGCGGCGCGCACGGCCCGACGCACGGCCTCGCGCACAAGATTAAGATCACGGCGGCGCTCGCGGGGAATGCTTTCGACCGCACCGACTGCGGCATCATAAAGCGCATCCTCCAGCAACTCGCCCTGCGCATCGTTTTCCGGCAAGCCAAAGGGAACGAGATCGGGATCGCCGAGAATATTCGATTTGCTGTCAAGGATCATGGAAACAGCGACATGGCCAACGTAAGCAAGCTTCCGTCGCTCAGGGATTCCCACCTCTTCCTCATCGCCAATGATCTTGCCATCCTTGATGATGCGGCCAAACGGCGCCTGATCGATGATTTCCGCCTTGCCCGGAGCAAGCCGCAGAATATCACCGTTGCGGATTTGCGCGATCTCCGGAATGCCTGACATGGCGCCAAGCGACCCCTGCGCCACCAGATGGGCCGCCTCGCCATGAACCGGCACAAGAATTTGCGGGCGCACCCATGCGTACATTTGCTTCAGCTCGTTCCGGCGTGGATGGCCGGAAACGTGAACAAGCGCACTATCGTCCGTGATAATCTGCAAGCCCATCTCGATGAGCTGGTTCTTCGTTTCGATAATCGCCTTTTCGTTTCCGGGAATCGTGCGGGACGAATAAATGACCGTATCGCCCGGCGAGAGCGCTATGTTGCGCATCTCATCGCGCGCGATCTTGGCAAGAGCGGCACGCGGCTCACCCTGGCTGCCCGTCAGGATGATGACGCAATTTTCGCGAGGAATGTAACCGAAGTCTTCCTCGGACAGGAATTCCGGCAGTCCGTCCAGATAGCCCAGTTCCGTGGCGACATCGATCATGCGCTTCATGGACCGTCCAAGCACAAGCACCTGCCGGCCAGCGTCTCTCGCGGCTTCCGCAATGGAGCGGATACGCCCGACATTGGACGAGAAGGTCGTGACGGCGACACGGCCCCGCGCATTCTCGATCAATTCCCGCAAGCTTTCGGATACATCATGCTCGGATGGGGAATCCCCTTCCCGCATGGCGTTGGTCGAGTCGCAAATGAGAGCCAGAACGCCGCGATCGCCTATCGCGCGAAAGCGGGCTTCATCCGTCAGTGGTCCCAGCGACGGCTCGGGATCGATCTTCCAGTCGCCAGTGTGAACCACGGTTCCGAGTGGCGTGGTGATCGCCAGGGAAACCGGTTCGGGAATGGAATGGGTAACGGCTACGGCCTCGATTTCGAAAGGGCCAACCGAAAATTTCTCGCCAGCGCGAAACACGGTAACCGGAATCTCGGGCGCGCCGAATTCGGCCTCCCGCTTGGCTTCAAGCAGGCCCGCGGTAAAAGGCGTGCCATAGACCGGCACTTTCAATTTCGGCCAGAGATCCAGCAATGCGCCATAATGGTCTTCGTGAGCATGCGTGATGACGATGCCGCGAAGGTTGTGCCGTTCAGAGAGAAGAAAACGGATGTCGGGCAATATCAGATCGGCGCCGGGCAGTTCCGGCCCTGCAAAGGTGACGCCCATATCAACGACGATCCATTCCCGGTCATCCTCCGGCCCATATCCATACAGGGCCAGATTCATCCCGATTTCACCTACCCCGCCTAACGGCAGGAAGACAAGCTCGGCTTCATTGGATCTAGGCATTCAGTTCCCTTCCCACCGCTCAAACGGCGCTGGCCGACGCTACTGCGCCAAAATGAACATCACCGGCTGCGATGCTCACACTATTCCCCTCGTCGTCGCGAATGACGAACCTGCATTCTTCATCGATCGTTTCGAATATGCCCCGCACCACACGGCCATCAATACGTACGGCAACCTCGCCGCCAAGCCCGGCGGCGCGGCTCAACCAGCGTTCGCGGATCCGCGATAGTCCTCTGCCTGCGTCCCAGAGCCGGGCATTCTCGAGCCAGGCGTCCGATAGCGCAAGAAACAGCGTTTCTGCATCGCATGTCACGCCAAGCGCATTCAGCGAAACCGCCGGATAAGGAACATCTTCGGGATGCGCAACCACGTTCACGCCAATGCCGATAGCAACCGCAAAACGGTTTCCGGGCAACAATACCGACTCGAGCAATATGCCGGCAAGCTTGCCACCGCCCAGCAACACGTCGTTGGGCCATTTCAGCTCCATGCGCATTGGGCTGCCGGTGCCGGAAGCGCCCTGCGCGCCGTCAAGGCCAACAGATACGTTCAACCCGGGGCAAACGGCGTCGAGTGCATCGCCCAACGACAAACCGGCAACAAAGCCGAGCGTCGCCGCCGTCTTCAGTTCAACATCATCGACCAGCAAAAGCGTCGCAGCAAGGTTTCCGACCGGCGTTGCCCACGCACGCCCTCTCCTGCCTCGGCCGCTTTGCTGCGCCTTGGACACAAGCCAAATCTTGCCCGGATCACCCCGTTGCGCCCGCTCAAGTGCGAGCGCATTGGTTGACCCGACCGTTTCAAAAGATTCCAGACGATATCCTGCCTGCTGGGCCAAGGGGGCTAAGATGAAACCCATAAGCTCACACTGTCGCCGCGTCAAAAGAAGGTTTGCGCGGCTGCCGCTGCAATACTGCCGATCGGCCCGCCGATCAGAATATAACCGAGCACGAAGACGCCGGATACGCCGAGAACAAGCCGCAACTCACCAGCCATCGGAACGAAGCCGCCGACCGGTTCATCGAACCACATGATCTTGATGACACGCAGATAGTAATATGCGCCAACCACAGATGCCAGAACACCGATAATCGCCAGAGCATAAAGCTGCGCCTCGATGGCAGAGAGGAAGACGTACCACTTTCCCCAGAACCCGGCGAGAGGCGGAATACCGGCCAGCGAGAACATAAGGATCGTCAAAACCGACGCCATGAGCGGGTTGGTCCGGGAAAGACCGGAAAGATCGTCGATCTGCTCGACATTTCCGTCCTTGCGGCGCATGGCGAGAATGAAAGCAAAGGTGCCAAGCGTCGTGATCAGATAGATCAGCATGTAGATCGCGATGCCACGAACGCCGGTTGCCGTTCCGGCTGCCAAGCCGACAAGGGCATATCCCATATGACTGATGGAGGAATAGGCCATCAGTCGCTTGATATTCCGCTGCCCGATCGCTGCGAAAGCGCCAAGGATCATCGATGCAATGGAAATGAAGACGATAACCTGCTGCCAATCGGGCGTGATCGGCTCGAACGCATCGATCACCACGCGAACCAGCATCGCCATCGCCGCCATTTTGGGGGCACTGGCGAAGAAAGCCGTCACAGGCGTTGGCGCCCCCTCGTACACATCCGGCGTCCACATATGGAACGGCACGGCCGAGATCTTGAATGCAAGGCCAGCGAGAAGGAACACCAGCCCAAACACAAGACCAAGCTGCCTTTCGGAACCGGCAAGCGTAGCGGCGATCTCGGCAAAGCCGATATGCCCTGTGAAACCGTAAATCAGCGTGATGCCATAAAGCATCATCCCGGAGGAAAGCGATCCGAGTACGAAATACTTCAGGCCCGCTTCCGTTGAGCGGGCGCTGTCGCGATTGATCGCTGCGACGACATAAAGCGCCAGGGATTGCAGCTCAAGGCCCAGGTAGAGCGCCAGCATGTTGTTGGCCGAAATCATGAGCATCATGCCCAGCGTCGCCAGCAGGATCAGTACCGGAAATTCAAACTTGTCGAATTTCTCTGCCTGAGCGAAGCCGACGGACATGATGAGGGTCACGATCGAGCCTATCAATGTCAGCGTCTTCATGAAACGCCCGAAGGCATCGTTTACGAAAACGCCCCCGAACGCTTCGCCATTCGACGGGAAGACGATGAGAACACCCAGCGCCGCAATCAACAGCGCAACCGCCAGCCCATTGACCAGCCGCGCCGCCTTCTCGCCAGAGAATACACCCACCATCAGGAGCACCAAGGCACCCACAGCCACGAGCAGCTCCGGAGCCACCAGCGTCAAATGAGTCATCAGATCAGTCTGCATTGCCTTCGCCTCTTGAAAGGTTAGTGGGCAGCGGCGGCAGCGACCGGTGCGTTGGCAACGGCAGCTGACACAGCTTCATTATATTGATTGATAAGCGCGTTCACGGAGGCAGCGGTCGCATCGAAGATCGGAGCCGGATAAACGCCGTAGAAGATCGTCAGGACGACGAGCGGGTAGATGATCGCCTTTTCCCGCGCCGACAGATCGAGCAGCGCCTTGAGGTTTTCCTTGTCGAGCGCACCGAAAATCACCCGGCGATAGAGCCAGAGGGCATAGGCCGCAGAGAGGATAACGCCGGTCGTCGCGATCAGCGCAACCCACGTGTTCACCTGGAATACGCCCAGGAGGGTCATGAACTCGCCAATGAAGCCCGATGTTCCCGGCAGGCCGACATTCGCCATGCTCAGGATCATGAAGGCAACCGCGTATTTCGGCATGTTGTTGACCAGCCCGCCATAGGCAGCGATCTCACGTGTGTGCATGCGATCGTAGATCACGCCCACGCAAAGGAAGAGCGCAGCCGATACGATGCCATGCGAGAGCATCTGGAAAATCGCACCCTGGATACCATAGGCATTGGCGGCAAAGATGCCCATCGTCACATAGCCCATATGGGCGACCGACGAATAGGCGATCAGCTTCTTCATGTCGTTCTGCATCAGTGCAACGAGCGATGTATAGACGATGGCAATCACCGACAGCGCGAAAATGAAGGGCGCGAAGTCGGCCGAAGCCAACGGGAACATCGGCAGCGAGAAACGGATGAAACCATACCCCCCAAGTTTCAGCAGGATACCGGCCAGAATAGCGGAGGCCGCCGTCGGCGCCTCGACATGCGCGTCCGGCAACCATGTATGCACCGGCCACATCGGCATTTTCACCGCGAAAGAGGCGAAGAACGCCAGCCACAGCCACGTCTGCATCTGCGCCGGGAAGGCGTGGGTCAGCAGCACCGTTATATCCGAGGTTCCGGCCTGCCAATACATTGCCATGACGGCAAGCATCATCAGCACCGAGCCGAGCAACGTATAAAGGAAGAACTTGAAGCTCGCATAAACGCGCCGCTTGCCGCCCCATACGCCGATGATGATGAACATCGGGATCAGCACGGCTTCGAAGAAGACGTAGAAGAGCACGATATCCAGCGCACAGAAAACGCCGATCATCATCGTTTCAAGGATGAGGAACGCCAGCATATACTGCTTGACGCGGGTTTCGATCGCTTCCCAGCTTGCCAGAATGCAAAGTGGCATCAGGAATGTCGTCAGGATGACGAACAGCATCGATATCCCGTCGACACCCATGTGATAGGAAATGCCGTCGCCGAGCCAGCTTGTCTTTTCGACGAACTGGAAGCCCGGATCGGAATTATCAAAATAGATCCAGATGAGCAGCGACAGCAGGAACGTGATCACGGTGGTCAGCAGCGTGACGTTCTTGATGTTCCTGCGGGCCACCTCGCCCTCGTCCCGAATGAACAGGACGAGAAGCGCGCCGACGAGCGGCAGGAACGTGACCGTTGTGAGAATTGGCCAATCGGTCATCAGAGGGAGCTCCCAAGCATCATCCATGTGACAAGGGCAGCAACCCCGATCAGCATTGCAAAGGCATAGTGGTAGAGATAGCCCGTCTGGAGACGGACAACGCGGTTAGTCGTCGCCAGGACGCGGGCGGAAATCCCGTCCGGTCCGAAGCCGTCGATCAGCCAGCCATCGCCCTTCTTCCACAGGAAACGACCGAGCGCTTTGGCCGGACGGACGAACAGGAAGTCATACAACTCGTCGAAGTACCACTTGTTGAGCAGGAACCGATAAAGTCCCTGATGCTGCCGAGCCAACGCTTTGGGCGTTTCCGGCGAACGGATGTAGAAGTACCAGGCTAGAACGAAGCCGAACACCATAACGAGGAACGCAGACCATTTTACCAGCGTCGGCACATGGTGGAACTCTTCGAGGATTTCGTTGTGCGGGCCAGTGTAGAGCGCCGCCTTCCAGAACTCGCCATAGTAATGACCGAAGAAGAAATCGTAGAAGAAGAAGCCGGCGAACAGCGCACCGATGGCAAGCAGGAACAGCGGCACCAGCATGACGAAAGGCGAGTCATGCACATGATGCATGACGTCTGCCGTCGCGCGCGGCTTGCCATGGAACGTCATGAAGATCAGCCGCCATGAATAGAAGCTGGTGAACAGCGCGGCGATGACCAGCATGGCAAAGGCATAACCGGCGACCGGGCTATGCGACGCATAGGCCGCCTCGATGATATAGTCCTTCGAGAAAAAGCCCGCCGTACCAATCAACGTCCCTGGAATGCCAAGCCCGGTCAACGCAACCGTGCCGATGATCATCATCCAGTAGGTGGTCGGGATGAGCTTGCGCAACCCGCCCATGCGGCGCATGTCCTGCTCGTCCGAAACGGCATGAATCACGGAACCGGCGCCAAGGAACAGCAGCGCCTTGAAGAACGCGTGCGTGAAAAGGTGAAAAATGCCGGCGCCGTAAGCACCGATGCCAAGCGCCACAAACATGTAGCCAAGCTGCGAGCAGGTCGAATACGCGATCACACGCTTGATATCATTCTGCACCAGACCGACGGTTGCGGCGAAGAACGCGGTCGTCGCGCCAATGAAGGTGACGAACACCAGCGCCGTTGGAGCATGTTCGAAGACCGGTGACATGCGCGCAACCATGAACACGCCTGCGGTCACCATCGTCGCGGCATGGATCAGCGCGGAAACCGGTGTCGGGCCTTCCATTGCGTCGGGCAGCCAGGTGTGAAGCAGGAACTGCGCGGATTTACCCATCGCGCCCATGAACAGAAGCAGGCAAACCGCCGTCAGCGCGCCTTGTTTGTCGAGGGCATAGCCAAGAAAATTCAGAACCGTCGAGCTTTCGGCGCTCGCGCCTTCCGCTGGAAGATACTGTGCGGCCGCCGTGAAAATCGTGTCGAACTGGACCGAGTTGAACAGGACGAACAGGCCGAAAATGCCGAGCAGGAAGCCAAAGTCACCAACGCGGTTGACGATGAAGGCTTTCATGGCAGCGGCGTTCGCCGATGGCTTCTTGTACCAGAAACCGATCAGCAAATAGGATGCCAGACCGACACCTTCCCATCCGAAGAACATCTGCACCAGATTATCCCCGGTGACGAGCATCAGCATCGCGAACGTGAAAAGCGACAGATAGGCGAAGAAGCGCGGACGATGCGGATCGTGATGCATGTATCCGATCGAATAGATGTGAACCAGCGCGGAAACCGTATTCACCACGATCAGCATGACAACCGTCAGCGTATCGATGCGGAACGCCCACTCAAAATTGAGGGCACCGGATTCGACCCAGCGCAGGACGGGAATCCGGAACGCTTCTTCCTGACCGAAGCCGACCTGAAAGAAAGCGATCCACGACAGAACCGCTGCAACGACCATAAGGCCGCATGTCACATATTCCGAGGCTTTCGCTCCGATCTTCGAGCCGAAAAGCCCGGCAATCAGAAAGCCTATAAGAGGAAGAAAGACGATCGCGTAATAAAGCATGATCTCCCTCAGCCTTTCATCATGTTGACGTCGTCAACCGCGATCGAACCCCGGTTGCGGAAGAAGACGACGAGAATTGCCAGACCGATCGCTGCTTCCGCAGCGGCGACGGTCAGAACGAATAGAGCGAAAACCTGACCGACCATGTCGCCGAGCGTTGCCGAAAAGGCCACAAAGTTCAGGTTGACCGAGAGCAGGATCAACTCGATCGACATCAGGATGACGATGACGTTTTTCCTGTTCAGGAAGATGCCGAAAATGCCGATCGTGAAAAGGATCGCCGAAACAGCCAGATAATGTGAGATACCGATTACCATCCCGTTTTCCCGTCAAATACCTTTGCCTGTTTCAACCTTGACGACCTCGATCGCCGTTTCCTGTCCACGCGCATTCTGCGCAACCACGCTTTGCCGCTTGACGCCAACCTTATGACGCAGCGTCAGAACGATTGCTCCGATCATCGCCACCAGAAGGATAAGGCCGGCGATCTGGAAGAAATAAACGTAGTCCGTATAGAGAATGTCGCCGAGAGCGGCCGTATTCGTGCGTTCCGCCAGATCCGGAATGGGCTTTGTGGCGCCCGTCGCGACATTCGGCGAAAACACCGAGCCCGCAAGGACGACAATCAACTCAGCCGCAAGAACAATCCCGACCAGCGCGCCGACGGGCGCATAATGCATCACGCCGCTTTTCAGTTCCGCGAAATCGACGTCCAGCATCATGACGACGAAGAGGAACAGCACCGCGACCGCGCCGACATAGACGACCAAAAGTATCATCGCCAGGAACTCGGCCCCCGTGAGGAGGAACAAGGCCGCCGCGTTAAAGAAGGTCAAGATGAGGAAGAGCACGGAATGCACAGGATTGCGCGCCGCAATCACCATGAAAGCGCTCGCTATCGCAACGAAGGCGAAAAGGTAGAAGAACGCAGCTTCGATACCTGTCAGCATGATTGCACCTGATGTCCGTTCCGGGCCAAAGCGACCGCCCTGCCCTCGTCTTCAATTATGAGCTTGCCAAACATCGCTTTATTACCTGTAAGGCGCGTCGATCTGGATGTTTCGCGCAATCTCGCGCTCCCACCGATCGCCATTGGCAAGCAGCTTCTCTTTGTCATAGTAAAGTTCTTCGCGGGTTTCAGTGGAGAACTCAAAATTCGGTCCTTCGACGATTGCATCGACCGGGCAGGCTTCCTGACAGAAGCCGCAATAGATGCATTTCACCATGTCGATGTCGTAGCGAACCGTACGCCGGGTGCCGTCATTGCGGCGCGGCCCGGCTTCGATCGTGATTGCCTGCGCGGGACAGATCGCTTCGCAGAGCTTGCAGGCGATGCAGCGTTCCTCGCCGTTCGGATAGCGGCGAAGCGCATGCTCCCCACGGAAACGAGGACTGACCGGCCCCTTTTCATACGGATAGTTCAACGTCGCCTTCGGCGCGAAAAACTGACGCATCGACAGAAAAAATGCGTCGACGAATTCCGCGAGCAGGAGCGATTTTGCAGCTTGTGAAAGCAAAGCCATCGTCATTCTCCTTACGGCACCAGGCCGGTAATCTTGAGGAATGCCGCTGTCGCGACAACCATGAACAGCGAGATCGGAAGGAATACCTTCCAGCCCAGCCGCATCAGCTGGTCATAGCGGTAACGCGGCACGAAAGCCTTCACGATCGAGAACATGAAGAATACGAGGAACAGCTTCAGCAGGAACCAGACGACACCGGGCACCCAGTTCAGGAACCAGACATCAACCGGCGCCAGCCATCCCCCCATGAACAGGATCACGGTGAGCGCACACATCAGCGTGATAGCGACATACTCGCCAAGGAAGAAAAGCAGGAAGGCCGTGGAGGAATATTCCACCATATGACCGGCAACAAGCTCCGACTCCGCTTCGACGAGATCGAAGGGCGGACGGTTCGTTTCAGCAAGCGCCGAGATGAAGAAAATCACGAACATCGGGAAAAGGCCAAGCCAGTGCCAGTCAAGGAAGGAATTCGGCAGGCCCATCATCGTTCCCAGTCCGTCCTTCTGCGACAGGACGATATCCGTCAGGTTCAACGAACCGACACAAAGAAGAACGGTCACGATAACGAAACCGATCGACACTTCGTACGACACCATCTGCGCTGCGGAGCGAAGCGCGCCGAGAAACGGATATTTGGAGTTGGATGCCCAACCACCCATGATCACGCCGTAAACTTCCAGTGACGAAATCGCCAGAATATAGAGAATACCTACATTGATATTGGCAATCGCCCAGCCTTCATTGACCGGCACTACCGCCCATGCGGCCATGGCCAGAACGGACGACACCAGCGGAGCCAGCAGGAAAACCGCCTTGTTGGCGCCAGCCGGAATGATCGGCTCCTTGAAAACGAACTTCAGCAAGTCGGCGAAAGATTGCAGCAGGCCGAAAGGCCCCACGACGTTTGGACCACGGCGCATCTGAACGGCAGCCCAGATCTTGCGATCCGCATAGAGCAGATAGGCGATGATCAGGAGCATCACGACAAGCAAGGCTACTGATTTCACAAGGATAATCAGCAGAGGCAGGAGGTAGGTGGCGAAAATTGTATCCATAGTCTCGTTCGTCCCTCGCCTTACTCTGCGGCCTGCTTGAAGCCGTTGCGGGCAAGCGCCGAGCATTCGGCCATGACGGCCGAGGCCCGCGCAATCGGGTTTGTCAGATAGAAATCTTTGACCGGAGAAGCAAACGCTGTCTTGTCAAGACGGCCGCTCTTTTTCGCCAGCGCTTCAACGTCGGCTCTATCGCCTGCCGCAATCGTGTCGATGGCCGCCAGATGCGGAAACTCGGCAAAGAGAGCCTTGCGCAATGCAGCGAGCGAATCAAACGGCAGCTTGTGTCCCAGAACATCCGACAGCGCACGAAGGATCGCCCAGTCTTCCTTCGCCTCGCCCGGTGCAAACCCGGCGCGGTTGCCGATCTGGACGCGGCCTTCGGTGTTGACATAGATGCCGGACTTTTCGGTATAGGTCGATCCCGGCAGGATGACATCGGCCGCGTGTGCGCCAGCGTCGCCGTGCGTGCCAATATAGACCGTGAAGGCATTGCCCTTATTCGACAGGTCCAGTTCGTCCGCGCCGAGCAGGAAGAGCACATCGAGCGCGCCCATCATTTCGGTGACCGACTTGCCGCCCTCGCCCGGCACGAAACCGATATCGAGGCCACCGACGCGGCTTGCGGCGGTGTGAACAACGCCGAAACCGTTCCATTCATCGGAAAGAGCACCCGTTGCGCTGGCTATTTTGGCAGAAAGGCCAAGGACTGCCGCGCTGTCCGCCCGGTTGAGCGCGCCCTGCCCGATCAGGATCATCGGCTTTCTGGCGTCCTTGAGAACGGAAAGGAACGCGCCGCCTTCGGCGAGGTCCTTGAGTGTTTCCGGTCCTGCACCAAGGTAATCATAGTCAAAACGCAGATCAGCCTGCTCGCCGATCATGGCAACCGGAATACCGGCAGCGCGCCAGCGCTTGCGAATGCGCGCATTCAGCAAGGAGGCTTCAAACCGTGGATTGGACCCAACGACAAGAATAGCATCGGCCTCTTCGATGCCATCAATCGTCGGATTGAAGATATAGGAGGCGCGCCCCTTCGACGGGTCGAGAATCGAACCATCCTGGCGGCAATCGATATTGGCGGAGCCAAGCGATTGAAGAAGCCCCTTCAAGGCATACATTTCTTCGACGGCTGCCAGATCACCGGCAATAGCGCCGATTCTGTCGCCGCTCGTTGCCTTGACGGCCTGGCCGATCGCGTCAAAGGCTTCCGCCCAGCTTGCAGGCTGCAAGCGTCCACCCCGGCGCACGTAAGGCCGATCAAGGCGCTGCGTGCGCAAACCGTCCCAGATGAAGCGGCTCTTGTCCGAGATCCATTCCTCGTTGATCGCCTCGTTCACACGCGGAAGAATGCGCATGACCTCACGTCCGCGCGTATCGACGCGAATTGCCGAACCGACTGCGTCCATGACGTCAATGGATTCGGTCTTGTTCAGTTCCCATGGACGGGCCTGAAAGGCGTAGGGCTTTGACGTCAACGCGCCGACCGGGCAAAGATCGATTACGTTGCCCTGAAGTTCCGACGTCATCGCCTGTTCGAGATAGGTGGTGATTTCGGCATCCTCGCCACGGCCGATCAGGCCAAGTTCGGATATGCCGGCAACTTCCGTCGTGAAGCGGACGCAACGCGTGCAATGGATGCACCGCGTCATGATTGTCTTGACCAGCGGCCCGATATACTTGTCCTCGACGGCGCGCTTGTTTTCCTTGTAGCGCGATGAATCGACGCCGAACGCCATCGCCTGATCCTGAAGATCGCACTCGCCGCCCTGATCGCAGATCGGGCAATCCAGCGGGTGGTTGATCAGGAGAAACTCCATGACGCCTTCGCGGGCCTTTTTCACCATTGGCGTATTGGTGAAGATCTCCGGCGCTTCGCCGTTCGGGCCGGGGCGCAGGTCACGCACGCCCATAGCGCAGCTTGCGGCAGGCTTGGGCGGACCACCCTTCACCTCAACAAGGCACATGCGACAATTGCCGGCAATCGACAGGCGCTCATGAAAGCAGAAACGCGGCACTTCCGCGCCGGCCTCTTCCGCTGCCTGCAGAAGCGTATAGTGATCCGGAACTTCGATCTCGTTACCGTCGACCTTGATCTTTGCCATCTTCTGTCCAACCTCGCGGAATAATCCGCTTCATGATTTCGGCGCCCGCTACCGCGTAGCGCCGCAAACTTCCTGCTTCGGCTTCCCGGAGGAAGCCTACTGTTCGCTCGTTTCTATTCCGCCGCGACAAGCACGGGGCTTCTCGATGCGTTACGGGTATATTCGTCGATGCGGCGCTCGATTTCCGGGCGGAAATTGCGGATCAGGCCCTGCACCGGCCAGGCCGCAGCGTCACCCAGAGCGCAAATCGTATGACCCTCGATCTGCTTCGTCACATCAAAGAGCATGTCGATCTCGCGCTTCTGCGCGTTGCCCGTGACCATGCGCTCCATGACGCGCCACATCCAGCCGGTTCCTTCGCGGCATGGCGTGCACTGTCCGCAGCTTTCATGCTTGAAGAAGTAAGACAGGCGGGCAATTGCACGGACGATATCCGTCGACTTGTCCATGACGATCACCGCCGCCGTGCCGAATGACGACTTGACATTGCGCAGTCCATCGAAATCCATCGGGCAGTCGATGATATCCGCCGCCGTGACAACAGGGCAGGATGCGCCACCGGGAATGACAGCGAGCAGATTGTCCCAGCCGCCGCGAACGCCGCCCGCATGCTTCTCGATCAGTTCGCGGAAGCTGATGCCCATGGCTTCTTCCACTGTGCACGGACGGTTCACGTGACCGGAGATCATGAACAGCTTCGTGCCGACATTGTTGGGCCGGCCAATGCTTGAGAACCAGGAAGCGCCACGACGCAGAATGGTCGGCGCGACGGCAATCGATTCCACGTTGTTGACCGTGGTCGGGCAACCATAAAGGCCCATGTTCGCCGGGAATGGCGGCTTCAGGCGAGGCTGCCCCTTCTTGCCTTCAAGGCTTTCCAGAAGCGCTGTTTCCTCGCCGCAGATATAGGCACCTGCGCCGTGGTGGACGTAGATGTCATAGTCCCAGCCATTCTTGTTGTTCTTGCCAATAAGGCCAGCATCGTAGCATTCGTCGATCGCCGCCTGCAGCGCCTCACGCTCGCGCATATATTCGCCGCGAACATAGATGTAGCAGGCATGCGCGCCCATCGCGAAACCGGCGATCAGGCAGCCTTCGATCAGCGTATGCGGGTCATGGCGCAGAATCTCGCGATCCTTGCAGGTACCCGGTTCCGATTCGTCGGCATTAATGACGAGATAATGCGGACGGCCGTCGCTTTCCTTCGGCATGAAGGACCATTTGAGGCCCGTCGGGAAGCCAGCACCACCGCGCCCACGCAGGCCGGACGCCTTCATCTCTTCGATGATCCAGTCGCGCCCCTTCTTCAGGATACCGGCGGTGCCGTCCCAATGGCCGCGCTTCATGGCGCCCTTCAACGACTTGTCGTGAAGGCCATAGATATTCGTAAAGATGCGGTCTTTATCAGCGAGCATGTCTCACCCTTACCTCGGCTTCTTGCCGAAAACCTTGATGTATTCCGCTTCGCCGCCCTTGGCCAAAGCCTTGGCTTGCTTCACCCAGTCCTCGCGCTCGACGCGTCCCTTGAAACTGAGGTAATTGTCCACCCATTCGCGCTCCGCCTTCTTCCAGGAAGCGACCTGCGCATAGGTAAAAATACCGAGCTCATGAAGAAGCTCCTCGATCTTGGGACCAACGCCTGAAATCATCTTCAGGTCATCAACCGCATCCGGGCGGGCCATACCAGCCGGGCGGTTCTTGTCGTCGGCGGACTTGATTCCCGCTGGGGCCGGATCGGCAGAAGCCTTCACTTCGGCAGCCGTTGCTTTTGAAGCCGGTGCCTTTGCGGATTTCTTCCGTTCCACGTCATCGGTCAGCGACGTCAGCTCACCAATCGGTGCCGAAAAGACACGGTCGATCTGCGGACCGGGCGTGACGGTGTCGCCCTTCCCGGCTTCGAACAGATCGATGATTTCTTCCAGACGCTCCGGCGTCAGGTCTTCATAGGCGTCCTTGAAAATCATGACCATCGGCGCGTTGACGCAAGCGCCCTGGCACTCGACCTCCTCCCACGACAAGGTGCCCGTTTCGTTCAGATGCAACGGGTCATGATGGATCTTGTGCTGGCAGACCTTCTTCAGCTCTTCAGCGCCGCGCAGCATGCAGGGCGTCGTGCCGCAAACCTGAATGTGAGCGCGGGTTCCGACTGGAGCCAACTGGAACTGCGTATAGAATGTCGCGACTTCGAGCACACGGATCAGCGGCATGTTGAGCATGGCGGCCACGTGTTCGATTGCGGCACGCGTGACCCAGCCATCCTGTTCCTGCGCCCGCATCAGCAGCGGAATCACGGCCGACTGTTCACGGCCTTTCGGATATTTCTGGATCGTCTTTTCTGCCCAGGCACTGTTCTCGCTATCGAAAGCGAAACTTGCGGGCTGGACCGATTCATCTGCTAGACGGCGAACGGACATCAGCGATCTACCTCACCAAACACAATATCGATTGAACCGAGGATCGCGGACACGTCGGCCAGCATGTGGCCCCTGCAAAGGAAATCCATCGCCTGGAGATGGGCGAAGCCCGGCGCTCGCAGCTTGCAGCGATAAGGCTTGTTGGTACCATCGGAAACCAGATAGACCCCAAACTCGCCCTTGGGCGCTTCGACCGCGGCATAAACTTCGCCGGCAGGCACGTGATAACCTTCAGTATAAAGCTTGAAGTGATGGATCAATGCTTCCATCGAACGCTTCATATCCCCGCGCTTCGGCGGAACGATCTTGCCATCGACATTGGAAACCGGACCGACGCGATCCTTGCCGAGAAGCCGCTCGACGCACTGGCGTATGATGCGCACCGACTGGCGCATTTCTTCCATGCGGATCAGGTAACGGTCGTAACAGTCGCCGTTCTTGCCGATCGGAATATCGAATTCCATCTCGTCATAGCACTCATAGGGTTGCGACTTACGCAAATCCCATTTCGCACCGGAACCGCGAACCATCACGCCGGAGAAGCCTAGCGCCCAGGCGTCTTCGAGCTTCACAACGCCGATATCGACGTTACGCTGCTTGAAAATGCGGTTTCCCGTCAGCAACCGGTCAAGCTTTTCAATCGTCTCGAGAAACGGACCGCACCACTTGCCGATATCTTCGATCAGCTTTTCCGGCAGATCCTGATGAACGCCGCCGGGACGGAAATAGGCTGCGTGCATGCGCGAACCCGAGGCGCGCTCGTAGAACACGTTCAGCTTTTCGCGCTCTTCAAAGCCCCAGAGCGGCGGCGTCAGCGCGCCGACGTCCATTGCCTGCGTCGTCACATTCAATATGTGTGACATGATGCGGCCAATTTCGGAATAAAGAACGCGGATCAACTGGCCGCGCTTCGGAACATCGATTCCGAGCAGGCGCTCCGTCGCCAGCGCGAAGGCATGCTCCTGATTCATCGGCGCGCAATAGTCGAGCCGGTCGAAATAGGGCACCGCCTGCAAATAGGTCTTTGCCTCGATCAGCTTTTCCGTGCCACGATGCAGAAGGCCGATATGCGGATCGACGCGGGTAACCACTTCGCCATCAAGCTCCAGCACAAGGCGCAGAACGCCGTGCGCAGCCGGATGCTGCGGCCCGAAGTTGATGTTGAAATTGCGAACTGCGTGTTCGGTCATACCCGTTTAACCTCAGTTTGCCTTTGCTTTCTCATCACCGGGCAGCACGTAGTCCGTACCTTCCCACGGCGAGAGAAAATCAAAATTACGAAATTCCTGCCGGAGTGTCACCGGCTCGTAAACGACGCGCTTCAGCTCATCGCTGTAGCGCACTTCAAAATAACCGGTCGTCGGGAAATCCTTGCGAAGCGGATGACCGTCGAAACCATAATCCGTCAGGATGCGGCGCAAGTCCGGATGACCGGAGAACAGAACGCCGTAGAAGTCGTATGTCTCACGCTCATACCAGTCAGCGCCCGGATAGATCGCGGTTGCGGAAGGAATGGCGTTTTCCTCGTCGGTCATGACGCGAACGCGCACGCGCAGATTCTGGCGCGGCGACAACAGATGGTAGACAACATCAAACCGGCGTTCACGCGACGGATAATCCGCACCCGAAATGTCGATGAACGACACGAACTGGCACTGGATATCGTCACGCAGGAATTTCAGCACCTCGATCAGGTTGCCGACGGAAACCTCGATGTTGAGTTCGCCGAAACTGATCACCAGATCATCCACGGCATCGCCGAGCGATTCCCGCAGATAGACCGAAAGATCCTTGAGAGCTTCTTCGTTCATGGCCCCCTCCTATCGCTCGATTGTACCTGTGCGGCGAATCTTCTTTTGCAGAAGAAGAATGCCGTACAGCAACGCTTCCGCGGAAGGCGGGCAACCGGGAACGTAAATATCGACTGGCACGATGCGGTCGCAGCCGCGAACCACGGAATAGGAATAGTGGTAATAGCCGCCGCCATTCGCACAGGATCCCATCGAGATCACATAGCGCGGCTCAGGCATCTGGTCATAGACCTTGCGCAAGGCCGGCGCCATCTTGTTGGTCAGCGTGCCAGCCACGATCATGACATCGGACTGACGCGGGGACGCGCGAGGGGCAATGCCGAAGCGCTCGCTGTCATAGCGCGGCATGGCGCTATGGATCATCTCCACCGCGCAACACGCCAGACCGAAGGTCATATACATGAGAGAACCGGTGCGCGCCCAGGTAATCAACGCGTCGGCAGAGGTGACGAGAAACCCCTTGTCGGACAGTTCGCTATTCACTTCCGCAAAGAACGGATCGCTCTGGCCGACGGGCTTGCCGGTATTCGGATCAATGATGCCACGCGGCTGCGGGGCCATGAGCGTGGTGTTGGTGCTGCTCAGTCCCATTCCAGCGCTCCCTTCTTCCATTCATAGATAAAGCCAATCGTCAGCACGGCGAGGAAGACCATCATCGACCAGAAGCCAAACCAGCCGATTTCGCCGAATGAAAGCGCCCAAGGAAACAGGAACGCCACTTCAAGATCGAAGATGATGAACAGGATCGATACAAGATAGAATCTGATATCGAAATTCATGCGCGCATCGTCAAACGCATTGAAGCCGCATTCATACGCTGAAAGCTTTTCCGGATCTGGCTGCCTGTAGGCAACCAGAAATGGCGCGATCAACAGCGCCAGACCGATTACCAGCGCCACTCCGATAAATATGACGATAGGCAGGTAAGAACTCAAAAGCTCATTCATTTTTCGTCGTTTCCGCCTTGTGGGATCCAGGCTGACAAGCATGACATGTGCAATATCCGGTTGCCACCCAATTGCGACATGCCGCACCCGTCATGACAACGGGCTCGTTGCGGCGAGGGTTAGCGCAGTGCGGCCCGTCACGCAAGCCCAACGATGGCAAATCGATGGTTGCACATGCGCCAAGTTGCCGCAAAGACCTTATATGAGCCATGGGCTTAGCGTGAATTCTGGAATCGCGCCAGGCTGCAAGTGCCCATATATGATAGGGAATTTGCCAAAGCGTTCGCCGCCATGCCGCGCGACACCCCGATTCAACCATTTCTGGGTGCTTTGCAGCGACATTCAATCATATATCGATGTGCGAAGCGGGGCGGCATCACAGTCAGACAGCAAGAACCTGCCGCTGCGCCCTGCGGTCGATTGCCCTAGACCACACGGAGACCAGCAACGCAAGAAGCGCAAGAAGCGCCCCGACAAACGGTAGATTGCCGTAAGGCACGCCACCAGCCAGCGCCAACCCGCCAATCCAGGCTCCCGCCGCGTTGCCTGCGTTGAAAGCGCCCTGATTGAGAGTCGCAGCCAGATTGGGCGCCTCATGTGCGGTTTCGACGATTCGAAGCTGCAGCGGCGGCACGATAACGAAAGCCAGCACGCCCCAGAGGAACACAATAACGACCGCCAGAATCGACAGGCCAGCCAGTTTGGCGAAAAGGAGATGCAGCGCGACGACGAGAATCAGTGTTCCGATGACCGTGGGCATGAGTCGCCAGTCCGCCAGGCGCCCACCGAGAATATTGCCGATCGTCATGCCACCACCGAAGAGCAGCAATATCCACGTGACCGAGGCCGTGGGTATCCCGGAAACATCGGTAAGAATCGGTTTGATATAGGTAAAGACGGCGAAAAGACTGGCGGAAGCCAGCGCCGAAATCAGCATCGCGAGCCAGACTTGCAACTTTCCGAGCACGCGCAATTCCCCGGTGATGCCCCCCTCGCCGTTCGAGACGGCAATGTTGCCCGGAACCAGCGCAATGATCGCGATAACGGCCGCGACACCGATGAGCACCACGGCGAAGAACGTCGAGCGCCAGCCAAAGACTTCGCCAAGCGCTGTGCCTCCCGGCACGCCGAGAATATTGGCGAGGGTCAACCCGGCGAACATCAGGGCAATGGCGCTTGCGCGCTTGTTCCTCGGAACAAGGCTTGCGGCGACGACCGAACCAATGCCGAAAAATGCACCATGACCAAAAGCGGTGAACACGCGCGCCGCCATTAACGTCCAGTATGTCGGCGCAATCGCGCAAAGCAGATTGCCAATGACAAACAAGAGCGCAAGACCGACGAGAACGGGTTTTCGCGGCAATGAAGCCGTTGCGATCGCCAGTATCGGGGCGCCGATGACAACGCCCAGCGCATATCCCGTCACCAGCAGCCCGGCTCCGGGAATCGACACCCCGAGGTCCGCTGCGATTTCCGGCAACAGCCCCATGATGACGAATTCCGTCGTTCCAATGCAAAACGAAGCGACGGCCAGGGCAAGGATTGGCAGCGGCATGACTGACTCCAGGAGAACAAAAAAGAAGCGCGAATTTGCGCAAGTTTGCCCGATCGCGCCACAAACGATTACGCAGTGCTGCATTGCAAAAAGTACAGACCAGACAGAATGAGGCCCTACCCGGCCTCATTGCATGTCATCTCGTTGCTCTGATGGATCAATCCGCGAGCAGCGTTCCCGTCGACGATCAGACCGGGTCAATACTCGTGATACGATAGGTGTGTTGCTCGCGTGCTTCACTGACGCTTACATATTCCCCGACCACGAAGGATTCCTCCTTGAACTTGAAGCCGGATTCATTGTCCGCATCCGTTCCCGTATCGTAGTCGAAATACCAGGAACCACCGGGTTTTCGCGCAAGCCAGCCATCGCGTCTTTTTTCATCGGAACGAAACCGCAGAACGCTGCATTCGGACTTGTGCTCGCGCCACGTATCCGCATCGATCCTGCCATCCGGCTTCAAGGGGGCAACCAGTTCGTAACCGTCGAGGCTGCTCCCTTCGGGATGCCCTTTCTCCCGAGCCAGTTCCATGCGAATCGTGAAAAAATTATCCGGCAATTCAGTCATGGAGCGCATCTCCTTCTTACTTCTGCTCGCTTGAGTATCTTGTGACGGACAATCAATAGCAAGACGGCAATAGCAAGAAGGAGAATGCCATGTTTGCGCGTGGTCAAGTCCGGGCTGACGCGGCTTCCTCTTTCTCCTCGTTTGGAATGCCTGAATAATGGTTCGCGATCAGCGCCCCGGAAATGTTGTGCCATACGCTGAATACCGCGCTTGGCACTGCGGCAAGCGGCGAGAAATGCACTGTCGCCAGAGCCGCGCCCAACCCGCTGTTCTGCATGCCGACCTCAATGCTGATCGCCTTGCGCTTGGCCATCGACAGTCCCGACGCCTTGGCGGCGTAGTACCCCAGCAGAAGGCCGAGGCAATTGTGCAGAATGACAACCGCGAAAATCAGCAGGCCGGACTGGACGATCGAAGCCTTGTTGGCTGCGACCACCGCCGCAACGATCAGCACGATTCCCGTCACGCTGAGAAGCGGCATGCCGGGAATGATGGTCCGCACGACACCCGGCAAAAGTTTTTGCAAGATAAAACCGAGCGCCAGCGGAAGCAGAATCACCTTCACAATGCTCATGAACATGCTTATCGCGTCGACCGGCAAATACTGGCTGGCGAACATCCATACCAGGAAGGGCGTCACGATCGGCGCAAGCAGCGTGGTCACGCTGGTGCAAGCCACGCTCAGCGCCAGGTCGCCACGGCTCAGATAGGTCATGACATTGCTTGCAGTTCCGCCGGGGCAGCAGCCGACGAGAATGACACCCGCCGCCACTTCCGGCGACATCGGGATAAGCATTGTCAGCAGAACCGCAAGCAACGGCATCACCAGAAACTGTGACGCGACGCCGATCAGCACGTCAAAGGGCCGCTTTCCCACTTCCCTGAAATCGTCCAGCGAGATCGTCAGCCCCATGCCGAACATGATGATTGCAAGAAGGCTGACAATATAGGGGGCAACGAGCTTGAATGTGTCCGGCAGAAGGAAACCCAATGCCGCGAAAACGATAACCCATATAGCAAAAGTCCGCCCTACAAAGGCGGACAATGATGCGACAATTTTCAATAAACCGACTCCTGATAACTAGATCCGAAGCCGTATTCCCTCATATATCAGGATGAATCAAGCCGTCAGTCCGGTTTCCGCCGAAGATGGCACATCGAACCTACTGCGACCCGCTCGGTCTGCCCTGCGTCAAAAGGATTTTCCCGATGGCATCCACCTGCGCGTCGCTGGCCTTGAACGCCATCGCAGGTGTTTCCTGCGCGGCGGGAACCGTCGCTTCCTGCGCGACCAGGGTTTGCGGCTTCTCCTGCGGTATTGCGGCCACCTGAGTTTGCTGATCGGCTTGTGAGGCCACCTGTGCCTGGGTAACAACGGGCTCGCCGTTTTTTCGCCGCATCCTGCTGCGCTTTTCGTAGAAAGCGTTTCCTCCGGCGACCAGAACATAGTGCATGTTCTTGTAGGGGAACTTCAGGCCAGCCGTGTGGAAGAACATGGCGTTATCGCCGAGTGCGGGATGGCGCGCGCCCTTGAGAACCTTGTCCGCCGCCGCCTGAACATCCGGCAGCGCCTTGGATTGCATGGGCCGCCAAAGCACGCCCGGCGCAAATTGATTCTTCTGCCCGACCACGCCGCAGATTGTATCGGCATATTGTCCCGATTCGAGCCGGTTCATGACAACCGTGCCGACAGCGACCAAACCCTCGTCACTCGATCGATTGGCCTCGAAGAACATCGCGCGCTCGAGACACTCCCTGTCTTTCTCGGTGTGCCTCGCTGGCTTCCCTCCGTAGGCATAGCCGCTCTTTTTGACGGAACCCACCGTCATGCCGCTGACAAGCCCGGAGCTATCCGACGTCGTGCAGGCGGCCGACAGGACGGACACGGCGAGCAACCCCGACAGGGTTGACAGGGTTCGCCACCGGAAACCGGTCACGGTTTGGATCTCATTGCTGGGTCCCTCGACTTGACTGCCACAAAAAGTGACGATGTTCATGGCGGAAAAAAGGCGACGCGGCATTGTCATCTGTTCGGCCCTGGATCGGTTCAGATTCGTTGCAGCCAGCAACCGGCCGTTATCACGGCGTCTCGTGCGGCTTCGATACGCTCACATATCGCGTATCCTCGTGTCTGAACCGATATCGCTAACAATTCATTAACAAGACCCCTCACCCGCCACCATGCTGCGCACAGGAAAATGACGCTGCCGATCAAGCCGCGCTTGGCCTGCCCTGCCACGCCTCTTTTGGTTGCCCGTGGTGGCCCTGAATTCATACAATTGTGGCGAGGCAAGAAAGCACGGAAACAAGCACGCCGTAGCGCTCGAAAGCTTGTGCATCGCGTACGATCCTGATGCTTAGGAAGATAGAGAGGAAGAAGGCTGGAACACGCTGGAAGCGATCGTCAACGACTGGCGGCGGTGGCCGCGCCACTTTTCTAATATTTGATTTTATTAGGAAAAGTGGCGCGAGTGACGGGGCTCGAACCCGCGACCTCCGGCGTGACAGGCCGGCACTCTAACCAACTGAGCTACACCCGCTTTCGTCGTCGCTTCGACATTTCTGTCTGGCGTGAGCGGTCGTTTAAGCGGTTCGCGATGCAGTGTCAAGCGCCGCATCCGGCTTTCTTGAGAGAAAATCCACATCCACGATATTTTTTTAAAATACCGCCTTTTCGCTTGCACTTGAAGTACGAAACGCATAAACGGCTGCAAGTCACGCCAATGGCGCGTGGGCGATTAGCTCAGTTGGTAGAGCGCTTCGTTTACACCGAAGATGTCGGGAGTTCGAGTCTCTCATCGCCCACCATATTTTCTTACAATCAAAGACTTAGACCTTGGGTTTTGCTAGTGAGCCATCCAAGGGAGATATTTGTCTTACTCAATCCCACCTACCTTCTGAAGCCGCGGAACGGCGTCTCCTATCTGCGCTGGCCTCTAACCCGGCAACTTCATCCATAGAACGAGCCATCGGAAATCAAGGTGTCGGGCTGGACAAAGCCGGTCGGGGCCACACGCTGAATCGTGCGCAAGCCGTCGAATACTCTATTCGCGCACAATGCATCGAAATCCGACGTGGCTGGTCGTCGTGTCAATCTCCTGGGCATGGCGCGCCGCTGGCCGATAGCGCCGGCAATAGCTTGGCGCACAAAGATGAGATCCGCCTTTCAGCACCCGGCGCGGAATGGCAAGATCGGCCTGTGCCGGATCGATGCTTCCGTGGACATCGGTATTGCGCGGATTCGATGGGATGCAGCAAGGTTTTCCCGCCGGCTCCGCGTGGCGCGTCGTCCAGAAATCGGTTGTCCATTCCCAGCTATTGCCAATCATGTCGTAGAGACCGTAGCCATTCGCCGGATAGCTCATTATGGGTGAGGTTCGCTCGAAGCCGTCTTCCAGCAGGTTCTGCACCGGAAAACGCCCCTGCCATGTGTTCGCCATATGACGGCCGCCGGGCACCAGCTCGTCACCCCAGGCGAACTCCGCCTGCTCAAGGCCGCCGCGCGCGGCGAACTCCCATTCAGCCTCGGTCGGGAGCGTCTTGCCCGCCCAGTCGGCATAGGCCTCCGCGTCACAGAAGGCGACGTGCACAACCGGATGGTCGAGGATGTTGCCGATGCTGCTCTTGCGACCGAGCGGCCGACGCCAGTTTGCCCCATGGGTGAAAACCCACCATTGCGTGATGTCAGGCCCCTGAACAGGCTTGGTCGGTGGCGTGAAAACGAGTGATCCCGCCCTGAGATTTTGCGGCGGAGCGCCCGGATAGTCCTTCGCGATCAGACGTTTCTCGGCGAACGTGACGTATCCTGTCGCATTCACAAATTCCAGAAACCGACGATTGGTCACCGGCGTTTCATCCATCCAGAAGCCATCGACCTTTGCCGGGTGCGCAGGAGCCTCCTCCGGATAATGGTCGTTCGATCCCATCATGAATGTCCCGCCGGGAATCCATACCATGCCCTGCTTCGAGGCCTCATCCTTGATCTGGATCTCTGACATTTGCATTCTCAATTCCTGCATCGGGGAAAGTTACCCATTTTTTGTCAAACGCGGCAAACATATCAAAGCATACCCGATCTTCCTGTCCACCGCTTTCTTGTTTTCACCGGCCGCTTCCGTCGCTCCTGTCGCCAAGGTCAGCTTCGTAGATGATACCGCTTTGGTTTATGACAAAGGTCTTGACCCCGCTCGTACCATAATTGACAGGCCATGCCACCGCAGCGGAATGCCACGATCAACTCCGGCATGATGACAAGCCCCGGCTGAACGCTCAACGGAAACATTGTAGCCTCTTCCCTGAAAAGAAGAAGGCGCGAACAGGTTCCTTTGCGGCCGTCTTATGCCCGGATTCATGGCGGCGCACAGTCTCTGATTGCTTGCGTGCAACCCGCTACTTCATGCTTGCTAAAATTGTAAAACAGGCAAAGGATGACGTTTGCCATCTTCCGATCCTGAACAGCATCTCTCGCCAAACTGTGGGGAAAGACGGGCAACAAGCGTGCAGTGTTTTTTGAAAACGACGGCAAAGAGGAGTTTTATCTTGACGAGAACAGCCCTTCGATTGGTTCCGCTTGCTCTTCTGGCGCTGAGTGGCGCTGCATCGGCCCAGAACGTCTCCGAGCAGGAGGCTTACGAGATCGCCAAGGAGGCCTATGTCTACGCCTATCCCGGATTTCCTCGTGGCCGGACCGCAATGGCGGGGCGGCGATGTGCCGTCCGGGTTTGAGGTCATCAAGAGCCCTACCCGCTATGTCTGGATTATCGGGTGCACCCAGACCAACGACACGGCGGACTATGAGAATGTCCACAAGGTCCAGGACGGGTACAGGCTGACCTGCTTCTACAGTAACCTACTTACGCTCAAATCAAGCTGACTGCACTTTGCCTTGCCGTCTCATTTGAAAGGAGAACCGATGGGCTTCGTCGATATCTTTGCCTGGGTCGTACTGCTTGTATTGGTTGCGACGATTGTTGGCATATTCATCGCCCTGGGATCAATGCCGGGATACATCGCTCAGCGCAGGGGCCATCCATGGGCGGAAGCGGTGGCGGTCGGCGGCTGGGCGACACTCATCTGCGGTTTTGTGTTCTGGCCTCTCGTTCTCATTTGGGCCTATGTCGACTTCCCTGAAAGGAAGGGGATCGTACGCAATGATCGTCGTTCTTCTCAACAGCTATATCCTGCTGCTCGCACTGTTTGTTTGGCTTCGGTTCATCCCGTTCAATCTTTTCTGGAAACTGTCTCCAGTATTCGTGCTGCTCGTATTGCTTGTCGGGCTGTTTATTCCCATGGGTTGGGGCGCTCCTTCGGGGGCGGCGGCCGTTGTCCGCAATTCCGTGCAGATCATTCCTTCGGTTGCGGGCGAAGTCGTGGAGGTATCGGTACAGGCGAATACACCCGTGAAAGCGGGAGACGTGCTGTTTCGGATCGACCCGGCGACATATAAGGCACAGGTCGATGCCGTAGCAGCGCAATTGAAGTTTGCGGAGCTGCGGCTCGCGCAGATGACCCAACTTGCGAGAACGGGTACCGGGCGCGAGTTTGATGTCGAACAGCGCGAGGCAGAGGTGGAGCAACTTCGAGCCGAGTTGAGCGCCGCCCAATGGAACCTCGACAAGACCACCGTGGTCGCACCCGGTGATGGCTACGTCACCAACCTTGCCCTTCGCAAAGGGGCCCGTGTCAACGGTCAGTCCGCGGTAATGGCATTCATGGACACGACAGACACCATCATCGGTGTCGAAGTGCCACAAATCTATGCCCGATATGTCGCGGTGGATCAGCCGGTCGAAATCACCTTTAAGGCGTATCCCGGCCAGGTTTTATCCGGGCGTGTCGAAACCGTGGTTCAGGCAATCGCCGCCGGTCAGACGCAGGTCAGCGGCGAAGCAATTTCTCCGCCTCCGATCCAGACCTCGCCCTTTGTTGTTCGGATAGAGCTCGATGACGATCGCATAGCCAGCATGCTGCCCGCTGGCAGCACCGGGGCTGGCCGCTATCTATACCGATCGGGTAAAGGCCAGCCACATCATACGCAAGGTAGTGCTGCGACAGACCGCGATTCTGAACTACGTAAATCCATTTTGAACCTGCAACAGAGGGTTGCGGATTGTCGCCGGTCTCGCGGATGTTCCTTTGGTATCCTGAACAGCATTTCTGCTCTATAGTTCGGCGGAGATCGCCGTTCGGGTATCATGGACAGCCCATACTGATGAAAACATTCGGAATTTATGGAAGAGCCGCATCCCTTGCGGGGAAGGTTGCAGCGATTCTTGTCGTTTGCAGCAGTGCCGTGGCCGGGGAACCGGCGCGGAACTGGAAGCCGCAATTCGATGCGCCCCAAAGCACAAATGCGGGCGTGTCCGCCGATCCGGATTTGCCGGGCGTGAAGAAGACCGCGACGCCAACCGGCAGCGCGAACCGCGAAGGCTCTCTTCTGGAGGACGAGCCCGAACCATCCGATCCGAACTCTCTGACCGTTGGCGATTGGGATATCACCATTTCAGGATCGGTTCGCTACCAGATCGGCTTTGGCGGGGACCGCCCCGGTAAATAAATTCCCGCAGCAGCCATGAAAAAAGCCCGATCAAAACCGGGCTTTTCAAATCAACTGTAAAGACGATCCGCGAACTGATCAGTTCACGGCTTCCTTCAGGCCCTTGCCAGCAGAGAACTTGGGCACGTTGCGCGCAGGAATGGCAATTTCCGCGCCTGTCGACGGATTGCGTCCGGTCTTTGCTTCGCGCTTGGAAACAGCGAATACGCCGAAACCTGGGATGCGAACGTCTTCGCCCGACTTCAGCGTTCCCGTTACGGACTCGATGAACGCATCGAGAGCAGATGCAGCGTCACCCTTGCTCAGGCCGGCCTTCTCAGCAATAGCAGCAGCCAATTCATTCTTGTTCATTGGGTGTTTCCTTTCTTTGTTAGCCGGACACACGACTCAACCGGTTCGCGCGATTTTACGGAAATTCGCTTGTAAACCAAGTTTCAATAGTCAGAAAAGCCCGAATTTCCTCAGGAAACCGGGGGATAGAAAGAAAAATGCCGGGCGCTACACCCGGCATTTCCATTCATTTCACATGCTCGGCATCAGTGAGCAACGGGCACGGCGTTGTCGTCCTCGATCGCGTGGGGCTTGCCCACCGTGTCGGGATGCGGCTCCGTCCATTCGATCGCCACCGGTTCGCGAACCAGCGCATGTTTCAGCACCTCGCCCACATGCGAGACCGGGATGATTTCCATGCCGCTCTTCACATTGTCCGGGATCTCCACCAGATCCTTGGCGTTTTCCTCCGGAATGAGCACTTTCTTGATACCGCCGCGAAGAGCCGCCAAGAGCTTCTCCTTCAGGCCGCCAATCGGAAGCACCCTGCCCCGCAACGTGATCTCGCCGGTCATGGCGACATCCTTGCGAATCGGAATTCCCGTCAGGATGGACACGATGGCCGTCGCCATGGCGATACCGGCAGACGGACCGTCCTTCGGCGTTGCGCCTTCGGGAAGGTGCACGTGAATGTCGCGCCGGTCGAACAGCGGCGGCTCAATGCCGAAATCGACAGCGCGCGAGCGGACATAGGAAGCCGCCGCCGAAATCGATTCCTTCATCACGTCCCTCAGGTTGCCCGTCACCGTCATGCGGCCCTTGCCAGGCATCATGACGCCTTCGATGGTCAGCAATTCGCCGCCCACCTCGGTCCAGGCCAAACCCGTTACGACGCCAACCTGATCCTCGCCATCGATCTGCCCGTAACGATAACGCTGAACGCCGAGGTAATCCGCGACATTCTTCTCCGTGATCTTTACAGACTTCTTCTTGGTCTTGAGGATTTCGGTCACCGCCTTGCGAGCGAGTTTCATCAACTCGCGCTCAAGACTGCGCACACCGGCTTCCCGCGTGTAGTTCTGGATGACCGCGCGAAGCGCCTCTTCCGAAACCGAATATTCCTTCGGCTGCAAGGCATGATCGCTGATCGTCTTCGGCAACAGATGGCGCTTGGCGATCTCGACCTTCTCGTCTTCCGTGTAACCGGCAATACGAATGATCTCCATACGATCCATCAGCGGACCGGGGATGTTCAGCGTATTGGCAGTCGTCACGAACATCACGTTCGAGAGATCGTATTCGACCTCAAGATAGTGATCCATGAAGGTTGAGTTCTGTTCCGGATCAAGAACCTCAAGCAGCGCCGAAGACGGATCGCCACGGAAATCCATGCCCATCTTGTCGATCTCGTCGAGCAGGAAGAGCGGATTCGCCTTCTTTGCCTTCTTCATCGACTGAATGATCTTGCCCGGCATCGAACCGATATAGGTCCGGCGATGGCCGCGGATCTCGGACTCGTCACGAACGCCGCCCAGCGACATGCGCACATATTCACGCCCCGTCGCCTTCGCGATCGAACGGGCGAGCGACGTCTTGCCGACGCCGGGAGGACCGACGAGGCAAAGGATCGGGCCCTTGATCTTGGTTGCGCGGGCCTGCACCGCGAGATACTCGACGATGCGGTCCTTGACCTTGTCGAGGCCGTAATGCTCTGCGTCGAGCACTTCCTGGGCATAGTTCAGGTCGCGCTTGACCTTGGATCCCCGGCCCCATGGAAGTGACAGAAGCCAGTCGAGATAGTTGCGCACGACCGTCGCTTCCGCCGACATCGGGCTCATCTGGCGCAGCTTCTTCAGCTCCGCATTGGCTTTTTCGCGCGCTTCCTTGGAGAATCTGGTCTTCTTGATGCGCTCTTCCAGCTCGGCAACCTCATCGCGACCGTCTTCACCGTCACCGAGTTCCTTCTGGATCGCCTTCATCTGCTCGTTCAGATAATACTCACGCTGCGTCTTTTCCATCTGGCGCTTGACGCGCGAGCGGATACGCTTCTCGACCTGCAATACGGAAATCTCGGATTCCATATAGGCCAGCGCCTTTTCGAGCCGGCCACGAACGGACAGGATCGAAAGCATCTCCTGCTTTTCAGGAAGCTTGATCGCCAGATGCGACGCGACCGTATCGGCCAGCTTCGAGTAATTGTCGATCTGCCCGACGGCGCCGACAATTTCCGGAGAAATCTTCTTGTTGAGCTTTACGTAGTTTTCGAAATCGCTGACGACAGAACGCGCCAGCGCCTCGGTTTCGACGGCATCCTCCTCGGGCTCCTCAAGAACGGTAGCATGAGCTTCGTGGAATTCCAGCCGTTCGCTGAACCCGCTGATCCTGGCGCGCGTCGTGCCCTCGACCAGCACCTTTACAGTGCCGTCCGGCAGCTTCAGAAGCTGCAACACATTGGCTATCGTGCCAATCTCGTAGATCGCGTCGGCCTCGGGATCGTCATCAGCGGCATTCTTCTGGGTGGCAAGCAGGATCTGCTTGTCAACGCCCATAACCTCTTCAAGCGCACGGATGGACTTTTCACGCCCCACAAACAGCGGAACAATCATGTGCGGGAAGACTACGATATCGCGCAGCGGCAAAACGGCATACAGCCCGTCCGCACCACCCGCCACAGCCTTCTTCTTCGTACCCGTCATTTCCAGTCCTTTCTCAGGCCATACGGCCTAACTGCCACACCTGAGCACCCATTCGAAATTCATGCGGCGAACTCAAGCATGCATCACCATGCATAGTTGGATAGCCGACGTCCCTGTTTCAAGCGGCAAACAGAATCGTAAACTACCTTGCACTGTCGCAATGCAGCAAGCGCAATGTCCGTTTCAGGCCATCCCTCAACAGGCTGCTGCCCCAACAACCCCGAAAATGAGGGTTTCATGAGGCAAGTACCGCAATCTGTCAGGTTCCAATACCGCTTCGGCCCTATGGTATTGCGTCAACCCGCTTCATTTTACGGAGGATCGACGTCGGGTCTACATGCGAACCGCACGAAAAAGGCCGCATCAGCGGCCTTTCCTTGCAGTATCTCCGGCCTCGCAATATCTCCGGGCTGGCCTTTTCCTCAAGCGGAAACATTGCCCTTTTCGTCGTTACGCTCGGCATAGATATAAAGCGGGCGAGCATTGCCCGTCACCACGTCTCCGGAGATCACGACCTCCTGAACGCCATCGAGCGTCGGAAGATCGAACATCGTGTCCAGCAGGATTTTCTCCATGATGGACCGCAGGCCGCGCGCGCCGGTCTTGCGCTCAATCGCCTTCCTGGCGATTTCCTTGAGCGCATCCTCATGGAACGTCAGCTCGACATTCTCCATGTCGAAAAGGCGCTGGTACTGCTTGACCAGGGCGTTCTTCGGCTCCGACAGGATCTGTACCAGCGCCGCCTCGTCGAGATCTTCCAGGGTCGCGATGACCGGCAGGCGGCCCACGAATTCAGGAATGAGACCGAACTTCAACAGGTCTTCCGGTTCCAGTTCACGGAAAATTGCTCCAACGCGGCGGTCGTCCATGGGCTTCACCGGAGCGTTGAAACCGATGGACGTCTTTTCCCCGCGAGCGGAAATGATCTTGTCGAGGCCCGCAAAGGCACCGCCGCAGATAAACAGGATATTGGTCGTGTCCACCTGCAGGAATTCCTGCTGCGGATGCTTGCGCCCGCCCTGTGGCGGAACGGAAGCCACCGTGCCTTCCATGATCTTCAGCAGTGCCTGCTGGACGCCCTCGCCCGATACATCGCGCGTTATCGACGGATTGTCAGACTTGCGGCTGATCTTGTCCACTTCATCGATGTAGACGATACCGCGCTGGGCGCGTTCCACATTGTAGTCGGCGGACTGAAGCAGCTTGAGGATGATGTTCTCGACATCCTCGCCCACATAGCCGGCTTCGGTCAGCGTTGTCGCGTCGGCCATCGTGAAAGGCACGTCGATGATGCGCGCCAGCGACTGGGCAAGATAGGTCTTGCCGCAACCGGTCGGCCCGACGAGCAGGATGTTGGACTTCGCCAGTTCCACGTCGTTGTTCTTCGATGCATGGGCAAGGCGCTTGTAGTGATTGTGAACCGCAACTGACAGCACGCGCTTGGCATGGCCCTGCCCGATGACATAGTCATCGAGGACAGCCATGATTTCCTGAGGCGTCGGAACGCCTTCGCGCGACTTGACCATCGAGGACTTGTTTTCCTCGCGGATAATGTCCATGCACAGCTCGACGCACTCATCGCAGATGAAAACGGTCGGGCCGGCGATCAGCTTGCGCACCTCGTGCTGGCTTTTGCCGCAAAACGAGCAATAAAGCGTATTCTTGGAATCGCCGCCGCCGCTGCTGACTTTGCTCATTGCAGTTTCCTTTCAGTACGGATTTCGCCTGGGATCATCGAAATCCTTGCATTCATTGTGCCAGAGGCGCAGTCCGGACCCAAGACTCAAACACGTCGCCCATGTTTCCGGGCCTTTCCGAAAGAGCTTGAATCCTGAACCTCAACATAAACTTAACGTAACGCCTGCCGCTTCCCGTGCAAGTGAAGTTTGTGACAGAAAAGCCGCACTGGTGGACAAAAAACATGTCCACACCATGTCCGGCCAGCCGTTTCAGACGATTCTTCAGGCTTTCGCGTCATCCTCGATTGCGGTACGCGATTCGATAACCTTGTCGATCAGCCCGAATTCGAGCGCTTCCTGCGCCGACATGAAATGGTCACGATCAAGGGTCCGTTCAATAGTCTCATAGTCGCGACCCGTGTGTTTCACATAGATCTCGTTGAGACGGCGCTTCATCTTGATGATATCCTGGGCGTGGCGCTCGATATCCGAAGCCTGCCCCTGGAAACCACCCGAAGGCTGATGCAGCATGATGCGCGCGTTGGGCAGCACAAAGCGCATGTCCTTCGCGCCTGCGGTCAGCAACAGCGACCCCATGGACGCCGCCTGACCGAAGCAAAGCGTCGAAACGGCAGGACGAATGAACTGCATCGTATCGTAGATCGCCATGCCGGAGGTCACGACGCCACCCGGTGAATTGATGTAGAGCGCCACTTCCTTCTTCGGATTTTCCGATTCAAGGAACAGGAGCTGCGCGCAGACCAGCGAAGCCATGCCATCTTCGATCGGACCGTTGATGAAGATGATGCGCTCCTTCAGGAGCCGCGAAAAAATGTCATAAGCCCGCTCGCCGCGATTCGTCTGCTCGACGACCATCGGCACAAGTTGCATAGCGGTATCGATCGGGTCTCTCATTGATTGGCCTCTGCGTACGGGAGGGGGAAGCGCTATCGACGGAAACATCCGATTCGCGCATAGGTCAATGCCATACATAAGGCGACAGGATGCGGTTTCGCAAGATGCGTGGCCTCACTTGGTGAACTCAAGCTGCGCTTTCGGCCCGCAGCCAGCCTTTCAGTGCCTCGAAGTTGCCGTCATCAATGCAGCGGGCGACCCGCCGGCCGACGGCAGCGCCAAACTTGTAGCCGTGTCCGGAACAGGCCGACACGATCAGGCACCGATCGAACTCCGTGGTGAAAAACGTCTCGTCTCTGGTGAATGTATAGGCGCATGTCACCACATCTTTCACGCGGTATTCCGACAGGCGGGCAAAGGGCGGCGCGAAAAGATCGCGTATCGCCTCTCCCTCGCCCGCTTCCGGCGTCCGGCGAAAATTGGCATCCATCGTCTGGAACCGGTGATGACCGGAACCGAACTTCAGACCCGCCCCGCCGGTTGGCGGGATGATATAGCCATCCATCCGGCCGCCGATATCCAGCACGACGGGTGCTTCATTCCATGCCGCCCGAAGATCCGCTGGCGCCTCGAGATAGACGACCGCCGTGCGATAGGTCGTGAGGCTGGTCACAAGTTCGGGGAAAAGCTTGAGCACCCAGGCCCCGGCCGTCACGATGACCCGATCGGCATTCAGCGTCGATCCGTCGGCCAGCCGCACGCTTGCGCTCGCCGTATTCACGTCGATGACGTGCGAATCCTCCAGCAGCGCCGCGCCGTTTGCCCGGAGCCATCGTGCCATGCCGCTGGCGATCCGGCGGCAATGCAGCGCTCCACCATCCGGCGAAAAGAAGGCATAGCGAAATGTGCCACGCTCCAGAAAGGGATAACGGATGATCGCCTCTTCGGGGGAGAACAGTTGCAAGGGATATCCGCCCTCCCTCATCCCGTTGAGATGATCTTCAGCCTCGTCACCCGCCTCGCGCGAAATGCAAATGAAGCCGCGCGGGTCGAGATGCTTCTCGCCCAGATCAAGCCAAAGCGCATCCCATGCCTCGTAGGCTTCGGTAATGGCGTCGGCATAGCCGCCAGCCTTGCCATAGGCGCGGCGGATGATGCGATGATGATCGCCGGAGGCGGCCAGCGGATTGGGAATGGGGCCTTGCTCGATCAGCGTTACGTCATGCCCGGCCTTGGTCAGCGACCATGCCGTCGACAGTCCGGCGATGCCTGCTCCGACGATGATGACCTTCATGCTCCCCTCCATTGATCGCGGCAGATTTGATCAAACATTAAATATTTGCGGGCGCAATGGGAAATGCCTCTGGCGCTGCCATTCGGGCCACTGCTATGAAACCACCATGAATACGCTTTCGAATGCAGTCCCATCTCTTCACATAAACTCGAAGACATCCCAGGTCCGCCTCGACCCGCATGACGATGCCTTCGTTCAAAACCCTTATGCGGCCTATGCGCAATTTCACGAGAAATCCCGTGCATTCTATTGGGAAAATTACGGTTTCTGGTGTTTCTCAGGCTATGACGATGTCAACCGTCTCTTGCGTGACCGGCGTTTTGGCCGGGAAAACCGCGACAGCGAGGCAGATTGTCAGGGCATCGCCGGTGATCGCGCGCACCTGAAGGACTTCGACCATGTCGAGCGCTATTCCATGCTGGAGCTGGAGCCGCCGACGCATACGCGCCTGCGAACGCTCGTCAACCGCGCCTTCGTTTCCCGGCAGGTGGAGCGGCTGCGCCCACGCGTGGAAGCGCTGGCGCATGAACTGATCGACCGTTTCGAGGCAGACAGGAGCGTAGACCTCCTCCCCGCTTTCGCCGCTCCCATTCCCGTTACGGTGATTGCCGAAATGCTCGGCGCCCCGACCGAATCCGCCCCGCAACTGCTGGACTGGTCGCATCGCATGGTTGCCATGTATATGCATGGGCGCGACCGCGTGACGGAGGAGAACGCCAATCGGGCGGCGGCTGAATTTTCCGGCTTCCTTCGCGACTACACCAACCGGCGGCGCAAGGAGCCGCGCGACGATCTGCTGAGCCTTCTGATCGCGGCGGAAGAAGAAGGCGCAAAGCTTTCGGAAGACGAATTGATCACGACGGCGATCCTGCTCCTCAATGCGGGACACGAAGCCACCGTCCACCAGACCGGCAATGCCGTCAAAACCATTCTTGAAAGCGGATCGAACCCCGCCGCACTGTTCGCGGATGACGCATCTGCGGCCAAAACCGTCGAGGAATGCCTGCGCTTCGATGCGCCGCTGCATATGTTCATGCGCTATGCCTATGAACGGGTCGAGCTTGACGGCGGCATCATCATCGAGCCCGGCCAGCAGATCGGGCTGATGCTCGGCGCGGCCAACCGCGATCCGCTCGCTTTCGAGGCGCCGCACGCTTTCCGCCCGGACCGAAGCGACCAGAAGAATGCCTCCTTCGGCGCTGGCATCCATTTCTGCATCGGCGCGCCACTGGCGAGGCTTGAGCTACAGACCTCCCTGAAAGCGCTGTTTGATCGACTGCCCGGCCTTCGCCTTGCCGAAACGCCCCGCTACCGCGACACTTATCATTTCCATGGGCTGGATAGACTTGTCGTTGAGTGGTAATTTTTATCATTTAAATTCAAACCACTATCAAATTTCTCACGGCAATCTATCCACGCTTTGGCCGGCGGCGGCATAATGGGCGCACCAGCCGCATGGGGACCGGGTCTAGAACCGGACGAACCGGGCGGCTGGCGGTGATCGGTAAAGGAAGGTGACGGTCCTTCCGGAGCCGGGATCCGGTCGGTTGTGAGACTGGACTGCGGAGCGCCGCGAATGGCGCGCTGTAGAGTGGTGAGCAAATTCGCGACGGCGGCCTGACAAGCCGCCGGTGTGCCGGGCTGGGCGAACCCCCGTGCTTCATGCGATGGCAAGTCCACCAAGCTCTTCTAGAGGTCTGAAACCCCGACTGAGACCGGATAAACACCGAGCGGCGATCTTCGGATCACCATTATCAAATCCCGCCAGCGGTGAACCGAAGATCGCCCGCTTCCCTGTTTCATACGCTCACGGCCTGCCGCCGGTGGTGGCGCTGGCGTGCGCGCAATCCCGCTCTTTGACATGCTGCCCCACCCTCTGCCGGTCAGGCATGGATGGCCGGGTCAGGCCCGGCCATGACGATGGAGAGGAAGCGCGAGGCGATTGCTGTCGCGGATGATATATCCAATCCTCGTCATTCCCGGCCCTGGGTCGGGAACCCATGCCGGAACGGCGACACGCGCCGGTGGTGAAAATCACACCGTTAGAATAGTACCCGATCGGAACGGACTATGATGGCGAGGGAGCGCAAGGAGAGTGGCGACGCAGATGATACCGATGATGGCAAGGCGACAGAACAACTATCCGATGAAAGCATAGGCCTTCGCACTTCATCAGGCACACCATCCCAGATTCGTCATGGCCGGGCTTGACCCGGCCATCCATGCCGGAACGGCGACGCCGCGCCAACGCCCGGGGCCAACATCAGGAACCGAGCAAATCGCGCCCGTCAGAGCCGGATTACATATTCCTTGCGAGTCGTTTCAATGACTTCCCAGCTTCCCTTGAAGCCGGGTCTCAGAATGAAACTGTCGCCGGTGCGAATCGAATGAGGCGTACCGCCGTCCTCGGTAATGATCGAGTGTCCCGAAAGGATATGGCAGAACTCCCACTCGTCGTATTCCACGCGCCATTTGCCGGGCGTGGCTTCCCACACGCCGGCATAGAGCCCGCCCGCGGCCTCTTCCGCGTTCCAGGTCTTGAAACGCGGATCGCCGGAGATGACACGCTCCGGCAGCGGCGCGCCCTCCTCCGCATCATTCGCGCCAATATCGATACGGAGGAAACGTGGTTCGCTCATGTGTCAGCCAGCCTTCGCCAGTGCCTGTTCGAGATCGGCGATAATATCCTCGATATTCTCGATGCCGATAGACAGGCGAACAACATCCGGCCCGGCCCCGGCCGCGACCTTCTGTTCGTCACTCAACTGCCGATGGGTCGTGGATGCCGGATGAATGACCAGCGATTTCGTGTCGCCGATATTGGCCAGATGCGAGAACAATTCGAGGCTTTCCACGAATTTGACGCCCGCGTCGTAACCACCTTTCAGGCCGAACGTGAAGACGGCGCCAGCGCCCTTCGGCGCGTATTTGCGTTGCAGCTTGTGATAGCGGTCCGCGGGAAGCCCGGCATAGCTGACCCATGCCACCTTTTCATGCGCCAGCAGCCATTTCGCTGCGGCCAGCGCATTGTCCACATGGCGCTGCATCCGCAGCGGCAGCGTCTCGATGCCGGTCTGGATCAGGAAGGCGTTGAACGGCGAGATGGCGGGGCCGAAATCGCGAAGCCCGATCACGCGGGCTGCGATGGCGAAGGCGATATTGCCGAAGGTTTCATGAATGACGACACTCGCATATTCCGGGCGCGGTTCGGACAGGGACGGATAGTTGCCGGATTTCGACCAGTCGAACGTGCCGCCATCGACAAGAATGCCGCCAACCGAATTGCCATGACCGCCAAGGAACTTGGTCATCGAGTGGACAACGATATCCGCGCCATGCTCGATCGGGCGGATCAGATAGGGCGAGGCCAGCGTATTGTCGACGATCAGCGGTATTCCATGGCGATGCGCGATGTCCGCGATGCCCTCGATATCCACCACGACGCCGCCCGGATTGGCGATACTCTCGATGAAAATAGCGCGCGTGCGCTCGTCGATCTGCTTTTCGAAGGACGACAGATGATCCGTGTCGGCCCAGCGCACGTGCCAGTCAAACGACTTGAACGCGTTGCCAAACTGATTCATCGAACCGCCGTAAAGCCTGTTGGCGGCAATGAAATTATCGCCCGGACGCATCAGCGTGTGGAACACGAGGAACTGCGCCGCATGGCCCGAGGCTACCGCCAGCGCCGCCGTTCCGCCTTCCAGCGCGGCGACGCGCTCCTCCACAACCGCCTGCGTCGGATTCATGATCCGCGTGTAGATGTTGCCGAATTGCTGCAAGCCGAAGAGAGCAGCCGCATGGTCGGCACTGTCAAAAACATAGGAGGTCGTCTGATAGATCGGCGTTGCCCGTGCTCCCGTTGCGGGGTCTGGCTTTGCACCGGCATGGACGGCCAGGGTTTCAATTCCGGGAATTCTCTGTGTCATGTTTCCTCCGAAGGTTTCAAATATCGTTGCCTGATCCTGGCCGCAGCCGGAAATAAATGCCAAGGAAATAAATTTCTTCCCGATGGCTTATGAGAGAAGGCGTTGCCATTCAATGGCCGGGCATCGGTTCATTACAACCCGCACATCCCTTGCCTCTGCCCTGCGGGCCGCCTCGTCGTTGCGGATGCCAAGCTGCATCCAGATCACCTTCGGCAAAGGATCCAATGCGAGCGTTTCGTCAACCACCCCCGCGATGGCGTCGGATGCGCGAAATACGTCCACCATGTCGATCGGCGCCGGTATGTCCGCCAGCCGGGCATAGGTCATCTGCCCGAGTATTTCCTTGCCCGCCTGCCCCGGATTGACCGGAATGACGTGATAGCCTCTTGCGAGAAGGAATTTCATCACACCGAAAACGGGACGCGCCTCTTTCGGAGAGGCTCCCACCATCGCAATCGTCCTGACCGAATGAAGAATGTCTGAAATATACTCAATCGAATAATGATCGTGGTTCACGTTGTTTTCCCAGCTATAGAGGCTGTGCTTATTCGGAAGCCGCGCTCAACGGTGGGGCGCTACTCACCCTTCCACTCCGGATGGCGCTTGTTCAGAAAGGCGGAAATCCCCTCTTCGGCGTCGCGTGCGAGCATGTTCTCGACCATGACACCGGCGGCGTAGTCATAGGCTTCGGGAAGCGTCATCTCCACCTGACGATAGAATGTCTCCTTTCCAATCTTCAGCGTCAAAGGCGATTTGGAAGCAATGACTTGCGCATATTTCATCACAATCTGATTCAGGTATTGCTTTGGCACGACACGGTTGACCAGACCGAATTCCCGCGCAGTGGATGCATCGATCGTCTCGCCCGTCAGCAACATTTCCATCGCCTGCTTGCGCGAGGTATTGCGCGACAGGGCTACCATCGGCGTCGAACAGAACAGGCCGATATTCACACCCGGCGTGCAGAACGTGGAGGAATCCGTGCAGATCGCCAGATCGCAGGACGCGACAAGCTGGCAACCGGCGGCTGTCGCCAGCCCATCGACGGCGGCGATAACGGGTTTCGGATGATTGACAATCGCCTGCATGACCTCCGCACAGAGCCGCATCGTCTTTTCGAAAAACGCCCGGCCGCGATCGACATCGGAACGGTGCGCCGTCATTTCCTTCAGGTCATGGCCCGCTGAAAACAGCTTGCCCGCCGCGTCAATCACGATGACCCGGACAGCATCGTTTGAACGAGCTTGCTCCAGCATCGAAAGCAGGGCTTTCATGAGCTTGATCGACAGGGCGTTTGCCGGCGGATTCTGGAGGGTCAATCTCAGTACACCGTCCCGCAACTGCTCGCCTATGGGCGCTTCTTCCTCCCCCGATCTCATGCTGATAACCTCCGCCATGCTGACCTCCACTCAAAATCCTATTGATCTTCCGGTTCAAAAACTGCTTTCAGCCGGATACGATAAGGCTCGACCGCAGCGAGATTTTCCTTCGTTGGCTCGACCTTCTGCAACGATGCGAGCGCTTCCCTCAATCCCGCGACCAGACCTGCTTTCTCATCATCGGTAATGGTCGTCATCATCGCGATGTCGCGTTCTGCTTCGTCTACCTCCGACGCAAGCTCGGAACGGCTTTTCCAATGATAGGCGATCATGATTGAATCCGTGGTCTGTTGCCAATCATTGAATGACGAAAAACCGAACTCCTGCACAGCCCTGTCAAGTTCGGCGACTGGCCGCGCCTCATCATCCGGGGTGTCGAACGAAGCCGGATTGTCCTGCGGCGCGATGGCCTCTTCGTGGATCTTCGTGTAGCTGGCGATAAAACGTTCAATTCTGTCTTCGTCGAGGACAACCTGTTGCCCGGACAGCAAATTGGAGAAAGCCGGGGGCGATGATGGCGTGACCGATTGACCCGCAGCATTTGGTAAAACGAGCGACAGAATGATGCCGACGCCCATCAATCGCAAAACAATGCGACGGAGGGCACCCGATAAACATTCAGTTCCGCTTGCGCCACTCATCCTTCCGTCCAACTTTGCAAAGTCAAAACCTGCCGCTACCAATAGCAATGAATTATGGAAGAAAAAAGCGGAGGAATTATTGATGCCAGACCTCAACCCGGTGATGAACCGGCACGATCTGACAGATTTTTTCACCAGAGAGTTCTCGCAGGTGAATGCCGATGGACCGCACTACACTATTACCGAAATCGGCCCGGGTTTCGCCAGTATGCGCCTTGATCCCGGCGATCGCCATCTCAGGCCCGGCGGAACAGTGTCGGGCCCTACATTGTTCACTCTTGCCGACCTTGCCGCCTATGCCGTGATTCTTGCGCATATCGGCCCCGTCGCGCTCGCTGTCACGACCAATCTCAACATCAATTTCCTGCGCAAACCGGGATTGGGAAGCGTGGATGCCACGGCCCGCCTTCTGAAACTGGGCAAGCGGCTGGCCGTGGTTGAAATCCTGATGACGCAAGGGGGCGAAGGCGATCTCGTCGCCCATGCAACGGCGACCTACTCCATCCCCCCTTCGTCGCGATAGTTCAGCGTACCGGTCGTACCGACGATACGGAATCGTTCAGGTCGATCCGGTGGAAATTATCGAGCGAACCATCGAGAACCTGGCAGCGGCCACGGAAATTGGAGCGGTCGCAGAATTCCCAGGCGCCTGCACCGCGCGGAATTCGAACCGATGTAATCATGCCGTTCATCCGCACCCGCTTCAGATCGCGAATCGGACCGTCGATCGTGACACTCCGCCCCCGAAAATTCTTATGCTCGTAGATCGTAATCGGAGCCCTCAGGCGCGGCGGTCTTCCAAAATTGTCATCGCCGTTCCAATCTGGCCCTGCTCCCGGCCTGTTGCCGCCATGAGACCCCGGTCCGCGTTGGTCACAACGCAAATGACCGTTCTCGTTGACGATCTCTCCGCGACAGAGCAATGAGACGGATGTCCGGCGAGGCCGTCCGTCACGGCTCCGGCATACGCCAACCAATACGGGTTCGCCAAATTCGTCGCGGCGGATATCAAGCCGGTCGCATGTTTCGCGATAGGATCCCGGCGGCAAGCGCATGCGTTCCTGCGACATGGCGCTTTCGGTCCAGATCAGGCCCGCGAGAAGAATGCCTGTTGAAATGGTCAGGGCTTTAAACAGCTTCACCGATGGCTCCTTGGGTTGTTTGTGCTGCGACGCGACGTCATATCAGCACCGGAAACGGTTGAGAACCACGCAAACGGCGGGCAAAAAGGAAGAAATTTATACGGTATTATAATACCTTATTTTTAAACTATTGATTTTACTTGTCTAATTTTGCAACCAGCATTCTTGATTTCTTGACTTGAGACGACCGGACTTGTATTGAGCCGCGTGACTGCAAGGATAATGCCTTTGCGGTCCTGTTTGCCTGACCGGTTTGCGCCGGACCGACAATCGAAGCAACAAGAAAAGCCTTCTTCATTGAAGGATCAGTTTGAGGACAAACTCATGAAAACTTTCTCCCAACGACCGGAGGATGTGACGAAGAAGTGGATCCTGATCGACGCCGAGAATATCGTCGTAGGTCGCCTGGCCTCCATCGTCGCAAACATTCTGCGCGGCAAGCACAAGCCAACCTTCACTCCGCATGTCGACGACGGTGACAATGTCATCATCATCAATGCCGACAAGGTCGCGCTGACCGGCAACAAGGTTGCCAACAAGGTTTACTACTGGCACACCGGCCATCCGGGCGGCATCAAGGAACGTACTGCAAAGCAGATCCTTGAAGGTCGTTTCCCCGAGCGCGTTGTCGAAAAGGCCATCGAGCGCATGGTTCCACGCGGCCCGCTCGGCCGTCGCCAGATGAAGAACCTGCGCGTATACGCAGGCACCAACCATCCCCACGAAGCACAGCAGCCCGAAATACTCGACGTCGGCGCGCTGAACTCTAAGAACAAGAGGACTGCATAATCATGGCTGAGCTTAACTCGCTCGAAGAACTCGGCGCAATCGCCGTGTCCGCACAGCCGGAAGCTCCGGTGCATGTCCAGAAGCTCGACTCGCTCGGTCGCGCCTACGCGACCGGCAAGCGCAAGGACGCCGTTGCGCGCGTCTGGATCAAGCCGGGCTCCGGCAAGATCATCGTCAACGACAAGGAAATGGACAAGTACTTCGCTCGTCCGGTTCTGCAGATGATCCTGCGTCAGCCAATCGTCGCTGCAAACCGCAATGAACAGTACGACGTTGTCGCTACCGTTGCTGGCGGCGGTCTTTCCGGCCAGGCTGGTGCGGTTCGTCACGGCATTTCCAAGGCTCTGACCTATTTCGAGCCGGAACTGCGCGGCGTTCTGAAGAAGGGCGGCTTCCTGACGCGCGACAGCCGCGTTGTTGAACGTAAGAAGTACGGCAAGGCCAAAGCTCGCCGCTCCTTCCAGTTCTCGAAGCGTTAATCGACCACATTCGAAGCCTTCACGTTACGAAAACCGCGGGTCAAAAGCCCGCGGTTTTTATTTGTGCCCGGTTCCGGTTTCCGCTCAGAAAATCCGCATGGCCTGTCGCCGAAACCACCAAAGCGCCGGCATTTCAACAAAGCGCCATGTGAACCAGGCGCTGACAAGCACGCCGGCAACCATCAGCAAGGTCAGAGCCAGCCCCAGAACCGGGTTTCCAGGCGCCAGCCCGATCTGCGAAAAGCCGTGCATCTGAATCTCGCCCAAAAGGCTGGTTCCGGCAACCCTGTCGAGCAGGGTCGCCGCATTGATCATCCGCCCCTGCACGAAAATATGCACCATATACACTGAGTAGGAAATCGTTCCGAGCCAGAGGAACGGCCGCTTCAGCAGCAGTCCGCTGAACCAGCCCCCTTCATGCGCGAAAACATAGATTGCGAGCACGAACACGAAAGGCGCCGCGACACCGGCCCTATTTGAGCCGCAGAAAATGACGAACACGACAATCGCCGCAATCATCGCCACCTCGATCAAGGTCCAGCGCATGTATTGCCCGCCACGCGCCCCGTCGGCCAGCAAAGCCGAGCGTTCGTTTCTTATTTTCCGTCCCTGAAAGCCGAAAAGCAAAACGCCGAGCGAAAACCCGTAAAGGCAACGAACGAGCCCATAATCATAGCTCGCATCCATCAGATTGGGTGAAAAAGCATAGAGGACCACCGGTCCGACGATCGCCATCGACAGGAATAACAACCAGCCCCCCTTGCCTATGATGGAGATCGCAAAGGCGAAAAAGAGGTAGGCGAAAAACTCGGTGGAAATGCTCCAGCTTGGGGAGTTCCACGTCAACTGGTTTTCAAAGCCCCATCCGTGAATCATCAAAACATTGGACACGAGGCTCTGTATATTGGTCGCGCCGGTGAATGGCGGCTCGCCGTTGCCAGCGAGTTGCGGAACCAGAAGCCTGACCAGTTCAAAAGCCACGAAAGCGCAGAGCATGAAAAAATGGAGCGGATAAAGCCGACCAAAGCGGATAAAGATAAATCTCCTCACGTCCGTTCCGCTCGTCAACCTCGTCGAATAGGCAGACGCGATTACAAAGCCGGAAAGCACGAAGAAGAAATCCACAAACAGGAATCCGGATTTCATGAACGCGGCATCGGAAAGATAGTTCCTCGCGGGAAAATGGAACAGCACCACCAGAAGTGCGCTGATACCCCGCCACGAATCGAGCGCCTCGTAGCGCTCTGCCACACGAACCGGATGAGCGGTATCGTAGGCTGCCCTTCCCGTTTCGATTGCGCCAGCCTCTGCCATATTCTACCCCCCCTGTCCCGTTCCGCACAATCAACAGATCAAAGCCCGCTTACAAGGACTGGCATTTTGATTTCCGTTTCTGTAGTGCTGGCATATCTCATTAAAGGATCGCCCCATGGCTTCAAAAACCATTGATCATGCCTTTACCGCTCGCAGCCTGACCAGCGCCGCGACGGATCCAACACATGCGGGCGTTCTTTCCTTTATGCGCCGACGCTATTCAAAAAGTCTTAAAGGCGTCGATGCCGTTGTCTGGGGCATCCCCTTCGACGCGGCCGTATCCAATCGACCGGGCGCAAGATTCGGTCCGCAAGCCATCCGGCGCGCGTCGGCGATCTTCGATAACGACCCGCAATATCCATTCCATCGTGACCTTTTTGCCGATCTGGCCGTCATCGACTATGGCGATTGCCTGCTGGATTACGGCAATCACTGGAAAACACCGGTGACCATCGAAAAGGAAGCCACGAAGATCCTGAATGCGGGCGCATTCCTGCTTTCCCTTGGTGGAGACCACTTTGTCACGTGGCCGGTGTTGAAAGCCCATGCGGCGAAACATGGCCCGCTGGCGCTGGTTCAGTTCGATGCGCATCAGGACACATGGTTCGACGACGGAAAGCGCATTGACCATGGTTCCTTCGTCGGACGGGCGGCTCGCGATGGCGTCATCGATCCGGCAAGCTCGATCCAGATCGGCATCCGTACCCATGCGCCTGACGATTGCGGCATCAAGATGCTTTATGGATATGAAGTGGAGGATATGAGCGCCGAAGATATCGCGCGGGAAATCCATCGGCGCACAGCCGGTCGCCCCGTCTATCTCACGTTCGATATCGATTGCCTTGACCCTGCCTATGCGCCCGGAACCGGAACGCCGGTCGCGGGCGGCCCGTCAAGCGCGAAAATGCTCTCGGTACTCCGGAAGCTCGAAGGATTGAATATTGTCGGCGCTGATGTGGTAGAGGTTGCGCCGGCCTATGATCATGCCGATATAACCGCGATCGCAGGCGCGACGATTGCGATGTATTATTTGGGACTGCTTGCAGAAAAGAAGGCTAAGAAACCATGAAACCGAAGATTTTCATCGATGGCGAACACGGAACAACGGGTTTGCAGATCCGTACACGCCTTGCCGGACGTGAAGATCTGACTGTTCTTTCCATTCCCGAAGCGGAGCGCCGCAACAAGGACATGCGCGCCGATCTGCTCAAGGAGGCGGATGTCGCCCTGCTCTGCCTGCCGGACGATGCGTCGAAAGAAGCCGTCGCAATTCTTGAAGGCCATAATTCCACGCGGGTCATTGATACGTCGACGGCGCACCGGGTCCATCCGGATTGGGCCTATGGTTTCGCCGAACTCGACAAGGCCCAGCGTGCAAAAATCGCCTCGGCGCGCCTCGTCGCCAATCCGGGCTGCTATCCCACCGGCGCGATTTCGCTCGTCCGGCCCTTACGCGATGCCGGTATACTGCCCGCCGACTATCCGCTTAGCGTCAACGCTGTTTCGGGATACACTGGCGGAGGGAAGCAGATGATCGCCCAGATGGAAGAAACTTCCCATCCCGACCATATTTCCGCGAACCATTTTCTCTATGGCCTTCCGTTGCAGCACAAGCATGTCAACGAATTGAAACTGCATGGTCTGCTGGATCGCCGCCCGCTGTTTTCGCCAAGTGTTGGCCGGTTTGCCCAGGGCATGATCGTTCAGGTTCCGCTTTTCCTGGATGAGCTCAACGGCGCCGTTACCCTCTCCGATATTCACGATGCACTCTCCGCGCATTATGAAGGACAGAATATCGTACAGGTGGTTTCGCAGGCGGAAATCAAAGGACTTTCGCGCCTCGACCCGGAAGAGCTTCGCGATACGGATATCATGAAGCTCTATGTTTTCGGTACTGAAGGACAGGGACAGGTCAATCTTGTTGCTTTGCTGGACAATCTCGGCAAAGGGGCATCCGGTGCCGCTGTCCAGAATCTGGACCTGATGCTTAATGGCTGATGCAACATCGGAGATATTTCCGGAACACTGGAGTATCTCTGACCATCTCCTGCTCTCTCAGAGCGTGACAAGCCGAATTTTCAATGTCAGGCTTCGGGATGGAAGGCTGGCAATCGTCAAGCAACTCACCGACGCAGGGCTGAAGGATGAGATGCGCGGTGCTGATTTTCTCGCCTGGCGGCGCGGTGCCGGGTGCGTCGAGTTGTTATCGCGCGATCATGAAAATCAGCTTCTGGAATATGCCGGCAAGCGCACGCTGCTCGATCACCTGAACGATTATGGCGATGAAGCAGCAACCGCGATCATGATCGACGTGCTCAATCGCGTTCACACAGGATCGAGTTACAGCCCACCGAAAGAACTGCAAAGACTGGGAGATCGCTTTGCCTCTCTCTTCGCCCGCGCGAACAGCGAGCCGCAAAGCAAGAAGCCAAGCCTTTATGTCGAAGCGGCCCGGATTGCTGAAAATCTGCTGGCGAACGAGCAGGATATCAAGCCTCTCCATGGCGACCTGCACCATGGAAACATCATGCTTTCGGCACGCGGCTGGCTGGCGATCGACCCGAAGGGCCTGCTTGGCGACCCGGCCTATGAGGTCGCCAACATGTTCTATAACCCGTTGGACCGGAACGATCTGCGGACAAGCGAAAACCGTATTTCGGATCTGGCCAGCATGTTTTCGCAAACGCTGGGCCGGGAGGCCGTCACGATTCTCGAATTTGCTTTCGTTCATGCATGTCTGGCCGCCTCCTGGCACGCGGAAGACGGTGACGGTCAGGAAGCCGACCGGGGCCTTGATGTCGCCAAAGCCATCAAACGGGTTCTATGGCGTTATCAGCCTTCGTGATTTTCGTCTCACCTTCGAAAGCCCCCTTGGTGGCGCGCCAATGCGCCACGGCAAAACCGAGCACCACAATCGCACCCGCCTGATGCGCAAGTCCCCACTGGATCGGAACTTGAGACACAAGGGCCATGATACCGATCAGCGCCTGCGCCATGATGATATGCGCCAGCACGAAAGCGCGACGCTTGTGCGTCGTTCCAGGCGCCTGACGCTTCGTAGCGATCATGTGCCAGATCGCAGCGACCAGAACCGCGTATGCGACCATCCGATGCACGAATTGCACAGTTTTCGGATTTTCAAAGAAATTATGCCAGACCGGCTGCATCACCAGAAGATCGCCCGGAATGATTGCACCGTCCATCAAGGGCCATGTGTTGTAGGTCATGCCGGCATCAAGTCCGGCAACGAGACCGCCAAGATAGATCTGGATGAAGACCAGCACGACCAGCCAGCCAGCAAATCGTTGTATTGATCGATCAGCCGGGCGTTCCGTATATTCGGCGAGCCCGCGCGCGACATACATCACGGCTGCAAAAATGACACAGGCAGTGGTCAGGTGGGTAGCAAGGCGGTACTGGCTGACATCCACCCGCTGACTGAGCCCGGAAGCCACCATCCACCAGCCGATAGCGCCCTGAAGCCCGCCAAGAGCGAGAATGCCGACAAGCTTCGGCTTCAGATGCCGTTCCAACCGTCCGGTCACCCAGAAGAAAAGCAACGGTATCGCCACCAGAAAGCCGACGCCGCGCGCGAGAATGCGATGTGCCCATTCCCACCAGAAGATCGTCTTGAACTCGTCAAGGCTCATGCCCTTGTTGATCTGCTGGTACTGGGGGATTTGCCTGTACTTATCGAATTCTTCCTGCCACTCGGCCGCGTTTAGCGGCGGAATGACGCCATGGATCGGCTTCCATTCCGTAATAGACAGGCCGGATCCGGTCATGCGGGTCGCGCCACCCACCAGAATGATTGCAATCAGCACCAGCAACACGGCGTAAAGCCATATGCGCACGGCACGGCGATTGCGCCTTTCTCTTTCGATGGTCGTAGCAATTCCGCTTCCCAGCGTTGCAGCCGTCATAAGAACTCTCCTGTCTTTGCAGGGATAGGTGCCGCATCGGGACTGCAATAACAAGACCGGACACCACGTGACATGCCGTCGCGTTTTGAGGCCGGATTATTGTTTTTTCTCTTTTCGTATCCATCCCGGCGGGTTAGGACCAACCAAAGCGAGGTATGCAGGAATGAAAATGCCGCTCAGGCTCAGAAAATTTATCGGAATGATCGCGTTGGTCACTCTGGTTATAACCTATGCAATCGTTGCGACAGCCGTCGCTGTGGCCACCCTTGCGCAATCCAGCGCCTGGGTTCATCTGGCTTATTTCATAGGCACGGGCGTTCTCTGGGTGGTGCCAGCGATGTTCATCATAAAATGGATGGAGCGTCCGGTTTCGGAAGACAACTGAACGGGTTCAGACGGTCACAACCCGCCGGCCGCGGTTTGCAAGAAGTGTGGTGAAGCCCGTCATCATCACCCGCGGATAGGTAATATCCTGAAAACGTCCATTCAGGGAAATGCGCGGCAGGGCGTGAATATGATTGCGATGCGCTCTCTGGATCGTTCCGTGACGCGTCGTTACAGCACTCGACAATCCCACGCGCGAAGCGAGTTCCACATCGCGCTCCCCGACAGCCGTTTCATAGCCATAGGGGTAGGCCAGATGAGCCGGACGTTTTCCCGTGTGGAACTCGATCAGATCAACGGCGCCGCGCAGTTCTTCAACCGCCTTGATCTCCGGCAGGCGCTTCAGCGCATAATGATTGATACCGTGCGATCCGATCGTGCACAGCGGTTCAGAAGCGAGTTGGCGAATTTCCGCCCAGTTCAACAGGTTTTCCGGGCCAAAGGCGGCCCAGTCAACCCCATGCCGCTCCGCCATGGAACGGACAACGGAAAATTGGTCCTGCTCGGCAACCTCGCTCGTCAGGTAAGCCAGCAGCAGCCCATAAACGTGCTGTTTTTCCTCAATTGAGGCGCAACGCATAATTCCATGCCCCGGCACAGTCATTGAAAGCGCCGCCGAAACAACCTGTTCCAGTATCTCCCACCAAAGAATGGCGCTGCCATCGATCAGGCCGGGAGCTATGTATATCGTGAACGGTACGTCGTGTTTTTTGAAGACGGGCCAAGCATGTTGGAGATTGTCGCGATAGCCGTCATCCAGGGTAAAGGTTGCGAAACGCCTCGCGGACGTTCTGCCGGTCGACAAGCGTTCAACCAGTTCGTCCATCGATATGAGATCAATGCCATCCTGCTTGAGTGCGGAGATGATCTGGTCCAGAAAGTCGGGTGTCACAGTGAGGTGCGCATTGACACCAAGCGGGCTTGATGGCGAAGGCCGCACATGGTGGAGCATGAGAATAGAACCCAGGCCCCCAAGCGCATATCCGGCCAGCGACGCTGCACCGCTCGCCCAAGCGGCTCTCATGACCGCCCTTCGAGCAAAATCCACAGCGTCGATCATTCCTTCACCATTATCTATTAAGCAGGTCCATAACCATTCGGCGCAGATAAGGCCCAACAGTTTGATTCGGATAATGATTGCGAAGGATTGATATGTGGTTGATACAACTGTGACTTCTTCAGATGCCGGCACAGAAAGAGTTTCATCCGCGGAAACGGCGCCGACGACGTTTGTTGTCAATGGTATTCGTGAAGCCCTGCCCCTTTGGGATCGAATGACCAGTCATGGCAACGTGGTTTGTGGCCGCTCGCAAACGGCCGAATGGGTCCAGTGCTGGCAGAAGCACGTCAACAGCGACTGTGTGCTTGCCGGTGCGTCCATCGACGAACAGCCGTTTTTTCTTCTGCCGCTTGAAATCGTCAGAACGAGATACGCAACCGTCGCGCGCTTTCCGGGCGGCAGTCACGCAAACAGCAATTTCCCTGTAGTGGTCAAATCAGGTGCGGCTGCGCTGACCCCTCATCTCATGCGAGAGCTTCTAAAGGCCCTGCACAAGGCTCGACCGGATATCGACCTGATTTCACTGGACAGGCAACTCAACGAAATCGACGGCATTTCCAATCCTCTCTTTCATCTTGACCGCATCACCAATCCCAATCCGGTTTTTTCCGCCGCTCTTTCCCGCGATTTCGCAAGCTATCTCAAGCGCTTCAGCGCAAAGCGAAAACTCAAGAAGCGCCGGCAGCAGGAGCGCCGGTTCGGCGAGGCCGGCGACTACCGCATCCGCGTAACCTCCAGCAAAGGTGAAGCAGACGCCCTTCTCGATTGCTTCTATGAGATCAAGGCGAAACGCCTGATGAAAGCAGGCATCCGGGATGTTTTCGCCGATGCAAAAATCAGAACGTTTTTCAAGGCTTTGGCGGAACTATCAATCGTATCGGAGAAGGATATTCTGCAGATCAAGGCACTTGAGATCGGGGGTATTCCACGCGCGATCATAGGCGCCTCGTTATGGATGGGCGTCAGAACCAGTGAATTTTGCAGTATTTCCGATGATGAATTCACCTCTGCCAGCCCCGGCGAATACCTTTTTTTTCAGGATATCGAGGAAAGTTGCGCAAGAGGTATCCACACCTACAGCTTCGGCATCGGGGAAGACCCCTACAAGCACCATTGGTGCGATACGGAGACCAATCTTTTCGACACATATCGCGGGGTCAGCGCCAAAGGCAAATTGCTGGCCGCTCTCCTGCAAATGAGGGTTCATGGTGAACGCAGGCTCAAGCAGCAACAGGCTCTGTGGCAGTTTATTCGGCGGATGAGGCGCGTTCTGAAGCGCCAGAAATGAATGCCTTGACGATCAACCCGGCATATTTTCGCTCTGCGACGCAGCGCCTATTGAATGAAATGGCAGCGGCGGTGAAACCGGCCTCAAGAGCCTGAATCCAGCGAGATCGGCTTTCCTGAAGGCCCGCTTCGATTCGACGACAAAAGCATTGTCCGGATCAACCACGTTCATCACGACCTCCGCCTCGGGCACGAGCAAGCGCTTAACTCCGTCAGGGTCAGATGGGCCGCATTCAACGACGACCTTGTCATAGGCCGTTTGCAATGCGCTGAGAATGATCGGCAACCGTTCCGCAGCGCGCATGGCGCGCGCCGGGTTGGCGTTGCCTGCCGGGATGACATGAGCATCCGAATAGAGATCATCATGAATGATATCAGTGAACTGCTTGTCGGATGCCAGAAGATCGGTGATACCCGAAAGATCTGCACTGCCAGCCATGGCCTCCCCGATTGCACCGGTGCCGGTCATATCCAGCAGAACGACCCGCAAACCCCGATCCGCGAGCGCGCGCACCAGCATGACGGCGCCGCTGGATCCTTCGTCGCCTTCCGGCGACACCATGACCACCCGCTTCGCACCCCTTGCAATCAGATCGTCGGCAACGGCGGAAGGGCTGTTCTCAGCCGGAACCTCCGCTGCCAATTCGAAGGTCTCCTCTTGCAGATCGAGTTCCCGTCCGACTTCATATGCTGTCCGGCGAGAAGTGCCATCCGTATGGTCAGGCACAAAAACCGGTGCGGGCGCGATGGCCCCAGGCATAACGATCTCATCGGCGGGTTGCCGTGAAACCGATGCGCTTGCCCGGAATGCCCGGCCGCTGAACAATTCTCCCAGCAGTGTAACGATGGACATCAGCAACAGAGACCCCGCGAGTGCGGCGGCGGCAATCGGAATTTTCTTCGGGAAATAGGGCTCCACCGGGACGTCTGCCCGTGAAAACACGCGTGCATCGGCCGGTTGATAGTCACGGCTCGTGCGTGACGAAGCCTCACGATATCGCGTCAGATAGGTTTCGAGCAAAGCGCGTTGCGCCGCTGCCTCCCGTTCCAGCGCGCGCAACTGAACCTCGTCTTCCCCCGCCCGTGCCGACTGGCTCTTCAAGGCGTTCAGGTCGCGGTTCAGTTTTGTCTCGCTGGAGCGAGCCATGTCCGCTTCCTTTTCAAGACTTTCAAGGATGTTACGCGCTTCCACGCGCATTTGCCGATTGAGGTCGGCCAGTTGCGCCCGCAGGGCCTTGATGCGCGGATGCCCCTCCAGCAGGCTCGTCGAAAGATCGGCAATATCGTTGTTCAGTTGTACCTGACGCTCGCGCAAGCGCTGCATCAGTCCCGACGCGACGATATCGGGCAGGGTTTGAACCGAACTTCCGGCCTGAAGCGCCTGACGCACACTCGCAGCCCTCGCCTCTGCCGCTGCCCGGCTGGCACGAACGCGCGACAACTCGGAGGAAAGCTCCGAGAGTTGCTGGGTCGCCAGAACGGAGTTGTTTTGCCCTATAAGCAAATCCGACGATCCGCGAAAGGCCGCAACCCTGGCCTCCGCATCCTTCACGCGCTGGCTCAGGTCCGCGATCTCAGGCTCCAGCCAGTCTGCGGCCTCCGTATCGGATTGCTGCTTGGCGGCGCTCTGCCGCGCAACATATTCGTCGGCGATAGCATTCGGAACCTTGGCGGCAAGCTCGGGGTCACGGGAGGAGAACTGGATAACGATCACGCGGGAGCTATCGACATTGTAGACTTGCAGATGTTCGCGCATGGATTGAAGCACGCTCTCGTCACCGCCCAACTCCGCGAGATCACGACGCAGGCCCACAGTCGTCAACATTCGCCCCAACAGGGACTGGCTTGCTTCGGGCGCGAACTCCGGATGGCTCGCCAGATCAAGCTTTTTTGCCACCGCCTTGAGAAGATCCGACGAATTGATTACCTCCACCTGGCTGCGAACCCCCTCCTGATCCAGAATCGGAGCATCGGACGTACGTTCGCCATCGGGACGCGTAAAAATCGATTCCCGTGTTTCAATGAGAATTCGCGTTTCGGCGCGATATCGGGGCGTCATCAACGATGCGATGACGAAAGCAAGCGCAGTCAATAGAATCGCGACAAGCACGATTCTGAGCCGATCTCGCCAAAGGCTGGCAAAAAGTACTCCGATATCAACATCGGCATCAGCACCGACGGTTCCGGCAGCGGCCATAAGCTAACTCCACGATACATTTGCCCGTTATGGTAAATGTTTGTGGTAACCAGCACGTTAAAATGCAGAAGTCCGCCGGGAAGCGGCGTCGCTTTACCAGCCATTAACCCTAATGAACCGATAATCGCGTCAATTGTTTCGCACAGTATCATATCGAGGTTTGGTGGTGACTATCAGCAGAGCGGTTTTTGTAGCGATTGGTTTCGCCGGACTGATGATCAGCGGCTGCTCCAGCTATCGCCCTGCACCGGCAGCTTTCCATGAAGCCCTCAATCAACCTTACATGCTCGACGCGGGCGACCGGATTCGCGTTACCGTCTTCGAACAACCGGAACTCACAAACACCTACAGCGTCGATCAGGCGGGTTATATCTCGGTTCCGCTGATTGGCGGTGTGCCAGCGCGTGGCAAGACGCTTCAGCAGATCGAAGCGGCCATCGCCGCCAAACTGCGCAATGGTTATCTGCGGGCACCAGACGTTTCGGCGGAAATCGATCGCTATCGCCCCGTTTTCATCATGGGTGAAGTCGGCGCGGCCGGGCAATATTCCTACGTTCCAGGCATGACAGCCCAGAAGGCGATTGCAGTGGCGGGCGGTTTCACTCCCCGCGCCAATCAGGACAATATCGACATCACAAGGCAGTTGAACGGTAAAATCCTGACGGGGCGCGTGCTTACGACCGACCCGATCCTGCCGGGGGACACGATATACGTTCGGGAACGCCTGTTCTGAACCTGATGACCGGTTCACTTCGCCCTTTGCGCATCGTGCATTGCTTTCGCTCCCCCGTGGGCGGTATTTTCCGGCATGTGCGAGATCTGGCGCAGGCCCAGGCTCGGGCGGGGCACCAGGTCGGGATCATCTGCGACTCGGCAACCGGCGGGGATTTCGAGGATCACCTCTTCAACCAGATGCAGGACGATCTCGCCCTCGGGCTGAAACGCATCAGGATGCAGCGGCATATCGGCACCGGCGACATCTCCACAGCCGTTCGAATTTTCAACATTATCAAGGAGTTGAAACCGGACATTCTTCACGGCCATGGCTCCAAAGGCGGCGTCTATGCCCGACTGTTCGGTTCATTGTTGCGGGTTTCCAGGTCTCGCGTAGCCCGCCTTTATTCGCCCCATGGGGGCAGCCTCCATTTCGACGAGAAAAAGCCTTCCGGGCGCACTATCTTTCTCGCAGAACGACTAATGGAGCGATTTACCGATACAATCATTTTCGTCTCGGACTACGAAAAGCGCGCCTATATCCGAAAAGTCGGGCCACCCGCTTGCGAATCCCGGCTGGTTTATAACGGGCTGAATGACGCTGACTTTGCCCCAATAGAGGCTGCACCCGATGCGGCCGATTTTCTGTATATAGGCATGATGCGCGACCTGAAGGGCGGCGACCTCTTCATAAACGCTCTGGCCGAGGCCGAAAAGCAACTCAATCGCCCCCTCACAGCCTTGATGATCGGCGATGGCCCTCAACGTTCGTCCTACATCGCGCAGGCAGAAGCCAGCGGCCTTGGGAACAGAATAACATTCAAGATGCCGATTCCCGCTCGCGAGGCATTTGGAATGGGACGTGTCGTCGTTATCCCATCACGCGCCGAAGCAATGCCCTATATCGTTCTCGAAACCCTTGCCGCGGGTCTTCCCATCATCGCGAGCCGCGTTGGCGGCATTCCGGAAATTCTCGGAGTATCGTCACCTGCGCTCGTCTTGCCCGATGCAAACCTTATCGCCAGCAAGATGGTCGAAGCGGCAACCGACCTCGCAACCTATGCGCGCTTGATGCCTTCCCCCGCCTCGATCAGGGAACGGTTCGGGTCCGACGTCATGGCGACTGCTATCGAGGCCACCTACAGGGAAAGCCTTGCATAGAAATCGTTGAGCGGCCTGCCGCATCAGCCGTTGTCAAGTCTTTCTTAGGGCAGTTCGCGTATTGAGAGTGCATCGAGTATTGCTTTCCGGGTTTTCAGATGAACGTCGATCCACAATCACACGCTGCAGACAATGACACCGCAAGGATCGAAGCGTCGCTGAAACCGATCGCTCAACAGGCGGCAGACCAGTATCGCGGCGATACGGTCTCGACAGCCATGGTGGCGGGCATCATGAGGATTGTCGATTTTCTCATGGTCGCGGCGCCGGGCCTGTTCGTATACTTTGTCTATGTCGGCGCCAGCCCCGACTATCCATACGCGCATCCAACCGTCGTTTTCATCGCGTCTGCCTTGACGATCATCCTCCTCAGTTCCACCCGGTGTTACCGGCTTCCGGCGCTTCGTCATCCGCTCATGCAACTGGGGCGGTTTGCACTGGTCTGGGCGTCTGTTTTTGCGTTTCTGGTCATTGTCGCGTTTTTTCTCAAGGTTTCCGAAGAATATTCCCGCCTTTGGATTGCCTCATGGTTTATCGCTGGGTTCGTCCTGCTCGTGATCGGCCGCCTGATCTGCGCCCGCCTGATCCGGCGGTGGTCCAGCAGGGGTGTTATGGAGCGGCGCGCGGTCATCGTCGGTGGCGGACCGAGCGCCGAGGAACTCATCCGCTCGCTGGAGCAACAACCCGACAACGATATCCGGATTTGCGGCATTTTCGACGATCGCGACGAGAAACGCTCACCGCTTGTCGTTGCTGGCTACCCGAAACTCGGCAATATTTCGGAACTGATCGAGTTCGCCCGCATAGCCCACATCGATATGCTGATCGTCTCGCTGCCGCTTGCAGCCGAGACACGTGTCCTGCAATTGCTGAAGCGGCTCTGGGTTCTTCCGGTCGACATCAGGCTGTCTGCGCTCAACAACCCGCTCAGGTTTCGTCCGCGCGCCTACTCCTATGTGGGTTCCGTTCCCATGCTGGACATTTTCGATCGCCCTATCAACGACTGGGATTCGGTCGCCAAACGCGCGTTCGACATCATCTTCAGCCTGTTTGGCCTGATCCTCTTTTCACCCGTCATGCTGGCAACGGCAGTCGCCATCAAACTGGACAGCAAGGGCCCGGTTATTTTCATGCAAAAGCGCCATGGCTTCAACAATGAGATCATCCAGGTCTGGAAATTCCGCTCCATGTATACCGATCAGAGCGACCCGACCGCGCGAAAATCCGTCACCAAGAACGATCCGCGCGTCACCCGCGTCGGACGCTTCATCCGCAAGGCCTCGATTGACGAATTGCCCCAATTTTTCAACGTCTTGGCCGGCAGTCTCTCGCTGGTTGGGCCTCGTCCCCACGCCGTTGCTGCATCGTCTCACAATCTCCTCTACAACGAAGTGGTCGAGGGTTATTTTGCACGCCACAGGGTCAAGCCGGGCGTGACCGGATGGGCGCAGATCAACGGCTGGCGCGGCGAGGTCGATACGGATGACAAGATCAAGATCCGTACCGAATTTGATCTTTACTATATCGAGAACTGGTCTCTCTGGTTTGATCTCAAGATCCTCCTTCTCACGCCCATCCGATTGCTCAACACGGAAAACGCCTATTGAGCGTCGTCGCCCACACGTTTGAGACAGAACTGGACCCCACGGCCAGGCAACGGGCGCGCGTCCGGCTTCTCGCCAGGGGAGCAGTGGGTATGGGTGTCTTTCTCAGTGGTTTTGTCATCAATGAACCCGCGCCCTATGAGATATACATGGTGGTGCTGGTTGCGGTCTGGGCTTTGTTCGGTCTGAGGATTTCCCGTACCTCCGCCGTTCTTCTCACACTTCTGGTGGTGTTCAACATCGGCGGCATGATCTCCATGCTGGTGATGCCCGATCTTAAAAATGCCCCGCTCTACATCGCTGTCTCGCTATTTCTGGCATTCACTGCGGTTTTCTACGCTTCAATCATCGAATCGGATGCGCGCTTCCTTGCGACAATCTTCAACGCCTATGTTGCATCAGCCGTCGTAACGGCCCTCCTCGGCATTCTCGGATATTTTCAGACTTTTCCGGGAGCGGAAATATTCACGCTCTACGACCGCGCCAAGGGCGCATTTCAGGATCCGAACGTCTTCGGCCCATTCCTCATGCTGCCGGTGGCCTGGCTTGTCCACGGCATTCTTGCGGGACGCACGGTCACACTGCCGCTGAGATTGATCCCGCTCCTCGTTATCTCCTTCGGCGTGTTCCTGTCCTTCTCGCGGGCGGCCTGGGGAATGATGATGGCTGTCGTCCTTCTGGTCGCCCTGCTCCTGCTTGTTCAGAACCGCAGCGGCCGGTTTCGGCTCCGTGTCATCGTTTTGGGCGCAGTTGCCGCCGGGTTCGTCATTGCCGCTATCCTTGTTGCGCTTCAAATCCCGAGCGTGGCTGAACTTTTCGGCGCGCGCGCCCGACTGGTGCAGGACTATGACGATGCGCAATTCGGGCGATTTGCGCGCCACTGGATCGGTTTCATGATGGCGACCGAAAACCCTCTTGGCATTGGCCCATTGCAATTCGGCCCGATTTTCGGTGAGGATACCCATAATATCTGGCTGAAAGCGTTGCTGGACTATGGCTGGATCGGATTTGCGGCCTATCTGATCCTGACGGTCCTGACCCTCGGGGCAGGCTTTAAAATCCTGTTCAGGGAACGGCCCTGGCAGTCGTATCTGCTGTGCGCTTACGTAGTCTATTTCACGCACTGCCTGATCGGCAACGTGATCGACACCGATCACTGGCGCCACTTCTATGTGCTTCTGGGCATTATCTGGGGATGTGTCGCGCTGGAAATGCGCCATCAGATCCGGCTGGCGCATGCCTGAACGCTACCGCTGCTTCACGGCAAGCGTTCACGGTCAGACGGAAGCGCGGGCGACTATCGCAAGTTCAGATGGTGCCGGTATCCATGGCTCACCTGTCGTCACATCAAGAATTTCTTGAACCTCGAATCCAGCTTCGCGAACCTCCGACGAGATCGTCTCCGTGTCGAAATATTGCAGCCAGTTGAAAATCTCAAAACGGCGCTCGGGTTCGACTATCAGATAGCGGTCGAGGCTGATTTTCTCCTCTGTATAAAGAAACGTATTGCGGAAACCGAAATAGTCATTCGGAGACCAGAACCCATCCATCAAGCGTTGAGCATAGGTTGCGCTTTCATGAAGGGCGGCAAACTGTGGCGCGGTAAAAACATCGAAGACAAAAATGCCACCCGGCTTGAGCATTGCTTTGATGCGAGCGAACAGGGCACGACGCTGTTCCGCGGAAAACGTACAGAGATCGCAATAGATCAAGCTGACGATATCCTGATCGATGGGGAGTTCCCCGGTAAGATAATCTGCCTGCTTATATTCGATAGCCAATCCCTGCGCGGCGGCGCTGGACTGTGCGTAGGCAATCGAGCTTGTCGAGAAATCGACCCCCGTGACGCGCGCTCCGCGTTCTGCCATCCGGGTGGCATAAAGGCCCGGACCGCAACCCAGATCGCACACGCTTTTGTCGGAAAGGCCGATCTTGCCATCGATCCAGGCGACAATCTGGTCAATGGTCTGGGCACGCCGTGAGGCATGATCCGTTTCGGAGTCAAGATGATTGCGAAGCATCTGCCCGGCGATATGCGGGTCAGTCCAGATCACGTCAGTCGTATAGCGAGAAAACGGCACCGGCCGTTCGTGAAGATCTAAAAGCTCGTGATACACTTGGTCTGTTTATCTCGTTTTTGCATTTGCGTCGAAAATATCCAGATCAAGGCAGTGATTTGCATCCGACTGTTGAAACGCTGGAAAATAAGAACTTTTGCGAAACGCGCAATAGCCGCTTCCGGCGTTATCGTGAAGGAGAGCCTGCATCGCTCGCAGCACTGTTCGCGAAAAATTGAACAAGCACCAAATGCGGCGAGGCAATACCCGGTGAGCGTCGCAGCGATTCAGTGCCGAAAAAAGCAAAAAGCCGATCCGCAATTTTGACCAGCTTTCCAACTTATCGATTTTTCGGGGATTTTTGGTCGGAGTGGCGGGATTCGAACCCACGACCCCTTGACCCCCAGTCAAGTGCGCTACCGGGCTGCGCTACACTCCGAACCGAAGAGAGCCATATATTTTCAGCCGCCGCCGTACAAGCCCCAAAATGTGATAATCGTGAGAAAGCTGAAATAAGTACGGGATATCTTCACGGCGGCAGGATAGGAGACAGTTGACCACTGCGTCTGGGCAGCAATCTCAAAACAGGTAATCGTATCCCTGAAAGCCTGATTGCCGAAATATAGCCGCCATTGCGAACCGCGCAGACGCTATCGAGTCTGGTCGAGCAATCTCTTGCATTCGAGCAGGTCGAACAAGGTTTCCTGCAACAGCGCCCGGTTATCCTTGGAAAGTCGCTTTCCATCCGCTTCAACCGGGCCTTCATCGCCTCTCATCAATCCAAACAGGCGTCTGCTCGGCTGCTGTGCCTTGGGCGATCCCACCATAACCTCGGCATCGACTTCAGCTTCCGCCCTGGCGGTAGCGGCAGCCACAAGCTTTTGCTGGGTGATGATTTCCGCAGCCGCGACATCGCCCGCACCCAGCGCGACAATGAACTGGGTGCCATTTTCCTTGAGAAGGCGCTGAACGCCCTTGATCGTGTAGCCCTGATCATAGAGCAGATGTCGAATTCCCTTGAGCAGTTCGACATCCAGCGGGCGGTAGTAGCGACGTCCGCCGCCCCGCTTCATGGGCTTGATATGAGTGAAACGTGTCTCCCAAAACCGCAGAACATGCTGCGGCAGATCGAGATCTTCCGCTACTTCGCTGATCGTCCGGAATGCATCAGGGCTCTTTTCCATCTTCTCACCGACCGCAAAACAAAATGATTCGTTCTGCATTTCAGCGGTTTACGGGTCATCTTTCAAGCAACCGAGCCGCGTTAACCACTGTTGATGGCAAATTAGAGCCGAAAAATCAGCAGATTTGATCAGCTAGCCTTCTTTTTCCGGCTCTGATGCGCGCGCAAAATCTTCTGCTTCAATACGTTTGACGCCTTGAACGTCATGACCCGCCGGGGAGAAATCGGCACTTCCTCGCCCGTTTTGGGGTTGCGGCCAATGCGCTCGTTCTTTTCACGGATCTGAAAAGTGGCAAAGGACGACAGTTTGACTGTCTCGCCGCGAACAACCGCGTCACACACTTCGTCAAGAATCATCTCGACCAGCGCAGCGGATTCCGTCCTGGATAGGCCCACCTTACGGTAGACAGCCTCGGCCAGATCCGCGCGCGTAACAGTACTGCCTGTCATGTGAATCCCTGTTCATCTCGTCAAATCGTCGCATCCAAGGGCGCAAGTTTACAAATGTATTTGTCGTGGTCAAGCAATGCCTTGCGCCGAATTGTACAAACCGGCGTTCACCAGCGCAAAAGCACGGCTCCCCAGGTGAAGCCACCGCCCATCGCTTCCAGCAAAATCATGTCGCCTTCCTTGATGCGGCCGTCTGCGACCGCTGTCGCCAGGGCCAGTGGCACAGAGGCCGCAGATGTGTTTCCGTGCCGATCAACGGTGATAACAACCTTTTCCGCGGGAATATCGAGCTTTTTTGCGGATGCGTCGATGATTCGCTTGTTTGCCTGATGTGGAACGAACCAGTCGATGTCGGCGGCACTGATGCCCGCTTCCTTGAATGACGCTTCAATCACGTCGGTTATCATTCCGACAGCATGTTTGAATACTTCACGCCCCTCCATGCGCAGATGCCCCACGGTTTGCGTGCTCGAAGGGCCGCCGTCAACATAGAGCTTCATCTTGTGGGAGCCGTCCGACCGCAGGTGAGCGGTGAGAATTCCGCGATCCGAGGTCAACCCTCGGCCCTCCGCAGCTTCGAGAACCACAGCGCCTGCCCCGTCGCCAAACAGCACGCAGGTCGTTCGGTCTTCCCAGTCGAGAATGCGCGAGAAGGTTTCCGCGCCAATGACCAGCACACGCCGCGCCATTCCGCCCCGGATGTACAGGTCGGCCGTCGTGACCGCATAGACAAAACCGCTGCAAACCGCCTGCACGTCGAAGGCAAACCCATGGGTCATGCCAAGCCGACGCTGGATGTCCACGGCGCTTGCCGGAAAGGTATTGTCCGGCGTGGAGGTGGCAAGGATGATCAGGTCGATGTCGTCGGGGGTCAGCCCGGCGTTGTCGAGCGCCGCGCGCGCCGCCGCTTCGCCCAGAGAAGCCGTCGTTTCGCCCTTGCCCGCTACATAGCGCTGCCGGATGCCTGTGCGCTGGACGATCCATTCGTCAGACGTTTCGACAACATTTTCTAGCTCGGCGTTTTTCACGACACGGGCCGGGGTTGCTGCACCCACGCCTTTGACGACAGAACGTATCATATTCGGTTTCCTGCGTTTGTTATTATTGTTCAGATGCGGTCTCGCCTGTTTCATCTGAAACCGGCGAAACACCCCTGTAATGTGCGTGGAAATGGGCCAGATCGGCCGCAATCTTGTCAATCAGCTTGTTACGCGCCACGTCGTAGCCGACTTCCAGCGCCGCTGCAAAGCCTTCCGCATCGGCCCCACCATGACTCTTGATCACGACACCATTAAGACCAAGAAAAACACCGCCATTGACCTTGCGGGGATCCATTTTCTCGCGAAGGCGATCGAAAGCGCTCTTCGCCAGAATATAGCCCAGCTTGGCCAGAACGGTCCGGCTCATGGCCGCACGCAGATACTCTGCCATCTGCCGCGCGGTACCTTCAGCTGTCTTGAGCGCAATATTGCCGGTAAATCCCTCTGTAACGACAACATCGACAGTGCCCTTGCCGATATCATTGCCCTCGACGAACCCTTGATAGCGCAGGCCCGGAAGCTCCGTAGCGCGCAGGATCTGCGCAGCCTCCTTGATCTCGTCCAGCCCCTTCACTTCCTCGACGCCAACATTGAGAAGGCCAACCGTCGGGCGCTGGATATCGAAAAGCGCTCGTGCCATGGCTGCGCCCATGACGGCATAGTCCACGAGTTGCTGGGCGTCCGCGCCAATCGTAGCGCCAATATCCAGCACGATGCTTTCGCCGCGCGTGGTTGGCCAGATCCCGGAAATCGCAGGCCGCTCGATATTCGCCATGGGGCGCAGGCAAAACTTCGACATTGCCATCAGCGCGCCCGTATTGCCCGCCGATACGCAGGCGTCGGCGTCTCCGCTCTTGACCGCTTCAATGGCTCTCCACATGGACGATACGCCACGGCCATGACGCAGCGCCTGGCTCGGCTTCTCGTCCATCTTCACAGCCACGTCGCAATGATGAAATGTCGATGCGGCTTTCAAGACCGGAAAGCGTTCCAAAACCGGCGCGACCTCTGTTTCGCGGCCATAAAGCACGAAACGAATATCAGGATGGCGTTCAAGCGCCTTCGCAGCGCCTGGAATTACGACTTCGGGGCCGAAGTCGCCCCCCATCGCGTCAATCGAAATTCTAATCAAGTGTGATAATCCCGTTCCGGTCGGTCTGCGGCATCACTTTCAATGCCTGTTCAGGATTGGCAAAAATAGCGTTTTTGCGCACTCCTACAATCGAAATCTGACTGCGATTGCCGCCATCTTACGGGTTTTGTTTCCAATCAGCCAGTTTTGCAAACGGATTGACCGGCTTTTCATCCGCCGTCTCGCCAGATGTCGAATCAACAATCGTGTCGGCTGTCACTCCCGGCTTGCGCGGATAAGGATCTATCGCCAGGCTGAAAAACTCTTCCGCAACCGCGCCGATGTCAATCGTATCGCCAGAAAACACCTCCGGCGCGTCCGGTCCTTCCGCTGCGACCAGCATCTCTCCGGATTCGTCGAGCGATGGTCGTGCCAGCCGCGAGTTCTCGGGAACGAAAACCGTATCGATTTCCTCGTCGATATGCGCGTCGACGGGTTCAAGCGTCACGATGCACGACTGCACGATGTCGGCTGTCACTTTGCCGCGCAAACGGATGCCGTCCTTTTTCCACGGCGCCACCAGAAACTCAGCCTTGAAACCCTTGATCTCCGCCAGATCATACTCACCGGCGAGGGCCTTGCGCTCCTTCGCGTCGGCATCGATCTTTACCGTCACGCCCTTTGCTGACAACCGCTGGACGGATACAGGAAAATGGAGCACCTGCTCATGTTTCATCAGCAATGATCTCCTGCTTATGTGTATTCTCGGAAACCTTCTGTTCCGCGATGTCTGGAAAAACGATTCGACCGGCAGCGATTTCAGCATCGTCCAGCTTGGCCAGAAGGCGAACCGCGTCAAATACATAGTACGCGACAGGCACCACTCCACCCCAATTTTCAATGTCGGGACGAATGTTCCGCGCCAGAGCGGCTTCAAGCGCGGGCTGGTCCTGCGCCGCTATCGCCGCATCGTATGATTCCACGCGTCCGTAAAACATGCGAGCGAGTTTTTTCATTCGTTTCGGGACACCCTGATCGCCAATGCCCAGTTCGCGCAGCGAATGGTCAACGTCCTGAAAGAAGTAATCCGTAATGTCCTGACCAATATCTCTCAGGCTATCGGCGCCCTTGCCTTCGCACCCCTTCAGGCGATGCATGAACAGGAACATATGCAGAGAGAGCATTTCGTAACGCCCAAGTGGCGTATCCGGCAACTCAAATTCCGCATAAAAGCGCGGTTGCCGCGCCGCCGCCACGATCTGGTCGTAGAGGGCGGTTGTAATTGCTTCGTTGGCTTTGGCTTTTCGGCTGAAAAGACTGAAAATCATCGCGGTATAACGCCTGTTTTTTATTATCCCTTGCAAGATACGGCACGTTCAGCGTGTTGCATCGAGTTGCAAGGTGGTTTACCGAAGTTCACCGGGCAGCGAAAGACTTGCGCCCCGATATTCGAAGTGGAGATGTCGTTGTTGCAGCGTATTTTCAAGAGCGAAAGCGCAAAACGCGTGGTTTTGGCTGGGACCGTCGCTGTCTTGCCGGTCATGCTGATCGGTTGCAATGCGACCAGCATGGGACTCAACCCCAAGGAAACGCTTACGCAGGGCTATGTTATCGATGAAGGCGCGTTGGAGTTCGTTCCGGTCGGCTCGAGCCGCGAGCAGGTTCTGCTCACATTGGGTTCGCCATCGACGACCGCCACCTTTGACAATGAAGTTTTCTACTACATATCCCAAAAGCGGGAACGCAAGGTCCAGTTTCTCAATCCCAAGGTGGTCGAGCGCCACATTCTGGCAGTCTATTTCGATTCGGAAGGCAAGGTCAGCAATATAGCGAACTACACAATGCAGGACGGCAAGGTGTTCGATTCCATATCTCGCACGACACCGACGGGCGGCAAGGATCTCTCCTTCCTCGGGCAGTTGCTGCAAGGCGTAGGCAAGGCTCCGGCATCGCTTCCCGGTATGTGATCCGGCATTGGCCAGAGAACCAATGCTTTCAAATGAAAACCCCGCCGGATATTCCAGCGGGGTTTTTTCTTTTCCATTGACTGATCCTCAGTGCGCCAGCACCGCCAGAAGCAGCAGCGCCACGATATTGGTGATCTTGATGGCCGGATTGACGGCGGGTCCCGCCGTATCCTTGTAAGGATCGCCCACGGTATCACCCGTAACCGACGCCTTGTGCGCTTCCGACCCTTTCAGATGCTTGACGCCATCCTTGTCGACAAAGCCATCCTCGAAGGATTTTTTCGCGTTGTCCCATGCCCCGCCACCGGAGGTCATGGAGATAGCCACAAAAACACCGTTGACGATGACACCGAGCAATGACGCGCCCAGGGCCGCAAAGGCCGAAGCCTTTGATCCAGATATCAGGAGTACGCCAAAATAAACGACGATCGGCGCAAGTACCGGCAACAACGAGGGAACGATCATTTCCTTGATCGCAGCCTTGGTCAGGATATCGACGGCACGCGCATAGTCGGGCCGTTCCGTTCCCTTCATGATTCCGGGCTTGTCGCGGAACTGGCGGCGCACCTCCTCCACCACCGAACCGGCGGCGCGGCCGACCGAAGTCATGGCGATACCGCCAAAGAGATACGGAATAAGGCCACCGAAGATAAGCCCGGCGACGACATAGGGGTTGGACAGATCGAAGTTAATCGCTTCCATCCCCTTGAAGTAGCTGAAACTTGTCGCGCCTTCCTTGTTCGCCTCCGAAATGAAATATTGAAGGTCATTGGAATAGGCCGCGAAAAGCACCAGTGCCCCGAGACCGGCTGAGCCGATTGCGTAGCCCTTGGTCACGGCCTTGGTCGTGTTGCCAACGGCATCGAGAGCGTCGGTCGAGCGGCGAACCTCCGGTTCCATCCCGGACATTTCGGCGATGCCACCGGCATTGTCCGTCACTGGCCCAAACGCGTCGAGCGCCACGATCATGCCCGCAAGCCCGAGCATGGTCGTAACCGCTACGCCCGTGCCAAAGAGGCCGGCCAACTGGTAGGTTCCTATGATGCCGCCAACGATGACTATCGCCGGCAAGGCCGTCGATTCAAGCGAAACCGCCAACCCTTGAATGACGTTCGTACCATGACCCGTAACGGAAGCCTGGGCGATGGAATTGACTGGCCGCTTGTTCGTCCCCGTATAATATTCGGTAATGACGACGATCAGCCCCGTCACGATGAGGCCGATGATGCCGCACCAGAACAGGTTCCAGCCTGTAATCGACTGCCCGGCTATGACGCCAATTTCACCCCATCCGATGGTGAGCGATGTCGCAGCACCCAATCCAAGGATTGAAAGCAGGCCCGTGACGATCAGGCCCTTGTAAAGCGCTCCCATGATCGAATTGTTCGCGCCCAGCCGAACGAAGAAGGTGCCGATGATCGAAGTGATGATACAGGCGGCGCAGATCGCCAGAGGATAAAGCATCACCGTCGACAGAACAGCGGTTCCGCCGAAGAAGATTGCTCCCAGAACCATGGTTGCAACCACCGTCACCGCATAGGTTTCAAACAGGTCAGCCGCCATTCCGGCGCAATCGCCGACATTATCGCCGACATTATCGGCAATCGTCGCGGGATTGCGGGGATCGTCCTCCGGGATGCCAGCTTCCACCTTGCCGACAAGATCGCCACCAACATCGGCACCTTTCGTGAAAATGCCACCGCCCAAGCGGGCAAAGATGGAAATCAGCGAAGCCCCGAAACCGAGTGAAACAAGCGCGTCGATGACGGTGCGATCAGAAGGCGCATATCCCAAAACGGACGTGAGAACCCAGTAATAGATGGAGACGCCCAGTAGAGCCAGCCCGGCGACGAGCATGCCTGTGATCGCGCCCGACTTGAACGCAATCTCCAGCCCGTCCGCGAGGCTCTTCGAGGCTGCCTGCGCCGTGCGCACGTTGGCGCGAACGGAAACATGCATCCCGATAAAGCCCGCGGCGCCCGAAAGCACCGCGCCGATCAAAAATCCGAAGGCCGCGGTCGCGGACAACAGATACCAGACGACGATGAACACGATTGCGCCGACGATGCCGATAGTCGTGTATTGACGTGCGAGATAGGCCTGCGCCCCCTCACGGATAGCGCCGGCAATTTCCTGCATGCGCGCGCTTCCCTGATCGGCGGCCAGCACCGAACGGGTTGCCCATATGGCGTAGAAAATGGAAAGCAGGCCGCAGATAACGATTAAAAACAAAATTGACATGCCACTCCCTCAAACGTTGACCCCCGAAATTACCCTCCCGGTCAGGGCATGAATGCGCGGCAAAAACAAACAGCCGTGACGTTTTGTCGCCGCTGTTACTAGCGGTATGGAACCGCACAACAAAAATCAAGCCATTGTTCGCGAGCAAAACGCACGCTCTGCGCGAAGACTTCAAAGAAGAAGGTGAAACTCATATCCGCACATCCACCATTTGCGGCCCGCGTTCATTCAACCGCGGATGATGTGCGAACCAGCCTCCGGCGAGATTGCCAGAAAAGCCAGACGAGCGCCCCGAGGCAAAGCGCACTGATCGGGAAAACGATCCAGTTCAGCATATTCCAGCCATGAGCATTGTAGACCGTGCCGGACATCAACGAGGCGAATGCAACGCTGCTGAACAGGACAAAATCGTGAAAGCCCTGAACCTTGCCCTTCTCGGACGAACGATAGGTATCGGCCACCATGACGGTTGATCCGATAAAACTGAAATTCCATCCAAGCCCGAGCAGCACCAGCGAGGCCCAGAACTGCCAAAGAGCAATGCCCGACAGCGCAACGAGGGCGCAACCGACCAGCAAGACGATGCCGAAGGCCACGATGGTTTCAACGCCAAACCGTTGAATGAGGCGACCGGTGAAAAAGCTGGCGCCGAACATGGACATGACGTGCCATGATATTCCAAGCGTCGCTTCATCCGTCGTAAAGCCGCAACCAACCATGGCGAGCGGAGCGCCGGTCATGACAAAGCTCATCAGCGCATAGGAGCCCACCGCACAGATCAGCGCCACGACGAAGCGCGGTTGCGAAACGATCTCGCGCAGCGGCCGCGCAGGCTCGCCTCGCGTTGTTTGCACCATGACGGGTGCGGATTTGGGCAATCGCAGGAAAGACAGGACGAGAGCGCCCACAATCGCGAGACCGATCATCGATACGAAAGCGCCCGCAAACATGATCGGCGCCAGCATTTCCCGCGTGAAGATGACGATCTGGGGGCCAAGGATGGCCGTGACGATACCACCGGCCATCACCATGGAAATGGCGCGTGCCTTGAAGGGCGGTGATGCATTGTCCGCCGCTGCAAAACGATATTGCTGTACGAAGGCGCCGCCGAGACCAATGATAAGAAGGCCAAGGGCGAAGGTCCAGAAACTTGCCTGAAAAAGCGCCAGTGTCGCGACCGCGCCGCCCACACCGGTGACGAACGCACCCAGGATGAAGCCGTTGCGCTGTCCAAGTTCGCGAACGATCGATGCAGCGGGCAGCGCGCCCAACGCCACACCGATAGTCATTGCCGTGACCGGCGCGGTGGCCAGCGACTTGTCAGCGCCAAGAAGATAATGCCCGGCGAGCGCGCCGACGGAGATGCTGATGGGGGCAGCCGAACCAAGGATAGCTTGGGCCGCGCTGAAAATCAGCGCGGTACGCCTCGCTTCCCGCTCGGTTGCGTTTTCCGTCACGTTGAACGTTTGCCTCCGCGACTTTCCCCCCGCAGCTCGCGCGCCAACCGGTCCAGAACCGCGTTGACCAGCTTCGGTTCGTCTTCCGTATAGAATGCCTTGGCAATATCGACATATTCAGAAACGATCACAGCCGTCGGCACGTCCTTGCGGGTTTTCAGCTCCCATATACCCGCGCGCATGATCGCGCGCAGCGTCGAGTCGAGCCTCGACAGGGGCCAGTCTTCGGTGAGCGCATTGCGGATCATCGGATCGAGGGTCGTCTGCTCGGCAACGACGCCTGCGACAATGCCGCGAAACCATTGCGGGTCGGCATCCAGATATTGTGCGCCGTCAACTTCCTTGCCCAGCCGGTGCGACTCATATTCCGCAACCACCTCAAGCACGCCAGTTCCTGCAACATCCATCTGATAGAGCGCCTGAACGGCGGCGAGGCGAGCCGCGCCGCGTTTGTTTGCTGTTTTCGGAGCGGAGTTTTTCTCCGTATGCACAGTCATCCTTATGCTCCCAGTTTGTCCTTGAGGGCAATCATCGTCAGCGCTGCACGCGCCGCAAACCCGCCCTTGTCACTTTCTTCGCGACGTGCGCGAACGAGAGCTTGTTCTTCATTTTCCACCGTCAGGATACCATTTCCGACGGCAATGCTTTCGCCAACGGCCAGATCCATCAGCGCACGGCAGGATTCGTTGGCAACGATATCGAAATGATAGGTTTCACCCCGAATAACCGTACCGAGTGCAACGAAGCCATCATACGCCTTGCCACCATTTTCCGCACCGTCGAGGGCAAAGGAAATCACCGCCGGAATTTCCAGCGCGCCGGGCACGGTCAACAGCTCGTAGGTCGCTCCGGCGGCATCGAGAGCCGCTTTCGCACCATCAAGCAACGCATCCGCGATATGATCGTAGAAACGAGCTTCAATGATGAGAAGATGCGGCGACGCCGCCTTTTTACTGACCATGAAAATTCTCCAGAATAAAAGCGGATCAATACAATCGATCAACGCAATGCTGATGGAATGGCCCCACCATTTCTGGACAAGGCATTAAGCCGATTTCGCGTATAGCGCAAGCCGCGCGGCGTAGCGAGCCATCTGATCGATCTCAATATTTATCTTGTCGCCGACCAGACGCTGCCCCCAGGTGGTCACTTCCAGCGAATGCCGGATGAGAAGAACGTCGAATTCATTATCCACGACACCGTTGACAGTCAGCGATGTGCCGTCGAGTGCCACCGAGCCTTTCGGCGCAATGAAGGGGGCGAGCGCCTCTGGAACGCGCAAGGTGAAGCGAACCGCCTCGCCCTCGTCCTTGCGGGCAACAATCTCGGCCTGGCCGTCGATATGCCCCGAGACAAGATGTCCGCCCATTTCGTCGCCGAGCTTGAGCGAGCGCTCGAGATTGATCGGCGTCCCCTTTTTCCAGGTTCCGATCGTGGTGAGTCTCAGCGCTTCCTCCCAGGCCTCCACCTCGAACCAGCGGGCGTTGCTGCCTTTTTCCGGCAGTGCGACAACGGTGAGACAGACGCCGGAACAGGCGATGGACGCGCCGATATCGATCGTATCCGGATCGTAGTCTGTCTCAATGCGCAGCAGAATTCCCTCATTGAGAGGCTTGATCTGATCGATTTTGCCGACATCGGTCACAATTCCGGTAAACATCAGGACTTCCTCACAAGCTCGGTGAAACGATCGGGACCAAACCGCATGTCGCGGGTTTGAACAAAACAAGCAGCGATATGGGACTGGAGATCGGGCACGGCAACCCCTTCAGCTCCGATCGCATCTGGCCCACGGAAGATCGAAAGGCGGTCGACCAGCCCCTCGTTCAGGAAATTGCTGGCAATGGCGGCTCCGCCCTCAACCATGAGCGTAGCGATGCCCTGAGCGGCCAGATCGTCCAGCAACTCAGGAATTGCCACCCCGCCACCGACCGTTTCGGTCGCCAGAATACGACAGCCGGCCGCCATAAGCGCCGCCTTCCTTCCCGCATCGGCACCGGCGCTCGCGGCGATCCAGACGGGAACCTCCCTCGCAGACCTGACGAGCGCTGACCCAAGCGGCAGGCGCAACGCGCAGTCCAGTACGATACGAATTGGCGAGCGGTCTTCCAAACCCGGCAAACGGCACGTCAGAGATGGATCGTCTGCCAGCGCCGTGCCGATGCCGATCAGGATCGCATCGCTTTGCGCGCGCATAACATGAACCTGCGCGCGTGAAAGCGGTCCCGTGATCGCAACCTGCCCCTTGCCTTTCCTTCCGATCATGCCATCCGTGGAAAGCGCAAGTTTCAGAGTCACTTCCGGGCGTTTCTTCGCGGAGCGATTGAGATATCCAGCCAACTCGTCGGCTGCTTCGCGTGCAAGAACACCCTCGACAACCTCAATCCCGGCAGCGCGCAGAATATCATTGCCCTTGCCTGAAACACGATCGTCCGGATCGTGCGCCGCAACCACGACGCGCCGGATTCCTGCCGAAACCAGCGCATTGGCACAAGGCGGCGTACGGCCATGATGGGCGCAAGGCTCGAGCGTGGCATAAGCTGTCGCGCCTCTGCCCAGTTCGCCCGCTTCCGCCAGAGCCTGAGCTTCGGCATGAGGGCGTCCGCCATGCGCGGTTACCCCCGTTCCGACGATCATCGGGCCAGTGCCGTCGTCACGAACGATGATTGTTCCCACCGAAGGGTTTGTCCCGGTCAGTCCCAAATGCCGACGCGACAGGCGGATCGCCGCCGCCATGAAGCGTCGATCTTGCTCCTCTACAGGAGCCGGACAGCCGCTTTCAGTCATCCGCGGAAGGGCTTGTGCCCGTCCCGGTGACTGTCAGTTCGTCAATAACGTTATGAAAATCCTTCGCCTCACGGAAATTCCGATAAACCGACGCGAAACGAATATAGGCGATATCGTCGATATTCTTGAGCGCCTCCATGACGAACCGCCCGATCTCCTCGGATGGCACTTCCGGCTCACCCGAACTCTCAAGCTGACGGACGATGCCTGAAACAGCACGCTCGATGCGTTCTGGATCTACCTGACGCTTGCGCGTCGCAATTTCGACCGAACGGAGAAGCTTGTCGCGGTCAAAGGCCACCTTGCGCCCGCTCTTTTTGACGACCGTCAGTTCGCGAAGTTGAACCCGTTCGAAGGTCGTAAACCGACCGCCGCAATCGGGACAGACGCGCCGCCTGCGGATCGCCGCCCCATCTTCAGCGGGGCGAGAATCCTTCACCTGTGTGTCCTCGGACTGGCAGTAAGGGCAGCGCATGGTTTTCCTGTTCGCGAATCTCTATCCCGGCAATCTTAGCCGAGGAAGGAATAAAGCGGAAAGCGTTCCGTCAGCGCAATCACCTTGCTGCGAACAGACTGTTCAACGGCAGCGTTTCCTTCGTCGGAATTCGCGACCTTGAGACCATCCAGCACTTCGGTGATCAGGTTTCCGATCTCGCGGAATTCCGCCTGCCCGAAGCCGCGAGTCGTTCCAGCCGGCGTGCCGAGACGGACACCGGACGTGACGAAAGGCTTTTCGGGGTCGAACGGGATGCCATTCTTGTTGCAGGTAATATTGGCGCGTCCCAGTGCCGCTTCCGCCCGCTTTCCGGTTGCATTCTTCGGGCGCAGGTCAACCAGCATCAGATGATTGTCCGTGCCGCCGGAAACGATATCCAGGCCGTTCTCCTTGAGAGATTCCGCAAGCGCCTTGGCGTTGTCCACCACGTTCTTCGCGTAAACCTTGAATTCCGGACGCAGTGCTTCGCCAAGAGCGACGGCCTTGGCCGCGATCACATGCATCAACGGCCCACCCTGAAGCCCGGGGAACACGGCCGAATTGATCTTCTTGGCGATGTCGGCATCATTGGTCAAAATCATGCCGCCGCGCGGACCGCGAAGCGATTTGTGATTGGTTGTCGTAACGACATGCGCATGGGGAACCGGCGAAGGATGCACGCCACCGGCAACGAGTCCGGCGATGTGGGCCATGTCAACCATCAGGTAAGCACCGATGGAATCAGCGATTTCGCGGAAGCGCTTGAAATCCCAGAAACGTGAATAGGCGGTACCGCCCGCAATGATCAGTTTCGGCTTGTGCTGCTGCGCAAGTTTCTCGATTTCATCCATGTCGAGCAGATTGTCGTCCTGACGCACGCCATAAGAAACCACGTTGAACCATTTGCCGGACATATTGACCGGTGAACCGTGGGTCAGATGGCCACCGGAATTCAGGTCGAGACCCATGAACGTATCGCCTGGCTGAAGCAACGCGAGGAAAACCGCCTGGTTCATCTGGCTGCCGGAATTGGGCTGCACATTGGCAAATTCCGCTCCGAACAGCTTCTTTGCCCGTTCGATCGCGAGTTCTTCGGCAATATCGACGAACTGGCAACCGCCGTAATAACGTTTGCCCGGATAACCTTCGGCATATTTGTTGGTCATGATCGACCCCTGCGCCTCAAGCACCGCGCGCGAAACGATGTTTTCAGAGGCGATCAGTTCGATCTCATGACGCTGGCGACCGAGTTCCTTGCCGATGGCGCCAAAAATCTCGGGATCGATTGCCTCAAGCGGTGCGTTGAAGAATGAGTCGGAAACAGCCGTCGACATAATTATTTGCCCTTCAATTTGTCGGAGAAATCCGGTGGCCCTTCTGGGACGTTGGCGGGATTATCACAATTGGCCCTGCAAGGCCAATGGTTCGGCCGCAAAACCCACCGAAGGAAAAGCGTCACAATGTAGCGCCAAAATGGAAAAGGCCGCTCTGCGCGGCCTTTTCCTGAATTCGCATCTTTCTCAGATGTCGGTGCCCAGAGCAAGCTCCGACGCGCCATCCATATGATAGATGTCGTCGCGGAAATGGGTCACGCCATCACCCGTCGACCAGGCTGAGACGTAGATGAAGTGCACCGGCACCGGATTGGAAACAGCAATCGGCGTATTCTCGCCGGACTTGATCGTACGCTCCATGGTCTGGCGATCCCAACCGGGCGTGTCCCGCAGGATCCATGTATTCAGGTCACGCACATTCTGGACGCGAACGCAACCGGAGGAGTCGAAACGCATGATCTGGTTGAAGAGACCCTGCTGCGGCGTGTCGTGCATATAGACCGCATGGGAGTTGTGGAAATTGATCTTCGTCGAGGACATTGCATTGCCCTTGTAGGGATCCTGACGGAACATGAGGTTTACAGCCTCGTTGGTGCTCCAGTCGACGGTTTCCGGCGGAACCTCCTGCCCCTTGCTATTGAACAGGCGGATCTTGTTCTTCGTCAGATATTGCGGGTCTTTCCGCATCAGCGGAATGATGTCTTTCTCGATGATCGACTTCGGCGACGTCCAGTATGGATTGAGAATGATCTCGTGAATTCTGGAGGTGAGGATCGGCGTCTGGCGATCGATCTTGCCGACAATCGCCGTGTGGCGGGAAGCGACGCGGCCATTCTCGACCGCTTCAATGGAAGCCGCCGGGATGTTGACCATCACGAAGCGTGGGCCCAGGTCTTTTGCAACAATGTCGCGCAGACGTCCGAGATTGGTCTGAAGCTGACCAAGACGGGTCGCCGGGCTGACATTCATCGCGGCGTAGGTGAACTGCCCCATGACGCCATCATCAGGCAGGCCATGACGCGCCTGAAAACGCTTCACCGCTGCATCGACATAGGTGTCGAAGGCGTTGGACATGCCCGCGCTTTGCGGCAGGTCACCGGAAATCATCAGGCGCTTTCGCAATACCGCGACAGACGGATCGGACGCACCGAGCTTCAGTTTCGCAGTTGCCGGAACGGCGGGCCAACCGCCATTGGAAACGATATTCTGGTAGTTTCCGATCTCGCGCTCGATGAAGGAAACCGTTTCATGGCTCATGATGGGCAGGTTGGACGCCACTTTAGCCTTGCTGCTCGAACGGGCATCAAACTGATCATTCCAGTTTCCACGACGGGGAGCGTTCAGAATATCACCCAGCATCGCATCCTGCGCACGGGCCGATGTTGCAACCGCGGCCAACCCGGCCGTAGCCACTCCTGCCAGAAACGACCGACGATCCATCTTCAGCTTCCCGTTCTCTTTCATCAACCAACCCTGTCCGGTATGTCCGGGCAATCCACTTTACGTGGCGTACCGTTAACAAACCCGAACCGACAGACAAATTAGCGTGAAGGCACCAGAACCTACGCACCGGTGCCATTCACTGAACACGGAATACTAGCCCGCATCTTCGCCCACTTTTCACGCTAATGTGGCGTATTCGTGTCGCCGGGGAGTATCCGGCACGCAGAGTTACATACGATAGGCGATGGTGTCGTTCCAGAAGCGGTCGAGCCTCTGCAAGGCCTTGTTCATCGACTGGAATTCTTCTGCCTTGATGCCGCCGACCTGCTCGATAGAGGCGATGTGGCGCTCATAAAGCCGCCCCACCAGATCCGCGATCTCGATGCCCTTTTCCGTCAGGCTGATACGAACCGCGCGCCGGTCGCTCAGGGAACGCTCATGCGAAATGAAATCGAGTTCGACGAGTTTCTTGAGATTATAGGAAACATTCGAGCCCAGATAATAGCCGCGGCTGCGCAGTTCACCGGCCGTCAGTTCGGCCTTTCCGATGTTGAAAAGAAGCAGGGCCTGAACCGCATTGATGTCGCTGCGGCCTGCACGATCGAACTCATCCTTGACCACATCAAGAAGACGACGATGCAAACGTTCAACAAGTTGAAGAGACTCAAGATAAAGCATCCGCAACGGATTGTTATTTTCAATAACGTGCTTTTCCCTGGCAGGGTTTTGCTTTGCATTGATCATTTTGTTACGCCTCACTGTTGATCGGTGTATTTTTCTCACCGTTGAGACGAACCTATCGAATACGCATCAAATTCTAATTAAAACACAGGCTTAACAGTATGTTACCGGAAGGAAAGTCGGATTACACTTAACGACCGCTTACCGAGGTTGGGGCGTTCAGGCGCCTGCGCTGCAAGAAAATCGTCGTCCTGAGCACGATATAGATCAACGCGGTTGCCCCGTGGATGATCGCCACCTGCGGCTTCGACGCAAAATATTGCGCGAAAACCGTGAACATCAACGACTCCACGGCAGCAGCGACAAACCAGATGACCGGCCCCCAGGACACCATCATCCAGAGACCGATAGCCGCAACGGGAAAGAGGATTGCGAGGCTCACGCAAGCCGTTTGCCACTGCCAGGGCATCAGGTCAAAGCGCCACAGGCTGCCGGGATAATAGCCTATCAGCCGGACCCAGTAGACGACCCCCATGATGAGACAGGCGAGCGCAACCAACCGCAAAAACCAGGTGAACCCGGTTTCTGCCAATGTTGGTTCCAGCGGTGAACGCAGATGATCGTCTCTCATGGCAAGGTCAGTTCCCGATCGGTGAGCGACGCGAAATAATGATCCACGGTTTCCGGTTTCAGTGACGACAGGTTTGCGGGCTGCCATTTCGGCGTATCGCCCTTGTCGATCAATGTGGCACGTATGCCCTCGAAAAGATCGTGTCCCTCAAGCATCCGGGCAACGATGCGGAACTCCATCCGCATGCAGTCATCCATGGTCAGCGCCTTGCCTTGCCTGACCTGGCGGAACGTCACCTGAAGGCTGGTTGGCGAGCGGGAACCGAGCGTCGCCAGAAACGCCATCGCCGCCTCATCACCCTGCGCCTCGGCTGAAGACAGGCGCTTCAGGCACTCTTCCAGCGTATCGGCACCGAAACACGCCGTTATTGTCCTTCGGGTGTCGGCGGGCGTTTCAAAGTCTTTCTCGATCGTGCGTCCGGCGAGCGCCTTGTCTGGATCACCGGTCTCGACGAGCTTTTCCCGGATCGCGATTTTATCCTCCGCTGCAATGGCGTGGGTAGCAAAACCGCTTGCAAGACAATCGCCTTGCCGGATGCGATTGCCGGTCAGCGCCAGATACAGGCCGAATTCATCCGGCATATGAGGAAGAAAGGCGCTGCCGCCGACATCGGGAAAGAAGCCGATTCCGACTTCGGGCATGGCAAAAAGCGCATTTTCAGTCACGACCCGATGCGAGCCATGCACCGATATGCCAACGCCGCCCCCCATGACGATGCCATCGATAAGCGCCACATAGGGCTTGGGATACCGCTTTATATGGGCGTTGAGGCGATACTCGTCGGCAAAAAAGTCATAAGGCGCGGCGCCTGCCTTCGTTGCATGGTACACCGCGAGAATGTCGCCGCCCGCACAGAACGCGCGGCCCTCCCCCTCGACCACCACGCAATGGACCTCCGGATCGCCTTCCCATGCGACAAGCGCTCTCCGCAATGCGCGAACCATCGAATGCGACAGCGCGTTGAGCGCCGCTGGCCGGGTCAGGCGAACAAGCCCCGCGCGGCCCCTTTTTTCAAACGCTATCTCGCCCTGCCCGCCAAAATCGATTGTCACGCGTCAAACTCCATTGTCCATGAAAGGGTTAGAAAGCTAATCCCGCCGCGTCAATGGCGCACACATGCAAGCATTGTCCTTGGTCCACAGGCCGTTTGCTGTTAAATCGTGCCGGTCTGAAAGGATCGAGCAATGAACAAGGCACTCCTTACCCGCAAAACCGGCATGCGCAACGTCGATGAGATCACGCAGAGCCGCCGCTTGCGCCGAATGCGCAAGGCAGACTGGTCGCGCCGTCTGGTGCAGGAAAACCATCTGACCGTAAACGACCTGATCTGGCCGATTTTCCTGTGCGAAGGTGAGAATCGCCGCGAGCCGGTTGCCGCGATGCCGGGCGTTGAACGGGTTTCTGTGGATATTGCCGTTCGCGAGGCGGAGCGCGCCGCGAAACTGGGCATACCTGCGATTGCCACCTTTCCCGACATTGCGCAGGAGTTGCGCAACGACACCGGTTCGCACAGTCTCGACCCGGACAATCTCATCAATCGCGCGACACGCGCCATCAAGGCAGCGGTGCCTGAAATCGGCATGATTACCGACGTCGCGCTCGACCCCTTCACGAGCCATGCCCATGATGGCATCCTGCGGAACGGGATCATCGTCAACGACGAAACCGTCGAACAGATTGCCACCGCCGCAGTGCTTCAGGCCGAAGCCGGCTCCGATATCATCGCCCCTTCAGACATGATGGACGGACGGATAGGCGCCATACGCGACGCGCTCGATGCTAATGGCTTTCAGGATGTCGCCATCATGGCCTATGCGACAAAATTCGCATCCGCCTATTACGGCCCCTATCGCGAAGCAATCAACACGGCCGGGCGTTTGCAGGGCGACAAAAAAACCTACTATATCGATCCGGCAAACACCGACGAGGCTGTTCGCGAGGCTGAACAGGACATCGCGGAAGGCGCCGATTCACTTATGGTCAAACCCGGCCTGCCCTATCTGGACATTGTGTGGCGGCTGAAGGAAACCTTCGCGCTGCCGACATTCGCCTATCAGGTGTCCGGCGAATACGCGATGATCAAGGCCGCCGGAGCGAACAGCTGGATCGACGAGGAGCGCATCGTGATGGAAACGCTTCTGGCGTTCAAGCGCGCCGGTTGCGACGGGATCCTGACCTATTTTGCCCCGTATGTCGCGGAGCGACTGAAAGCCGGTTCCTGAAAACAACCGCTTGAAAAGCCGCCGTTGACACCACATCTTCCCTATCATGTTGGCGAGGAAGTGTTTTCCTCGTCCTCAACGGAGATAAAACACGAAGATGTCAGCTCAGCCGCTCGAAGGCGAAATCATCACCGGCACGCTTGATGACTGGAAGCTCTATGACGGCGTTCGGTCAAAGCGGATCTTCGCGTTCCTCATCGACTATCTGATCGTCGGCATTCTCTGCTTTTTTGTCGCGATCCTGATCGCGGTGCTGGGCATCATCACGCTGGGGCTCGGATGGTTTCTCTACGCAATCATGGTTCCGCTCGTCGCGCTGACCTACGTCTACATGACGATGGGCGGCCCGGATCAGGCCACCAAGGGCATGAAGATCATGGGCATCAAGCTCGCCCGTCTCGACGGCAAGCCGGTCGACGGCCTTCTGGCGGTGGTGCATTCGGTGCTCTTCTGGGCGAGCTGCTCGATCCTGACGCCACTCATCCTGCTCGCGACATTCTTCATCGACCGCAAGCGTCTGGCGCATGATCTGCTTCTGGGAACCGTCGTCATTCGCAACACCTGATTCGGTGGGGAATGGCCGCAAATTCAGCCGCAATTCCCCAAAATCGTCAGATCAAAACCAGAGTTGAAGCCCTGACATAAAATATCCAGTTGACGTTTTCAGCGTCTGGGCCATGCTATGGTCGTTCGGGATGGTACACCGGGACTTCAATGACACACCAACCACAACAATCGCCGCAGTTCTTCCTGACCGCTCCCTCGCCCTGTCCTTATCTTGAGGGGCATTTCGAGCGAAAAGTTTTCACGCACCTTGTCGGCGACAAGGCCAACGAGATGAATGACCTGCTGACGCAGGGCGGGTTCAGGCGTTCCCAGAACATTGCCTACCGTCCTGCCTGCGAAAATTGCAGGGCTTGCGTCTCCGTTCGGATCCTCGCCGATGAGTTCCGGATGACAAAATCGATGAAGCGGGTCTGGCAGCGAAATTCCGATCTCATCGGCTACGCCTACACCGCCGAGCCCTCGACCGAGCAATACACGCTTTTCCGCCATTATCTCGATGCACGGCACCGCAAGGGCGGCATGTCCGACATGACGGTTCTGGACTATGCGATGATGGTGGAGGATACACATGTTTCCACTCAGATTATCGAGTATCGCAAGCGTGGCCCGAACTCCTTCCTGACGCGCAAGGGCGAAGGCGAGCTCATCGCAGTCGCGCTGACGGACGTCATGTCCGACGGGCTGTCGATGGTCTATTCCTATTTCGATCCCGATGCGGGCGACCGCTCGCTCGGGACGTTCATGATCCTCGATCATGTGCAGCGCGCAGTGGCAGCAGGGCAACCCTATGTTTACCTCGGCTACTGGGTCGACGGTTCGCGGAAGATGGAATACAAGATCCGGTACAAGCCGCAGGAACATCTTGGTCCAAAGGGCTGGGAACGACAGGAATAGCGCATTCACACGGCTGGACACTGCGTTTCAATCATAAGAATCTGGGAAACGCCTGACGTGTCTACATCCGATTTCGACCACCGCAAGGGTTTGCTGATTACGGGAATTGGCGGCCTCGCCCTCTCCTTCGACATTCCGCTTCTGCGTCTGGGTCAGGGCGAAACATGGTCCGTCCTGCTTTTGCGAAGCGGAACGACCTTCCTGACGGCCCTCGTCATCTGGCTCGTCTGGTCGCTGTGGAGCGGTCGCGCACGTGCGGCGCTTCCGGGACGGCAAGGCCTGCTGGTCGCCGGGCTCTACGGACTGTCGTCGATCACCTTCATGATCGCCGTATTCTCGACCAGCACCGCCAATCTCGTCTTCATCCTCACATTCAACACCGTGTTTGCAGCGCTTCTTTCGTGGATATTCCTGAAAGAGCGGCCCAAATCGGCGACACTCGTCGCCATTGCCTTCATGATTCTCGGCGTCGCCATCATCGTCAAAGACGGATTTCAGTCCGGAAACTGGTTCGGCGACGCTTTTGCGCTTGTCTCGACCTTTATCCTTGCCTCGGCCATCACCGTCACGCGCGCCTCGGGCAAGAACATGGGGTTTGCGCCATTGCTCGGAACGCTGGTCCCAACACTTGTCGCGGCCAGCTTCGTGGCGGGTAACGGCTTCACCGTCGAACATCCGGGCTGGATCATTTTCAATGGCGCATTCATCACCACGACCGCGTTCATGTGCCTCGCGACCGGGCCCAAATACCTGTCAGGACCGGAGGTCGCCATGTTCTATCTTCTGGAGACCGTTCTCGCGCCGATCTATGTGTGGCTGATTTTCGCGGAAACACCCACCCGTGCGGCGTTCACCGGCGGCTTCATCCTGATTACGACGCTGATCATTCACTCATTCTGGCAGATGCGGGCCAGACGCAAACGCCTGACCCAGTTGCAGCAGGTCTGAGCGGCTGCCTTATTCGGCCGCGTCGCGAATCTCATGCTCGTCCGATCGATTGGGCCTGACTGCCCAATGGAAGGCCCGGGCGATGAACAGGCTGACATCGTCCATGATCGTATAGAACGACGGTACGAAGACCAGTGACAGCACCGTTGAAACCAAAAGACCGCCGATCACCGCAATGGCCATGGGCGCGCGGAACTCGCCGCCATCGCCAAAGGCAAGCGCTGCCGGAACCATGCCCGCGGACATGGCGATGGTCGTCATGATGATCGGCCGGACACGCTTGCGACCAGCATCGATGATGGCCTCATCACGCGGAACGCCATGCTTCACTTCCTCAATAGCGAAATCGACGAGCATGATGGCGTTTTTGGTCACGATGCCCATCAGCATGAGGATGCCGATCACGACAGCCATCGACACGGCATTATTGGTCAGAAGCAGCGCTATCGCGACACCCGCTATCGACAATGGCAGCGACATCAAAATGGTGAAGGCGTGGAAAACGCTGCCGAAAAGCAGGATCAACACGACAAAGACCAGCATCAAACCCATGATCATGGCGTCGCGGAACCCGCTGAATACTTCGCCCATCACCTCGGCATCGCCGGTTTCCTGAATACGCACGCCATTCGGCATAGTCTTGACCGCTTCAAGCCCCTGAACGATGAGCAGCCCCTCGCCCAGTTCCCTGCCCTCGGCCATATCGGCGCCGATGACGACGCGCCGCTGGCGATTGAAGCGTTCGATGGAGGTCGGTCCCTGCCCGAACGAGATTTCCGCAACAGATCCGAGCGGCACAACCACGCCGCTGCTGGTTGGCACCGAGAGCGTGCGCAGAATGGAAAGATCCGTTCGAGCATCCTCATCAAGCTGGACGCGAATCGGGATCTGGCGGTCCCCGTCGGTGAATTTCGCGAGATTGACGTCGAGATCGCCAATCGTCGCCACGCGAAGCGCTTCCGCGAGCGCCGACGTGGAAAGGCCAAGTTCCGCCAGCTTTTCCACGCGCGGCTTGACGATGATCTCCGGCCGGTCGAGCGCGGCATTGGATGAAATCGCGCGGAATGCTCCAGTCTGCGCCATGGCGCTCTGAACCGAGCGGGCGGCAGCGCTGACCTCCTCGCCATCATTGCCAATGACGCCGATTGCAAATTCGCGCTCGCCACGATCATTGGCGAAATAGGCGCGCATGTCCGGCACCAGCGCCAGCCGGTCGAGCACTTCCGTCTCGATTTCCTTCTGCGCGCGTTCACGTTCGCTCTTGTGAGACAGTTCGACGATCATTGTTGCGCGGCGCGTTTCGAGCGAACCGGTCGGCGACGCTCCGCCGATGACATAGGTTTGCTGGACTTCCGGCGTTTCCCTTGCGAGAGACGCCGCCAGATCGGTTGCGCGGCGCGTATCTTCCAGATGCGTTCCCGGTGGCATTTCGATGCTGACCGTGAAACGAGCCTCGTCCTGCTTCGGAATGAAGCCCGACGGAAGAATCGTCATGGCCCAGAGCGAAACAGCGAAGAGAACGACACCGGCGCCCAGCGTCAGCCAGCGGTAGCGCAGAGAAACCGCCAGAAACCGCGTATAGGCGCGAATCCATCCGGTTTCACCTTCTTCGTGGTGAAGGGATTTGCCGTCACGCAGCAGATAGGCCGTCATCATCGGCGTCAGCAGGCGTGCCACAAGCAGCGAAAAGAAAACCGCGAAGGCGACCGTCAGGCCGAACTGCATGAAGTATTGACCTGCGATGCCCGGCATGAAGCTTACGGGCGCGAACACCGAGATGATGGTGAAGGAAATCGCGATCACCGCCAGACCAATCTCATCCGCCGCCTCGAGCGATGCGCGGTAGGGCGACTTGCCCATCCGCATATGCCTGACGATGTTCTCGATCTCCACAATGGCATCGTCCACCAGAATACCCGTCACCAGCGTAACACCGAGCAGGCTGATCAGATTCAACGAGAAGCCCAGCATGTCGATCGCCCAGAAGGTCGGGATCGCAGACAGGGGCAGCGCAACCGCGGCAATAATCGTCGCCCTGATATTGCGCAAGAACAGGAAGACCACGATGACCGAAAGGATCGCCCCTTCGATCAGGGTGCTGATAGCCGCCTCGAAATTGCCGTTCGTATAGGAAACAGCATTGTCGACAAGCGAGAATCGCACGTCCGGCCAGGTCTGCTCCATTTGCGCGATTCTGGCCTTGACCAGTTCTTCGATGGCAGCGTCGCTTGCGCCCTTCGCCCGAAATATCGCCAAAGCAACGACCGTCTGGTTGTTGACCCGCGCGAAAGAAACCGGTTCCTCGAAAGCGTCTGCGATTTCGCCCAGATCACCAAGCTGAACAGAGCGTCCGCCGGAGAGCGGAATTTCCGTTGCGTTCAGCTCGTCCACCGTGCGCGACGCGCCCAGTGTGCGGATGGCCTGCTGGGTCGAGCCGAGATCGCCGCGCCCGCCTGTCCTGTCCGCACTCATCGCGGCCACCGCACGATTGACATCAGCGGCTGTCACACCCAGAGCCGATAGCCGATCAGGATCAAGAGAAATGCGGATTTCACGGTCGACACCGCCATAGCGCTCAACCTTGCCGACACCTTTCAGGCCCTGAATCTGCCGCTTGACCTTGTCATCCACAAACCAAGATAGTTCCTCGACCGTCATCGCTGGCGCGGAGATCGCGTAGGTCATGATCGATGCACCCTCGACATCGACCGAGCTGATGATCGGCTCGTTCACGGATGCCGGCAGGTCGTCGCGTATTCGCGCCATCGCGTCCTTGACGTCGTTCAGCGCCTTTTGCGTATCGACCTCAAGCTGGAACTCCACAAGCGTCTGGGAATTGCCTTCAGTCAGGTTGGAAATGACATTCTTGACGCCCGTGATGTTGGACACGGCGTCCTCGACGCGTTTTGAAACCTGGCTTTCCAGCTCGCTCGGCGCAACGCCGGGATCAACCACCGTTACCGATATGAGCGGCACGTCCACATTGGGAAACCGCGTCACCGGCAACTTGTAGAAGCTCATCACGCCGAGGACGATCAGAACCAGAAAAAGCAATATGGGCGGCAGCGGGTTGCGAATCGCCCAAGCCGAGAAGTTCCAGTTCATTTGATCGCCCCCGTTGGCGCATCGGTTGCGTGGATAGGCGTCACATGGTCACCGCTGGCGACAAAGGTTCCCGCCTTGGCAACGACTTCCTCACCCGGCTCCAACCCTTCCAGCACCTCAACGAGGGCGTTGTCGCGTATGCCAAGCTTTACGATCCTGGCTTCGACCACGCCATCCTTCACGACCTGAAGAGCAGGCTGCCCCTGATCGTAAACAATCGAGGCAAGCGGGACCGAAACGGCGCTGCGGCGGGCAAGCTCGACTTTGGCCCGTCCGAAATTGCCCGGGCGAACATTGGCATTTGCCTCCAGAGTGATCTTGACGATGCCGAGCCTCGATGCGCTCGTCACTTCAGGCGAAATCATCCGGACCGTCCCTTCGATCGGCTCAGCCTGCCCTGCAAGCGAAACCGAAGCTTTTTGTCCCTGTTTCAGCCGGGGAAGATCCATTTCCGGCACGTCCGCCGCAAGCTCAAATTCACCCTCACGCGCTATCCGAAACAGCGGACCGGCGCTTGCGGACACAACCGCGCCAAGAAGCGCATCGCGGCTCAGTACCAACCCGTCCGCCGGCGCCTTCACGTCCGCCTTTTCGATGCGCAACAGAACATCCCGTTTCTGCACAGCAATCAGATTGAGCTGCGACCGCGTGGCGGCGAGTGACTGCCGGGCGGTGTTGAGCTTGGCATTGGCGGAATCGAAGGCGTTGACTGCATTGTCGAGCTGAGCCTTGGATGCTACACCGCGCATCGTCAGCGCTTTCGCCCGCTGAAGCTCTTCCGACGCCTGCCGCACAGCGATTTCCGCATCGACAATCTGCGCCTCGGACTGCGCAATTGAGGCTTCCGCCTGCATACGCTGGGCTTCGATCTGTGCGATCTGGACCTCCAGCGAGGATTTGTCGAGGCGTGCCAGTATCTCGCCCTTTTCCACCCGGTCGCCCTGATCGACGTACAACTCCTGCACGATGAGCCCGACGACATCGGTACCGACGGCAACCTCCTGACGCGGAACGACCGTACCGGTGAGTGCCAACGTCTCGACGAGTTCCCGGCTTTGGCCGCTCACCACATTAATGGCCGGGGCCCTGGGTGGAACGGCAGCACTCGCAGCTTCCTGCGCCAGCGCAAGGGGCATAGCTCCGGCCAGGCTTGCCATGGAAATCAACACAAGGGCGAACAGCTTCTGCGAGTGACGGAACATCGGATGAACCTTTGGCTTTATCGGTGTTGGGCGCAGTATCAGACCACTCGAACTCTCGGTGTGGCTGTTGGCGCACTTTTCGTCGTTTCAGGTGTTTCTGTCGGCCTCAGCATGGCCGCACAACTGGCTCGCATGATCGGTTCGATCATGCTGGCCGAGATGCCCCGAAGGGGCAATTCGCGCATGATGATCCCCTCGCCCATCGCAACAAGCACGGGAATGATCGTTTCCAGCGGCGCAATCGGATCAATCTCGCCGCGTTCTTTCGCGGCGCTCATAACCGCGAACAGCTTTTCGCCCATCTGCTTTTCATAAAGGTCGCAATTTTCCTTCACCGAAGCATTGCGCAGGGCTTCAGCGCGGATTTCGCAAAAAAGCTTGGCCTCATCGTCGATCTTGACGTGCTCTATATAGGCTGTCAGCAGATCGGCCATCTCCTGAACGATGTCACCCTTGCCCATACGGTCGAGGATTTCCTTGCTCTGCCTGCGGTTTTCAACCGCTATCGCCTCGATGATGGCTTCCTTCGACGGGAAATAGCGATAGAGCGCGCCAGCGCTCATCCCGGCCTCCGCACAGATCTCGCTCATCGATGCGCCCCGGAACCCGGACCGGATGAAACAGGCTGTCGCCGCATTCATGATGCGTTCCACCTGGGCTTCCCGGTTGACCGAGCGCCTGTCGCGAACAGAATTGCCGACTTGCGCAGTCATCCGGTTCATATCTTCGAGATCCGACATCAGAATCCTTCAAAATAAAAGAGCGAACGTTCATTCTCATTTTATGCGAATGATCATTCTCGGTCAACATGCCAAAATACTGAAAATGAAAAATGCACTGAGGAAAGCCGAACGCCGCCGCTCCCGGCGTTTCGTCACGCGGCCCAGCGAGACACAGAAGCTGTTATATCGATATGGCTTGACGTTCGGGCATGGCTTCCCGACCCATGGGTCGGGAATGACCAATCTTCATCGGGACGGACAGAGTTCGTCCGATAGCATCAAGCGATCAGCCGAATTTTCCGGTGCGCGGGAAGCCCTTGGGGACCATGCGACCGGCGGCTGCGCGATCGCCCATCCACTCGATCAGTTCGTCCTTGCTACGAGTAAAGGTCCGCTCGGCGGAATCCTGCCAGGAAAGGCCCTCTTCCAGCGCGAAGGTCTTGATGTCGGAAACACCGCCATCCTTGTAGCGTTGCAGCCTGACCCCCTTGCCGCGTCCCATTTCCGCAATCTGCGCCAGCGGAAAGACCAGCATCTTGCGGTTTTCACCAACGATCGCCACGTGGTTGCCGTTGACGAATATGCAGTGCCTCGCCTCATCCGGCACTTTCACATTCATCACCTGCTTGCCCTTGCGGGTTGTCGCGATGACATCCGTCTCAGGCACGACAAATCCATAGCCCTCATGGGATGACAGAAGAAGCTTGCGCGCCGGATCGTGAACGAAGGCGGTCACGATATCCTGATCGTTCTCCATATCGACGATGATGCGGATCGGCTCGCCATGCCCGCGCCCGCCCGGAAGGCTGTTGGCAGCGATGGTGTAGAACTTCCCGCCGGTCGTCAGGATAAGGATCTTGTCGGTGGTTTCCGCATGAAACGCGAGCTTGAGCTTGTCGCCTTCCTTGAAATTCAGGGTCGCGAAATCGGCCAGATGACCCTTCATCGCACGCAGCCAGCCCTTTTCCGAGACAACAACCGTGACCGGCTCCCGTTCGATCATCGCCTGCTGGATATCTTCGATATCATGGTTCGGCGCTTCATCGAATGTGGTGCGCCGCTTGCCGATCTTCGTCTCCGGGCCGAATTTCCTGCGCACGTCCGAAATTTCCCAGGAGATCGTCTGCCACTGCTTTTCGTCCGATTGAAGCAACGCCTCGATCTGGGCTTTCTCGGCGGTCAGCGCATCGAATTCCTTGCGGATCTCAAATTCCTCAAGCTTGCGCAAAGACCTCAAGCGCATATTGAGTATGGCTTCCGCCTGCACATCGGTAAGGCTGAAGCGGCGCATCAGCTCCTGCTTGGGCTCATCCTCTTCACGAATGATCCGGATAACCTCATCGAGGTTGAGATAGGCGATCAGCAAGCCGCCGAGGATTTCAAGACGCCGCTCGATTTCCCCCAGACGATGCTTCGAACGCCGGACGAGAACATCCTTGCGGTGCTCCAGCCATTGCTGAAGAACGTCGCGCAAGGAGAGGACATTCGGCACCTTGCCGCCCGACAGCACGTTCATGTTGAGCGGGAAGCGGCTTTCAAGTTCAGTGAGCTTGAACAGCGATTCCATCAGAAGGCCGGGATCGACCGACCGGCTCTTGGGCTCCAGAACGATACGGATATCTTCCGCCGATTCATCGCGCACATCGTCGAGCAGCGGGATCTTCTTGGCGATCAGCAATTCCGCGATTTTTTCGATCAGGCGGGATTTCTGCACCTGATAAGGAATCTCGGTAACGACAACCACCCAGGTTCCGCGCCCCGTATCTTCCTTGTGCCAACGGGCACGGGCGCGAAACGAGCCGCGCCCGGTCTTGTAGGATTCAAGAATAGACGCTGGCGATTCGACCATCACGCCACCGGTCGGGAAATCCGGTCCCTTGACGAATTCCACCAGCTTGTCGACGCTCGCGTGCGGATTGTCGATCAAATAGAGCGCCGCGTCGCAAAGCTCGGCCACGTTGTGCGGCGGGATCGACGTCGCCATGCCGACCGCAATGCCCGAGGAGCCATTCGCCAGAATGTTCGGGAATGCGCCCGGCAAAACGGCGGGTTCCTCGTCCTCCTCATTATAGGTAGGACGAAAATCGACCGCATTCTCGGTAATGCCTTCGAGCAGCAGCGTGGCAACATCCGTCATCCGCGCTTCGGTGTAGCGCATGGCTGCCGCATTATCGCCGTCGATATTGCCGAAATTGCCCTGCCCGTCGACCAGCGGATAGCGCACGGCAAAATCCTGCGCCAGACGCACCAGCGCATCATAGATCGACTGATCCCCGTGCGGGTGAAACTTGCCCATCACCTCGCCGACGATGCGGGCGCATTTCGCATAGCCCTGATCCGGCGACAGGCGCAGCAGCCGCATGGCATGCATGATGCGCCGATGGACCGGCTTCAGCCCGTCCCGCACATCGGGCAGCGCCCGGTGCATGATCGTCGAAAGCGCGTAGGCAAGATAGCGCTCTTCCAGCGCCGCTTTCAGGTCGATCTGTTCAATATTGTTGTCTTCGCCGCCGCCCGGCGGAATCACGCCTTTTCCCATGAGAACGGATTAGCAACTCACTGATTCGGTCGCAAGTCATCATTGAGCAACTTGACCGGGAAGCTTGCGATATAAGCACAAATCTGCCTTTCTGCCGCAGTAAAATGAATCACACATGATGATCTGCTACTCGACCAGCATTTTTCCAGCATCTGGCGCATAATGCAGGCTCGGTAAATCGCGGAAGGAAAATCATAAACATGCGCGCAACAAGCACTATTAAAGCGGGAATCCGCCTGCTTTGGGCAAGCAGCGCCCTCTCAATCGCTCTCGCCGGCTCCGCCTACGCGCTTGATGGAAACACCGTCGCCGAGCGCTTGAAATCCAGCTATGTCAAACAGGGTGGAAACCTGAGCTTCGAAAGCGTCGAGACGAGCGGCTCCGATATCGTTCTGAAAGGAACGAAGGTCAGCACCACGGGCATAGACGGTGAATTCGAACTCGGCGATATCGCGCTCAACAATGTCACGGAAACCGAAAAAGGCGGCTTCAAGGTTGAAACCCTGACATTGAAAGACGCTTCCCGCACAGTCGAGGACAGCACCATTGAATGGGGCGGCGTCGAGATATCGGGCCTCATCATTCCTCCCGAATCCTCAAACGACCCGCTTGACGAGATCGTCGCTTACGACAGCGCAAAGATCGACCGCTTCGGGCTGACTGCGCAAGGCGAGAAGATCGTTGAAATCAGCGATATGTCGGCAACGATGACGCCGCTGACCAAGGATGCGCCAATCGGCTTCACGTCAAGAATCGGCAGCATCGTGGTGGACCTTTCCTCCACCGAAGACGAACAGACAAAGGCAATTCTTTCGGCCCTCGACTATCAGACGCTGAACGGAAAAATGGACATGGCCGGAAGCTGGAACCCGTCCGACGGTCGCATGAAGGTGGACAGAAGCGAACTGACGCTCATTGATGGCGGCACCCTGGGCATGACGTTCGACATCAGCGGCTACACGATGGATTTCATCAAGGGACTGCAAGAGGCGCAAGCGCTTGCTGACAAGCCGGACGACAGCGACGCCGCAGGCATGGCCATGCTTGGCCTGATGCAGCAGTTGACGTTTAACAGCGCGTCCATCCGGTTCGACGATGCGTCCATCACCAACAAGCTTCTCGACTATTTCGCGAAACAGCAGGGTATGGAGCGCAAGGATCTGATCAATCAGTCCAAGATGATGCTGCCGATGCTTGCCGCACAGCTCAAGAACGCCAAGTTCGCCGCGCAGGTCAGCGAAGCCGCGGGCAAATATCTCGACGATCCGAAGTCCATAGAAATCCGGGCGATGCCGCAGAGCCCTGTTCCCATGGCTCTGCTGGCAGCGACCGGATATGCACAGCCGGAAACGCTTGTCGATACGCTGGGCGTCACGGTCACAGCGAACCAGTAAACCACCCGCACAAAACAAAAAGCCCGGCTTTTAGAGTCTGTCAGCGTTACATGGAATCGTTTCGGGATTCCCTGCAGGGCTGTTTTGTGATTCAAGATCATTGCTGGTGGGGAGGCCAGCAATGATGGCGAGACCCCTTTCCCTGGATTTGAGGAC
>JBOHIW010000006.1:0-239486 GCA_050726055.1 Phyllobacterium sp. | reverse complement strand
TGTCCTCAAATCCAGGGAAAGGGGTCTCGCCATCATTGCTGGCCTCCCCACCAGCAATGATCTTGAATCACAAAACAGCCCTGCAGGGAATCCCGAAACGATTCCATGTAACGCTGACAGACTCTAAAGCGCATTCCGAAAAGCGTGAAACGGCTCTCGGACAAGATGCGCTTCAAAAATCAAATAGATAGAGTGCCGATCTGATTCGATCAGATCGGCACTCTACGGCCCGGAACAAACAGCGGCCGTAGCATCATGGGATTGCTACGAGCGTTATCGGGAGCCCGCCGATCGCGCCGCAGCGATAAGAGCCTTGGCGTCATCGCTTGCCCAATCGGCAGGCCCGTTCATGGCCGCGATCTGGCAGCCATCGCCGTCGACAAGCATCGTGACAGGCAGGCCCAACGCCAGCCCCTTGCGCTTCAGCTCATTGAATACGCCCATGGTCGGGTCGCGATAATGCGCGAGCGACTGAATGCCGGTTTCCTGAAGGAAAGCCCTGGGCTTTTCATCTCCACCCGTATCGATATTGATCGCCACGACTTCGAAATCGTCGCCGCCAGCTTCCGCCTCGAGCTTGTCGAGCGCCGGCATTTCCTCGCGGCACGGCGCACACCATGTCGCCCAGAGATTGACAAGCAGTGTCCTGCCCTTCATGTCGCCGAGCGTCATCTTCTGGCCATCGGGACCGTTGAACGAGAGTGCGGCAACCGATTGCGGGGCATCCGCGCCGCGCATGGCGGCAACCGCGCCGGTCGCGGCCTTGTCGACGGCCCGTGCAATTTCCGCCTTCGCCGCACATTGATTGTCACCGGCCGCAGCCAGATCATTGCCAGAGGGCCGCTCCATCACGTATACCGCCAACGCACCGGCAAGAATGCCCGCAAGAGCGGCAAGGACAATGGTCCTCCTGTTGCGCGTATTCCCCGGCTTCGGATTTTCGATGCTATCAGGCATTTCCACCACTTCTTTTATTCAAGGCTCCAAGACCATGACCGACACGACGACAAGCAACAAAATGTGGGGTGGACGTTTTGCTTCCGGTCCGGCAGCGATCATGGAGGAAATCAACGCCTCGATCGGTTTCGACAAGAAGCTCTACGCCCAGGACATTCGCGGTTCGCTCGCCCATGTGGCCATGCTCGCTGAAACTGGCATAATCGCGGCGGCGGACCGCGACAAGATCGCCGGGGGCCTGAACACGATATTGTCAGAAATAGAGGGCGGAAAGTTCGTTTTCTCACGCAAACTTGAAGACATTCACCTGAATATCGAGTCCCGCCTTGCCGAATTGATCGGCCCCGCGGCCGGACGGCTTCACACCGCCCGCTCGCGAAACGACCAGGTGGCCGTTGATTTCCGTCTCTGGGTCAAGGAAGAGCTGCAAAAGACCGCAAGCGCGCTGAAAGCCCTGATTGAGGTGTTTCTTGCCCGCGCCGAGGAGCATGCCGCCACCGTCATGCCGGGCTTCACGCATCTGCAAACTGCACAGCCCGTTACCTTCGGCCATCACTGCATGGCCTATGTCGAGATGTTCGGGCGCGACCTGTCCCGCGTTCGCGACGCTATCGAACGCATGGACGAATCGCCGCTTGGCGCTGCTGCCCTCGCCGGGACCGGTTTCCCCATCGACCGGCACATGACGGCAAAGGCGCTCGGTTTCCGCGAGCCGACCCGCAATTCCATCGACAGCGTATCCGACCGCGATTTTGCGCTGGAATTCCTGTCTATCGCCTCGATCACAGCGACGCATCTGTCGCGGCTGGCCGAGGAAATCGTTATCTGGTCGACGTCGCAATTCGCATTCATCCGCCTGTCCGATTCTTTCTCGACCGGCTCGTCGATCATGCCGCAGAAGAAGAACCCGGATGCCGCCGAGCTTGTCCGCGCCAAGACAGGCCGCATCACCGGCTCCCTGGTTGGCCTTCTGATGGTCATGAAGGGCCTTCCGCTCGCCTATTCCAAGGATATGCAGGAAGACAAGGAAGCCGTTTTCGACGCCGCCGAATCCATCGAGCTGGCGCTGGCCGCAATGACCGGAATGATCGGCGACATGACGATCAACGCACCCGCAATGAAAAAAGCCGCCGGTTCAGGCTATTCCACCGCGACCGATCTCGCTGACTGGCTTGTGCGGGAACTGGGCCTGCCGTTCCGCGAGGCGCACCACGTCACCGGCCGCGCCGTCGCGCTTGCCGAGGAGCAGAAAGTCGACCTCGGCAAACTGACGCTGGAGGATCTGAAATCCATCCATGACGGCATCATCGACGATGTGTTCGGCTATCTGACGGTTGATAAATCGGTCAAAAGCCGCAAGTCCTATGGCGGAACCGCCCCGACCGAGGTGCGCCGCCAGATCAAGCTCTGGAAGAAGCGCATCACCAAAGCTTGACGCAAGCAAAGACGGGGGTGCAAAGCCCCCTTTTTTCCGCTAACAGTGCGCATATCGATAAACAGACGGCAGAGACAGACATATGACCGGTCGCTCACTCGTGAAGAAACTTGTTTTGCTTGCAGCGCTCACAAGCGTTGTCGTCGCGTGCGGACGCAAGGGCGATCTCGAGCCGCCACCGGTAACGACCCCCACGATCGGGACGCAGGCGCAGCAACCGGAACAGCCCAAACAGGACAAGCCGTTCATCCTCGACCGGCTGATCCAGTAAAGCTCCGGTCTTCCGACCGACAACAGAGAAGTCCAGAAATCGTGAATCATTTCGAGTATCGCGACGGCGTTCTTCACGCCGAAAACGTCAGCATTCCGCAAATTGCCGCTGCTGTCGGCACGCCCTTCTACTGCTATTCGACGGCGACGATCGAGCGCCACTACAAGGTGTTTGCCGCCGCCTTCTCCGATCTGGATGCGCTCGTCTGCTATGCGCTGAAGGCCAATTCCAATCAGGCCGTCCTGAAAACGCTGGCGCGACTGGGTTGCGGCGCGGACACGGTTTCGGAAGGCGAGATGCGCCGCGCGCTGGCCGCTGGCATTCCGGCAGACAGAATCGTCTTCTCCGGCGTCGGCAAGAAGGCGCACGAAATGGATTTCGCGCTTGAGGCCGGAATCCATTGCTTCAATGTCGAGTCCGAGCCGGAACTGGAGCTGCTTTCGCGGCGTGCCGTCGCCCTCGGCAAGACGGCGCCCGTCTCGCTTCGCATCAATCCGGATGTGGACGCCCGGACCCACGCGAAAATCTCCACCGGCAAGTCCGAAAACAAGTTCGGCATACCCCGTCAGCGCGCGCGCGAAGTCTACGCGCGTGCTGCGCAACTTCCGGGCCTCAGGGTTGTCGGCATCGACATGCATATCGGCAGCCAGATCACCGATCTTCAGCCGTTTGACGATGCCTTCGGACTGCTCGCCGAACTGGTCGAGCAACTCAAGGCCGATGGCCACGATATCCGCCACGTCGATCTCGGCGGCGGTCTCGGCATTCCCTACCAGTTTGACAACAATCCGCCGCCTCTTCCCGATGCCTATGCGCAAATCGTGCGCAAACATGCCAAGCCGCTTGGCCTCAAGACGATCTTCGAGCCGGGGCGGCTCATCGTCGGCAATGCCGGCATCCTCGTCAGCGAAGTCATTTTCGTGAAGGAAGGCGACGGCAAGAACTTCATCATCGTCGATGCCGCGATGAACGATCTGATCCGTCCGACGCTCTATGAGGCGTTTCACATGATCCGGCCCGTTGTCGAGGGCAAACCCGGACAAAAACGCATACGCGCCGATATCGTCGGGCCGGTCTGTGAAACCGGAGACTATCTCGGCCTCGATCGTGACCTGCCCTATCCGGCACCCGGCGATCTCATCGCGGTCAGCACGGCGGGCGCTTACGGGGCGGTTCAGTCCGGCACCTACAATTCGCGCCTGCTGGTGCCGGAAGTGCTGGTGAATGGCGACCGGTTCCAAGTCGTGCGGCCGCGCGGCACCTATGACGAACTGATCGGGCTGGACAATATTCCGGACTGGCTCTGAGGCGCGGAACCGCCCGGGAACACGTTTCCTTGATCGGTTTCCGTGCCAAAGGCCTCGTCTTTGCCATGATGAATGTTATGCTAGGGGCCATGTTGCGCCTTGGCGCTGTGTCACGCAAGAGAGAGCATGGCGGACGATAGAGCGGAAGTACCGGACGAACATAATGTTGGCGGCCACCTGATCGCCGATATCGTCAGGGCGCGCCGCTCGGCGTTCGCTACCATGAGTTTCGAGCGCTTCTGGCCCAAAATCCTGCCGCTCATCCTCGTCGCAGCACTATTTGCCATATTCTCATGGAGCGGGCTCTTCCGGCTGATGCCGGAATGGTTACGCCTGGCAAACGTTGCGGGCTTCGGCCTTGCGGGCATCGCCTCGCTCTACCCGCTGACCCGCTTCCGCCTCCCCACACGCGAAGAACTCGACCGGCGCATCGAAATCACCAATGCGCTGGCGCATGAGCCGGTTTCCGTGCAATCGGAAGAACTGGCCGCCGGAACAACCGATCCCTTCTCGCGCGCATTGTGGGATGAACACCGCCGCCGCATGGCGGAACGGCTGAAAAATCTTCACGGAAGCCTGCCCAGAACGCACATCCCCGAACGCGACCCCTGGGGGCTGCGGGCTGCGGTTGCGCTGCTTTTTGTGACAGCCTTTGCCTTTTCGATGGGACCGCTCGGCGGACGGCTCAGCGATGCTTTTCGGGTGCATGCCGGTGCGGAAGCCGTACCCCCGCGCATCGATGCCTGGGTCACGCCTCCGCGCTACACAGGCCGCGCACCGGTTTTCCTGACCTCGGACGCCAACAGCACAGAACAGAATTTCACGGTGCCGGATGGAAGCACGGTTGTCGTGCGCGTCATCGGCGGCAGCGGCGAGGAGGTTCTGAACCAGACGGGCAGCGACGGCGAGGCGACAGAGATAGCGGCACTTCCGGCGAACGCTTCCGCATCGGGCGGCCAGACGTCGCCCACCGCAAATACCCGTAACTTTCACCTGACGCTTGATGACAACACAGCCCTGGCCCTGCATGATGGCAGCAGCGCCCTGGCTGCATGGTCATTCACGGTCATTCCCGACAAGCCGCCCGCAATCCGTTATGCGAAGGAACCGGCGCGCGCCCTGAACGGTACGCTCGAACTCGCCTATACGATTGACGATGACTACGGCGCGGCCAGCGGCAATGCACAGATCACTCTGGTTGACGATAAAGCGGCGGAAGGCGCGAGGCCGCTCTACAAGGCGCCGGAGCTTCCGCTGACCTTGCCGCGCCGCAACAATGAAAAGAAGGAAGCCGTTACCACCAAGGATCTCAGCGAACATCCCTGGGCGGGGGCGCAGGTCCGCATGACACTGACAGCAACGGATGATTCGGGACAGCAGGGTTTCAGCGAGCCCAAGACGTTCATCCTGCCCGAACGGCCGTTCTCGAACCCGCTGGCGCGAGCCATTATCGAACAGCGCGGAATTCTGGCGCTCGATGCGCACAGCAAGCCGCGAATTCTGGACATGCTGGACGCGATAACGATCCGCCCGGACGAAACGATCCGGAATGCGAGCCATTATCTGGCTTTGACCAGCCTGATTTCCAGATTGAGGCAGGCACGCAGCGACGATCAGCTTCGCGAGACGGTTGCCTATATGTGGGAAATCGCGCGGGGCATCGAGGATGGCGGGCTTTCGGACGCCGAAAAGCGGCTGCGGCAGGCGCAGGAGGCCCTGAAGCAGGCCCTTGCGCAGGGCGCAAGCGATCAGGAAATCGAGCAGCGCATGAAGGAACTGCGGGAAGCCATGCAGGAATTCCTGCGGGAGTTCGCGCAGCGCGCCCAGCAAAACCCGAACATGGCGCAGCAGATGCCCGATCCGAACGCTCAGGAACTGACGCAGGACGACATCAACCGGATGCTAGACCAGATCGAGGAACTTGCGAAGCAGGGCGCGACCGATCAGGCGCAGCAATTGCTGTCCCAGCTCGAAAATCTCATGAACAACCTTCAGATGGGCCAGAACCAGCAAGGGCAGCGGGGCCAGCAGATGAACAAGCTTGGCGATCTGATGCGCCGCCAGCAGCAGATGATGAACGAGACAAACCGTCTCCAGCAGCAGCTCGACCGAGGCAACCGGGGTGAAGGACAACAAGGACAGCAAGGCGAACAGGGCCAGCGCGACCAGCGTCAGCAGGGCGGCGAGATGTCCGAGGAAGATATCGGCGAGGCCCTGCGCGGGCTCCAGCAGGGGCAGAACCAGCTTCAGTCCGATCTGCAACAGTTGATGGACGATCTGAAAAACCTGGGCATCGACCCCGGCCAGGAGTTTGGCGAGGCGGACAGTTCGATGGGGCAGGCAGGCGATGCGCTTGGACAGGCCGAAGGCAATGAGGCGATCGACCAGCAAAGCAGCGCATTGGATGCCTTGCGGCGCGGTGCCCAGGGCATGATGAAGCAAATGCAGCAGGCGATGGGCGAAAATGGCCCGACAGGAAATCGCGGCAGCCGCAATTCCGATGACCGCGATCCGCTCGGGCGGCCACGGGCAACGACGGGTCCGGATTTCGGCGAATCCGTCAAGGTGCCGGATGAAATCGACATCCAGCGCGCGCGGGAAATTCTGGACGCCATCAGGCGCAGGCTCGGAAACGCGCTCAGCCCGCAACTCGAGAAGGAATATCTCGAGCGCCTGCTGAAGTTCAACTGATCGGGGTCAGGCGTCGCCTTTTACCACACCGACAAACGGCAACTGGCGGAACGCGTGGCCGACATCCATTCCATAGCCGACGACGAAATAGTCAGGGCACTCAAATCCCTTGAAATCGGCTTCAATGTCCGTCTTGCGGCGAACGCTCTTGTCGAGCAGCACCGCCAGCGAAACGCTGCGCGCGCCGCGCTCGAACATCAGGTCGCGGGTGAATTTCAGGGTTTTGCCAGACTCGAGAATGTCATCGATAAGCAGGACGTCGCGCCCTTCGACATCGCTGTCGATGTCCCGCAGCAGCCTGATTTCACCACTCTCGGTGCCCTTGCCATAGCTCGATACCGTAATGAATTCCATGTCCGGCTCCAGTCCGGCATTGTGCATGGCGCGAATGAGATCCGCTGCGAAGACGAATGATCCCTTCAGAATGGAGATCACCAGCAGCTTCTTGAGCCCGCGCTTCGCAATTTCATCGGCAAGCTCCAGATTGCGTTTTGCAATCGTGTCCGCGCTGAAAAGCACTTCAATGGATTTGCCATCAACAACCGGCATGAGCATCAGATCCTGTTTTCGCGGCTTGATCGAAAAAGCGCCCCGTTTCCCCAGTCCTTATGGGCTGTCGGATGGACAGAAAAGCGCTTGCGCCCACCCATAACCGGAAAATCGTGTCTTGTCCCCAGAAATAGGCCAGAAACGGACTTGCAGCGGCGTGAACGCACCGGCGCACAAGCCGCTTTTGCCGGGCTGGCATCATCGACCTGAATTTTTCGTCAACAATCCTTGTTTGGTCAAGTTTACCGGTGATAGATCACCTGACGGTAAAAAATCTGGAACGCTCGCTTGATTCGTTTTGAAAATGTCGGTCTGCGGTATGGCATGGGTGCTGAGGTTCTGCGCGATGTCAGCTTTCATATTCCGCCCCGCTCCTTCCAGTTTCTGACTGGCCCGTCTGGTGCGGGCAAGACGTCGCTGTTGCGCCTTTTGTTCATGGCGCTCAAGCCAACGCGCGGGTTGATCACGGTTTTTGGAAAAGACATCGCGACCATCGACAAACGCGAGTTGCCGGTGCTGCGCCGCCGTATCGGCATCGTCTTTCAGGATTTTCGCCTGCTCGACCATATGACGACCTATGAAAACGTGGCATTGCCGCTTCGCGTGCGCGGCAAGGACGAGGCGACATATCGCGCCGAAGTACAGGAACTGCTGGCCTGGGTCGGCCTGGGGGAGCGCATGCATGTGCTTCCGCCGGTGCTGTCGGGCGGCGAAAAGCAGCGTGCCGCCATCGCGCGCGCCATTCTCGACCAGCCGGAAGTTCTTCTTGCCGACGAGCCAACCGGCAATGTCGATCCCCCGCTCGCCCGGCGCCTGCTTCGCCTGTTCGCCGAGTTGAACCACTCCGGCACGGCCGTCGTGATCGCGACGCATGATCTGTCGCTGATGGACCAGATCAACGCGCGCCGGATGATTCTCGATCAGGGAAGGCTGGACATCTATGATTGATCTGCGCCCCGCGCGGGATCTCCTGCGGCAATGGATGCCCAAACAGTCGAAGCTGTCGCCGATCGTTCCGCAGGGAAGCGTGGCGGGCAACGCCCTGCTCATGGTCATCGCCATCATGACCTTCCTGGCCTGCCTCACGGTTGGCGCGGTCAGCCTGATAAGGGAAACCGCCGGAACATGGCAAAGCCAGATTTCGCGGGAGGCGACGATCCAGATCAGACCCATCGAAGGGCAGGATATCGACGCGCTGCTGGTCGAAGCGAGCGGCATCGCCCAGACCTTCGCAGGGGTCAAGTCCACGCGGATTATCGACCGCGCGGCGACGGCGCGCCTGCTGGAGCCATGGCTCGGCACCGGTCTCGACATGGAGGAACTGCCGGTGCCAAGGCTCGTCATCATCACGATCGACGAGGAATCACCGCCCGAATATGCCGCGATCCGCGCGGAACTGGTGGACAAGATCCCCGGCGCAAGTCTTGACGACCACCGCAACTGGGTCGACCGGCTTGTTTCCATGGCGCATACCACGGTGCTGATCGGGGTAGCCGTTCTGGGGCTTGTGATAGCGGCGACCGTCCTGACCGTCGTTTTCGCCACGCGCGGCGCAATGGCCGGAAACGGGCATATTATCGAGGTTCTTCACTTCATCGGTGCGGAAGCAAAATTCGTCGCCCGTCAATTCGAGCGGCATTTCTTCTGGACGGCGCTGAAGGGCGCGACATGCGGCGGCTTCGCGGCCATACTGATCTTTCTGCTCATTGCTTGGTGGTCGTCGCGCAACATGGCGACGCCGGAAGCCGATCAGGCCATAGCGCTGTTCGGCAATTTCATCATCGGCAAAACCGGCTATCTCGGCGTCGTCATCGTGATCGGCCTGGTCAGCCTGCTGACCATGATCACGACACGATTAACGGTCATCGCGCATCTGAATGCTGTTGACACAAGCGCAGATGATCCTTCAATTCGTTAGTCTGGGGCTTGTGGCGGTGGAGCGTTTGGTTTGCGACTCTTCCTTGCCACAATTGGGTTTTAATTTTCGTTGATGGAAACGCAGATCATGCCGATGGACAGTGCGAAGCACGACGGGCACGCCAATGCCCGCACGCGCGCCGGAAATTGGCTGATGGCCCTGCGGCGGCGCTTCGTGCGCCCGTTGATCCTTTTCATGATCGTGCTGATTGCCGCCTTTCTTGGCGGCTTTGTGGTTTTCGCCGATCAGGTCACCACGATGCAGAAACCGGCAAGCGTTCCGGAAGCCGACGGGATCATCGTTTTGACGGGCGGCTATTCACGCATAGAGACGGCGCTCGATCTCCTGAAGAACAAGCGCGGACAAAGACTGCTGATCAGCGGCGTTCACCCCTCGACCAAGCGTAACGAGATCCAGCGTGTTACCCATGGCGAAGCTGCCCTGTTCGAATGCTGCATCGATATCGGGCGCGCGGCGCGCGACACAATCGGCAACGCCAGCGAAACGGCTTCGTGGATCACGGAACATGGATACCGAAGCGTGATCGTCGTCACGAACAATTACCATATTCCCCGCTCCATGATCGAGCTTTCACGCACGATCGACGGTGTGACGCTCATTCCCTATCCTGTCGTGAACACCGATCTGCGCAAGGACAACTGGATCACCCGCAGCGAGGTCGTGCGGGTGCTTCTGACCGAATATGTGAAGTATCTGGCGACGATTGCCCGCTCCTATGTTCCCGATTCCTTCATCACGGCTCCGGCAGCGGTGTTCCGCTCGCTCGTTGATGAGAACTGATTTAAAAAAGCGCCCACGGGACATTCACCCCTGCCCCATCTTGGTGTAACGAGCGTCTGTACATCTTCCCGAGGGGCAATCCGGCGCATGACCATCATCCGATCGCTGCTGTTCAATACGGCTTTCTATCTCAGCCTGATCATCCAGATGATCGTCCTGACGCCGATCTATTTTCTGCTGCCCCGCAAAAAGGCGTGGTTCGTCCCCAAGAACTGGGCCCGCTCCAATCACTGGCTTCTGAAAGTCATTGCAGGAACCGACTATACGATCGAGGGGTTGGAGAATATCCCCGAGGGCTCGTATATCTGCGCGCCCAAGCACCAGTCATTCTGGGATACCTACGCCTTCCTGCCCTATATCGATGACGCCATCTACATTCTGAAGCGCGAGTTGATGTGGATTCCGCTTTTCGGCTGGTATGTCGCCAAGATGAAAATGGTGCCTATCCACCGCGGCGCGCGCACGAAAGCCCTGCATACGGCGCTTAGAGGCGCAAGAGAAGCGATTCGCGCCGGCCGGCAGCTCATCATCTATCCCGAAGGCACTAGAACGGCGCCCGGCGCCGAGCCGAACTATAAATACGGTATCGCCTATATCTATTCGCAACTCGATATTCCGGTCGTGCCGATTGCCCACAATGCCGGTCTTTACTGGCCCCGTCGCAAGTTTCTGCGGTATCCGGGCACGATCCGCTGCCGCGTCCTGCCGCCGATCGAGCCCGGGCTCGACAAGGACGTATTTCTGAAACGGCTTCAGGATGTCACGGAAGCCGCCTGCGACGAATTCCTGATCGAAGCCGCCCGCTCGAAAAATCCGCCGCCCATGCCGCCAACCGCCGTGCGACGGCTGAAGGAACTGGGCGTCGAGATCACGCCCCGGAACTGAGACGGATCTTTTCCGCCACGCTTTCCAGCCAGTGGTCGCGAATGCCCATGTTGCTCAGGTGATCCAGCGTATTGAACACGTAGTCGCGGTTCGGTCCTGACCGGCCCGAAGCGCCCGCGACGATCTCGGCCGCAGCGGCGACCGTCAGGGGCCCCGCATATTGCTCGTGATGCCGGTCACAGACATAGGTGAGCGCGCCCACCTGCCGCCCGTCCCCCAAGCGAAGTCCGACACGACGCTCGAGATAGACACCCGTGACCAGTTCGCGCGCCCGCAGATAGTCCATGACCTCGCCCTCCAGCGCCCCCGGCACGCGGAAGGCCATGCCAAGACACGACCCGCCCCGGTCGAGCCCGAGCACAAGGCCGGGGCTTTGCGGCGTTCCCCGATAGACATGGGAATGGATGCAAAGCGCGCGTCTATAGCCCGCCAGACGCGCCGGAATCGTCTCAACATGTGCGAAACCGGGGTTCCACATTAAAGAACCGTAGCCAAATACCCAAAAATCGCCCATATCCAACCCGATAGCTCAGTCAATTCTTCGAAGCATTTTTTGATCGATAACGAGGCCAAGCCCATGCCGTCAAGCAACGTAAAAATTGACAATAAAGATAGAGGCTCCAGCGGGTCCAGACGTATTCTTATCCTTGGCATCGGAATCCTGATCGCCATCGGCCTCTATACCGCTGGCTGGTTCGTTCTGGCAAACCAGCTTGAAAACCGGGTCATCGTTGGCGCGGCGTCGCTCGCCTCGGACGGCGTAACGGCCACCTGCGAAAACGCGACAGCCAAGGGTTATCCCTTCCGCATCGGCCTGAGCTGCAAGAGCGTGACATGGATCGACCGGTCGCGCGGGGTGGCCGTCTCGACAGGCGCTTTCCGTTCCGCGGCCCAGGTCTACGCGCCACGCCGTGTTGTCAGCGAGCTTGACGGTCCAGTGCTCATTGAAATGCCGGGGCTTCTGCCGCTCAAGATGCAGTGGGAGAACCTCAAATCGAGCGCGCGGCTGACCGATTCGATACCGGAACGCGTCTCAGTCGTTGGCCGCAACATCGATGTCGCCTTGCGCACGCAGGCGAGCGGCACCGCGCCCGTCGCCACCATCGCCAACGCCGAAAGCCACATGCGCAACATCGAAAAACAGATCGATGCCGCATGGACCTTCGACGGGTTGAAAATCGATCCGGCGTTTACGGACGGAACCGAATTGCCGGCGCTGACCGGCTCGGGCGATGTCAGTCTTGCCAATGGCGTGGATTTCCTCCACCGGCCCGGCATGCTGGATGACAAGCTGCGCGGTCAATCGGGCGAGATCAGGCAGCTTGCGCTTTCGCTGGGCAATGATGGCGGTTTCACCATCTCCGGCCCCTTCTCCGTCGCCGATGACGGGCGCATCAGCGGCAGTTTCAAGATCGTGCTGAACAATCCCGATGCCCTCGCCGCTGCGGCACACAACGCCCTGCCGGAATTCGCCGATGAGATTTCAACAGCGCAATTCGCCATTCAGGCCATGCCGCGCGACGAAAAGGGGCAGCCGACCGTCACCGTCACCGTTCGCAACGGCAAGGCATCGATCGGCTTCATCCCGCTTGGCCGCCTACCGGCCCTCTGAAAAGGCAGGCTGCACCGCAGCCTGTCGTCCGAAGTCGGGCGCATCCACTTCCTGACCGGCATCGATGATGCCGCGACGGATCGCGCGGGTGCGGGTGAAAAGGTCGAACAGGGCGTCGCCATCGCCCCAGCGGATCGATCTTTGCAGCGATGCGAGGTCTTCCGAGAAACGCGCCAGCATTTCAAGGATCGCATCCTTGTTGTGCAGGCAGACGTCGCGCCACATGGTCGGGTCGGAAGCGGCAAGGCGCGTGAAATCACGGAAGCCCGAAGCCGAGTATTTGATGACTTCCGACTTCGTGACGGCTTCCAGATCGCTCGCGGTTCCCACGATATTGTAGGCGATGATGTGCGGCAGATGCGAAACGATGGCGAGCACCAGATCGTGATGCTGCGGGTCCATCGTGTCGAGACGCGAGCCGCACGCCTCCCAGAAGCAGGAAAGCCGGTCGATCGCCGCCTGGTCCGTCCCGTCGATTGGCGTCAGGATGCACCAGCGGTTCTTGAACAAATCGGCAAATCCAGCGTCCGGGCCGGAATATTCCGTTCCCGCCAGCGGGTGTCCAGGGATGAAGTGCACGCTGTCCGGCAGTTCCGGCTGCATCTGCGCAATGACGGAACCCTTGGTGGAACCCACGTCCGTTATGATTGCCCCGGGTTTCAGATGGGCTGCGATATCATGCGCCACAGCACCCGATGCACCCACCGGAACCGATACGATCACGAGATCTGCGTCCCTCACGGCCTCGGCATTGCTTGTCGTATAGCTGTCGCCCAGCCCCAGTTCTTTCGCCCGTTTCAGCGTTGCTTCGCTGCGCGTGGCGATTGCAATATGGCTGGCGAGCCCTTCCTTCCTGATCACGCGCGCCAGCGAGGAGCCGATCAGGCCAATGCCGATCAGCGCTATTTTATCAAAGTGAGCCTTTGTCATTCTTCTACTTCATAAATTCGGTCAGTGCGGCGACTACGCCGCGATTGGCATCCTCGGATCCGATGGAGAGGCGCAGCGCGTTGGGGAATCCGTAGCCCGCAACGCGGCGCAAAATATAGCCTCTTCCGGTGAGATAGCCATCGGCCTTCGCCGCCGTCTTCTCCGCATTGTCGGGGAAGTGAATGAGAATGAAATTGCCCACTGAGGGCGTGACGCGCAGGCCGAGTTTCGAGATTTCCTCCGTCAGCCAGACGAGCCATGCCTCGTTATATTCCGCTGCCTGCTGCACATGCGCACGGTCGCGAATGGCCTCCGCACCTGCAGCAATAGCCGCCGAATTCATGTTGAACGGTCCGCGAATGCGATTGACGGCATCCACGACGTGAACCGGCGCATACATCCAGCCGATGCGCAATCCGGCAAGGCCATGGATCTTCGAGAAGGTCCGCGTCATGACGACATTTTCAGCCGACGAGACCAGCGACATACCGGACTCATAGTCGTTGCGGCGCACATATTCCGCGTAGGCCGCATCCAGCACCAGCAGCACGTTGGCCGGCAGAGCCTCATGCAGGCGGCGGACTTCCTCGAACGGCACATAGGTTCCGGTCGGGTTATTCGGGTTGGCAAGGAACACGATCTTCGTCTTCGGCGTGATGGATGCGATGATCGCGTCCATATCGGCGCGCTCGTTCGCTTCGCTGGCGACAACAGGCGTGGCGCCAGCAGCCTGAATGTAGATCTTGTAGACCATGAAACCATGTTCGGTGAAAACCGCTTCATCGCCGGGCGCAAGATAGGTCTGGCACAGAAGGCCGAGCAATTCGTCCGAGCCGTTGCCACACAGGACATTGTCGGCATTCAGCCCGTGCACTTCGGCAATGGCGCTGCGCAGGGCCATTGCCTGACCATCGGGATAAAGCTCCAGATGACCGGCGGCCTCCGCATAGGCTTCGATCGCATGTGGGCTCGGGCCAAGCGGCGTTTCGTTGGAAGAGAGCTTATAGACCTTTTCTACGCCGGGCGCAGTATCCTTGCCCGGCACATAGGCTGCGATTTCCATGACACCAGCCTTGGGCGTGGGACGGAGGGCGGACGCAGTATTCTTGCTCGTAGCGGTCATTTTAGCTCTTTTCCCTGGAAAAACCGGAAATGTGAAAGGATCGGGGTTCGATCATTCTCGATCGACAACCCTGACTGGCGGGAAATATCCCCCAACGGGCCGAGAGTCGAGAGCAACCGTCGATGCAAGCGCGGGAATTTTTCCGGCTGCCAATACGGAAAGGCCTCTGGAGGTAACGGCATGCGCCAGAATACCCATGTCGCCCAATATCTTTTCGAGAGGCGCATCACAGGCAAGGCGCAGTGCATGGACTTGCACCTCGAACGGAACCGGATCGGCCAGCGGCGGTGAAATCACGACGCACGGCAGCGCTGCCTCGCGTTTCTCCATCTCGAAGAATGGCAGAAGCGCCATGATCGCCGTGGCGCTTTTCTCGCCCAGTTCTTCCCACCACGCGCCAGCAGCGGCAAGCGGCACGACGCCCAGCGCGTTTTCGCCCTGCGAAACGCTGCGGATCACGTCGCGCGCGTTCCTGTGCCCCATCACCGGAACGCCGAACCCGAAATAGAAGCGCACAACATCCATGACTGCAACCGGATCGAAACCCGTATCCGCATGGACGACATAGGGTGACTGGATCGCGGTGAAGGCGGAGATGATCTCCCGCCACACATGCTCGATGGTGGTCAGCGGCAGCGCGCCTTGATGACGCTGTTGCAGACGCCGCATCATCTCCGCCTCCCGGCCCGGCCGGAACACCGCGCCATTGTGCGAAATGCCCTTGGCCTCGATCAACTCGCCGATAATTTCGGCGCGCTGGATGAGAAGCCGATGAACGGCCTCGTCAATCGCGTCGATTGTTGATCGCAGTTCCGCCAGCCGCTCCGCTTTCTGCTTTTTTTCCAATGCCGTCCCGCCCACCTGATGGTTCCAGACGCCAGTTTTAGGAATGCAAGGCGGAAAATCAAAGAAAACATTGACTTTAAGCGCCTGCAGCCCCTACCTACCGCTCCGATTGATCAATCAAAGAGCCATATACGGTCGTGACCCAGATGAAGTCACCCGACAGGGAAGAACAGAACGCAGAAGCGACCGAGCCGCACAGCCTCCTGCTGACATTCGGTCCGGACAAGCCCCTGCTGCTCGACAGCGGCGTTTCGCTGTCCCCGTTCCAGATCGCCTATCAGACCTACGGCACGCTGAACGCCGACAAATCCAATGCGATCCTGGTCTGCCATGCGCTGACCGGCGACCAGCACGTCGCCAACAGGCATCCCGTCACCGGCAAGCCCGGCTGGTGGGAAATCCTGATCGGGCCGGGCAAGCCCGTCGACACGGACCGTTATTTCGTCATCTGTTCCAACGTCATTGGCGGATGCCTCGGCTCGACGGGTCCGGCGACGGTCAATCCCGCGACAGGCAAGCCCTACGCGCTCGACCTGCCGGTCATCACCATTGGCGACATGGTGCGCGCGCAGTCTATGCTGGTGGATCATTTCGGCATTAAGACGCTGTTTGCCGTCGTCGGCGGCTCCATGGGCGGAATGCAGGTGCTCGAATGGGCTTCAAGCTATCCGGATCGGGTTTTCGCCGCCGTGCCGATTGCAACCGGCGCCCGCCATTCATCGCAGAATATCGCCTTCCACGAGGTTGGGCGGCAGGCCGTCATGGCCGATCCGGACTGGCTGAACGGCCGCTATCTGGACGAGGGAAAGAAGCCCCGCAAGGGCCTTTCGGTGGCGCGCATGGCTGCGCACATCACCTATCTTTCGGAAGCTGCGCTGCACCGCAAGTTCGGGCGCAATCTTCAGGACCGCCAGAACGTGACCTTCGGTTTCGATGCGGATTTCCAGATCGAGAGCTATCTTCGCCATCAGGGAATGACCTTCGTCGACCGTTTCGACGCCAATTCCTACCTCTACATGACCCGCGCCATGGACTATTTCGATCTGGCGGCAGAGCATGACGGCAGGCTGGCCGACGCTTTCGCCGGAACGAAAACCCGCTTCTGTGTCGTCTCCTTCACCAGCGACTGGCTTTTCCCGACCAGCGAAAGCCGCTCGGTGGTTCATGCGCTGAACGCGGCGGGCGCCTCCGTCTCCTTCGTCGAGATCGAGACGGATCGCGGCCATGATGCCTTCCTGCTCGACGAGCCGGGAATGTTTGCCGCTATCGAGGGCTTTATCCGTTCAGCCGCCCGCGCCCGAGGATTGCCGGAATCATGAGTGTAAACACTGCAAGCCGCGTCGATTTCGATGTCATCGCCTCGCTGGTGAAGCCGGATGCGCGCGTGCTCGATGTCGGTTGCGGCGATGGCGAGTTGCTGGAACTTCTGCAAACGTCCAAGAATGTCGACGGGCGCGGCATGGAACTGTCGCAGAAAGGCGTCAACGAATGCGTGGCGCGCGGCCTGTCCGTCATTCAGGGCGATGCCGATCGCGACCTCGTCTACTATCCGGATTCAGGCTTCGACTATGTGATTCTGTCGCAGACATTGCAGGCAACACGCGATCCCAGGCAGGTTCTGACCGACCTCTTGCGCATCGGCGAGCGCGCCATCGTGTCGTTTCCGAATTTTGGCCACTGGCGGGTGCGCTCCTCCCTGCTTTTCAAGGGGCGGATGCCCGTCACCAAGGATCTGCCCTATAGCTGGTACGACACGCCGAACATCCATTTCTGCACCATCCGCGACTTTCTCGCCATGACATCCGAAGTCGGTGCGAAGGTCGAGGCGGCTGTCGCGATCAACGATGTCGGCCGGCCCATCGGCTTCAACCTGCCCTACAGCTTCTGGAACCTGTTCGGCCAGCAGGCGGTTTTCCTGCTCCGGCGCTAAATGTCGGTCTTGGGTTTCTTGCGATGATTGACCACGGTGCCCTGCGGTGTCAGCACGGGCACGAAGACGCGGCGTGATGTGCGCTTGGCCACCGGCAGGCCCTGATAGATGCGCTTTTGCGCCTCCACGATGACCACACCGGCAAAGAGCGGCCAGAAGCGACGGCCGAGGCGTTCCAGCGGCCCCGATGTTTTCATCATGAACCGCCTGGACAACGGCGGGAAGAGCAAGGCCTCGGACCATGTATTGGGGGTAAAATTCGCTTCGCGCAGAACCCGCGTCAATTGCCCCTTGCTGTAGGGCCTGCCGCTGCCGAAGGGCGTGTGCTCAAACCGCGCCCAGAGCCCGCGCCGGTTGGGCACGACGATGATCAGCCGCCCGTTGGGCGCCAGCACGCGCCACATTTCCTTCAGCGTCTCCAGCGGATTTTCCGAGTATTCAAGCGAATGGACCATCAGCAGGCGATCGATCGAGGCGTCCGGCAACGGAAGCTCCTCGTCAAATATCAGCGCGGTTGCGGGGTTTTCCATCGGCGGCCAGCGCGACGCGCCCTGCCCCGCAGGCATGAAGGCGAATGTGCGCTCGGTATCGGCGCGAAATCGATCGAGATAGGGCAAGGCATAGCCAAGGCCGACGAGCCGTTCCTGCGGCAGCTTCTGCCAGAGCGGCGTGAGCGCCATCGCGATGGAACGCTCCGCCAAAGCCCCGAGCGTCGTAGAATAGAAAAGCCGCAGATCGATAATATCCAGATGCATGGCGCGAACCTAGCATGCGCGATGAGAACGGCAAGCGCCAGACATATGCCCGACACACAAATCGGCCAGAGATCTGCCCCCGGACATACCGGGTTGCACAATGCCGGGTCTGGTCTATCCTGACAGGAAAATTCCGAGGAATCACATTCATGCCCCGTCTTGAAATTGAACAGTTCACCTGCCTCTCCGACAATTATGGCGTCCTGATCCACGATCCCGAGGCAGGGCTGACGGCATCCATCGATGCGCCGGAAGAACACGGCGTTCTGGACGCGCTTCAGCGCAAGGGCTGGACGCTGACCCATATTTTTACCACCCACCACCACATGGATCATGTGGGTGCCAATCTCGCGCTGAAACAGCGCTTCGACGCAGAAATCATCGGCCCGAAGGACGAGGAAGCAAAAATCCCCGGCATTGACCGCGCCGTCAGCGACGGCGAGAGCTTCCAGTTCGGTAATTTCAAGGTGAACGTCATTTCGACGCCGGGCCATACGGCGGGTGAAATCTCCTATTACATTCCGCAAGCGCAGGTCGCATTCACCGGCGACACCCTGTTTGCACTCGGTTGCGGCAGGCTGTTTGAAGGCACGCCCGCCACCATGCATCGCTCGCTGCAAAAGCTGATCGCGCTGCCCGGCGAGACGGAAATCTATTGCGGCCATGAATACACGCAAAGCAACGCCCGATTCGCGCTGAGCGTCGATCCGGACAATGCAGCACTGAAGGAACGCGCCAGACAGATCGCCATCCTGCGGGAGAACGGCAAGCCGACGTTGCCCACCAATATCTTCCTTGAAATGGCGACCAATCCCTTCCTGCGGGCAGACGATCCCGCCATTCGCGGCCATCTCGGTATGGAAAGCGCCAGCGACGAACAGGTCTTCACCGAACTGCGCAAGCGCAAGGATCACTTCTGACGATTGAGGGCTGCGGCCAACGGCGGCGCAAGATCAGAGCAGGATCGCCAGCGTGATCGTTGCCTGCGCGAGATAGTAAAGCAGCCAGACGGCATATTTCGCCGGTCGCCGATATTCAGAGTCCGCGCCCATCAGAAATTTTTCAAGTGCCAGAATCGTATCTGACGCTGCAAACAGCGCCGCACCCAGAACGATGAGCACGGGCTGGTTGCCAATGGCCACGGCGACCATGCCCAGGATCACCACGAGATAGGCAAGGACCGGCATCCGCATATCGGCGGGCACACCGGCCATGAGCCTGCGCCCCATGAAAAGGCCAAAGCCCGCAAGCCCGGCCAGCAATGCCAGCCGCCACGGCTCAGCCAGGAACGAGGCGGCGGGAGCTGTCAGGAACAGCGCGATATAGGCGACGTGGGCAAGCAGGAAGGCTGCAAGCCCGCCCATGAACCAGCGGTCCTTCTCCTGCGCCAGCAAGGCGTCGCCCAGTGCGCTCAATGCAAGCGCCGCGACCAGAAGAACAGGTCCGCCAGCACGGAAGGCCAGCACAGCCAGCAGGCCCACGGCGAGGGCCTTCGCCGCCGTGCGCCGCCAGCTCGCCTCGCGCTCGATCATCTGTGTATAGAGAAGTGCTGCGAGAACGGAAAGAAACAAGGTGCCGTTGAGCGGGTCGCTCAGTTCTCCGGGAAAAGGCAGGTTCATGCTTCGGCCTCCGCAACCTTGTTTCGTCCCCGGCGAAACAGCATGTCCTTTGACGCCAGCACCGCGCCGAACGTAATAAGCAGGCACGCCATCACGATACGCCATGAAGGCTCCGCCGAACCGGCAATGATCAGCACCAGCGTCGAGAGCAGTGGCGCAGCATAGCTTGCCGCGCCGAGAACCTGAATATTGCCGCGCTTCACGCCGAAATCCCAGGCGTAGAACGCAGCGCCCACCGGCATCAGGCCAAGACCGGCGACGGCGAGCCATTGCGCCAGCGTTTGCGGCCAGACGGTTTCCTCGAGTGCCAGATGGCAAATCAGCGACAGAATGGCCGTCGCGATGCAAAAGCCCGTCACCGCATCGGTCGGCACCGAGGCGAATCGCCGCGACAGCAGCGAATAGGACGACCATGTGACCGCGCAAAGCCCGGCCATCGCATAGCCGAACACATAACGCGCCTCGAAACCGAAACCGCCGCCCTTGGTGATGATCAGCGCCGTTCCGCACAGGCCGAGCAGCGCGCCAGCCACATGATACCACGCCAGCCGCTCTCCCGGCATGAGCGCCGAGCCGACGACGATCAGCAGCGGCCAGAGATAGGCGATGAGGCTGGCTTCAACGGCGGGCGCATGGCGAAGCGCGGTAAAATACAGGAAATGATAGCCGAACAGACCGACGACGCCGAGCATCCAGACCTGCCACGGCTGCCGCAGATGCCGCGCAGCGCCCGGCCGCCATATCCACGATATGAGGCCAAGGCTTGCGCCGATGGTGAAGGTCATGGCCGTAAGCTGGAATGGCGGCACCTTTCCGGAGGCATCCGTCATCAGCGCGAGAAGCGCCCACATGGCAATGGCAAGAAATCCGATCAGCGTCGCGATGCGTGTCATCAATTCCCCCGCGCAACACCATGCCGCAGGAGGGTCGCGCTAATCTGTTCCCTGTCCTATTGCTTCGAAACGTGTGGCCTGCACGGTCACCGTTCCGATGGCCGTGCCAATTTTCGCCACGACCGGAGCATAGATACCGGAGTCGCCGAGAGATGCAAATGAAACGCTGATCCGGCTGCTCTTCAACTGCTGGATGGATTTGCGCCTGGACGGGTAGCCGGACACCGGAACGAACTCCGCAGAGCAGATGACCGCGTCGCCCTTGTAGGCACCAAGGGAAAACGGCTGCTTGCCGGAATAGGCCATCTTGAGATCGAAGCGCATTTCCCCATCGAAAATCCGCAAGGTCCGGTCACAGACCGTACCAGCGTTCGGTGCCGCTATCATGAGAGCCGTCAGTGGGTCCGCGACGGATTTCAGATCGTCAGGACCGAACGGCACGCGATCGTTGCGCTTCTTCAGCGGCGGAACATTCTCCGTCCTGACGACCGCGCCTTGAGCAAAACCGATCGACGTGCGCTTGTCCTTTTTTCCGTGCTTGTAGTTCAGGTCGAAAGCGGCGGGCACGACGGAACTCTTCGTCACGTTTCCGTTCACCTTCACCGTGCCATCGGTATCGTCGAATATCTTGGCGATTCCCGAACTCGACAGTCTTCCCGAAACGTCATAGGCGCCGTCGGCGACTTTCGTGTCGAAATTGGACTTGGCGATGGTCAGCCCGAGAATGGAAACCGTGTATTGCGTTCTGTAGCTGTCAGCCGCCTGCACGCCGCCAGCGCCCGCGAGCAAAAGCCCGGCCTGCAAGGCGATAACCCGCCGAATCCTCTCAAGCTGCATCCAGTTCACTCCCGGCGACCTGCTAAAGTCGCCAAAACCATATTTCCTTCAGCCCCATTACCTCAAAACTTGAGCAAAAGAAGCAGGCAAAGTTGTGGTTTTGCCCATGAGATGCTGCGAACGATCCATTCCGCCATCTTCATTTCGGTGTCCGCCAAATGCGATTCCCTTGAACTCCGATCGATGATATCCACTATAGCGAAGGGTTCGACACAAGCGGCTTGACGCGGGCCACGTATCTTACTATAGAAACGCGACTTCCCAACGGGCCGTCTGTCCTTTCTGTGCGCGCCGCTGCGTGTGAAAGCTGCGATGCGGGAAAGGATATTGGATGGCCGAAGATGATTTTTTGAAGGTGCACCATGTCACGCGTTTGCGAATTGAGCAGCAAGGCAGTCCAGTACGGCAACAATGTGAGCCACGCGAACAACAAGACGCGTCGCCGCTTCCTGCCGAACCTTGTTAATGTAACCCTGATTTCAGAAGCCCTGAACCAGAATGTCAGCCTGCGCATTTCCGCTCATGCGCTGCGTTCGGTCGAGCATCGCGGCGGCCTCGACGCCTTCCTCGTGAAGGCAAACGAGAAAGAACTGTCGCAGCGTGCGCGCCTTCTGAAGCGCCAGATTGCCAAGAAGCTTGCTGAAGCCGCCAAGGCCTGAGACGCTTCCTGAAAGAAGACATCAAGGGCCGGCGATAGCTGGCCTTTTTTGCTGGTTCCATTACCCAGGATAAAAAAATGCCAACGATCAGAGCGCTTTTTCCATCCATTCTCGCCATGTGCGTCGCTGTTGCGGCGTCGAACTATCTTGTCCAGTTCCCTTTCCAGCATTGGGGCTTGCAGGATGTGCTCACATGGGGCGCGTTCACCTATCCCGTCGCCTTTCTCACCAATGACCTGACCAACCGCCGCTACGGCCCTGCCGCGGCGCGAAAGGTGGTCTATGCGGGCTTCGCCATGGCGGTCATCGTCTCGATATGGCTCGCCACGCCGCGCATCGCCATCGCATCGGGCTCGGCCTTTCTTGTCGCGCAGCTGATGGATATCTCGGTCTTTGATCGCCTGCGTCGCCAGACATGGTGGAGAGCGCCGTTCGCCGCCGCCATAGCCGGATCGATTCTCGATACGGCCGTCTTCTTCTCCATGGCCTTTGCCGCGCGATTCGCCTGGATCGACCAGATGACCGGCATGCCCGATTCGTCACTCACCGATCCGGTCGCGCTGTTTGGCCAGACAGTGCCGCTGTGGACTTCCCTCGCCTTTGGCGATCTGATGGTGAAATTCGTGTTGGGCGCGCTGATGCTCATTCCCTACGGGGCGATTCTCGCGGTCTTTGCGCCCGCAATCTATTCCCCAAGCCGGAATTCCAGATAGATGGTTCGCTGAAGAATCGACTGATTATTGTCGGAAATCAATGATATATGCGGGATGCCATCGGCATCCTGCCAGACGCTCAGCCCTTCCATATTGTCGATCTGGTGCTGCATGTCCGCACCAAGAACGATCTCGCCCTCGACCGTCGCCCCCGGCCTGATATCCTCCGCCGGGATGCGGCGCAGGCGAAACGCGATGCCGCTTGCCAGCGAAAAACGCCGCTCCAGCAGAAGCAGGTCGCCATCGGGCAGAAAATCCCCGTCGCTGATATCGAATTCGTCGCTGCGCCGAACGTAGAAAATGCCCTTGCGGGGTCCGTCCGTCACCGCAGCGAAAACATCGCCCGCCGGGTTCAGGCTTTTTTCCGTCACCGTCACCGTCGCACCCGCCAGCGGGCTATCGGCAGGCGCGACCGCTACCGTCTCGAAGCTGCGATTGTTGCGCAGTTCATAAGCGGGGACAGGCAGCGGCAGCGCCTTGGGCCTGCTCGCGAAGTTCCCGGTATCGATCGGATAGGCCTCGAGCCTGTGATTGCGCTCGAAGCCGACAATGGCGGTATCGCCAGCAACGGCAAGGCTTTCAGCATCGCCATCAGCCTTGCCGTAGACGGGCAGCCCGTCCGCTCCAAGCAGGGGCGCCATGCGGAAATGACCGACGCCGACAGGCCTCCCCCGCGCATCACGGGCGATATCGCCCGCATACCAGAAGCCGCTATCGGAAACGCCGAGAAAATTCTCCCCCGCATCAAGGAAGCGCAGCCCGGAAAAACCGCCGAAATGATCGTTGGAGCCGCGCATTTCAAACCCGCCAACGAACTCGAAAATACCGAATCGCGTTTCGTCGCTACCGACCCGGAACTGCGCGATCGGATAGGCCCGCACTTCAACGGTTTCGACGCCGTTCTCCTGCGCGAGCGCCGAAGGAGGCAGCGCCGGGACAAGGCCCGAGACGAGGCAACGAACAGAAAGAAAAACGGCCGCCCCTGCCCGCACAGCCTAGCGCGCCGAGGCTCGACGACGCCCACTGGCTCCGCTGGCGGCGGCGCGGCCCTGCTCGTCGAACAGGGATGCAAGCTGTTCTGTCATGGCGCCCGCCAGTTCCTCGGCATCGACAATGGTGACGGCGCGGCGATAATAGCGCGTCACGTCATGGCCAATGCCAATCGCGATCAGCTCCACCGGCGAACGGGTTTCGATTTCCTCGATCACGGCGCGCAAATGCCGCTCGAGATAATTGCCGGGATTGACGGAAAGCGTCGAGTCATCGACCGGCGCACCATCGGAAATCATCATCAGGATGCGGCGTTGCTCAGGCCGCGCCAGCAAGCGCTGATGCGCCCAGATCAGCGCTTCGCCGTCGATATTCTCTTTCAGCAGGCCTTCGCGCATCATCAGGCCGAGATTGCGCCGCGCGCGCCGCCACGGCGCATCCGCTCGCTTGTAGACGATATGGCGCAGATCATTGAGCCGCCCCGGATTGGCCAGTTTGCCGCGACCAAGCCATGCCTCGCGCGACTGCCCGCCCTTCCACGCCTTGGTGGTGAAGCCGAGAATCTCCACCTTCACGCCGCAGCGCTCCAGCGTACGGGCCAGAATATCGGCGCAGGTGGCCGCGACCGTGATCGGGCGGCCGCGCATGGAGCCGGAATTGTCGATAACCAGCGTCACCACCGTATCGCGAAATTCGGTGTCGCGCTCCAGCTTGAAGGAAAGCGGCTGTGTGGGGTCGATCACCACGCGCGACAACCGCGCCGAATCGAGATAGCCCTCTTCCAGGTCAAAATCCCACGAACGGTTCTGCTGCGCCATCAGGCGGCGCTGCAACCGGTTCGCCAGCCGTCCGACGACGCCGGAAAGATTGGCCAGTTGCTTGTCCAGAAATGCGCGCAGGCGTTCAAGCTCGGCCTCGTCGCACAATTCCTCCGCATCGACCGTTTCGTCGAATTCCGTCGTGAAAACCTTGTAGTCGATATGGGCGGCAAAATCCGAGAAGGGCTGGTTGGGACGCCGCGCCTCGCCCGGCTGCTCCGCGTCGGTGTCGGCATCGTCATCCATGTCGTCGGAATAGGACGCCTCGGCTTCCGCCTCGCCTGCCTCGCTTTCCTCGCTGCTCGCCTCGCTCTGGTCGCTGTCCGAGGAATCGGAGCCTTCCTGCTCGTCGTCGCCGCCTTCGTTGTTTTCTTCCGGCTCCGGCGTCTCGTCGCTGTTATCGTCTTCCTGATCGTCTTGCTGCTGGTCGGAAAGCTCTTCCGCCATGTCCATGGAGGCAAGCATTTCGCGAACCACGCGCGCAAAGCCCTGCTGGTCCTCGAGCGACGCGCTCAGATGATCGATATCGGCGGCTGCCTTGTCCTCGATCCACTCGCGCCACAGATCGACGACGCTTCCCGCCTCTTTCGGCACGGAGCGGCCTGTGAGCTTTTGGCGCACCAGAAGCGCCACCGCTTCCTCAAGCGGCGCTTCCTCGCGCGAGGTCACGGCCGGGAAATTGGCGCGTGTGTATTTGTCCGCAAGCATGGAGGCCAGATTGTCGCCGACGCCTGCCATGGCCCGCGTGCCGATGGCTTCGACCCGCGCCTGCTCGACGGCATCGAAAATGGCGCGGGCCTGCTTGCCTTCCGGCGCGAGAGCCGCATGGATGCGCGGATTGTGGCATGCCTTGCGCAGCGCCATCGAATCGCCGATGCCTCGTGTGATCGCGATATCATTGGCGGTCGGCCGCTTGGCCAGATCCGGCAGGCGGGCGCGATTTCCGCTCAGCGCGGGACGGTCGTTGCTGAAGGCCACCTCCAGCTCGCCATCGCCCGAAACGGCGCGCATGCAAACGCTCAGAGCCCGCTTGAACGGCTCCGCATCCACTGGGCCTTTCGGCCGTTCACGCGAATTGTCTCCCGGTCCAGCCATGTGTGAGGTCCGCGCCTAGCCCAGAACCACGTGTGCCGCTGATTCGGGCAGCTCCTTGCCGAATGCGCGCTGGTACAGCTCGGCAACGATAGGCCGCTCCAGCTCATCGCATTTGTTGAGGAAGGTGAGGCGGAAGGCGAAACCGACATCCTTGAAGATATCGGCGTTTTCCGCCCAGGTGATAACCGTACGGGGGCTCATCACGGTCGACAGGTCGCCATTGATGAATGCCGAACGGGTCATGTCGGCAACGCGCACCATCTTCGAGACGATCTCGCTGCCTTCCTTGTTCTGGTAATGCTTCGCCTTGGCCTGAATGATCGCCACTTCATTGTCGTGCGGCAGATAGTTCAGCGTCGTCACGATGGACCAGCGGTCCATCTGCGCCTGGTTGATCTGCTGGACGCCATGATAGAGGCCCGTCGTGTCGCCCAGGCCAACGGTGTTGGCGGTGGCGAACAGGCGGAACGCCGGATGCGGGCGCAGCACGCGGCTCTGGTCGAGCAGGGTCAGGCGGCCGGACGATTCCAGCACACGCTGGATGACGAACATCACGTCGGGACGGCCGGCATCATATTCATCGAACACCAGCGCTACATTGTGCTGATAGGCCCAGGGCAGGATGCCGTCGCGGAATTCCGTGATCTGCATGCCTTCCTTGACCACGATCGCATCCTTGCCAACGAGGTCGATACGGCTGACATGACTGTCGAGATTGACGCGGACGCACGGCCAGTTGAGGCGCGCCGCCACCTGCTCGATATGGGTCGATTTGCCCGTGCCGTGATAGCCGGAAACCATCACGCGGCGGTTGAAGGCGAAACCGGCGAGAATCGCAAGCGTCGTGTCGCGATCGAAGAGATAATCCGGGTCCACTTCCGGCACATAGGCATCCCCAGCCGAATAGGCAGGCACTTTCATATCCGTATCGATACCAAATACATCGCGCGCGGACACGCTTGTGTCCGGCAAATTCGCGATATCGCGATCAACCTTGTTCATCATGCCTCCAGCATCGCCGGAAACGCCCGGCAACAATTCCAGTCCCACGACCGTCTTCAAGCTCGGTTGCTTTTTGAGGAAGTGTGTCGGGAAATTCCTGGCGCAAGCTTCCAGCAGCAACAGGCCTTAGCAGAAGCCGGCCTGTTTGAGCAATTGATACGCCTGAATTACGTCACGAAAACGATCTTCCGACGCGCGATCCCCGCCATTCGCATCCGGATGGTGGGTCTTCACCAACTCCTTATAGCGCGCCTTGATTTCCGCGCTAGTCGCTTTCGCGCCCAAACCCAGAGTTTCAAGCGCTTTTGTCTCAAGGGTGCGCGGTTTGCGGCGCTGCTCGCCAACGGCGGCCTTCGCTTCGGTGAACGCGGCGAACGGATCGCGCATCCGGTTCTGGTAAGCGGCGCGCCCGGAACGAACCCTGGCAAACTCGGGTGCAGTGGCCGCGCGCGCATCGCCACTCGTGCCCATGGCCCATGTCGGGCGGTTGCCGGTCATCGCATCCTTCTGGTAGCGGGCGATTTCATTGTCCTCAAGACCGGAGAAATAGTTGAAGCCCTTGTTGTACTCGCGCACATGGTCGATGCAGAAGTGAAAATACTCGTTTTCCTTCATGCGCCCGACCGGCGCCTTATGGGTACCCGGCTTGTCGCAACCGTCCCACTGGCAAACGGGGCCCTTGGGCTTTTCCTCGGCCTTCTTTGACGAACGGATACGGATACTGTCGAAAAATTTGGAACTCTGGGTCATCTTCTCAATTATGGGACGAATGATGTTCGATACAAGAATTGACATTTAGCGATAGGTGGGTTCTGACCTATCGCTCCTGATTAGCGATCATGTTTGATTTGCTGCCGTTCTCTATCATATGGGATGAGGAGACAAAATGTCCATTCAGCGATCCATTGAAAACAAATTGCGCGACACTTTCGCGCCTGTGTCCCTCACCGTCATCAATGAAAGCCACCTGCACGCCGGCCATCACCACTCCGGCAGCGACGATAACGGCACGTTTGACGGCGAAGGCGAAACACATTTCCGTGTCCGCATGGTGGCGGACGCCTTTGCCGGGAAAAACCGGGTGGAGCGCCATCGCGCCGTCAACGAGGCGCTGAAGGACGAGCTGGAAAGCGGCCTTCACGCGCTCGCGCTCGAATTGTCCTCTCCCGGCGAGCCGACGCGGCGATAGTTTAGCCGCCCAGCTTGTCCTCAAGGAAGGACAGCACCGCAGAGGGCGGCACGTCCTTCGCGATGAAGGACTGGCCGATGCCGCGCGTCAGGATGAAGGTCAGCGTTCCGCGCGAAACCTTCTTGTCCTGCGTGATATAGTCCATCAGCTTTTCCGCTGGCGGCAATTCGCCCGGAATATCCTGCAACCGCGTCGGCAGGCCGACATCGCGCAAATGCGCCTCCACGCGAAGCGCCGCATCGGGGCTTGCAAGGTTCATCCGCGCCGAAAACTGATGCGCCAGCACCATGCCGATGGCAACGCCCTCGCCATGCACGAGACGGGCGGAATCATATCGCGTCACGCCTTCGAGCGCATGGCCGAACGTATGGCCGAGATTGAGCAGGGCACGGTCGCCATGCTCGTGCTCGTCGCGCGCCACCACTTCGGCCTTGGCCCGGCAGGATTCGGCGATGGCCTGCGTCCGCGCCGCCCCGCCCGCGAACACGTCGCGCCAGTTCTTTTCAAGCCACGTGAAGAAATCCGGACGGTCGATCAGGCCGTATTTCGCCACTTCCGCATAACCGGCGCGGAACTCGCGCGGGCTCAGCGTATCGAGCACATCCGTATCCGCCAGCACCAGTTGCGGCTGATAGAAAACGCCGACGAGATTTTTGCCATGTGCCGTATTGATGCCGGTCTTGCCGCCGACGGACGAGTCCACCTGCGCCAGAAGCGATGTCGGAATCTGGATGAAGCCCATCCCGCGCCGCACGATGCCCGCCGTGAAGCCGGTCAGGTCGCCGATGACGCCGCCGCCGAGCGCAATCACCGCGTCGCCGCGCTCAAGCCGCGCCGCAAGCACAGCGTTCGTCACGCTTTCCAGCGTCGCGAAACCCTTCGACTTTTCGCCGGGCGCCACGATGATCGGCGTCGCATCGATACCCGCATGGCCGAGGCTGGCCAGCAGCGGCTCCAGATGAAACCTGGCGACATTCTCGTCCGTCACCACCGCAGCGCGCACGCCGCTGCGCCGTCTGGCGATTTCGGTTCCGGCCGCCGCAATCAGTCCCGAGCCGATCAGAATGTCATAGGACCTGTCGCCAAGGGTGACAGGCACCGTCACGAGGTCGGTGCGGGCTGGTATCTCTGTCATTGTCCGGTTCCGTCCATCATGTTGAGATATTGCACCAGCGCGTCGATCACTTCCTGCGCGATGACGTCCTTTTTCTCGTCGCGCGACATGACGGTAATCGCCGCCTGCGCATAAACCGGATAGCGGTCTTCCAGCAATTTGCCGAGCGTGGCGCGCGGATCGGGCGTCTTGAGCAGCGGGCGGTTGTGCCTGCGTCCGACACGGTCGAACAGCACGTCGAGATCGGCCTTGAGCCAGACCGAAATACCATCATCCGCGATGGCCCGCCGCGTCTGCTCGTTCATATAGGCGCCGCCCCCCGTGGCCAGGACCATCGGCCCCGCCTCCAGGATTCGGGCGATGACGCGCCGCTCCAGATCGCGGAACTCCGCCTCGCCATAGGCTTCGAAAAGCTCCGGGATCGTCATGCGCGACACGGTTTCGATTTCGGCATCGGCATCGAGAAAGCGCAACCCGATCATCGACGCCAGCTTCCGCCCGACCGTCGACTTGCCAGCCCCCATGAGCCCGACGAGCACGACCGAGCGCCGTCCGAGCTTCTCACGCAGAGAAGCCGCCGTGGCAATTTCAGGGGCCTGTTCGTCTTGGCTGTTCATGCAGGCGTTTCGACAGGAAAACGGCTCTTTCGTCAAGCGGCAAACGAGCCTGAAAGGCCAGCAAACACGGATTGTAAACACCGATTGCGAACGGCAAAGGAACGCGCGATAAGAACTCATGCCAACCTTGACCCGCCTTCTGTTTGTTCTGGCCGTCGCCGCCCTGCTGATTTACGGGACGATGGTGGCGCTCGTGACCTTCGTCACGCCCCGGCAAACCGAGATGACGATCCGCATTCCTGCCGACCGGCTGAACCCGCCGCAGCCCGAAAAACCGGCAAGCGGAGAGTGATTCGATGCGCGCGCCACTGGCCATAGAAAGCTTTCTGGAAATGATGAGCGCCGAGCGGGGCGCTGCGGACAACACGCTGCAATCCTACCGGCGCGATCTTGAGGACGCCGCCGCATTTGCCGCCGGTGGCGGCAGCAACCTCCCCGACGCCACGCCGGAAATCGTGCGCGCCTATCTCGAAGATCTCGCCTCGCGCGGTTTCGCCGCCAGCTCGCAGGCGCGGCGACTGTCGGCACTGCGGCAATTTTTCCGTTTTCTATATACCGAGAACATCCGGCAGGACGACCCGACCGGCATACTGGACGCGCCGAAGAAGCAGCAGTCGCTCCCGAAAATACTGAGCGAGGGCGACGTGACCCGCCTGCTCGACCGCGCGGCCCTTGAGGCTGGCGACGCGGCCCACGCGCCATCCGGCCGGTTCCATGCGCTGCGGCTGCATGCGCTGCTTGAGGTGGCCTATGCGACGGGCTTGCGCGTGTCAGAGCTGGTGGGCCTGCCGGTGACAGTGGCGCGTTCCGACCGGCGCTTTCTCATGGTGCGCGGCAAGGGCGCGAAGGAGCGGCTGGTGCCGCTGTCGTCGAAGGCGCGCGAAGCCATGATGGCCTACCTCGCGCTGCGCGACAGCGACCCGAAGGTCGCCGAAAGCCCCTGGCTCTTTCCGGCCATCTCCGAAACGGGCTATCTGGCGCGGCAGGTCTTTGCCCGCGATCTGAAGGGGGTTGCGGCGCGCAGCGGCCTTTCGGCGGCGTCCATATCGCCGCATGTGCTGCGCCATGCCTTTGCCAGCCACCTGTTGCAGAACGGCGCGGATCTGCGCTCCGTCCAGCAATTATTGGGCCATTCGGACATATCTACGACACAGATTTATACCCATGTGCTTGAGGAACGGCTGCATAAATTGGTCAGCGAACATCACCCGCTGGCCGATTGAAAGGCCGTTTGCAGGCATTTCAAGACGCAGAATCGAGGACTCTCCACAGGTGATTCCTTGACATGCGCCTCGTCAGAAGCCAGTTAGTGCATCGTTCTGGAAAGCGGAAACCGGTTTTCGGGCAAGACAGAGTTTTGGGCAGGGCAATCAGTCAGTCAATGTACAATTATCTCGATTTCGAAAAACCGGTCGCGGACCTCGACGGCAAAATCCTCGAACTGAAGAAGCTCGCGGAAGAAGGCGGCGGTCTCGACACGCACGACGAGATTACGCGGCTTGAGAAACGCTCATCCGATGCGCTCAAGGAGCTTTATCGCAAGCTCACCCCCTGGCAGAAGGCGCAGATCGCCCGCCACCCGGACCGCCCCCACGGCATCGACTATATCAACGGTCTTTTCACGGAATACACGCCGCTCGCGGGCGACCGGAAGTTTGCCGAGGATCACGCCATTCTCGGCGGTCTCGCTCGCTTCAACGGCCAGCCGGTCGCGGTTCTCGCGCAGGAAAAGGGGTCGGACACCAAGACCCGCCTCAAGCATAATTTCGGCATGGCCCGTCCGGAAGGCTATCGCAAGGCCGTTCGCATCATGGAACTGGCCGACCGCTTCAAGCTGCCGCTGATCACGCTCGTCGATACCGCTGGCGCCTATCCCGGCATCGATGCCGAGGAGCGCGGACAGGCGGAAGCCATCGCCCGCTCGACCGCCACCTGCCTCAACCTGCATGTGCCGATCATCTCCGTCGTCATCGGCGAAGGCGGCTCCGGCGGCGCAATCGCGATTGCCGTCGCAAACCGCGTCTACATGCTCGAACATTCGATCTATTCGGTGATTTCGCCGGAAGGCGCCGCGTCCATTCTCTGGCACGACTCGACCCGCGCCAAGGACGCCGCCTCCTCGATGCGCATCACCGCGCAGGATCTCTACGAGTTGAAGGTCATTGACGGCATCATTCCCGAGCCGCTCGGCGGCGCGCACCGCAACAAGGCAACCACGATCGAGGCCACCGGCAACATCATTTCGGTCGCCCTGAAGAGCATGTCCAGCATGGACGGCGACACGTTGAAGCAGGAGCGCCGCGAGAAATTCCTCGCCATCGGCCGCAATCTCTGACGATCGACCGGCCAATCATCCAGCAAGCATGATCGCGCAGCGCACCGGCCCCTTTTCGAGGCCGGTGTTTTCATTTCGCGCGTCATCGCTCTCTCCCCGCAAAAACGGGTGTGGCCCCGCACCCGCGCAACCCCGCACATCTTTGCCATAAAATCGCCGCCTGCGTGTCGCAGTTGAACTTACCGTGATCGTATGGCGGGGGTCTTGCAGTAAGATTTTGTCAAGGATAACGGATGCATAATTATTCGGTTGAAAAATCTCACCCGATCCTGGACCTTGTGGTTTTGTATCGGCGCACTGGTACGATCAGGTTATGAAGCTTCGCACGAACATTCTTGCATCTCTTCTTGTCGTCAGCGTTCTCGCGGGCTGTCAAAAGGCCACGTTCGAGGATCTCGGCCCCAACCGGGCGGAACTGGCGCAGGTTTCCGACAAGCTCGTCAAGACGATGAAGGCCAAGGGGATGACCAAGTCGTCGCCGATCATGGTCCGCATCTTCAAGGAAGAAAACCAGCTCGAGATCTGGAAACGCAAGGACAATGGCCGCTACGATCTCCTGACCAGTTACGAGATTTGCAAATGGTCCGGCAAGCTCGGCCCCAAATATGTCGAGGGCGACCGGCAGGCGCCTGAAGGGTTCTATACGGTTCGCCCCGCGCAGATGAACCCGCGATCGAGCTATTATCTCTCCTTCAATCTCGGCTTCCCCAACGCCTATGACCGCGCCAATGGCCGCACCGGCCAGCACCTGATGGTGCATGGCGCCTGCTCCTCCGCCGGTTGCTATTCGATGACCGACGAGCAGGTCGCGGAAATTTATGCCCTGGGGCGCGACTCCTTCCGTGGCGGCCAGACCGATTTTCAGGTTCAGGCATTCCCCTTCCGCATGACCGCCGCCAACATGGCACGCTATCGTAACGATCCGAATTACGCATTCTGGAAAATGCTCAAGGAAGGCTACGACCACTTCGAGATCACCAAGATCCCGCCAAAGGTCGATGTCTGCGAGCAGCAATATGTGTTCAACCGCACGACGGACCCGAACTCGACGATCTCGTCGACTGCCTCCTGCCCTGCGGGCGCGCCGCCCGATTCGCTGCGCATGGCCTACCAGAGCTACCAGACAACCTATGAGGCGGCGTTCTCGGCTGCGGCCGGGAAAGGCAAGAACGCAGCCCCGAGCCCTTCCATTCAGGGGATCAAGGAAGCCCAGCTCATTTCCGCATGGAGCAAGGCGCGCGCCGCTGGCGTGAAGGTTTCGCGTGAGCCGCCATCGCTGTCGTCCGCTTCCGCCGAACAGCCCAACGCGCCGGATATCAAGCCTGCGCCGGCAGCAGCACCCGCCCCCGCGACACGACCGTCCGTCACGCCGATTTCTGCTCCAGCGCCTGACGCGCAACAGGGTGCCGCGGCGCTTGCCCCCGATGCAATAGCCGCATCGCAAGCCACGATGGAAGAAGCCGTTGCTCCGGTCGTCACGCCCGCTGCAAAGCCAGGCTCGGTCGAGACGGTTTCGGCCTCTGCGCCAGCGGCAGCCGATGCGACGACTTCGGAAACGCCGGTCGCGGAAGCGGCGGCACCGACCAAAAAACCATGGTGGAAAATCATCGGAAACTGAGATTTTCAGAAACGCGAATGATCATTCGCGTTTTTTTGCCAGATTTTCGACTATGACTCGCGAGTCACCCCGTTTTTTGGCCCTTCGACTCGCAGGTACCCCCTCAAAATCGGGCCTCAGGTCGCGAGTCGAAGCGTCAGAGACGGCGATTCAAAGGATGAACATGACGGATATCTACGACCTGCGCGGCCTCAATTGCCCCCTGCCGGTGCTCAAGACGAAGCGAAAAATGCAGGATATGACGGCAGGCGACCGGCTGTGGATCGAGACCACCGATCCGCTGGCGGTTATCGATGTCCCGAATTTCTGCCAGATGGAAGGTCACGTCCTGGTCGAGGCCATCAGCGTCGACGGTGGGCACCGATTTCTGATTGAGCGTAGATAACCCGCTGATATTTCAGCTTAAATTTTCATACCTGGAATGGCGAGCGGATTATCAATCATGGCGGCGGCGTCGGGCGTGTCGATATCCGGCTTGCCCAGAAACGCATTGAAGAGCTGCCGCACATAGCTTTCGGGCAGATCCTGCACGATCATCACGAGACGGGTTTCGCGCTTGCCATCCGGCCACGCCGGCAACCGGCCGAGCGGATGAAAGATTTTCTGCACGCCATGCACCACGACCGGCCGCTCCGGGTCTTCCGAGATCTGGATTATCCCTTTGATTCGCAATAGTTTTTCACCGTGCGTCGAGCGCAGGAGATCCAGAAACATCTCGATCGAGGTGAACGGCACCGGTGCATCATGCTGCAAGGAGAACGACCGGATCGACGCGTCATGCCGGTTCACATCGTGATGGTGGTGATGATCGTGGTCGCAGTCCGGCCCGCATTCATGATCATGATCGTGATCATCGAAGGCTTCCGCCCGCAACCAGCGCCGCACGTCCGTCGATTTTGTTTCCGGATTGTACAGCCCGCATTCGAACAAGGCCGCATAGCCGCTGCGTTTGTCCTTTGCCTCGAGAACATCAGCTGTAGGGTTGAGCGCTTTCAGGCTTGCCTTCAGGGCGGGCAGCAAGGCGGCGGCTTCCGGCAGGTCGGTCTTGGTGATGATGATGCGGTCCGCCATCGCCGCCTGTTTCACCGCTTCCTCATGCGCGTCCAGCGTCGCCATGCCGTTGACGGCATCCACCGTCGCGATCACGCCGTCCAGCCGCAGGATTTGCAGCAGAACCGGGTGTCCCATGATCGACTGCAAAACCGGCGCTGGATCGGCAAGACCCGTGGTTTCAATGATAATACGGCGTAACTGCTTGATTTTTCCGGTCTGAAGACGGTCGATCAGCCCGGCCAGCGTGTCGACCAGTTCGCCCCGCACGGTGCAGCACAGGCAGCCGTCCGCCAGTTCGATAACCCCGTCCCCGCTCTGCTCAACCAACAGATGATCGATGCTGACATCGCCAAACTCATTGATGATGACCGCCGTGTCCGCCAATGCGGGATCTTTCAGCAGGCGGTTGAGCAGTGTCGTTTTTCCCGAACCGAGAAAACCCGTCAGCACGGAAACAGGGATCGGATTCATCGCGTCTCAGCCTAGTTGATGTTCTGCACGGAGGTCGCTTTCGAGGCGGGCTTCACGACCGCCGCCGCGCCCTGCACAGAGGCCATCGTCGGCCGCACCGCCGGGATCGGAACACGGGAAATGTCGATCAGCGGCTTGAACGGCGGCTGTATCAGGCCAACTTTCACCGCATGCGGCTCGCGCCCCATGGGCGTGATGTAGGGCGAAGCGATCTTCATCCGGCCCTCAACCTCGCGCCCGTCCCAGCGATCGGCCGCAGCCTCAGCGGAACAGATCTGCGCCCGCAGATCCGGCGCGACATCAAGTTCGGGTGTTCCGGGCGAGCGCAACGACGCAAGCGTCGGCGCATTGCTTCCATCGGTCTGGAAACCCTGCGTTATCAGCTCCGCAGCCTTGGCCGCGCGCGTTTCCTGCTTGTCCGCGCCAAGCACCACGGCCACGACCGTCCGCCCATCGCGCGTCGCCGACCCGATCAGGTTGAAGCCCGATGCGCAGACGAAACCGGTTTTCATGCCATCCGCCCCGGCAAAGCGGCCGAGCAGAATATTGTAGTTCGCCTGAATGCTCTTGCCTGTTGTGATGGCTTCCGTGCCAAAATATCCCGCATACTGCGGAAACTCGCGGCGCAACCGGACCGTCAGCACCGCCAGATCATGCGCAGTGGAATAGTTCTCGGTCGAGTGCAGGCCATTGGCGTTGGCAAAATGGGTGCCCGTCATGCCGATTCGCTGCGCTTCCGCATTCATCATCGCGACGAAACCGGCCTTGGAGCCGCCAAGCGTCTCCCCGATGGCCGCCGCCACGTCATTCGCCGACTTCACCATGATGATCTTCAGCGCGTGATCGAGCGTCACCGATTGCCCCGGCTTGTAATACATCTTGCTCGGCGGTTCCTTGGCCGAGGTTTTCGACATCGTGACGGGACTATCGAGCTTGACCTTCCCTGCGTCCAGCGCCCGGAATGCGACATAAGCCGTCATCAGCTTCGTCAGCGAGGCGGGGTACCAGCGCTGGAACGCATCCTCTTGCGACAAAACCTGACCGCTTTCGACGTCGACCGCAATCGACGGACCTGCAAGGCTGGCGGACGAGGCAGCGGTCATTGCCGCCGCCATCAGAACCGCCAGAATTCGTGACTTGTTTTCCCGCATTCTTCCAAATCTGTTTTCGTGTTTTCTGGAACTGATGCCGCAGAGGCATCAAAACCGGGCTTCACGCCGGGTCGCATTCGGCCTATCTAATCCATGTGGTATCAAAAAGGCAAAGACCTTTGCCTCGATCAACCAATTGTCATCACAGCCGATTGTCCGCATGCAATGGGTCTGAAACATGGAGCGGATGCGAATGCCCTTGTTGAACCGCGCGATTGAAATGCAGGATGAAGTTTCAGCCTGGCGGCGGCATCTCCATCAAAATCCCGAACTTCTGTTCGACGTGCACAAGACGGCGGATTTCGTAGCGGCCCGGCTGCGCGACTTCGGCTGCGACAGCGTCGAAACCGGAATAGGCCGCACCGGCGTTGTCGGCGTGATTCGCGGCAAGGAGGGCGAAGGGCGCACCATCGGCCTGCGTGCAGATATGGACGCGCTCCCCATCATTGAACTGACGAACAAGCCCTGGGCATCGCAAGATCCCGGCAAGATGCATGCCTGCGGCCATGACGGGCATACGGCCATGCTGCTTGGCGCGGCGCAATATCTGACTGAAACGCGCAATTTTCACGGATCGGTCGCGGTCATCTTCCAGCCCGCCGAGGAAGGCGGCGGTGGCGGTCGCGAGATGGTCGAGGACGGAGTGATGGAACGCTTCGCCATTTCCGAAGTGTATGGGCTGCACAACATGCCAGGCCTTGGCATCGGGCATTTTGCCATCTGCAAGGGGCCGATCATGGCGGCCACCGACGAATTCGAGATCATTGTCACCGGCAAGGGCGGCCACGCCGCCCAGCCGCATGTGGGTGTCGACCCGATCGTGACGGCCTCGCAACTGGTCATGACCTTGCAGACCATCGTTTCGCGCGGCAGCAACCCGCTCGATTCGCTTGTGATCTCCGTCACGAAGTTTCATGCGGGCGATGCGCACAATGTTATCCCCGAAAAGGTCGGGCTTGGCGGCACGGTGCGCACTCTCTTGCCCGCGCAGCGCGATTTCGCCGAGCGCCGGATCAGGGAATGCGCAAGCGCGATCGCCCTTGCCCATGGCGCAATGGCCGAAGTGTCCTATCGCCGGAACTATCCGGTCACGGTCAATCACGACAACGAGACCGAATTCGCCGTAGGCGTGGCGCGCGCGGTGGCCGGAAATGGCGCGGTGAACGATGCGGTGCAACCGATGATGGGCGGGGAGGACTTCTCCTACATGCTCGAGGCACGCCCCGGCGCATTCATCTTCATGGGCAATGGCGACAGCGCCGCCTTGCACCACGCAGCTTACGATTTTGATGACAATGCAATACCTTATGGCATCAGCTATTGGGTCGGAATTGCCGAAACTGCGCTGGCCGCGTGAACAATCTTCGTGCGAAGATACGTTTAACGCTATGATGACTCTTGGCTAACGCCGCGAAAATCAGTATGTCTGACCGCGTTGGTCCCGTAGCTCAGTAGGATAGAGCGACAGATTCCTAATCTGTAGGCCACTGGTTCGAATCCAGTCGGGATCACCAACAAAATCAAACACTTAAGCACAAATTACTCGCAAAAACATGTTGCATCTTGTTGCAAATGGGTTCCTATAAATTGCAATGGGTTACGGGAAATCGCGGCGGCTCCATGTGACATGGATGCCGATTCAACACGGCTTGACGCACCACCCCGCCTCTGCGAGCTTCGGACATCGTAAGCGATGAGGAAAACATAATGCGGGCAAGCGTAGTTGTGGCGATCATGCTTATCGCGGTGTCTGTCACCGGATGCGGGCATAGGGACTGCTCTGACTGGCCGGGAACGTGCATAATTCAGTGATCGAAGCGCAGTTATAGCGGAGGCGAAGTGTGCGCTAATGAGGTTATGGCGTCCGTGACGAAAATCGAGACGAGAACGAGTTGCAGATTTGATCCGGTAAGGAATGGGATGGGGCAAAATGAAACATTCGAATTGGTTCTATAATCTCTTGTTAAAAAGTATGTGTTGACTTATATGGCAACACTAGAGAAGCTCGTTGAGCAAGGGAAGCTCGAACAACTCGATGGTGGCTTGGACGAGTATGAACAACCAGAGAGATCAATTTATGCCTTTCCAAACGTTATAGCTTGGTTGGAAAATACGCTACCAACACTCGAACCGATCCTTGACGAAGGCAGGTTGTCGCCTATGGAGCAAGTTGATGATTTTCTTCATGACTTCATATCTGGTGCGGATTTTTCTTATTATAAGCGCGCACATTTTATGGACCCAAAGGAGAACGGGATATGGGAACTCAAGACAACTGACGTTCGGTTCTTTGGGTGGTTCTATAAAAGGTATGTGTTTATAGCAGCAGAAGTGAACAGCGCAGAGTTCTGCAAGGCAAATAATGGCGCTTATGCGGGTCACCAGAATGTTTGCCTACACCGGCTGAGGACACTCGAACTCGATGAGCCGAAAATAATCTACGGAGACTACGCCTATGTCCTATAAGCTGAGAATTCCTCCAAAAGATCGAGCATCTGGAAGGTTTATCGCACTAGTGAGAAAGGCGCTAATTTCAGCAGCTATGGATGAGAAAGGCGTGAGCCAGCAATCCATAGCCAATAAGCTTGGCGTCAATAGATCTGTCGTAAACAGACTTCTGCGCGGTGAAAGCAATCTTACGCTTCGTTCTATTGGCGAGCTGGCATGGGCACTCGAATACAAGCCGTCCTTTAAGTTGGAGAAAATTGCAACTCCAACTTGCTCAAATTACTTTGAGAAACGTGTGGAATTGGATCTAAGCGATACACAGCCAAACACACTTCACTCAAAGAAGTTTAATTTTGCTAATTATGAATCAGAAGATGCGTGAAATTAGCGGGTATACGATATTCTGCGAAGATATTCGCAGAGAAGAAAACAATCAGAGCAGTTATATAGGCGTATATAATGGCAATTTTATTTTAATTGATGAAGAGATTGATGTTCTTCCTCGATTAGCTGTTGTTGTCCACCTGTCGCTTTCAGCAGAATTAAAGGGAAAGACGCCAACCATTCGCCTCTATTTAGCTGATGAACACAACGAAAAAAAGCTTCTGGCAGAGGAGAGACTCCCGAAAGTCCCAGAGTCACGTAATGGGGGGAAAAGGTTAAATGCAATCCTCAATATCTCGCTCGAAGGGCTGAAAGTAACTGCTGGATCAAAATTTTCCGTCCTAGCTTGCGTCGATGACGGTGAGGATACCGGACTTGGTTCAATTCGCGTCATTCTCGACCGCAATTTAGAGCTGATGCGCGATGACAAAATTGATCCCAAGGACAACCCCTCAAGCTAGACGATAGCTTGATGACGGCACCTCAAGTTCCCCGCAAACCTCGCGTATCTCCGCCATCAACCAGTGTTTAACGGCTTGGTAGCCTCGGTTCGCGCCGGGGCATTTTCTTTGTCAAATCTATTAATTTCATCCGAACACCGCGTCGAACAAGGCTGGCGTCATTTCGCCCTTGGGCGTTGGCCCGATCTTCTTCACGCCGGAATTGTCGATCCGCTGCCGGTCATGGAAATGGTCGATGAACACCTGATCCAGCCTGCAAATGGCCGTGACCTCATACGGGACGATCTGCCAGCGCATAAGCTGACTGTAGGTCAGGATTTCACTATAGCTGATCGGGTTCGGGCCGTTCATATGCCATGAGCGTGCCTGATGCAGGTCGATGAACCATGACCATATCAGATTACCAGCTTCCGGCAGAACGAACCTTTGCACGTTGGAGCGGTTCGACATCACCGGTTTCAGCATCCCCTTGCCCTCGTGTACCCAACCCGGAGAACCGTCACTGCGATGCAACGTCGCAAACATTTCTTTCCAGCCAATATAGACAGAACGGCGATCGACACGCATCAAAAGGAGAAATTTATACAAACGCACGCATAGAGTGCATATTGCATTTTATGCCGGCTTGGGGGCGAGCATGCACAAGTTTGGAACTGACAGTTCTAATATCATAGACATGGAGAACGCCGCCGCACACATGGCTGGTTCGAACTCTGTCATGACAGTGATTGTACCGATTCGTTCCGACAATTTTGATTTCTACGCGGAGCGTCTTCGTCTTCGTGACAATTGTGATCTTTGGAACATTGAAACACTCATCGTCGATGACGGAAGCGATGCGGATGTCGGAGCCAACCTCAAGCGGTTTTGCGGCGAACGTGAGTGGGGTTACATTCGTCTCGAAACAAATGAAGAGCCTTTCTCACTCGCTCGTGCCAGAAATGCCGGTATTGATCACTCTAAAACAGAGTGGATCTTCTTGGACGACGCCGACATGACATATCCGAAGTCATTCTTCAGAGATATTTTGAAGGAACTTCTGGTTCTCGACCAATCTCCGTTCAACTTTCTCACCATTCCTGCGGTGTATCTTTCTGGACCCGCTACCGAGGAAGTATGGAAAACCCAGGAGATTGATTCTCACATTCCGCGTTTTTTGATGCGCCTGATGCTCGAAGATCCGAGAGGTTCTGACAGGAACGAAGACATTCAACATTATGCCCCTGCATCGGCCATTTTAGCTATGCGGACAAAAACAGCGCAGTCGGTTGGAGCCTATGATGCGGAATTCGTCGGATGGGGCGGCGAAGATCGGGATTTTGTCTACCGTCTCCTTTTCGCAAACAAGAATGTTCCTAAACCGCCTGCATTTGACGCGACAAAACAATGGAATATGAACGACACGCATGTGTTCGAAGGGTGGAGGTCATTGTATCGTCTGCATGGTGATTACATGGCGCGCAAGGGTTTTTACGCATTCCATCCCTTCCATGAAAATAATGATTGGCGGGGACCGAACGCCATCAACAATGTGCAATTGGCCGCCGAGAAAGCGAAATTTTATGCAACCAAGGGCAAAATAGGAACCCGCCCTGCAACGAACATTGCAGAAGACATAATCATTGGCTTCAATCCATTCCTGGTTGACGATCGAATTCGTCAGACTCTCACCAACCCGTCAATTGTGGACGAGAACATCCAGACTCCGCCACGAATGTTCGTGGAAGAGATACTGGAACGCAAGCCAAGCTCTATTCTGGTCTGGAACCCATATGGCTCTGACTGGCGGCTCAAAGTCTACAAGGAATTTTTAACACGAGGCGTGACCCCGATCGTTGGCGAGCGAGGCGCCTTACCGGACAGTATTTACTTTGACAAAGGCGGTCTTTGCATTGAGAGCGATCATTATCAGGAGCGTTACTGGCTGAAAGAACTAACCGTCGATCAGCGACAAGGCGCTATTAAATACATCAACGACATTCGGTTTGGCGACGGCGCGCTTGAAAAGCAAGCGGGGCGCATTGGGACGTGGCGTTTGCGGCAAAAGCTCGGCATTCCTGATGGCAAGAAGATTCTTTTTGCACCCCTTCAGCTCTACGACGATACGGTGACGAAGTTCTTCTCTGAAAAAGGACGTGGTTATCAGGAATACATTGACGAGCTTACAAGACTTTCATTTTCACTTCCCGCAGATTGGGTTTTTGTCTACAAAAATCATCCGTTAACACTGAAGAAAACGCCGTTTTCAAGTGGTGTTTGCGCGGATGATTGTCATATCAATGATCTTCTTGAAGCAAGTGAAGCCGTAACTGTATTCAATTCAGGAACCGGTTTGCTCGCCATGGCGTTCGAGAAACCCGTTCTTTACTATGGGCCTTGTTTTTACGCCATTGAAGGGATCAACTGGAAATTCGAAGATGTGGGTTCGGCCCTTAGCCTTCTTCGCAACCTTCCCAAGGTAGACAACGAAAAAACCATAGCTTTCTATTACTATCTTTCGCATGAGTTCTATTCATTCGCGGAAATTGAATCGACCACTGCAAAACAAACTAATCTCTCTATGCGGACAAAGATGAGTGAGATCAAATATCAGATTATTCGCATTCCCGGATTTACCGAGAAAACCTACCAGAAAAACTCCTTTGATATTTACCCGTCAGTTCTTTTCGATACTTATCGACTGCATGCAATAAATAGTCGGACTTCATCCAAAAAAGCGCCGGCACCCATTGCGAAGAAAGCAACGAAAACATCGCCAAAGGATGCCGCGCCACAAATTCCAAAGGCTCCCGTGGCGGCGAAGTCAACCCCAGAGAAAAAGGGCACCAAAATCGCGAAACTGCGTCGTAATCCGTACGCATTTTTCCATGACTCTAAAAGTCCGCTGGCCCGCCCAATCCGACACTTTTTCAGAAAGCGAGCATAGCCCGTTACCATTGGCTATAAAGCGACCGGTTTAATTATCGTGGTAAGCTCTGACCCAGACAGGCGCAGAACCGCAGGCACATCCCAAGTCACAGGCCATTTACCGCCGTCCCAACCCGAATGTCATCGCAAGGGCTCCGACGAGGACCACGCCCTTCACAAAGTCCTGTGTGTAGTAGGGCGCATTGAGCATGGTCAGGCCGTTCAGCAGAACGCCGACGAAAATTGCGCCAACAATCGTACCGAGCACATGCGGATGGCGCTTGTCGAGAACCGCGAAGCCGATCAGCGATGCGGCTACGCTGTCGAGCAGGAGCGACGCCCCGCTTGATACGTCCCCACGCCCCACGCGTGCTGCCACGATCAACCCGCCGAGAGCCGCGAGCGTTGCGGAAATCGTATAGGCCGTCAGCCTGTACCGGCTCGTCGGCGCACCAGCGAGGCTCGCCGCCGTTTCATTGCCACCGATTGCATAAAAGAGCCGCCCCCAGCGCGTACGCTCCATGAAGAACCAGAAAACGAGAGCGACAACAAGCATCACCACAACCGGCACCGGTACAATGTCCCACAGGCGACCGCGGCCGAGCAGCAGAAAGGCCGGATCGTATTTTCCGGCGGCGGTCGAGCCATCGGGCAGGATCATACCGGCCGTGATCGACCGTCCCCCGGTCGGAATGAGTTGCAAGCCCGCCAGCAGAAACATGATGGAGAGCGTCGCCAAAAGGTCGGGAACGCCGACGCGAACGACCAGAAGCCCGTTGATCAGACCGATAAACGCACCCATGAACAAGACGAAGAGGACCGTTTCGACAGCCCCGAACTGCCAGACCACCATCGCGTAGCTCGCGGCCATGACGGAGGAGGCTGCAACGCTGCCGATGGAAAGATCAAAACCACCCACAGACATGGTGATCGTCACCCCGACGCCAAGAATGGCGACGACCGCAACAGCCTGAAGAATGCTGAAAAGATTGTTCACGTTCAGGAAGGCAGGTTCAGCCGCCCAGAACCCCACAACCATGGCGACGAGAAGAACAAAAAGGCCGTAACGACGCAGCAGTGCAGGAAAACTCGCCGGTGTCGATTGTTGATGTGTTGTCGTGCTCACGCGCCACGCTCCAATATCTGATCATGCCCCGTCGCCGCAGCGTCTGAAAGCTGGTCCTGCCGGTCACGGTCGTCGGTGAAATCCCGAAGGCCGTGTTCCTGCATGACAAAAATTCGATCGGCCACCTCTAGGGCTTCTTCCGGATCGCTTGTCGCGATCAATGTGGCCGACTGCGCCTGCTGGTTTCGTATCGCCGCAATGAGATCGGCACGCGCGCCGACGTCAACGCCTTGAAACGGCTCATCAAGCAAAAGCAACCGGCAGGGAGCCGCTTGCCAACGCGCCAGAACGACCTTCTGCTGGTTTCCGCCAGAGAGCTGGTTGAGCGTATCGGCAGGCCCGCGTGCACGAATGCCGAGCCGGTGAATAGCATCCGCGGCGACGGTGTTTTCTCTCTCGCGCCGAAGCAGCCCGCTCCGGAACCACCGTGGAAGGTGAGGAAGGGAAATCGTGCCTGCAATGGTTCCGCCCGGAATATCCGCAGGCAGAAGGGAGCTGCGCCAGCGATCTTCCGCAACCATGAAGACATCATTCGCGATGGAGTGAGCCGCCCCTTCACTGCGCCACGCACGACCGTCGAGAAGAACATCGCCTTCAGCAAAGGCTTCCAGACCGAACAGGCCCTTGAGCAGACGGCTCTTGCCGGAACCGAGCGCGCCGGTGATCGCGACGATCTCGCCTTGGCGGATGTCGAGATTGATCGGCGGCGCTCCTTCGAGCAAACGGATATTCCTGAGAGAGAGCGCGACGGGCCGGCTTTGGTCCACCGCTCCGGACGGGCGCGCTTCGTCCAGGGAACGTCCGATCATCGCGCTGACCGCTGCCTTGAAATCAATCGGCCGCCTGAACTCGTTCACGATGGTTCCGCCGCGCAGAACGACGGCCCGATGTGCGATGCGCGCGATATCGGCGAGACGATGCGAGATGTAGAGAACGGCGATACCGTCCGCGCTCAGCCGTTCAACAATGCCAAACAGCCGGTCCGCCTCTGCTTGCGAAAGTGTTGATGTCGGCTCATCGAGAATAAGAACCGATGACTTCGCAGCAACCGCGCGGGCAATCGCGATCAACTGATGTTCGGCAGGACGAAGGTTGGCGAAATCCTCATCCAGCGGCAGATCGAGATCGAGCAGCGCCGCAATCTCGGCTGCCCGTTTCCTGATGCGCCTGGGCGTGGCCAGCATGGCACCGTCCGAGGCAAGCTCTTCGAGAACGAGGTTTTCGGCAACCGTCAGCCCCGCGCACCCGGCCATATCGGTCGCCTGGTGCACGGTCGCAACCCCGGCTTTCTTGGCGGCGTGTGGTGTCGGCAGGATAATCGTTCTGCCTGCGATCTCCACATGCCCCGCATCCGGCTGAATCGAGCCCGACAATATCTTCACCAGTGTCGACTTGCCAGCCCCGTTTGCCCCCATGAGGGCCACGACTTCCCCCGGCGCGACGACGAGATCCGCCCCGCGCAAGGCACGCGTTTCGCCAAAGCTCTTGACGATGCCGTGGGCGGCTATCGCTGGAGACACTACCATCGCTCAGCCCAGATACTCGATGATCGAAAGGCCGGCATTGTAGTCGGTACTGTAGATGATGCCGTTCGCATCGACAAAGACATCGAAGGACTGGATGACCTGCGGGCGATTGGGCCGTTTATCATACATTTTTACGGGAGCGGCAGGAACCAGTGCGCCGACTTCCTTTGGCTCGTAGGGATTGGAAATATCGACAGCGCGAATCCCTGCGTTCTGGTACGTCGCGAAAATCAGCGATGAACTGATGAAACTGCCGGGACGGTTCTCATGGAGATTATGAGGGCCGAAATGGCCACCCTTGGCGACATAGTCCGCCTCGGCAGGCGTCGGGAATGTCGAGATACTGACCGGATTGGTCTTGTCGCGGATATCGAAGACCCATGTGGGCTTGAGCCCGTCTTCCTGATTGTCGAGCACTGCCTCGTCGGCAACGATCAGCAGGTCGCGGTCCGGTAGCGGCAAGGCCGTGTGCGTGCCGCCGCCAAAGGGTGGCGACCAGTTCCTGTAGGCAAGCGATTTCGGATGGGCGCGGTCGGAAACATCCAGAATGGACAGGCCGCCGTCGCGCCAGCAGGCATAGGCCGTGTCTCCGTGAACGATCGCATGATGAAGCGCATAGCGTCGGGTTTCGGGCCAGTCCGGCGCTTCACCGGCACCGACATTCATGCCCGGTAGCCAGTAGCGACCGGCCTCGACCGGCTTTGTCGGATCGGCGAGATCGACAATGACAAGGATATAATCGCTGAAACCGTCAATCAGCGCCGAAATATAAGCCCAGCGGCCGCCGACATACCAGATGCGATGGACACCGATGCCCTCCACCGGCAGAAACCCGATCTGCCTTGGCTGCACGGGGTTTGAAATGTCGAAAACGCTCAAACCAGCCGTCCACGGGCGCTCATATTTTTCACCTGAAGCGGTGCCGAGCGTCTGGCCGACGGATTTGGTGTAATAGGCCCGCTCATCCGCGAATGCGATGTCGGCGAACAAATCCTTTGCGTTGACGACCAGCAGCAGATCCTCATGGGTCTGGAGATGGATATTCCACGTATTCGCCGGTGCCGGAATATAGGCCGCGAAGCTTGATTTGCGCGGATCGCGAACATCGATGATCGAAAAGCCTTGCGACCACGCATGCCCGATATAGGCATATCCCCGATGCACCATGACCTGCGTGCCATCGGGACGGCCTCCCTGATCGCTATGGCCGATAAGGCGCATGTTTCGGGCATAATCGGGCTTGGGAAGATCTGTCATGGCTCAATCAACTTTGTGGCCTCAAAAAACGAATGCCCCCGCGCGGCGGCGGGAGCAAACCGGTCAGAACATGGCTGGCGGCTTACCGCTTTGGCTCAGGAATCCAGGACGCTTTAGCGGCGTCGCTTTCAAGGAATGCCGGAAATTTGGCCTGCAGATCCTCGATGGTTTTGATGTCATTCTTCACCAGATCATCGCGCGTGACCAGCGATGGCTGGATCATGACGCTTTGTCCGGGATTTTCCCCGGCGACAAGCTGCGAAACAGCACGGACGGAAACTTCCCCGACGACGGCGGCATTGGTGGCGGCGGTCGCAACCCAGGGGCTGTTCGGCTCGATGATCGCCTGAATGTCGGACGTCGAGATATCGATGCCGTAGATCTTGACCTTGTCTGCAACGCCGAGCTCGTCAATCGCCAGTTTCACACCGCGCGCGAATTCATCCCATGGGGTGAAGATCGCGGTAATGCCGGGGTTGGCGCGCAGAACTGCCTTCGTCTGATCGGCGACGGAAGCGGGAACCGTGTCATTCACGACGCCCCATGTTGCCACTTCCTTGATGCCGGGATATTTTTCGGTGAAGCTCTTCCAGGTTGCATAACGACGATCGAGCGGCGCGAAACCAGCCACGTAAACAACGCCGCCCTCAAAGCTTTCGCCCTGTTCCTTCACCGCCTGTTCCAGCACCAGACGTGCCATGTCGGCATCGCTCTGCTCAATCTGCGGAATATTCTTGTTTTCAAGATCGACATCATAGGCGACGATCTTGATGCCCGCATCGATGGCCTGCTGGGTGATGTCCTGAAGGTTTTCCTTCTGGCCATTATTGACGATGATCGCGTCGACACCAAGATTGATCGCCTGCTGGATCAGATCGCGCTGTGTCGCCGGATCATTGCGCGCCTGTGAAAGACGGACCTCTGCACCAAGCGCTTCCGCCTGACGCTTGACTCCGGCTTCGAAAGCCTGGAGCCAGTCACCCGCTCCAAGGAAACTGACGACGGCGATTTTGACGCCGCCCTTGTCAAAAGGCGCTGGCGCTCCGGGAAGCCCCTCAGCGGAACCGGGCGATGCCAGAAGGGACAGTGACAAAAGGGCTGAAGAGAAGAAGAGACCGAGTTTATGCATAATTTGGGGATCCGTGAAATAATTTTCCAAAACATCGACAGGATTCTAAATCCGAGCTTATACGTCGCAACTTACGACAACACCACAGGGTAACGAAGGAAATAAAACCACACAAACCGATCTGGTTTGGAATAAAATTCCAAAAATTCGACAACAACCCGACAAGACTTTTTAACGGTTCAATCCACCGGTTTCACGCTGGAAAGGATCGTCACCGGCAGGGTAGGCCGGAAGGTTTGAAACCCGCCCAAAGCTTCACTGTGCGAAACTGAAATGCGCGTCAGTTCTCCGCCATGCTTCTTACGCCACGCGACCAATCCGGCTTCGCTCTCGATGGTGACCGCGTTGGCAACAAAGCGCCCGCCCGGACGCAAGGCATCCCAGCAGAGATCCGGCACATTTTCGCCGGTGAAGCCACCGCCGATAAAGATCGCATCCGGTCTTTCCAGCTCTTCGAGCGCAGACGGAGCCTCACCCCCGATGATTTGCAAGCCCGGAACCCCCAGCGAACGCCTGTTGCGATCAATGAGTTCCCGCCGCCCCGCATGAGCCTCAACGGCAATGGCGCGACAGGTGGCATGGCTGCGCATCCATTCGATCCCGATTGACCCGCAACCCGCCCCGACATCCCAGAGAAGCTGTCCCGGCAGTGGCGCGAGGCGTGACAGGGTGATCGCGCGGATGTCGCGCTTGGTCAATTGCCCGTCATGCGCGAAGGCTGTATCCGGCAATCCGTTCATCGTCGAGAAATATTGCGCGTCGGCACCCGCCCGGCACTCCACCGCCACAACGTTCAGATCCGCGTTGCGCGGAGCATTCCATTGCCCTGCAATACCACGAACGAGGCGCTCTTTCGAACCGCCCAGATGCTCAAGCACTGTCACAAGACTTTCGCCAAAGCCGCGCGTCGCGAGCATCGCCGCAATCGCTGCCGGCGTGTCTCCATCATTGCTCAGGACGAGCAATCGGGCACCGGGCAGGAAGTGTATGTTCAGCACATCCAGCGGGCGGCCATGCACGCTCAGCAACCGCACATCCTGCAACGGCCACCCCATGCGTGCCGTGGCAAGAGAAAACGACGACGGAAACGGCATGACCTGCATTTCATCGGGATTCACGATTCGAGTGAGGCTTGCGCCGACGCCATAGAACATCGGATCGCCGCTCGCCAGCACGACAACCGCCCGCCCCTTGCGTTCCAGCAGCATCTCATATCCAGCCGGAAACGGGCTAGGCCAGGCAATGCGCTCAGCCCCGATATCTGCGGGCAGGAATTCGAGATGCCGCTTGCCACCGAAAACGACATGGGCTTCCTGAAGCCTGCGCAGCGCTTCGGCACCCAGACCATCCATGCCATTTTCACCAATGCCGATAATGGTCAGCCAGCGCTTCATCTTATCCCCGAATGCTCGTGATCATCCGTCTTGATAATGTTTGCCCTCCGGCATCACAAGCCCAAGCGCGACAAGAGCATCACGCGTCGCGAACTGAAAAGCCTTTTCGCGCAATTTCCCATCCTGTAGAAGAAGGGTGGCGGCCAACCGCTTCCGCCAGCAAGCGCCGGAAATGTCTGGCGCGCAGAATTTCAGGTGCAGATACGTGTCGCAATCAGTGTCGGACAGGATATGCCCATCTCCCACAGGTTCCCCGTCGCCCGACCGGCGGTCTGCCTGTCCGGGGCTGTTTCGCATGGTCCCGGCGCAAGACGGCGCGATCTGCCGCCTGAAACTCGCGCTCGGCCGGCTGAGCGCCGAACAGGCCCACGCCGTTGCTGACGCCGCCGCGACCTATGCTAATGGTGTCATTGAAATCACCAACCGCTCGAACCTTCAGATTCGCGGCGTCAGGACTGCGAATGAAAACGCGCTGATCGATGCCCTTCTGGCCGCAGGGCTTGGACCGTTGACAGAAGCGGGCGATGACGTGCGCAACGTCATGGTCAGCCCCAAGGCCGGACTGGACCCGCATCAGATTATCAACGTGAGGCCACTGGCGGAACATGTCCTGACCCTGCTCCAGACCAAGCCGCGCTATCATGTGCTCTCGCCCAAATTTTCATTGCTGATCGATGGTGGCGAAAGCATTGCGATGGTGAGCCATCCGCATGACGTATGGCTGTCCGCCCTGCCCGAAACAGGGGCGCAAAAGCCGCATTTTGCCTTCGGTCTCAGCGGGACGATACCGACCGGCGCGGATCATTTACCGGCTCTTGGCGCAATTGATGCCGAACATGCTTCCGAACTCATCACCGCTGTTCTCGATCTCTTTCTCGAGCAATCGGCAAGACAGCCGGGCATCAGCCGCATGCGGCACCTGCTGGCGCAAACAGATTCCGCCATGTTCCTTTCCGATCTCGAAAAACGCATCGACTTCCCGATCCGGCCCAATAACGCCGTTGCGCGGTGGTGGCGCGCCAAACCTGCATCGACCGGACATATTGGCATAAGCCCGCAAAGATCGGCGGATCGTATCAGCGTCGGAGCCATGCCAGCATTGGGCCGTCTTGATACCGATATGTTACACGCTATGGCCAATCTCGCCGCGCACGCCAATGGCGGGGAACTTCGCATGACACCGTGGCGCAGCGTGATATTGCCTGACATTGCCACTGACCGAGCCTCCAGCATTGTTCGCCAGCTTGGGCAGCTTGGTCTGGTCACAGAAGCGGGCAATCCACTCGCCAGAATGATCGCCTGTTCCGGTTCTTCTGGCTGCGCCTCCGCTTTCACCGATACGCAAGCGGATGGCAAAAGGCTGGCGGCGCTCCTGCATGGGAAAGCCAGAAATCTCGAAGCCCACCTTAGCGGTTGCGCCAAGTCCTGTGCGGCTGCTCATGTCCCCGACGCATCGCTGATCGCGGTTGCGCCGGATCAATATGATCTTTTCTTGCGCGCGAAGGATGGACCCACCCGCTTCGGGCGGCTATTGGCTGCGGGTGTGACAATCGTGGAAGCGGCACGCCTTCTGAACGCCCTTCCCGATCGGAGTTTATGGGATTCGGAGATCCACTGATGCTTGAATATATCCGGGACGGGCAAGCGATCTACGATCGTTCCTTTTCCATCATCCGCGACGAAGCCGATTTGAACCGTATTCCACCGGATCTCGAAAAACTGGCTGTGCGTGTCATTCACGCCAGCGGAATGATCGACATCGTGCACGACCTTGCCTTTTCGCAAGGCGCGGGCGCGGCAGGACGCGCGGCACTTGCATCCGGCGCACCAATTCTCTGCGATGCCCGCATGGTTGCGGAAGGCGTGACGCGCGCGCGCTTGCCCGAGAAGAACGAGGTCATCTGCACGCTCGCCGATCCGGGCGTACCGGCACTTGCCGAAAAGATCGGCAATACACGCTCGGCGGCAGCGCTCGATCTCTGGCTCCCGCACATGGCGGGAAGCGTGGTCGCCATTGGCAACGCGCCAACCGCCCTTTTCCGACTGCTCGAACTGCTGGATCAGGGTGCGCCCAAACCGGCGCTGATCCTCGGTTTTCCGGTCGGCTTTGTCGGCGCGGCTGAATCGAAGGAAGCGCTCGCGGAAAACAGCCGTGGCGTTCCTTACGTCGTTGTTCACGGTCGGCGCGGCGGCAGCGCCATGGCGGCGGCAGCCGTCAACGCCCTGGCGACGGAGCGGGAATGATGGCGAACCCCGGACGGCTTTTCGGGCTGGGTGTCGGTCCCGGCGATCCCGAACTCATCACGCTCAAGGCCCTGCGAATTTTGCAAGCAGTACCCGTCGTCGCCTATCATGCCGCCAAGGGCAAGAAGGGCAACGCACTGACAATCGTTGAAGACTATCTTTCCGACAGGCAGATACGCGTGCCGCTGGTCTATCCAGTAACAACCGAAAAACTGCCGTCCCACATGGACTATGAAACCATCGTCAGCGATTTCTATAGCGAGATCAGCGCGACGCTGGCCGCGCATCTCGACGCGGGACGCGACGTCGCCGTCATCAGCGAGGGCGATCCGTTTTTTTACGGCTCCTTCATGTACCTGCACGACCGGCTGTCCCGGCATTATGAAACGGAAGTCGTGCCGGGCGTGCCATCCGTATTGGGTGCAGCCGCCGTCCTTGGTACGCCGCTTGCCTATCGCAACCAGACCCTGACCGTGCTTTCCGGCGTCATGGAGAGCAGCGAGCTGAAGCGACGGCTTCAGGACACCGACGCCGCCGCCATCATGAAGCTTGGGCAGAATCTCGCCAAGGTGCGCGGCGTTATCGAGGAACTGGGCCTGATTGGCCGCGCCCTCTATGTCGAGCGCGCAACCATGAAGGCCGAGCGCATCATTCCGCTGGCGGAGGTCGATCCCGAAACCAGCCCCTATTTTTCGCTCATCTTGATTCCCGGTGAACGGTGGCAAGGCAAATGACATCCCCCCTCGCTATACTGATCCTCGGGCAAAACAGCCTCGCCACCGGGCAGCGTATCAAGGCCTGCTTCGAGGATTCGACGATCCTCGGTCTTGAGGAGCGCGTCACGGGCGCCGATGCAGGTTTTTGCCGGTTCGGCGAAACGATCAGGGATCTGTATCAGTCGGGCACGCCCATTGTGGCCCTTTGCTCCGCCGGCATTATTATTCGCGCGCTCGCCCCCCTTCTGCAAGACAAGATGGCGGAACCACCCGTTCTGGCTGTTGCGGAAGATGGCAGCGCCGTGGTGCCCTTGCTCGGGGGCACAAATGGCGTCAACGCAATCGCGCGGAAAATCAGCGAGGCGCTGGCCGTCCCCGCTTCTATTACCACAACCGGCGAACTTCGTTTCGGAACCTCGCTTCTGCATCCGCCGAAGGCGTATCAATTGCGCAATCCGCAAAACGCCAAGCGTTTCATTTCCGACATGCTTGCCGGAAGCACAGTGAGGATATCTGGCAAGGCGCCTTGGCTCGCACAAACCAGATTGCCGATTGACGACAACGGCACGCATTCCCTTCGCATCACGCCCTATGATGGAGAAGCGGCAAAGGACGAACTTGTCTTTCACCCCCGAACGATCGTTGCGGCCGTCCTTTCGCCAAGCGGAAACGTTGCAGAAGCCGTAGAGAAGGGGCTTGCGGCAGCGGGGCTTGCCCGCTCTTCCCTTGCCTGTCTTGTCGCCCGCGAAGCCGATATCGCATCCGTCGCGCTGCTTACGGCGGAGCAGGAACTGGGCATCCCCCTCTATTTCAGTTCCCACGGGCAAACCGCCGCGGACCTGGCGGCGCATTTCACCGGCAATCCGGATACGATTATCGAACAGGGCAGCCTGGCCTTCGCCATCGCTGCGACGCCGGACAACATCGCCCATGAGGGCCATCGTCGCGGGCGACTGACCGTGATAGGATTGGGACCGGGCGACTCGGCCTATCTCACCCCGGCGGCAAAACGCGCGCTCGAACAGGCCGACGATGTTCTGGGCTATGAAACCTATGTCAGGATGGCCGGGCCGCTCCGGGCCGACCAGACCGTGCATATGACCGACAATCGCGAGGAAATGCAGCGAGCGCGGCACGCTTTTGAGCTGGCAGCGAATGGTCGCACGGTCGTGATGGTATCCTCCGGCGATCCCGGCGTTTTCGCGATGGCGACGGCCGTTCTCGAAGCCTTGCATTTGTCGGACAGCCCCACGTGGCACGCGGTCGAACTGTCCATCCTGCCCGGCATTTCAGCGGCGAACGCGGCCGCAAGCCTCGCCGGTGCGCCGCTCGGCCATGATTTCTGCATCATCTCGCTGTCGGACAATCTCAAGCCGTGGAGCATCATCGAAAGCCGCCTCGACCATGCAGCGCAGGCCGATCTGGTGATGGCGCTCTATAACCCGATCTCCAGGGCGCGGCCGCATCAACTCGGCGAAGCGCTGGCAATCGTTCGGAAACACAGGCAACCGGAAACGCTGGTCGTGCTTGGCCGGGATGTCGGACGCCCGGCACAGGCACTGACGGTTACCAAACTCGGCGATCTGACGCCCGATCAGGTGGACATGCGAACCGTCGTGATCGTCGGTTCATCCACGACACGCGGTTTCCCCCGTCTCGACGGCGGCCAATGGATTTACACACCGCGCTGGTATGGCGACGGAAATCCCGGCGCTCGTGCCGGAAAATGACCTGATCGCTTCGCATTTATCATCGCCCCCCATCTTCAACCCTTTTATCATTCCACTCAGAACGCATATCCGAGCATCGGAGAAATTCATGACGACCAAGACCTACATCCTGACCCTTTCCTGTGAAGATCAGCCCGGCATCGTTGCGGCGGTGACCACGGAGCTGGCGGGCCTTGGCGCCAATATTGCCGAGAGCAATCAGTTCTGGGACCGCCAGACCAACCGCTTCTTCATGCGCATCGCCTTCACCGCGCCGGAAAGCACCGCGAAGGACGATCTGGAACGCGGGCTGAAGCCAGCCATTGAGCGCTTCAGCATGAAGACCGAACTGGTCGATCAGTCGCGCAAGCCGCGCATCATCATCATGGTGTCGAAATTCGATCACGCGATGCTGCATCTGCTCTACCAGATTCGCGTCGGATGGCTCGATGCCGAGGTGGTGGCAATCGTCTCCAATCATGAGGATAGCCGACGGACTTCGGAGCTGGAGCAGATCCCTTTCCACCTGCTGAAGGTCAACAAGGAGAACAAGACGGCGCAGGAAGAAAGCCTTCTGGCGCTCGTCAAGGAAACCGGTGCGGATCTCGTGGTTCTCGCCCGCTACATGCAGGTGCTTTCCGACAATCTGTCAAAGCGGCTATACGGCAAGGTCATCAACATCCACCACTCTTTCCTGCCAAGCTTCAAGGGCGCCAAGCCCTATCATCAGGCGTTCGAGCGCGGCGTAAAGCTGATCGGGGCCACGGCGCATTATGTTACGCCGGACCTCGACGAAGGGCCGATCATCGAGCAGGAGACCGAGCGTGTTACCCACGCCATGAGCGCCGAGGATTTCCTGGCGACAGGACGCGACATCGAGAGCCGCGTGCTGGCGCGCGCCGTCAAGCAGCATCTGGAAAGCCGCGTCATGCTCAACGGCCACAAGACAGTGGTGTTCAACTAGGGTCTTTCCGCAAAATGGCGGTCAAGGTTTTCAACGACCCTGTCCGCCATCGCCTTGCGGGTTTCGACGGTCGCGCTGCCCATATGCGGTTGCAGAACAACATTTCTCACACCGAACAGCGCTTCCGGGACATTCGGTTCATCCGCAAATACATCGAGCCCTGCGCGGCCAAGCTCGCCCGACAGAAGCACTTCGACCAAGGCGTCCTGATCGACAACGGTGCCGCGGGCGATGTTGATGAATATCCCTTCTGGACCCAGCGACTTCAGCACATTGCGTGAGATGATTCCCGCCGTCGCTTCACCGCCCGGCAGGATGGCGATAACCACGGCGCAATCGCGTGCCATCTGCTCCAGATCGCTGTAATGCTGATAAGGAACATCGTTTCTGGGCGTCCGGGTATGGTAAACGACCTCGCAGCCGAAGGCGAGCAGCTTGCGGGCGATCGTCCCGCCGATCCGGCCAAGTCCCACAAGCCCGACCCTCTTGCCCCCGATGCCCATCGCCAGCGGCGGCATGCTTCCCCTCGCCCACGCGCCCTCCCGGACAAATCTGTCATTGGCGACGATATCGCGGCTCGCCGCCAACAGGAGCGTGATGGCCATATTGGCCGTATCCTCGTTCAGGACATCGGGCGTATTGGCGACAACGATGTCTCTGGCTTTCGCCTGCTCCAAAGGAAGGTGATCCGTGCCCACGCCGAAGGAGGAAATGATCTCAAGATTGGGAAAAAGATCAAGATCATCGTGCAAAGCCTGCGCACCGCCTGAAACAGCCACGGCACGAAAACGCGCGCCAGTTTTGCGGAGATAGTTGACCGGGTCCGCCTGCTCCCTGAAATTCTCCACCGCGTATCGTTTTGCCAGCTCTTCGGCGAGATACGGCATGGGAGAGCCAAAGACCAACAGCGGGTGCCTTGCCATGAATTAAAACTCCTTCGGATCAGGGTGAGTTGCATGTTTTCAAAGGCCTAGCACGCCTTTTGCTTCGTGACCATGGCCATGGCTCCGATCAAAAGCGCGACTTCAGGAACCTCGGCCGTTCCGAGCTTGACGGCGAAGGCAAGCCGTTCCCGATCATCCATAGGACGCAATAACCACGACAACCGTGCAATAGGTTCTTGACGACCGCACTGCGGTGAGGCAGCAAGAAACGCATTACAATCAGGACAGCAATCATGAAAACCGTTGTTGAAATTCGCGATCTCCAGGACATTGCCCGCCGCCGCGTGCCGAAGATGTTCTTCGATTATGCCGATTCGGGCGCGTGGACCGAAGGAACCTATCGAGCGAATGAAAGCGATTTTCAAAAGATAAAGCTGCGCCAGCGTGTTGCGGTGGACATGACAAACCGCTCCCTTGAAACGACCATGATCGGCCAGAAGGTTTCCATGCCGGTGGCATTGTCGCCAACGGGGCTGACAGGCATGCAGCACGCCGATGGCGAAATGCTTGCGGCAAAAGCGGCTGAAGAATTCGGCGTGCCCTTCACACTCTCCACCATGAGCATCTGCTCCATAGAAGACGTCGCGTCCGCGACGACCAAGCCATTCTGGTTCCAGCTTTATGTCATGCGCGACCGCGATTTCATCACAAATCTGATCGAACGCGCCAAGGCGGCCAAATGCTCCGCGCTTGTCCTGACGCTTGATCTTCAGATCCTCGGCCAGCGCCACAAGGACATTCGCAACGGCCTGTCCGCCCCGCCGAAATTTACGCCCAAGCATATCTGGCAGATGGCGACGCGCCCGGCCTGGTGCCTTGGCATGATGCAGACCAAACGGCACACATTCCGCAATATCGTCGGTCATGCGAAGGGCGTTGGCGACCTGTCGTCCCTTTCATCCTGGACCGCAGAACAATTCGATCCCCGGCTGTCCTGGAAGGACGTGGAATGGATCAAGAAACAATGGGGCGGGCCTTTGATCATCAAGGGCATTCTCGATGCAGAGGACGCAAAGGAAGCCGCCCAGACCGGCGCTGATGCAATCATCGTTTCAAATCACGGCGGTCGGCAGCTCGATGGAGCCCCATCCTCCATCTCCGTCCTGTCGGAGATCGTCGATGCCGTGGGCGACAAGATCGAGGTGCATTTCGATGGTGGCATCCGCTCCGGTCAGGACGTGCTGAAGGCCATCAGCATCGGCGCAAAAGGCACCTATATCGGCCGTGCCTTTCTTTACGGACTCGGCGCATACGGTCAGGCCGGCGTGACCAAGGTTCTCGACATCATCCGCAAGGAACTCGACACAACAATGGCGCTTTGCGGGGAGCGGGACCTCAAGAATCTCGGTCGCCACAACCTCTACAAGTTCTCACCAGACCTGTTCTGACAACCAACCCGGACGTCTGATCGACCCGACGTCAGGGTCGTTCGGGGCATCTCTGAATATCTGTCGCTGGGCATAGATCCGGCCCGTCGTCCATCAGGCGGAGGCTGGGCAGGATTACCAGCAGTTCAGGTTGCGTCCCCTGAGATTATGGGAATCGATATCGATCATCGCGGGAATATCGTTTTTCGCGAGATAAAGACCCGTTTCGGTCTTGAGCCTTATTTTCTCCCAGCCCGCGCAAGCCGGCGATGGCTTGGGGGGAATAAATTTCAGCGCATTTTCAGCGCAGCCCGTCATCAACGGGACCATCAAACAAAGCATCAGCTTATTCATTGACTGTACGTATCCGCCAGATTGTCCGGACATTTTTGAACGAAATCAGTTATTCATATCATCGCCTGCAAACTTTGCCATACCCATCCGGCTTTTAAACAGCGGCTTTTCGCTTGCGTTTTCCTCATGGCGAAAGGGATTGATCGGCCGCTCCCGGCCACCGCTCAGCGAGCATGACGCTCAGCCACTAACCGCAGGCACGATGAGGAAGAGCAGCACCGCAACCGCAATGCGCGGGAGTAGCCCGTCGAGAACTCCTCTCAGGCGGCGGCATATGAGCGCTGGAACCTCAGGCAGCCACCCGTTCAGGCTCGCTATAGAGCGGTTCTACGGGACACAGCGGTTCTTCCAGACATATATGCAGCAGGTCGAGATCGACGGGAGCATACTGACTGAGAACGATCGCGCACTCATCGTCGGGAACACCCTGCGCGCGCAATTCCTCGATTGCGTACAGAATCATCTCTTTTTCATCGAATCGCAGCCCTGGAATGCGCATGCCCCGCCTCGCCACATCGCCATTTATTATGGCAGAGTAGCGAAATTATAGTTAACAAAACATTAACGAATGCGACGATCACTATCTTAAATAAGCGATTGCCAAGCGCCTCTCGGAAACGGTGTCGCCGGTGCTATCCGCCAAGAACGGCGCCGATGCCCTGTCCGGCGGCAAGCGCCAGAAACGCGAGAATGCCAAAATAGATGACCGTCGCCACCAGAAGCCCATAGCCGAGAGCGACAAACAACCCATCCTTCTGCAAAATGCCGATTGAGATGAACAGGACGGCAAAGGCGGGCAGCGTATTGGAGAACGGTATCAAGCCCAGCGGCATCGCCAGAAGCACACCGCCGAATGTCAGGAGCAGGCCGTTCAACCGGTTCACAACAGCGCCATCCGTCAAGACGGGGAATCGGGGACGGACAAAGCGATCGATTTTTGCAACGAGGTCGACGCCTTTCTGAAGCGTCGGCACGAGCTTGTCGGTCCCGATGGGACGGTCCATGATCCGTGAAGGCAGCCATGGAATCCGGTTCAGGGTAATGCCGATGCTGATCAGGATAATCGCCGCGCCAAACACAGTGCTGACGCCGGGTATGGAAACCGGCAGCAGAAAAGGAATGGTAAGCATCGCGCAAACAAAGAGCAGGCCCTGCTCGCCGATCAGCGCCAGCAACTCCCTCAATGTGATCGTATGGCCTCGGATGGACGCGATCGTCTTGGCGAGGGATGCACTCAGATTTTCGGAGGTATCGCGGAATTCAATAGACACTGACTGGTGGTTCCTGCGTTTTAGGCCAGATGGCAACTGGGGAGGATAATGGAGCCTGCGGGCGCCATGCCGATGACGATAAACCGCCGTTCGCGGGTGGCCTAAATTACCAACGCCGTTATCGATGCGGCGACGAGAAGAACCGTAAGCACGAGTAGGCCACCATATAGTCCCGGCTTCTCAAAAATAACGGCGAAGGCAGATCCCCACACGACAACTGCGGCGCCCAACGCAAACAGAAAGGTGGGCTTGTCGTGCCAGACAATACCAATCGCCATCAAGGAGCCGATAATAAGCGCTCCGAACGCAACGAGAACCGTCAGCGCAAAATTTTCGTACTTATCCATTACTCGTCCTTCAATCGTCATTGCTCGCGTTCAGGTCTTCCGGAAGGGTTCCTTCCTGTGGGTCAGGATGGAGAATGCCTCGGGCTATCAGCCCGTCGCGCACCAGTCTTCGGATCGCCTCCGGCCGCGACGGCTTACCCGGCTCATGTGAAATAAATACGTCGAGCGGCGCCATCAGATCGTCATGCAGGCGAACGCCGAGCATCTGCCCCTTGCCCGTAGGAACCGGACCACGTTTCTTCGTCTTTTGCGCTTTCACGGTTATCGACCTCTTGTTTAACCGTGCTATCACGATATCAATCGGGGGGGAAGAATAATACCCTTGGCGATTGCCTCATATCTGTTCATTATCACGGAACCTGCCGCGACGGCCATCTCGAACGCGGCTGTTCAAACCGTCATTTGAACCAGAAACCTATTCATATTATGAAAGGCCATGAAATCACTTGTCCTTACCCTTGCCGCCCTCGCATTGATCTCACCCGCGGCGAGCGCACCATCCATCAATGCCCAGCTCATGAAGCTCGAGCCCGAGACTCGTCTCGAACAACGGTGCAATATTCGCGCGATGGGCGCCATTGAGCGCGAACACAAGGATATGCATCCGGACGAACTGGTCGCCTACGCCTTTTTGGACCCTGTCATTGGAAAGCATTCCATCAGGGCGCCAGGCGCGGCCTTCAGGACCGGCGGCGAATGGTTCCACCTGTCCTACAAGTGTAAAACGACTGACGACAACCTCTCCGTTACCGCGTTCAGCTACGCGATAGGCTCAGTTGTCCCACGTAGTGAATGGAACACTCACTACCTCGTGCCGTAGCTTTTCTGCTTTTTCGGAGAAATTGGTACGCCCAAGGGGAATCGAACCCCTGTTTGCGCCGTGAGAGGGCGCCGTCCTAACCGCTAGACGATGGGCGCAGCAGGGGCCGATATAATGAAGGCGAGCACAAAGCGCAATGATTTTCCGCGCGCTCTGTACAGAAAGCTTTGCCTCAGTTCGTTTCGGCCAGCTTTACGCGCGCCACGATCCGGCCCTCGGCGTAATCATAGATCAGAATTTCGCGGCTTCCGTTGAACCGGATGACATCAAGCGACAAGCGGTTTCCGCCAAGGCTCTGGGAGACAACCCGATCGCCCTTGTCGAGCGCGATTGTCCCTTCCAGCACGGTTGCGAGCGGCAACTGACCGGGAATATCGGATTGGGCTTGTGAAGCGGATGTGTCGTCGCGCTTCATGACCTTGTAGACAACGGCCGTCAACACGGCCATAAGGCCAATCACCATGATACCGATCGAGACGGCGAGCAGCCGGATCATCTTGCGGCGCACGCGTTCCATCGCCGGATCAAGCGGAGCTTCTTCCACTTCGTCGTCAAGATTGGTATTGGCCATTGTAAATTTAACTCCAGACTTCAATGCGTGTTCTGTTAGCGAAGGGAAGAGCAGTTTGAAAGAGCTAATTGCCGATTTGGAAGCCGCAGGCAAAAGGCTTGATCAATGGGTTGCCGCCCGCCTTGCGCCGGATTTGTCACGCAATCGCGTTCAGTCGCTGATTCAGGACGGTCAAGTGTCGGTCGATGGCACACCTGTCAAGGAGCCCAAGCACAAGCTTCGCGAAGGCATGGTTATTGTGGTTCAATTGCCCGAGGCGGAACCAGCAGATCCGGAAGGCGAGGATATTCCACTCGACATCCTGTTCGAGGACAAGGACGTCATCGTGATAAACAAGCCCGCCGGCCTCGTTGTCCATCCCGGCAACGGGAACTGGACCGGCACTCTTGTCAACGCCCTTATCCACCATTGTGGTGACAGCCTTTCCGGCATCGGCGGGGTCAAGCGCCCGGGTATCGTGCATCGCCTCGACAAGGAAACCAGCGGCGTCATGATTGTCGCCAAGAATGACAAGGCACACCGTCATCTCAGCAGCCAGTTTGCAGATCACGGGCGCACGGGCGACCTTGAACGAGCCTATCTGGCGCTGGTCTGGGGCGCTCCCGACAGGCGCAACGGTAGGATCGACGTCCCCTTGGGCCGATCGCATCGCGACCGCACCAAGCAGGCTGTCGTGCATGAAGAGCGCGAAGATGCGCGCCACGCCGTCACCCACTTCTCCGTCGAGGAGAAATTTGGCGCGAAGGACGATGCAACAGCCTTTGCCAGCCTCGTTGAATGCCGACTTGAAACCGGGCGCACCCACCAGATCCGCGTCCACATGGCGCATATAGGCCATCCGCTTGTCGGCGACATGGATTATGGCAGTGCCTACAAGACAAAGGCCAACAAGCTTCCTGATCCACTGGCGCAAATCGTCAAGGCGTTTCACAGACAGGCGCTTCACGCGCGCCTTCTCGCGTTCGAACACCCATCAACAGGCGAAGTCATGCGTTTCGAGGCTGACATGCCAGAAGACATGGCGCAAATGGTTGCAGCGTTCCGGAATTTTCTTGGTTAAGGCGAGTTCCTGACGCAGAACACCGTTTTACCGGCATTTTCACGGTCGCGGCTCTGGAAATGTCGCAACGATCACCTATATGGTTGGTGATGAACGTAACGCTCGACGATTGAACGTCAACATTGGTGAAAACAGTCTGTTCACTTCGATGTGACCGGTTAATTCGCGCTGCACCGTGTTTTTGACAAAAAAATCCCTATATAAATAGTTGTATACGCAGCGCGCTTTCGCGGCTGCGGACGTGGATTTGCCGTCGAATCGGGAATTCATCTTAAAAAGGAGGGGTGCTCTATGGCCAAGGCCAATCTTCCGTCTGTTCTTTCCGGTGATGGCGGTCTTACCCGTTATCTCGAAGAAATACGCCGCTTTCCGATGCTCCAGCCGCAGGAAGAGTACATGCTCGCCAAGCGTTATCATGAGCACGCCGATCCGGATGCAGCTCACAAGCTTGTGACGAGTCACTTGCGTCTCGTGGCGAAGATCGCCATGGGCTACCGTGGTTACGGCCTGCCGATTGGCGAAGTTATTTCCGAGGGCAATGTCGGCCTCATGCAGGCGGTGAAGCGCTTCGAGCCTGAACGCGGCTTCCGTCTCGCCACCTATGCCATGTGGTGGATCAAGGCATCCATTCAGGAATATGTGCTCCGGTCATGGAGCCTTGTGAAAATGGGCACGACCGCCAACCAGAAGCGGCTGTTCTTCAACCTGCGCAAGGTGAAAAGCAAGATTCAGGCGCTGGATGACGGAGACTTGAAGCCTGAACAGATCACCGAGATCGCTACGCGACTGAATGTCAGCGAGGAAGAAGTCGTCTCGATGAACAGACGGCTCTCGGGCGATGCGTCGCTGAATGCGCCCATCAGGGCAACCGAGGGCGAATCTGGCGAATGGCAGGACTGGCTGGTTGACGACAGCGACAATCAGGAAGAAATGCTCATCGAGCAGGATGAACTTGAAAATCGCCGCGCAATGCTGACCAGCGCCATGTCGACGCTCAATGATCGCGAAAAGCGCATCTTTCAGGCGCGTCGCCTGTCGGACGATCCGGTAACGCTGGAAGATCTCTCGACCGAATTCGGTATCAGCCGCGAGCGTGTCCGTCAGATTGAGGTCAGGGCTTTTGAAAAGGTGCAGGAAGCCGTCAAGGCGGCAGCCATCAATCAGCAGAAGGCACTGGTGCATACCGGCACGTCAGGGGCGTAATCGGGCGCGTCCGTTTTCGCCAGTCTTGTCTGGTTAACAAGCCTGTCTGTTTAAAAAGGCCCTGAATCGGCATCCGATGCAGGGCTTTTTCATTATTCTGTTTTTGACAGCGATCAGCCGCCCGGCTTGGCGGCCCACGCCTTGAGAACCTCGTCGAACACACGCTCGCCAGCGACGCCCTTTTCAAGCGTAAGCAACGCGCGTCGTCCCGTGCGGTATGTAATGGGAATATCGACCCATGGCTGACGCTGGATAAGGGTTGTGTTGGTATTGACCGCAGACTGGGCGGCATCAAGCGCGATGATGAAGAAATTATCCGCGATCTTTGCCGGAACGCCGATCAGGGGACTGCCCGCCGCCTGCTCGGAATCCTTGAACGTCATCCGCTGGACATTGTCGATCGCCCCACCGGCAAAGCCATCAGGCACGGTGAAGATCATCTCCACCAGATGGCTCGCGGGCAGCGATTGGTCGCCGTTGCGGCGGATCACCATTCGCAGGTTGATGTTCGTTTCCGGAATTGTCACTTCGGCTCGGATTGCAGGTTCCGGTGGCAAATCATTACCCGGTGATTCCTGAACGACCGACCACACGACAGAGCCCGACTTGGCTGTTCCAGCTTCCTGGCCCGAGCGCTCCTCATAGAAGAATGCCTTCTGGCCGACCGGAACGGTCGCGCTGGAATCGGCTTGCGGCGGCGTCTGGCCGGGAGCGGTTTCGATACCGCTTGCTCCCGGGGTTGATTCCGCAACAGAGGTTCCCTCACCGATCGACGGCTCGCCACCCGCCGGACCTGGATCGACTTCCGTTCCATCCTCTTGGAGCCGTTGTGTCAGTTTCGGTTCGCCATCTTCTTCCGGCGCAGTGTTTTCAGCACCAGCTTCCGGCTCCGTATTGGCGACATCATCAACGGCTTCCGATTCTTCCGTATCCGTTGTATTCGCCTCTCCGCCGACATAGCTCTCGATCTGGTCGCGATAGGTCCATCCGGCGAACCCGACAGCACCAAGCACCACCAGAGCAAGAGCACCCTTGATCAGCCATCCCGCGACACCGGAACGTTCCTCGTACTCGCCTGTATATTGACCGAAACCCCGATCGGGAGCAGCATTGTCGAACGTGCTGCGCAGGTCTCCATCATTATCCGGCACGGAACGCGGTTCCGCACGGTCAGCCTTGGCTGCCGGATCGGACGAAGCAAGGAAATCCTCCAGCGGATCGTGATGCTGCGGCGGCTTCGGTTCGGGTTGAACGAAGGGTGGCAGACCGGCATCGGTATCGGCTGGTTCCAGATCGAACGAAAAATCCTCGACCGCGACGGCATAGTCCGCCTCGACCTCGGCGATTGCATCCTCCAGCGTCTTTCGTTGACGCTGCTTGACTTCCTCGGACGGATTGAGCGCAGCAAGTTTCTGCTCAATCGTCGAACGGGCCTTGGCATAGACCCGCTGACGCAGTTCCGGCGTGGCATCCGGCAAACCATCGATCGTTTTTCTCAGTACTGCTGCAAAATCCGCCATGCAATCTAACTCATGCGTTTTGTGTTGATCGGCTCTCCGGGGAGCCGAACCACAACCTAGTCTTGAAACGGATCCGTAACAAGTATTGTGTCATCACGCTCAGGGCTGGTTGAAAGCAACGCCACCGGCGCTCCGATCAGTTCCTCGATGTGACGAACATACTTGACGGCCTCGGCTGGCAAATCGCTCCAGCTGCGAGCGCCCGCCGTGGTGCCTTTCCATCCCTTGACGGTTTCATAGATGGGCGTGACACGGGCCTGCTTGCCCTGGCTCGCAGGAAGATAATCGATCACTTCGCCATCGAGTTCATAACCCGTGCAGATCTTGATCTCGTCAAGTCCGTCGAGAACATCGAGCTTCGTCAGCGCAATTCCGTTGATACCGTTGTTGGCAACGGCCTGACGCACGAGAACCGCATCGAACCAGCCGCAGCGGCGCTTGCGGCCTGTCACCACGCCGAACTCATGTCCGCGCGTTCCGAGGAATTCGCCAACCTCGTTCGTCTGCTCTGTCGGAAACGGCCCCTCGCCGACACGGGTGGTGTAGGCTTTTGTGATGCCGAGAATATAGTGCAGCGACCCCGGGCCAATGCCGGAACCCGCCGAGGCCTGACCGGCAACGGTATTCGACGAGGTCACGAACGGATAGGTACCATGGTCGATATCGAGAAGCGTGCCCTGCGCACCTTCAAAGAGAATACGTTCGCCCGCGCGCTTCTTGTCATCCAAAACCTGCCAGACGCGGTCGATAAACGGCAGAATATGCGGGGTTGCTTCCTCAAGCTCCTTCAGCAGACGATCGGCGGAGACTTCCTCGACACCAAGGCCCCGGCGCAGCGGATTGTGATGCGCCAGAAGGCGATCAATCTTAGCGGGCAGCGTTTCGGGATCGGCAAGATCCATCACATGGATGGCGCGGCGGCCAACCTTGTCCTCATAGGCCGGGCCAATGCCGCGCCCCGTCGTGCCGATCTTGGTTCCGGCAGACGCCTTCTCTTCGCGCAGGCGATCGAGTTCGCCGTGGATCGAAAGGATCAGCGTCGTATTCTCGGCAATCTTGAGGTTGCCTGGGGTGATCTCCACGCCCTGCCCTTCAAGCTTCTTCTTTTCGGCGATGAATGCGTGGGGGTCGAATACGACACCATTGCCAATCACCGACAGCTTGCCCTTGCGGACGACGCCAGACGGCAACAGCGACAGCTTGTAGGTAACACCGTCGATAACGAGCGTATGACCGGCATTGTGACCGCCCTGATAGCGAACGATCACATCCGCCCGCTCGGACAGCCAATCAACAATCTTGCCTTTGCCCTCGTCGCCCCACTGCGAACCGACGACCACCACATTGGCCATAGTAAACTCCCTGTCGCGGAACCATCGCCGCTTACCAAGTTAATGACGTGTTTCTATACCGTCAGATTTTGAAAAGTGCGACCCTTGTTTCCAATCAAAAAGCCTATTTGCCAAGCTGGAGCAAACATCTCTATAGAGAAACCGGCTTTTCCGTCTCCGCCAATGTTTGAAATGAATATTCTTCCATGAACCAGCGCGCCTATTTCTTCCTCCTGAGTGCGGCCCTGTTATGGGGTGGCAATGCCGTCGCAGGCAAGTTTGCCGTCGGTCACATTTCACCTCTGCTCCTGAATTTTCTGCGCTGGCTTATCGCATTTCTCGCTATCGCGGTTTTCAGCGTGAAGAATGTGCGCAACGACTGGCCACTGATTCGCAATCACCTGCCCCTGCTGGCGGCTCTCGGAGCCTTCGGCTTCTCCGCCTTCAACATCGCGCTCTACAGCGCGCTCAACTACACATCGGCCATCAATGTGACCATCGAGCAGGCCGGGATGCCGATGGTGATATTCGTCGCCAATTTCATTCTGTTTCGAATGCGCGTCTATCCGGGGCAGATCATCGGCTTTTCACTGTCACTCCTTGGCGTGGCCCTCGCCGCAGGCCATGGCAGCCTCGTCAATCTCGTCAATCTTGAGGTCAATCAGGGCGACGCACTGATGATCATTGCCGTTCTGGTCTACTCGGGATACACGGTCGCCTTGCGTTTCAAGCCCGCCATTCACTGGCAAAGCCTGATCACGATGCTGACCTTCTTCGCTTTTCTCACGGCAATTCCGCCCGCACTCTGGGAATGGTCGGCAGGAAATATGGTTTTTCCCGATACGCGCGGAACCGCGGTCGTCCTTTACACGGCGCTCCTGCCGTCTCTGGCCGCACAGGTCTTCTTTGTAAAGGGCGTGGAGTATATCGGTGCCAATCGGGCAGGTCTTTTCATCAACGCCATTCCCATCTTCGGCACCTTGCTGGCAATTGCGCTGCTGGGCGAGGAATTCCACCTCTATCACGCCGTCGCGTTGGCCTGCGTGCTCGGTGGCATCTGGCTGGCGGAAATCACCGGACGGCGGCACGCCGCCATGACATGATTGCGAAGCAATCCCTGGTTTCAGCCGTTGAGCTGGCGCACCATGAACAGCGCATCATCCGAATAGCTTCTGAGCTTCGCGTCCAACTCGGCTTCGTGTTGCACGACGAAGCCCTGGCGCTCCCAGAAGCCGCCCGATGCATTGACCGCCACAAGTGAAATGGTGGCAAAGCCGTTGCGCCGGGCGTTGTCGGCAATGCCGGAAACCACCCTGCTTGCCGCGCCACCCGACCTTGCCTCCGGCAACAACGCAATATCGTGAAGGTAATAGTTGGTCGTCTCGCCGGGCAATGCGCCCAGCAGCGTATCCAGTGCGGGTATGGACAGGCTTCGCCACGGATGGCTAAGGCAATAGCCAAGGATCGCCGTCCCGTCTGTCAGCACGAAGCAGCCCTCCGGATAAAGGGAAAGCCGCTCCGCGAAAATGGCATCGTCCTCCGGAAAATCCGGATGAACGGCAGCCGCAACCAGGCTGACGGAGGGAAGATCGGCCACCTCCATCAACCGCCAGTCCAGATTGCGGCCTGCCTTCGTCATCGAAAACTACTCGCTTTCCGCCACATCGAATTCCAGCGGCTTTGCCGCCAGGATCGAGCCGGTATCGACAAGTTCCTTCAGAACATGCGCCGGAATGGTCTCGTCCAGATAAAGCAGGGCGATGGCGTCGCCGCCTGCCCGATTACGACCCAGGGAGAAATTCGCGATGTTCACGCCATTCTTGCCGCAGATCGTGCCGAGCTTGCCGATAATGCCCGGCGTATCGTTGTTGGTCGTGTACAGCATGTGACGGCCAACTTCCGCATCCATGTTGATGCCCTTGATCTGGATAAAGCGCGGCTTTCCATCGGCGAAGCAAGTCCCGGCGATCGAGCGGGTCTTGACCGCCGTTTTCACGTTCAGCCTGATATAGCCGTCGAACACACCGGACTTGTCGCGCTTGATTTCCGATACGATCACGCCGCGTTCCTTCACCATGATCGGTGCGGAAACCATGTTCACATCCGCGACCTGAGGACGGATCAGGCCCGCCAGCGCGGCGCTGATGAGGGCGCGTGTATTCATCGTGGCAGTGGAGCCGTCGAAGAGAACTTCCACGGCTTCGATCGGCTCGTCCGTCACCTGACCGACGAAAGCGCCAAGCACTTCCGCAAGCTTCACGAACGGCTTAAGGCGAGGCGCTTCCTCGGCCGTGATCGACGGCATGTTGATAGCATTGGTGACGGCACCCTTGATGAGATAGTCCGACATCTGTTCCGCTACCTGAAGCGCGACATTTTCCTGCGCTTCGCTGGTTGACGCGCCCAGATGCGGCGTGCAGACCACGTTCGGCAGGCCGAACAGTTCGTTTTCCGTTGCGGGCTCGACCTCGAACACGTCAATGCCGGCGCCTGCGATCTTGCCGGATTTCAGCCCTGCCACCAGATCCTTCTCGACGATCAGGCCGCCACGGGCGCAATTGATGATGCGAACGCCATCCTTCATCTTGGCAATGGATCCGGCATTGATGATGTTGCGGGTCTTGTCCGTCAGCGGCGTATGAAGCGTGATGAAATCCGCGCGGGCGAACAACGTGTCCAGCTCAACCTTTTCGACGCCAAGCTCTTCAGCACGCGCTTCCGACAGGAAGGGGTCGAACGCGACGACATGCATCTTCAGGCCGACGCCGCGCGTCGCGACGATCGAACCGATATTGCCACAGCCGATGACGCCGAGCGTCTTGCCGGTGATCTCGACACCCATGAAGCGGTTCTTTTCCCACTTTCCGGCGCGGGTCGATGCATCGGCCTCCGGCAGTTCGCGGGCAACAGAAAACATCAGGGCAATGGCGTGTTCCGCCGTCGTGATCGAATTGCCGAAAGGCGTGTTCATCACGATGATACCGCGACGGGACGCCGCCGGAATATCGACATTGTCGACGCCGATACCGGCACGGCCGACGACCTTCAGATTGGTTGCCGCAGCGATCAGCTTTTCCGTGACTTTGGTCGCCGAGCGGATGGCGAGGCCGTCATACTGGCCGATGACCTCAAGGAGCTTCTCCTTGTCCTTGCCGAGATCGGGCAGGTAATCCACTTCAACGCCGCGATCCTTGAAGATCTGGACGGCGGTTGGCGACAGCTTGTCGGATACGAGTACACGAGGTGCCATGATGGCCTCCATCAGATAAATCAGATTCAGGGAAAATCGGCGACCATCCCAACACAGCCGCCGTCAACTTCAATTCTCAGGCCGCTTTTTGCAGCTGCGCCTTCTGCGTCTGGAAGGCCCAGTCGAGCCACAGCACCAGCGCTTCGAGATCGGACGTCTCGACGGTCGCTCCGGCCCAAATGCGGAAGCCCGAAGGTGCGTCGCGATAGGCGCCGACATCATAGGCAACGCCTTCCTTGTCGAGCAGCGACACGACAGCCTTGGCAAACGCCGCCTGCGCGTCCGCATCCAGCGCAGTGATCTGCGGATCGACGATCGTGAGGCACACCGACGTGTTGGAGCGGGTCGCGGCAGCGGCCGCGAGATTGGCGATCCACGGCGTCTTTTCGACAAAGGCATCGATGACAGCAAAATTACGGTCTGCACGTGCAACGAGCGCGTCAAGACCGCCGATCCCCTGCGCCCACTTCAGGGCGTCGAGATAGTCTTCCACGCAAAGCATGGACGGGGTGTTGATAGTTTCACCGACAAAAATGCCTTCGATCAACTTTCCGCCCTTGGTCATGCGGAAAATCTTCGGAAGCGGCCAGGCCGGCTTGTAGCTTTCCAGACGCTCCACGGCGCGCGGGCTGAGGATCAGGATACCGTGTGCACCTTCGCCGCCGAGCACCTTCTGCCACGAGAAGGTCACGACATCGAGCTTTGCGAAATCGAGACGCTGCGCGAATGCGGCAGAGGTCGCGTCGCAGATCGTCAGCCCCTTGCGGTCGGCAGGGATGAAATCACCGTTGGGAACGCGAACGCCCGAGGTTGTGCCATTCCAGGTGAAAACCACATCACGATCGAAATCGATGGTGGAAAGATCCGGGAGTGCGCCATAATCGGCCTCGATCTTGCGGATATCGGCCAGCTGGAGCTGTTTGACGACGTCCGTCACCCAGCCTGAACCGAAGCTCTCCCACGCGACCATATCGACGCCCCGCTCACCAAGCAGCGACCACAAGGCCATCTCGACAGCGCCCGTGTCGGACGCCGGTACAATGCCAATGCGATAATCTGCCGGAACCTGCAGGATTTCACGGGTCAGGTCGATGGCTTCCTTGAGCTTCGACTTGCCGATTTTAGCACGATGGGAACGGCCGAGTGCGGCATCGGCGAGCGCTTCAAGCGACCAGCCGGGACGTTTTGCACAGGGACCAGATGAAAAATTGGGATTCGCCGGACGACGGTCCGGCCTCGCAAACGCGGTCATGTTTTCTCCTATCCTTACAGATAGCACGCGTCTCGTTGGGGAGACGTGGCCCGCTGCGGGAGATACAGAAAAGCCGGCGAATGCGCAAGTGGAATAGGATTTTTATTTAGGCTGTAGACTCATTAGCTCGGAGCCACAGGCGCATTGAGGCGAGTTGGACCATTGCGAGGAAGTTTTCGGCAAGCTTGTCGTAACGGGTGGCGATGCAGCGGAAGTGCTTGAGCTTGCTAAAGAAGCGTTCGATCAAATTGCGTTCACGATAGAGCCGGGTGCTGAAGCACGGCTTCCATTTGCGATTCTGGTTTACAACCCCATTCCAGCCGTTGAGGATTGTCAACTTAGGCCGCAGGTCGATGGCTCGCCGACGATCTATCCCGTCATCGAACTTTCGCTTGTGAATGCACCTAAAAATTGCATACACTCGAAGGAAGTCGTCGCGGGGCGAACGGAAGACGGTCATCATCGACGCTAATCTGGGGTAGAAGCGCCATGTCCAAACGATCACTGCTCACTGCCGCCACGGTTTGCCTAGTGCTCTCAACGCTGCAAGTGCGAGCAGAGACGCTCACCGCGGTCCCGCCGTCGGTCGTCACGCCTGATGTTGTGGAGACTTCGCGCGGTACGTTCGAGTTCAAGGATGGCGTGCCCACCGAAGCGACCGCGCAGGCGCTCTACGATCAGCTCGACTTCACCTACGCCTACCGCGCCTTCATGGACACCATGCGTGGCGTTAGCATTCGTGCGCTGCGTCGCGGAATGGAGGACATGGGCGTCAAGAAGAACGAGGTGATGGTCTTCACCGAACTGATGGACGCGAAGTCGCTGTTCCTGACCCCGAACGCGGACACGATCTACGTCATGGGTTGGCTTGACCTCAGCGAAGGCCCGGTGGTGGTCGAGTCGCCGCCCGAGTTTCTGGGCATCGTGCAGGACGCCTGGTTTAACTGGGTGACCGATATGGGCAGCCCGGGTCCCGACCGTGGCCTTGGCGGCAAGTATCTCATCGTCCCCCCCGGTTATGCTGGCGATCTGCCCGACGGCGGCTATTTCATCGCACATGCAAAGACCAACGGCATCCTCTGGTTCGGCCGCTCGTTCCTGAAGGACCACAGCGACCCCAAGCCCTCCGTCGATGTCATCAAGGCGCATACGAAGGTCTATCCTTTCGTGCCAGGCGGCGTTGGAACCTCGATTGCGTCGTTCCTCGCCGGGACGGCTCGGCTCGGGAAGATCACCGAGCCTCCGGCAACGGTCTTCCACGAGGGAAGCGGAAAGGTGATGAACACGCTTCCCCCGAACGACTGGAGCTATTTCGAACTCCTGAACCAGGTAGTGCAGAGCGAGCCGACGACCGCGCTCGATGTCGAGCTGATGGGGCCGATCGCGGCCCTCGGCATCGTCAAGGGCAAGCCGTTCGCGCCGGACGAACGGATGAAGAAGATCATGACGGACGCTGTGGCCGTCGCGAACGCCGCGTCGCGCAACGTGTTCATAAACCCGCGTAATCCGGATTGGTTCTACTACGAGGATTCGTCCTGGTTCAACATGCTCTTCGAGAGCGGATTTGAGTTCGAGACGCCTATTCCCGAGATCACGGCGGAAGGCGTGAAGCCGTTCCCGCCGACCGGCTACCGGCAGATGGACGCGCGCACTGCCTTCTTCTACGGCGTTACCGGGATCACGCCAGCGATGGCCATGCGACTGACGGGTGTCGGCTCGCAGTACCTCATCACGGCGCGGGATGCTGACAAGAACTACTTCGACGGGTCCAAGACCTACAAGGTCACGCTGCCAAAGGGCATTCCGCAGGCGAACTTCTGGTCGCTGACGGTCTACGACAACATGACCCGCTCAATGCTCGACACGCCCCAGCGCTACCCGCGAGCGGGAAGCCAGAGCTATCCTTCGCCCGCAGCCGAAGCCGATGCCGACGGCTCGACCACAATCTACTTTTCGCCGACCCAACCGGATGGCGTCGGCCGGGGCAATTGGATACAGACGATGCCGGAGAAGGGCTGGTTCGTGTGCCTGCGCCTCTACAGCCCTCTGGAACCGTTCTTCGATAAGAGCTGGCGGATCAGCGAAATCGAACGCGTCGAATAATGTCCTGATAGCGACCGACGACATGCAGACCGCCTGAAAACAGATTCAGGCGGTCGTCGCGCCAAGCTGAATCGCCCGATTTTCAACGCCTGCAGGCGGCTTTCTCCAAGCTCGGATTTCCCGATTTATCGGTTCACGACCTAATCGCCCTGCACCTTCATGCAGATTAAAACCGGAAACCGGGTCGCCTCCCCGGTAGCTAACGTATCGTGAACAGTCTGGCGACAGGCAGAACACCGGGAAAGACCGGAGGATGATATCTCCATGCAAATTTTGATACTGGCACTCATCCTGATCGCCGGATTGGCGTTGACCGGCTGCATCGCAGTCGCGCTGGCGACATTGCTGGCGGAACTCGGCTTCCTTGGCAGCTGCTTCGAGGGCGGATGTGGGTATGCGGCCCTTTTTGTCGCGTTCCCCCTGCTGTGGATCATTCTTTTCGCTTCTTTTGTTGCATGCTTCGCGATTTGGCGGCGAAAGGCCAAGCCTGCGCGTTCCGTGTCTTCCTCGGTGTAGCGGAAAGAACGCGCATTATCCGTCGTCCCGACAAAATCCGCCGCAGAACGGAAGCGGCACCAGCCACGTTATTCAAGATGGCTCGCGACAATCGATGATCATTCGTCCCTGATAGCCTTGTGGCCGCTCGCCTTGAGCACCGGAACGCGAAAATAGACCGGCTCCATCTGCCTGACCTTGTCGCCGAGCAGTGTCCTCACATAAGCAGGCTCCCACCATTCCACTCTCTTATGCAGAAGGGTGTAGGCGGTGTTTCGGGCATCCATATGCTCCGTGGACTTGGTCAGTTCTTCGTACCGGCCAGCGACAAGCACGCTCTGCCATTGATGGATAGAGACGATCTCATCGAACAGAACGCAAACCTGCGGGTTTTCCCGCATCCATTCGACTTTCTGCCCGACCGTCGTGAAGGAATACAGATAACCTGCCTGAAACGCGAAACTCAGCGGCGTTATGTAGGGCTGATTGTCCTTGGAACATGCCAATCTTCCGAGACTGCCTCTTCTCAGCATATCCTCGACCTCAGAGTTCGTCATTTCTTGAATGATCATCGCGGACCCCCTCGAAATTTGGACATGATCACGAATGTAACATCAATTCCGGGGGCAGAGAAATGGTCGTTGCCGATACCGGGCCTGCGGCAGAGAAAGACAACGGCCGCGCCATGAAAATGACGCGGCCGTTCAACGAATTCACTGGGCGATCGCGAGGTGATTACCAGGTCGTAATGCGGACGCCAGCCCTGATCTGGTGGCTATAGAGGTCATCGAGGGCGACCGTGAGGCCGCTCTCTTCGTCCTCGAAACCACTATTGATTCCCTGGAAGCGATAACCGAGATCCACCTTCACGTTGGAGGTCACATCATAGGAAACACCCGCCATGAGCGCCCAGGCAAGCACTGTCGTGTCGTCGCCCCCGGCGCTCAGGTTGGCGCCACCGATACCGGCGCCAAGATAGGGCGTAACGCCCACGAAAGTACCAAGATCGACATAACCATTCGCCATCAGCTCATGAATGCGCAGTTTCTCGTCAAAATCCTCGACGCCCCTGCGCTCATATCCGTAGGTGACATCGCCACGCAACCAATCGTTGAACTGGTAGCCGACACCGGCGCTGAATGTGCTGCTTTGATCGGTATCGAGCGTGAAACTCGCGCTGTTTCCAAGACCGTCAGAGATCTTGCCGTCGACATCCGAACCGAAATTATAGGAGATATCGCCACGCAGATACCAGCCGGAACCAATTTCGACCGGCTGCATGATCTGCTCCGGCGCCGTAATGATCGCATCCATGTCGGCGGCGAAAGCCGGTCCGGCCATCACGGCGACAATAGCCGATAGACATCGCAAATCTGTTTTGAATCTCATGAACCGCAACCCCAAAGACCCCAAGGCGAACGCCCTACAGGCCGCATCATTAACCACAAACATTAAGGGGCCGTTAAGCATGATCATTAAGATCATATCATTGATTTCCAAAACAAAAACGGCGGAGATAAACTCCGCCGCTTGCCCGTTCCGAAAACCCCGAAGCCTTAGTTGAAGGCGTATCGCATGCCGAGTTTCACGTCGTGCGAGGTAAGATCGTTGAACTTGAAGGCCTCATTGGACGTGGAGCCATCATAGTTATAGGCGGTTCCCGTTTTCGCATCGCCAAGATCGACATAGCTGTAGCCAAGATCGATCGTCAGGCGATCCGTCGCCTGAATGCCGAGACCGGCATGGAGCGCCCAGGCAAAATTCCACTCCGAGTCCGACCCGGCCCAACCGCCACCGCCCGCCATGATGTTGCGGTCGTTGAAATGCGAAATGGTGTTGCGCGATGCGCCGATACCGGCGCCGACGTAAGGCGTGATGCCGCTGAAGGTTCCAAGATCCACATAGGCGTTTGCCATCAGCAGCCATTCTGACTTCTTGGCGGTGTAGTCATTGGTCGCTATCACGGCTCCACCAGGACCATCCGTAATATAATCGAGCGCGCTGAAATCGGACTTGCCGCGATATTCCACCGTAGCATCCGCGCGGAACCAGTCGTTGAACTGATAACCCGCGCCGACGGAGAATATGGGGGCGGAGTCGAAGCCGCCATCATCGTACCAGCCGTGGCTCTCCCCGAGATCTGCCATGCGGAAATACTCCAGCTCGCCAAGGCGCTGGTTGCTCATGCCGATATGACCGCGCAAATACCATCCGCCAAATGCCGGGACCGGCTGCGGATCAACGGGCACCTCTATAATATCTGCTGCAAAAGCGGACGTGGCTGTCAAACCCAACATGACGGCAGCGGCAATTCCGAACTTTCCAAAATATCTCATTGTTCTGTTTCCCAAGATACACGTCCGCAATGACCCTGCGGGGTTGCTTCTGAATTTCAGGGCGAGACTGCCGGAAATAGGTTAAGTTCAACTTAACCGTGTTTCTTCACCATAAAATTTAACCATCAACATGCTGTCGGTCGAAATCCTGCGTGACAAGCGCAACAAAAAAGCCCCCTTGAGGGGGCTTTTTTGTTATTGAAAGAAAAGTTGGCGGATCAGGCGGCCGTGCGGCTTGCCGAAATCGCAGAAACGATATCGTTCACCACCGTTTCGACAAGCTTGCGATCATCGCCTTCCGCCATGACGCGGATCAACGGCTCCGTTCCCGACGGACGAATGACCAGCCGCCCGCTTTCGCCCAGCCTGTCGCGCGCGTCATCAATGGCGCTCTTGACCTTCTTGTCTTCCAGCGGCTTGCCGCCGGTCGTCCGCACATTCTTCAGCAATTGCGGAACCGGATCGAACTTCCGGCAAACCTCGCTGACGGGCTTGCCCAGTTTCTGGACGCAGGCCAGAATCTGCAACGCGGAAACCAGCCCGTCCCCGGTGGTCGAAAAATCCGACAGGACGATATGGCCCGACTGCTCGCCGCCAACATTGTAGCCATGCTGGCGCATATGCTCGACGACATAGCGGTCGCCAACCTTGGTGCGGGCAAGATTGAGGCCCCTGCCGCCAAGAAAACGCTCGAAGCCGAGATTGGACATCACGGTCGCAACCACGCCGCCGCCAGACAACCGCCCTGTATCGTGCCAGGATTCGGCGATAACGGCCATAAGCTGGTCACCATCGATGATCGCGCCATTTTCGTCGACGATGAGAACGCGGTCCGCATCGCCATCGAGTGCGATGCCGATGTCAGCCCGAACCTCATGCACCTTCTTGCTGAGGCCCAGCGGATGGGTCGAGCCGCACTCCTCGTTGATATTGGTCCCGTTCGGCTTGTCGTTGATGGTGATGACTTCCGCGCCCAGTTCCCACAGGGCCGCCGGAGCAACCTTATAAGCGGCGCCATTCGCGCAATCGACAACAACACGCAGCCCGGAAAGGGAGATGTTGCGCGGCATCGTCCGCTTCGCGAACTCGATATAGCGATAAATATCGCCATCGACGCGTTTCGCGCGCCCCAGCGCATCGGCGGTCGCGAGCCGACCGCTCAGATCCTCATCCATCAACTGCTCGATCTTCAGCTCGATCTCGTCGGAGAGCTTGAAGCCGTCCGGGCCAAACAGCTTGATGCCATTGTCCTGATACGGATTATGCGAGGCCGATATCATGACGCCGATGTCGGCACGAAGCGAACGGCAGAGCATCGCCACGGCAGGCGTCGGGATCGGCCCGAGCAGGAACACATCCATGCCCGCAGCCGTAAAGCCCGCGACAAGCGCGTTTTCGATCATATAGCCCGAAAGGCGCGTATCCTTGCCGATCACGACGCGGTTGCGATACTCGCCGCGCTGAAAGGCCAGACCGACGGCCATGCCGACTTTCATCGCGATATCAGGCGTCATCGGGTATGCGTTGGCCTGCCCCCGGATGCCATCGGTGCCAAAATATTTGCGGACCATATGCCCTAACCTCAATCGATGTTGCGTGCTCTTATCGCAAAAAATGCACGTCAGCGCATTTCACAATTTATGAGCGATAAAAACAATATTCCTCAGGAATGAACAATTCGTGCAAAGGAAAACGGCCGGTAAACCGGCCGCTTAAGCACTTCGTATAAGAGGCTCAGCCCTGAGGCTGAGGCTCCATGCCACCTTCGGGCTCACCGCCCTTGCGCTTGCCCGCGCCCGCCTTGGGAACCGCGGAGCCGCGCGATGGCGGCGTGTCGTCGCCCATATCGCGGGAAGGCTTTTCGCCGGCGATCAACTGCTTGATCTCGTCGCCCGAAAGCGTCTCGTATTCGAGAAGCCCTTCAGCAATGGCGATCCATTGCTTCTTCTTCTTGGTGATGACCGAGCGGGCTTCCGCATAGGCCTCGTCGATCAGGCGGCGCACTTCGGCGTCGATGAGCTGTGCTGTCTCTTCCGAAACATTCTGCGTGCGCGCAACCGAATGGCCAAGGAACACCTCTTCCTGATTTTCGCCATAGGCAACCTGGCCGAGCTTGTCGGAGAATCCCCAGCGCGTCACCATCGCACGGGCCAGCTTGGTGGCCTGATCGATATCCGAGGAGGCGCCGGACGTGATGTTCTCCTTGCCGAACTTGATCTCTTCAGCGACACGACCACCCATCATGATCGCCAGACGCGAAACCATCCACTTGTAGCTCATGGAGTAGCGATCGCCCTCGGGCAGCTGCATGACCATGCCCAGCGCGCGGCCACGCGGAATGATCGTCGCCTTGTGCAACGGATCGGCAGCCGCGACATTGAGCGCGAGAATGGCGTGGCCAGCCTCGTGATAAGCCGTCAGTTCCTTTTCCGCCTGTGTCATGGCGTTGGTGCGGCGCTCCGCACCCATCATGATCTTGTCCTTGGCGTCCTCGAACTCCTGCATGGTCACGATGCGCTTGTTGCGGCGCGCCGCCATCAAGGCTGCTTCGTTAACAAGGTTCATCAGATCCGCGCCCGAGAACCCGGGAGTACCGCGCGCCAGCACCTTGAGATCGACATTCGGGGCGAGCGGCACGTTGCGGACATGCACCTTGAGGATTTTTTCACGGCCCATGATGTCGGGATTGGGCACGACAACCTGACGGTCGAAACGGCCCGGGCGCAACAGCGCGGGGTCGAGAACGTCGGGACGGTTGGTCGCCGCGATGAGGATAACACCCTCATTCGCTTCAAAGCCGTCCATCTCCACCAGCAACTGGTTCAGCGTCTGCTCACGCTCGTCATTGCCGCCGCCAAGACCTGCGCCGCGATGACGGCCAACGGCGTCGATTTCATCGATGAAGATAATGCAGGGCGCGTTCTTCTTGGCCTGCTCGAACATGTCGCGGACGCGGCTCGCGCCGACGCCGACAAACATTTCAACGAAATCGGAACCGGAGATCGTGAAGAACGGCACATTCGCTTCGCCAGCAATGGCGCGGGCAAGCAGCGTCTTACCGGTGCCTGGAGGGCCAACGAGCAGAACGCCGCGCGGAATACGTCCGCCAAGGCGCTGGAACTTCTGCGGATCGCGCAGAAACTCGACGATTTCCTCAAGGTCTTCCTTGGCTTCATCGACGCCCGCGACATCCTGGAATGTCACGCGCCCATGCGCTTCCGTCAGAAGCTTCGCCTTGGACTTGCCGAAACCCATAGCGCCACGCGAACCACCCTGCATCTGACGCATGAAGAAAATCCACACACCCAGAATAAGGATCATCGGCAGCCACGAAATCAGGATGCTGACCAGAGAATTCGAGCCGTCCGTCTCAGGACGGGCGGTGATCGAGACGCCCTTTTCCTCAAGACGCGAAACAAGCCCCGGATCGCCCGGAGAATACGTCTGGAATGGAGCGCTGTTGTCGGCGAAAGTGCCGGTGATGCGCTCGCCCGCAATCGTTACCGACTTCACTTTACCGTTGGAGACGTCCTGAAGGAACTGCGAGTAAGGTATCTCGCGCGATGCCGTCCTTTGGGCCGGGCTCTGGAACAGGTTGAAAAGCGCTATAAGAAGAAGAGCGATGATCGCCCACAGCGCAAAATTTCGGTAATTCGGGTTCATATTCCGTCCAATCGATCGCCAGCCCCTGTAGCTGGCTTGTCGCTGTATAACATAGGAGCGAAGCGTGTCCTTGCCAAGGCGCGGTTGTGCTCCTGCGTCATTTCTTGCAATTCTGGTTTACGGATACCATAAGCGGAGGCTCAGGATAGGGCGGGCGCCCAAACAACCGGGCCGTCGCATTGGCCAAAATCACGTCATAACCGGGCAGGAACCGGTCAAAAGGCGCGAAATAGGGTTGCAGGAAAATATCGGCGACGTCGGTATGAGTCGGGCTATCCCGCGACGATCGGTCTCCGATTGTTTCCACATGCCGGATCGCGGGCTGGGAAAGCGCCGCCAGGCGATAGAACTCCGCATCCCGATCAACACCGCGCTGCATACCCTTCCCCTCAGCCGTCACGCGAAATGACTGGTCGCTATCATTCCGAACATGATAGCGACCGTCCCAGATGGCGGATTGCCCCGGCGGCAGATCAATCTCCGGCAGATCACGCATCTCACGATAGATCCGGATCTGACGTCTGGTTTTCTGTATGATGCAGCGTTCACGGCTGATACGCCCAAACGCCTGACCTTCATCCAGAAACGTCAGGACGCTTTGGCAATCCGCGACGGAAGGAAGGAAGCTGCGCCCACCCATAACAGCCAGAAGCACGCCCATACCCAAAGCCAGCACCTCATCCTTTGCGCCGGAGCGAGGCTCGGCAGGCAAGACAGCAAGCCCTGGCTGCGGAAAGCTGACATTCCGGATCAGGAAGTTGGCCGCTTCAGCATTGGTCAGAAGCCGCTGCCGAACGCTCTCGTCAATTGCATCCCTCGCCTCCGCAAATCGTGATACGGTCATGCCCTTGCGAATGCGAACGCGCTCGTACTGATCCTTCTCATTCGTCGGATCGTCACTCCAGCCGATAGCCCTCGCCGTCAGATATTGCCGCAATGCCTGCCTGCGCACGGAAAGCAGTGGACGAACCAGCCACCTGTCTCCCCCGCCCAGCAATGTCGCGGGGGCCATTGCCGCGAGACCTCGCCCTGCGCCCCGGCTGGCGCGCATGACATGCGTTTCGACCTGATCGTCCAGCGTGTGTCCCGTCAGGATAAGGCGTGCGCCCATGTCTTCGGCCGCTTTGAGAAGCAGGGAGTATCGCGCCTCTCGCGCAGCGACGGATATGCCGGTAGCAGGCTTATCCCCCTCCCATTTGACGATCCTGTGCTCGACGCCGATTTCATCGCAAAGCGCGGTGACGTTGCGGGCCTCCTCGGCCGATTCGTCTCGCAAGCCATGATCGACCGTGATCGCGATCACGCGCCGACCAGCACCTATGCCAGCAGGCATCTTGTCCATGAATGCCTTCAGCAGCAACAGCAAGGCAACAGAATCGCTACCGCCGGAAACGGCCGCGATTATCGGGCTGTCACATGGAAATCTGATATCGCTGAAAAGCTGTTCCGGGTCGATCCCGGCTGAAATCTCAGCACTTGATGCTGGCGCGTTCATGCTTGACCCGCTCGAGGGTAGCGGTGGATGCAGAAGGATAACGCTGCGGAATAGACGCGAGGGTAGCGCAGGCCACGTCCTTGTCCTGCATCTTGCCGAGGGTAACGCCAAGCTTCAGAAGATTTTCTGCGCTCTTGCGCGAGTTGGGAAAATCGCGATGCGTATCGAGAAAGACAGACGCTGCCTCCCGATAACGCTCCTGCCCGAAGAGGCTTTCGCCCAACCAGAAGCGCGCATCCGGCGAGGCCGGGTCATTCGGAAACCGATCGATATGGCTGCGAAAGGCCGCCTCCGAGGTTCGATAGTCGCCTGCCAGCAAGAACTGGTATGCCTGCTGGTAAAGCTCCTTTGGATCGTCCGTTTGCGGAATGGAAGCAACAACCGTCTGCCCGTCCGGTGACAATGGCAGGGCGCCTTGCTGGCCGGGGACGTTCTGCGTCTCGCCAATTACATTGCCATTGGCGTCAAACCGGATCGTACCCAAAGTCTGCGGCTGAGTGCCCGGCTTTGGCGCGTTCGGATCGCTGGTTTGCGGTTCAATGGCCATGGAATCGGCGTTCGCAGTCGAGGCTTCGCTATCCTGTGCCTGACCGGGAGCGGCGGAGTTGGAAGAGGCATCCTGCGATGCCTCTTCAACGGAATGATCGGTCGGCGCTTCCGCGACGGTCCGGTCTTGCTTGTCGCTCGCGTCGGAGCGCTTGCTCTTCTCCAGTTCCTGAAAACGGAACTCGTTGTCTTCCTGAACTTTCCGCATCTGTTCCTGCATCTGCAGGATCTGGAAATTCAGTTCCTCGAGCTTGCCGGTCAGCTGGCGGACCTGCTCCTCAAGCTGGCTGACGCGCGGATCCGCGGCCTGCGCCATCTGAACGGGCGCGGACTGGCCGTATGCGCCGCCAGGCACGTCTGCCCGTGGGAAAACACCGGGCAGACCCGGATCCCCGATGACGGAGAGTTCCGGCACAGGCGCCGGGTCGTCGCCGTTCGCAGCCTGGACGGAGGTCACTGCCAGAAATGGCAGCACCATCATGCCCAGCGCAATTTTCCTCAATGTTTTGCTCATTCCTATATGGCCCCCTGACGTGGGAAAGAGATACCGCGCCTTCCGCGGCAGTCTTCCATAGCATGAGCATGGCGAGTTCGGCCAAATTTTGTTGTCAGAGAATCATAAATGAAAAAAGCGGCCCGGTGGGCCGCTTTTGCAACACTCTGAATGGCCGGTTAGCTGCCGGCGCCGCCAAGTACGGTGACTGCGCGGCGGTTCTGCGACCAGCAGGAAATGTCATCGCAGACAGCGACCGGGCGTTCCTTGCCAAAGGAAACGGTGCGCATGCGGCTGGCCGGAACACCCTGCGAAGCGAGATAGTTGCGGGCGGCGGCAGCGCGGCGCTGGCCGAGAGCGAGGTTGTACTCGCGGGTACCGCGTTCGTCGGCGTGGCCTTCAACCGTGATCGGGTAGTTCGGATAACGGAGCAGCCACTGCGCCTGGCGGGCAAGCGTCTGTTGCGCATCCGCGCGAACGACCGACGAATCGAGATCGAAGAAAATGCGGTCGCCCACATTCACCGTGAAATCCTGTGCGGAGCCCGGCGTCGCGCCGTTCGCGCCCAGACCGAGATCCGATGCGCTGTTCGGCATGTTCTTCTTGGAAGCACATCCAGCGATGGCGAGCGACATGAAGAGGGCGACAGCGACAGGGCTGCGGGCGATCGATTCGAAACGGCGCATAGCCGACACTCCTTGGAAAGAATTTGATTTGTGTCCGTGAACAAGCAGTAACCATAACAAAGTTAAAACCAGTCCAACAAACAGGGTTAATGAACCGTAACCATCGATTCACCGCTTATGTCCTTATCCCACCGCAACCTAGAAAAAATTGCGGCAAAAAGGCGGCGCATCGGTGCTGATGCGCCGCCTTTCAGGCAAAAACAGGTCAATTTTCGTTAATCGAGCAGAGGCGACCAGGCCGGGTCCGACGCGAAATTGGGCGTCTGGATCTGACGTTCGTTACGACCCGTCAGGTCGATCGTATAAAGGCGCGAGCCCGAACCGGCTGGCTGGCGGAAGAACATCAGCACACGGCCGTTCGGCGCCCATGTCGGCCCTTCGTTGTGGAAGCCTGTGGTCAGGATACGCTCGCCCGAACCGTCGGTTTTCATCACGCCGATCGAGAACTGGCCGCCAGACTGCTTGGTAAAGGCGATCATATCGCCGCGCGGGGACCACACCGGCGTCGAGTAGGAACCGTCACCGAAGGATATACGCGTCGGATTGGAGCCGTCCGCACCCATCTTGTAGATCTGGGGGCGTCCGCCGCGATCCGATTCGAAAACGATTTGCGTGCCGTCCGGCGAAAAGGATGCAGACGTATCGATCGCCGCGGTACTGGTGAGCCGCGTCGTGGTCCGGCTGCGCAGGTCCATTGCATAGATGTTGGCGCTGCCGTCGTCCTGAAGCAAGCTCATGACAACCTTCTGCCCATCAGGAGAAAAGCGGGGCGCAATCGTCATGCCGTCAAAATTGCCGACAAGTTCGCGCTGTCCGGTTTCGAGTTGCAGAAGGTAAACGCGCGGGCGATTTCCAGCGAAGGACATATAGGTGATTTCCTGACGCGTCGGCGAGAACCGCGGGGTCAGGACCAGATCCTTGCCGTCAGACAGGTAGCGAACATTGGCGCCATCCTGGTCCATGATAGCGAGCCGTTTGACGCGTTTGTCCTTCGAGCCGGATTCATCGACAAAAACGATGCGTGTATCGAAGTAGCCTTTTTCACCCGTCAGGCGCTCATAGATAGCGTCGGAGATGATATGAGCGACCCGGCGCCAGTTGTCCGGCGTCGTGAAAAACTGCTGCCCGGAAAGCTGCTGGCCCGCGAAGCTGTCCCACAGGCGGAACTCGGCTTTCAGGCGGCCATCGGCCTCCTTCGTCACGCGGCCCGTGACAAGCGCCTGCGCATTGATGACCTTCCAGTCCTCGAAGCGCGGCGAAACGTCAGGATTTGAGATTTTCTCGATGAAGGCTCCCTTGTCGATCGGCGCAAACAGGCCAGAGCGCTCAAGGTTTGCCGCAATGACGGCTGACACGTCAGCCCCCAGCTTGCCATCGGAAAGGAAATCGGTGATCGCGATCGGTAGCGGTTCGACGTTGCCTTTGGTGATATCGATTTCGACCACCGCGTGAGCGGGCGTCATCGTCGTGGAAATCACGGTCAGGATCACGGCAAAGGCTGAAAGGATAGTCCGGATCATATCTTTGTGTCCCAATTCTTCTTCATTAAGGGCATTCAAGCTTCAGAACATTTCGCTGGGGTCGAAGTTGACGACGACATCAGACCATGTTTCGTATTTTTCCTGAGGCAGGTTGTATGGCGCGCAGCGCAGGACCGCGCGGCGCGCGCTTTCCACCGCCGCACGCTCGATCCCTGAGCTTCCACCACCCGATACTTCCGGCGCGCCTTCGATCTCGCCCGACGGCGACAGCTTCATCTTGACCGTCACACGGAGATTCTGCGCATCCTCGACACCGGCTGGCACATTCCAGCACTTGGAGATCTGGCCGCGCAGGGCATCCATTTCACTCTGGCTCAGTTTCGCGCCGCCGGTATTCTTCTTGCCGCCCAGCGCCGCCTGGTTGTTCGACCGCTTGGCGCCACCACCCGAGGCTTTCTCACGATTGAGCAGCGCTGCAACCTCGTCTTCGGCCGTCGCATTCTTGTCCGGCGAACTCGCTTTCGCGGTCTTCGTCGGCTTCGGCTTTTCCTCCGTTGCCTTCCGGTCGTTCGTCTTGGCCGTTTCAGCCTTCGGCGGCGCGGGTTTTGCCTGCGGTGAGGGAACTTTATCCGGCAGCTTCACAGCATCCGCTTCAGCAGTTTGCGAAATCGCCTCGGCCACCGGATCCGGCTTTGTCTCCGGCTCGGGCGGGGTCTTGTCGATCGCTTCGGCGACGGGATCAGGCCTGACCTCCTGCTTTGGCGCAGGATCGGGCTTCACCTCGGTTGCTTCGGCCGGTTTCGGCTCAGGCTTCGCAACCGGTTCAGGATCGGGTTTCGGCTCAGGCTTGGCCTCGACCTTTTCAGCGGGCTTCGCTGGTTCAGCCGTTTCAACCGGCTTCGGCTTGGCATCGGGCACCGGCGGTGTTTTCAGATCGATATCGTTATCGCCAGTATTTTCAGCGTTCTCAACCGTGCTCGGCTTTTCCGTCGGCTTCGGTGCGGGCGTATCGGCGAGAGCCGCCGTCTTGTCGCCCTGCTGGATCTGGGTCATCGATTCAATCGGAACGATGTCGATCGGGAGCGCCTCCACATCGGCAACCTCAAGCGACTTGGGCGCGGAAAAGGACAACAGGCCCCATCCAAGCACAGCCGCATGCAAGATAGCAGAGTATGTCAAACTACCTTTCATGATGGCGTCAGCTATTCTGCTCCTGGAGGGTCACGAGACCGATATTCTTGAAACCGGCAGCGGAAATCCGCGCCATGACCTGCATCACGGTGCCGTAATCGGCCATCTTGTCGCCGCGAACGAAGATACGTTCCTCATAACCGGTCTTGGCGATCGCCTCCAGTTTGGGCACGACTTCTTCAAGCACGACTTCCGTTTCCTGCAAATAGATCTGGCCCTTGTCATTGACCGAAACCGTGATCGGCTGGGTCTGGGCGTTCATTTCCTTCGCCTGCGTTTCCGGCAGGTCAATCGGTACGCCGACCGTCATCATGGGCGCGGCGACCATGAAAATGATCAGCAAAACGAGCATGACGTCGACGAAAGGCGTCACGTTGATTTCGCTCACCAATCCGTTGCTGCGTCCTCGCCTGTTGCGGCGACCGCCCGACGAACCCTGATTTCCAACCGACATGCCCATGTGTAATTTCCCGCGTTAGGCCCTGATGGCGCCAAACAGTCTAGTTGCGCTGCGTGAGCTTTTCATCGATTTGGCGCGATAGTATGGCAGAGAATTCATCCGCGAAGCCTTCCAGCTTTGCGTTGAGCTTACCCGCATCCGTCGACAGTTTGTTGTAGGCGATAACGGCCGGAATGGCCGCCAGCAGGCCGATGGCTGTCGCGAGAAGTGCCTCCGCGATGCCGGGCGCAACGACGGCGAGGTTGGTTGACTTGGAACCGGCGATCGCCTGGAACGAGGTCATGATACCGACAACCGTTCCGAAAAGGCCGATGAACGGGGCCGCCGATCCGATGGTCGCGAGAAATCCAAGACGCGACTGCAACCGGTCGCCTTCACGCGCCAGAGCCACGTCCATGGCCTTGTCGATACGCATCTGCAACCCGATGGGTGAGCGCGCGCCCTTCTCGAAGGACTTTTTCCATTCGCGCATCGCCGCAATGAAAATCGACCCCGCACCCATGGTCGCACGGTCGCCCAGCGAGCGATAAAGCTCCTCGAGCGACTGGCCCGACCAGAAAACCTGTTCGAACCGGTCGAAGGCGCGTCGCGCACGACCGTAACTCATGGACTTGTCGATGATGATCGCCCAAGTCCAGATCGACGCCGCCAGAAGGCCCAGCATCACCAGCTTGACCACCAGACCCGCCTGCGCGAACAATCCCCAGATGGAGACATCCGCATGCGGTGCGGCGAGAGCAATATTTTCCATTTTTGGCGTCCTCGAATCCAAACGCCCGGCTCAGCACCGGGCATCAATCCTGTCTCGTCATTTTGCGAGCCACGTTTCGGAGACCGAATTTCGGTCAATACCCTAGTCGGGCTTCTCACGGTTAAATTTGGTAAAAGGAAGGCGTTGACACAAAACACTCCCTTCTCGTGAGTCTATTCATGACTTGTTATGGTTAAGGATCAGTTAGGATTCGGCGCTTTCGCGGAAAACCGCACGTTTCTTCGACTTAAGGTGCCGATGGTTGAAAGAGTTGCACCCATTCCCTGGGCATTCGTCGCGGCCTTCCCGCTCCGTTGACCAGCGCCGCCTCCACCACCGCTTCAACCAGCGTTACGCCATCGCGGCTCAATGTCTGCGCCATACGTACCCGCGCACCGGAAATATCCAGCGTTCGCGTTTCGATGACGACAATGTCGTCAATCTTCGCTGATGCCTTGAAATCGATCTCCATGCGCCGGACGACCCAGACGAGCGGCTCACCGAGCGAACCGTCGGCGAGTTCGGCGTGATGAACGTCGAGAAGCCGCAAATAGTCCGTCCGCCCCCGTTCCAGAAACTCCAGATAGCGCGCATGGTAGACGACGCCGGAAAAATCCGTGTCTGCGTAATAGACACGTGCCTCCAGCCGATGACCCGTTACGGTCAGTTCCCCGGCCAGTCCGCCGCTCGTCGATTTTGCTTTACCTTGTTCATTCATAGCGCTTCCCTTTTGACGGCAGCGCTGCCAGTTTGTCCAGCATCTTTCCTCAAAATCACCAACGGGCAAAATATTGAGACGTCAGCGCATGAATTTTCGGTCAGCACTTCTTCGCCTGCTTTGCATGAGCCTGAGCTGCGTCATCATGCTGACCGCCAATGCATGGTCGGCACGTTTCGTGGCCCAACGCGGTCTCAACCTCGATATCTGGACCACCTGGCCCGGTCAGGAGCGCTGGGACGAGGAAGATGTCCTCGCTCATTTTCCGGAATGGAGGCGCAACGCTGGTGCCGAACAGCTTTCCGGCCTCAGGGAAGCAGGCTTTGATTTCGTGCGGATGACTGTCGATCCCTCGATTTTCCTTCAGGGTTGGGGGACGCCGCGAACCGACCGGCTGCTGACGGAAACCATGACTGCCGTGGCGCAATTGCGCGCGGCCGGGCTCAAGGTCATCGTCGATCTTCATTTGCTCCCCAGCGACATTCGCGATGTCGGCACAATACAGGTCATGGAAAAGCCGGAGCTGTTCGACAAATATCTCGAACTTGTGGCGGTGATGGCGAAAGCCCTGTCCAACGAGGATCCGGAAACTGTCGCACTGGAACTGATGAACGAACCCGTCATCGATTGCGGCGCGACGATGTTTCCGAAGTGGCCGGGTATGCTGAAACGCCTGCATGGCGCAGCCCGTGAAGCGGCTTCCGGCCTTACCCTCGTTCTCTCCGGCGGATGCTGGTCGAGCGCCGCCGGTCTGGATGCGGTGGACCCCACGCTGGTCGCCGATGACAACGTCATCTGGACCTTTCATAATTACGAGCCGTTTCTTCTGACCCATCAGGGCGCTGACTGGACGGGGGATGCCCTGTCATACGTACAGGACTTGCCTTATCCGCCGGATCGTTTCGGCGATGCGGATTTGCGCGAGCGTCTGGCCGAAGGCCGAAAGCGGATCGAAAATGAGGCTCCGGCCGAACGGCGAGCCGAACTGATAAGGCAGTTCGATAACCTGGCGGGCGTGTTGACGCCGCCGAAGCGCCTTCGCGACCAGATGGAAGCACCGTTCGATCTCGCCCGCGACTGGGCGAAACGCAATGATATTCCCGCCAATCGCATTCTGCTCGGCGAATTCGGAATGATCAGGCAGGAATACGGCAAGACTTTCAAAGTCCCGTCGGAGTGGCGCGCGGCCTATCTCAAGGATGTGGTGCGCATTGCCGAGGACCGGGGTTTTGCATGGGCGCTCTGGTCGTGGGGCGGCGCTTTCGGCATCACCATCGACGATGAAAGCCGCGAACTTGACCCCATACTGCTCGAAGGGCTGGGCCTAGCATCACAGTGATGGCAGAACGCGGCACCGCCGCACCCGCCGTCCTGCCTATTCGTCTTCCTCAAACAGGTTGATTTGCTGTCGCGGAAGATCGACGGGGGCCGCCAGCCCCATATGCTTCCAGGCATTCGCCGTCATCATGCGTCCGCGCGGCGTCCTCTGGATAAACCCCTGCTGGATCAGATAGGGCTCGATAATGTCCTCGATAGCGTCGCGCGGCTCGGAAAGCCCTGCGGCAATCGTCTCGATACCCACCGGCCCGCCACCGAAATGATGCGCAATCATCGCAAGGTAGCGCCGATCCAGTTGATCGAGGCCGAGACTGTCCACCTCAAGCCGGGACAGAGCGTCGTCAGCAATCGCACGGTTGATCGCTTCATCGCCCGAGACAATGGCGAAATCCCTCACCCGCCGCAAAAGGCGGCCGGCAATGCGCGGCGTTCCGCGTGCCCGGCGCGCGATTTCCAGCGCCCCATCATCCGTCATGCCGATGCCGATGATGCGCGCGCCCCGCCGCACGATATACTCCAGTTCCTCAACCGTATAGAAATTCAGGCGAACGGGAATGCCGAAGCGATCTCGCAATGGCGTCGTCAACAGCCCCAATCTCGTCGTGGCGGCAACCAGCGTAAAGCGTGCCAGATCGATCTTGACCGAACGCGCCGCCGGACCTTCGCCAATGATGAGATCAAGCTGGAAATCCTCCATCGCCGGATAAAGAATTTCCTCGACCGCCGGACTGAGACGGTGAATCTCGTCGATGAACAGCACATCGCGGTCTTCGAGATTGGTCAGCAGCGCTGCAAGATCGCCAGCCTTGGCGATCACCGGACCGGAGGTCGAGCGGAAATTGACCCCAAGCTCCTTCGCCATGATCTGCGCCAGTGTCGTCTTGCCAAGACCCGGCGGGCCGAAGAACAGGACGTGATCCAGCGCTTCGCCTCGCGCTTTCGACGCTTCGATGAAAACTTTCAGATTGGCTCTGGCGGCAGCCTGCCCGACAAAATCATCCAGCGCTTGCGGGCGAAGGGTTCTGTCGGCGTCCTCGCCGCTTTTGTCGGCAGAAATCAGGCGGTTCGTATCGTTCATGCGGCGTTCCTCGCATGAGATGCCAACTGGCACAAGCCTGCACTATGCCTGGTCACCGTGCCAGTTCCTTCAGTCCCAGCCGGATGAGTTTCGCGGAATCCGCGTCCTCGCCACCATTCTTCATGGCCGCCGCCACGGCATTTGCCGCCTGATCCCGGGAATAGCCAAGATTCGTCAACGCTGAAACGGCATCGGCGACGGGCGCCGGCGCAACGCCCTCGCCCAGCTCCTGCTTGAGCCCGATCGTGCCGGAGGCAGCACCTGCAAAAGCGGGCGCCTTGTTCTTGAGTTCCGTCACGATCCGTTCAGCGACTTTCTTGCCGACGCCCGGCGCGCGGCTGACCATGGCGATGTCCTTCAGCGCGATGGCGTTGGCCAGTTCCGAAGGTGTCAGCGTGCCAAGCACGGCCAGCGCGACCTTCGCGCCCACACCCTGCACATTTTGCAACAGACGGAACCACTCCCGTTCCAGCACAGTGCCAAAACCATAGAGCCTCAAGACATCCTCGCGCACATAGGTTTCCGTCAGCAGGACGGCGGCTTCGCCCGGGCCCGGCAGGTTGCCGAGTGTCCGCGCCGAACAGAAACAGACATAGCCCACGCCATGAACATCGAGAATCACATGATCCTCCTCGATCTCATCGACAACGCCTTTAAGTTTTCCGATCATGCGTAAGCCGCCAGCCTCCCTGTAACGCTTTGCCTGTGATGCGCATGACAGATCGCTATGGCGAGCGCATCCGCCGCATCGTCACTGTTGAAAACGGCCTTGGGCATGAGCACCTTGACCATCATCTGGATTTGCTTCTTGTCACCATGGCCGACCCCGATCACGGATTTCTTGACAGCGTTCGGCGCATATTCGGCGACCTGCAAACCCGCCAATGCGGGAACGACCATGGCAATGCCCCGCGCCTGGCCGAGTTTCAGCGTCGCGGTCGCGTCCTTGTTGACGAATGTGTGCTCGACCGCCGCTTCATGCGGCATATGGGCGTGAATGACCTCGGACAGTCCATCGTGTATCTGGCAAAGCCTCGATGCGAGATCGGCCTTTTCGTCCGGGCGAACCGTTCCGGCCGCAATAAAGCGCAGTGTGTTGCCCAGTGTTTCCACCACGCCCCATCCGGTGCGGCGCAAGCCCGGATCAATACCAATAATGCGAATCGCTTCTGCCATGGCCCAACCTTATCTCCAAGGTCGGCAGTTGACAGCAGAAATGTGAACAAAAGAGAAACAAACTGATCGCTTGGCCGCCCCGTTCTGTGACGAGGCACGGAACACTGCCGGTCAGCGGTGGGTGAACGCCGTCTGCAACAGCGTCAACTGGTCGGAAACCGGATTGGCGTTTACGGCGCGACGCGCCGATCCGTGCCGTTCGTCCATGTCCGAAGGGTCATGATCCATCCGGCGAACCCGATCCTGAAGGCGAACGGAATGGTGCACAAGGTCGCAAAAGGCGCTCGGCAATTCGCTCCAGCCCGGCACTTTCTCCGATGCGGACCGGGTGTCGAGAAACACTTTCGCCTTCTCGACAGCGACCTGCGTCTTGCTCATTTCGCCGCTGCGCAAGGCACGCTGCAACAACAGCCACGAGGCGACCTGCATCAGCCGCGTCGTCAGCCGCATCGATTCGGCTGCATAAAGCGTGGCCCCTACGCGCGACAAGCGCTTCGCGTCGGCCCGTCCTTCGCCATCGAGATAGCCGGCCGCATCCTCGACGAGGCCCATGCCTTCCCGGTACAGCAAATTGAAGGAATCCGATGCCATCATACGATCAGCAAGCCGGATCATATTACCCTTGCTGAAATCCTGTTCACCCATGACGCGCCCTGTTGAATCATTTGCGCCGGAACCTATCGGTCGACGCCACCCTTTTCGATGCAAACTGCGCCTGGATTCACAGGCGCGCAAGTTTATGTTTAAAAAAGGGTTAACAGGAATGTGGCGATATTCAGGACCAGTTCGCCACGTCTGGCAGAAAAGCAGACGGCGGCAGCCTTTGGACACAAAAAAAGAGCCGCAAGGGGCGGCTCTCAAGAGTTTAACAGGGAGGCGTCAAACAAAGTGGCAAAACCACTTGGTAAGAATCCAGAAAACTGGATGTAAATATTTATCGCTCATAAAGCTTAACAGGCAGTTAACGATTGGCGCTTTGTCAGGAGGCGGCCTTCAACGAATCATGCACCAGACGCGGCTTCATCGGGACGGGTGAAGCCTTCGCGGCCCTGGCCGGTTTGCTGCCCCAGCCGATTCGCGGCAACCACTCCAGATAATAGGCCAGCGCGAACTGGGCGAATATGCCGGACGCGATCAGGATCGCGTCATAGGACAGGCCATCCGGATTGACCACGCGCAACACCTGCGCCGCCATCGACAGGATCGTTCCGGCCACGAACACCGAAAGCGAATGTTTGCCGAGTATGGCAAGCGGATGATCGGGCGCGGTGCGCGCAAGGTTGGACAGCGCCGGAATCGACACGATCAAATAGGTCAGCGCCAACACGTGAGCCAGACGCGGCAATGACAGGAACGTCTTGTCGAAACCGGTCAGCACGGCAGGCAGGCCCATGGATGCATCAATGCCCCAGAATGGAACGCGAACCCAGAGAAGGGAAATCACGACATAAGCCGCCGACAGCCCGATCAGCCATGGGTTCGCCGGAATGGAGCCGCCACGACGGATATGCATCATGCCCGCGATACCGATTGCGAACAGGAACTGCCAGGACAGCGGATTGAGAAACCAGAAACCCGGATTGGGATAGCTGGGGGGCGCGATCTGGTAGACGCCCGCCGCAAGCCACAGCGTCGCGGAAACAGCAAGAAGCAGCCGCAGGCTGATACTCGCCAGCAGCAGCATTACCGGCAGCATCAGCATGAGCACGCCATACATCGACAGAATATTATTGTAACCGAGCTGATGGCCGAGCGTCGCCACTCCGAAAAGCGTTTCGGCAGGTTTCTCGATCATTGGCCCTATATTGATATGTGTCAGAAATTCGGGGCGCTTGAGGAATATGGCCGCACCGCAGAAGATCGCCAGGGTCGCCATCGTCGTGCCGATATGCGCCATATAGAGCACACCCGCGCGGCGCCATACCTTCAGGGTGAGAAGCAGGCGGTTGCCCGGCTGGAACTTCACGCCATAGGCCATGCCCACGGCAATGCCGGAAATCAGCACGAAAGCTTCCGCAGAGTCGGAGAAGCCGAAATTGCTGTGCGTCAAATGCGTGAAAATCGTCCCCGGCACATGATTGACGAAAATCGTCAGCAGCGCCAGTGCACGAAATACGTCTATGCGGGTGTCACGCTGTTTCAACACGTCATTTGCCATCTAGGTCGTTCCACGCAGTTAAAGCCCGGTTTTGGGAGCGATCGCCAAGGAATCAACGGCGATCAGTCGAGGGGTTTAACGCATGAAAGTGCGGAAATTTCCGGTGCCCGGCATCAACTTTGGTTCCTGATTATTACAGCCTCCGATCACAGGCCAAGGACACCGTCATAGACGAGCTTCAATCCTGTCAGTGTGATCATCACATACATGAAGGGATAGAAAACCTGCGGACGCATCCGCTTGACGATCCACGCTCCAGCGAAAGTCGCCACCGGAGCAATCGGCGAAAGAACAGCAGACGCCGCAAGATTTGTCGCGTCGAACTGCCCCAGCGCAAAATAGGGAATGACCTTCACTGCGTTCACGATCGCAAAGAAGATAACGCTCGTCCCGTTGTAAATTTTCGGGTCCTGGCGCAGCGGCAGGGCGTAAACCTGATAGGGTGGGCCGCCCGCATGGGCCACGAAACTGGTGAACCCAGCGATAGCAGACCAGAAACTGGCCGCGATGAAATTGTGGGGTTTTGGCACCCCCCTGCTTGCGGCGCTCGCCAGAACGTAACGCGCCACGAATATCAGGGCCACCGTTCCCACGATCAGCTTCACCATGGAATCCGTGACGATCGCTGCGGTCAGCCACCCGATCCCGATGCCCAGCAGCGCGCCCGGCAACATGAATTTGAGCGTCGTCACATCGCGGTAGCCCCGCCATGCCCAGAGGCTCGCGGCATCCATGACCAGCATGATGGGCAGCATGATCGCCGCCGCCTGCACCGGAGGAATCACCAGAGCCATCAGCGGCACGCCAAGTTGCCCCATTGCCCCGCCGAGGCCACCCTTGGCGAGCCCGACGAGGATGACCGAAGGCACGGCAACGGCATAGAACCACGGATCGTGGAGGAGAGACAGCATGAGCAGAAATTCCGGATGTTCTTTCGTGCATAGCCGCCAAACGATCAATTGACGAGAGCTATTGGCGCAAATGAACACGAAAGCCACTATTCAATTCACCAGCCATCCTTTATGCCCGAATTCGATCACACTTCGCCTTAAGGTCCGCCCAATGAGCACAGTTTCCATTCCCAACCGTTGCCGCATCGTTCTCGTCGCTCCGCCAGCCCCGTCGCCGGATGCGCTGACCGCGCTTCTGCGCAAGGCTTTGGCTGGCGGCGATGTATCAACGGTCATCCTTCCCGCCTATGATCTCGACGAAGCACGGTTTCAGGCCATGGCGGAAGCCGCCGTTCCGGTGATACAGGCCTCCGGCGTCGCCGCGCTCATTGTCAATGACAGCCGCATTGCTGGACGCGTCAAGGCGGATGGGTTGCATATCGAAGGCAATGCCGGCGACATTATCGACGCCGTGAAGGCGCATACGCCCAAGCTTATCGTCGGTGGCAGCGGCATTCGCAACCGTCATACGGCGCTGGAAATCGGCGAAGCACAGCCGGACTATCTGATGTTCGGAAAGCTGGGTGCCGACCAGAGCCCGGAGGCCCATCCCCGCAATCTCGAACTTGCCGACTGGTGGGCTGCGATGGTGGAAATCCCGTGTATCGTTCAGGCCGGAAGCGCACTCGAAAGCCTGAAGGAGGTTTCCGCCACCGGCGCCGAGTTCGTTGCCCTCGGGAATGCCGTTTTTGAATCGGAAGATCCGGAGGCCGCCATTCGGGAGGCAAACCGCCTGCTGGATGAATGGGCTCCCGTATTCGAGGAATAGTCGTCATGCTCAAACGGTCCCTGCTCGCAATCACATTGATCTCCGCCCTTTCGGTCGCGCCATCATCTGTCTTCGCCGCAGCGGACCAGAAGGGGGATCGGCCAGCGGCGGATTCGGCGGCGGATGTCAATCCAAGCCGCTTCGGCAAGGGTCCGGCCGACGAAGCGTTCGGAGCCTATCAGCGCGGGCTTTATGTCACCGCGCTCAACCTCGCTCTTCCCAAGGCGAAAGAAGGCGACGCGCCCTCGCAGACGCTTGTCGCGGAAATCTATTCGCGTGGCCTTGGCGTTCCGGTCAACCTGCCTGAAGCCGCCAAATGGTATGGCGAGGCGGCAAAGCAGGGTGTGCCGGAGGCTCAGTTCCGCTATGGCGTCATGCTTCTCGAAGGCCGCCACGTCCAGAAGGACATGGTGAAGGGCGAGGAACTGATGAAGCTTGCAGCAGAGTCGAACAATCCTTTGGCGCAGTTCAATTATGCCCAGCTTCTCCTCAAGGCCGGTCCCAGTGAGGTTGGAGCCGACAAAGCCTATCCATGGTTCCTGAAAGCTGCGGAAACGGGCTTGCCGGATGCGCAATATGCCGTGAGCCAGATACTCGCCACCGGCGCGCCCTCCGTTCCGAAAAATGACGTGAAGGCTCGGGAATATCTCGAAAAGGCGGCCATCAAGGGCTACGACACCGCCCAGCTCGACCTTGCGACATGGATGGTCGAGGGCCGGGGCGGCAAGCGCGACTATGACACCGGCTTCAAATGGATGATGCGTGCGGCGCGCGGCGGCAATGTTGCCGCACAGGCTCGTCTTGCCAAACTTTACATCATGGGGCTCGGCGTCGAAGGGGACTCCATTGAAGCCGCGGCATGGTACATCGTTGCCAAGCGCGCCGGTCTGGTCGATGACGATCTGGAGTCCCACATGGACGGCCTGACCGAAGGGGAAACCAGCGAGGCGATCAGCCGCGCAAACAAACTCCGCTAGGCGTCACTGGCGAAAAACCGACACGATATGACAGGTTTTATCGCCTATCCGCTCGTGAACGGATGGCGATCTCTTGCATCCGCAGGCTTTTTATGGTCTTGGAAGCACCGAAATTGCGGGGTCTGCATCCCATTCAAGTGCGATCACCGCTTCAGCCCATTCCGGAATCAAAACATGAAAATCAACGGCAATGAAATTCGCCCCGGCAACGTCATTGAGCATGATGGCGGCCTCTGGGTGGCGGTCAAGACAAACGCCGTCAAGCCAGGCAAGGGCGGCGCATACAATCAGGTGGAACTGAAGAACCTCATCAACGGCACCAAGTTGAATGAGCGCTTCCGCGCTGCGGAGACGGTTGAGCGCGTGAGTCTCGAACTGAAAGATTTCTCCTTCCTCTATGAGCAGGGCGACTCGCTGATTTTCATGGACACGGAAAGCTACGAGCAGCTTGAGCTTCAGAAGGATTTCGTCGGCGACCGCGCGGCCTTCCTTCAGGACGGGATGATGGTTACCGTCCAGCTCTATGACGAAAAGCCGATCGGCGTTTCACTTCCAGACTATGTAACCCTGACGATCACCGAAGCCGATCCCGTCGTGAAGGGCCAGACCGCCGCCTCGTCGTACAAGCCGGCAGTGCTTGAAAACGGTATCCGTGTTCTGGTCCCGCCGTTCATCGCGACCGGCGAACGGATTATCGTCGACACCAACGAAATCAGCTATGTCCGCCGCGCCGACTGAGCAGCGGCCCAACATCAACGATACGATAGAAGAGTAGGCGAAAATGGCACGTTCAGCGATCCTCAATGTCATGGTTCAGGCAGCAATGAAGGCTGGCCGCTCGCTGGCGCGCGATTTCGGCGAGGTGCAAAACCTTCAGGTATCGCTGAAGGGCCCCGGCGACTATGTCAGCCAGGCGGACACGAAGGCCGAAGACATCATCTACAAGGAACTGAGCCGTGCCCGTCCGGACTACGGCTTCCTGATGGAGGAGTCCGGCGCGATCGAGGGCAAGGACAGTCAGCATCGCTGGCTCGTCGATCCGCTCGACGGAACCACCAATTTCCTGCATGGCATTCCGGTTTTCGGCGTTTCCATCGCTCTTGAGCGCCAGGGCGTTCTCGTCGCGGGCGTCATCTTCAACCCTGCGATGGATGAACTTTACACGGCCGAGCGCGGCGGCGGCGCATTCCTGAATGACCGGCGCCTGCGCGTGGCGGCCCGTCCGAAGCTCATCGACGCAGTGATCGGCACCGGAATACCGCATATCGGGCGCGGCCACCACCCGACTTATCTCGCGGAACTGCGCAACATCATGAACGAAACAGCAGGCGTGCGCCGCATGGGCGCAGCGGCGCTTGATCTCGCCTATGTCGCCGCCGGCAGGCTCGACGGTTTCTGGGAAGATGGCCTGTCGCCATGGGATGTCGGTGCAGGCATTCTCCTGGTTCGTGAAGCAGGCGGCTATGTGTCCGACAAGAAGGGCGGACAGGACATGTACGAAACCAAGTCTGTCGTTGCAGGCAACGAACAGATCCAGAAGGCGCTGTTGAAAACGCTCTCCTGATTCACGCAGTCCGGTGGAATCAGTGCGGGCCAGCGCCATCAGTGCAGGCCTGGTCCCGCGTTGGTGACAAAATGCGTCATAATCCCTATTCCAACTTTCATTTCCGCTGCAAATTCGGTTAGGCTCCGTCGCAACAAGAGGAAACGCGGCTCCGGTCCGGTCCGGTTTCCCGCTTTGGATGCGCGGAGTTGCAACGAATGGCAGTGAAGAATCCCCCCCGAACATCATCGGACGGCAGCTACGATCCCTATCGGCTTTCAAGCCCAAGGATCGCGCTGCTCTCGATGCTGATCTTCCTGATAATCGTCGCTTTTCTTGCGGCGATCCTTTTTCGGCAGATATCGACGGCTTTCGTAACGAATCCGGGCCTGAACGGTCTCATTTTCGGCGTTTTGATCGTTGGCATACTGCTCGGGTTCCAGCAGGTCATCCGCCTCGTCCGCGAGGTGCACTGGGTCAACTCTTTTCGCGAGGGCCACGACGAGAAGGCACGAAAGCCCGTTCTCCTCGCTCCCATGCGCGCACTCGTCGGGCGACGCCACACCATGGCGCTTTCAACGAGCGCGACACGCGCGATCCTCGATTCCATTGCGAATCGTCTGGATGAAAGCCGCGACATCTCCCGCTATCTGATCAGTCTCCTGGTTTTTCTGGGCCTGCTCGGCACATTCTGGGGCCTGCTGCAAACCATCGGCTCCATTGGCGATACGATCCAGTCCCTCAACCCGACGGGCGGCGATGCCACCAGCATGCTCGACACGTTGAAAAGCGGCCTCCAGACCCCGCTGCGCGGCATGGGAACGGCTTTTTCATCGTCGCTGTTTGGCCTTTCGGGCTCGCTGATTCTTGGCTTTCTCGATCTTCAATCGGGCCGCGCCCAGAACCGTTTCTATACGGAGCTGGAAAACTGGCTGGCGTCCGTGACCGACGTGACCTCGGATGTGCGCATCAACGACCCCCTGCACAGCGGCTCTCCGGATGATATTCGCGTGCTCAGCGAAAAAATCGAGACCATCAACGAGAATGGCGGCTCAAGCCAGCGCACGATTGCGGCGCTTTCCAGTCTGGCGGACGGCATTCAGGGTCTCGTCAAGAATATGCGCAACGAGCAGCAGATGATGCGCGACTGGGTGGAGAAGCAGGCGGAAGACCAGAAGGCCATTCGAGAAACACTGGAAAAACTGAGCAACGCGATTCCGAAGAAAAAGGAGCCCTGATCCATGGCTCTTGGTCGCAATCGCCGTGAGCGCACGGTGGATTACTGGCCTGGCTTCGTCGACGCCTTGTCGACGCTGCTGTTGGCGATCATGTTCATGCTGTCGGTATTCATGCTGGCCCAGTTTCTTCTCAGTCAGGAGATTACCGGCAAGGATGCGGTTTTGAATCGCCTCAACCAGCAGATCAACGAACTGACGCAATTGCTCTCGCTGGAGCAGACCAACAAGCAGGATCTTGAGGACACGATCGCCAATCTACAGGCATCGCTCTCCGCCGCCGAAAGCGAGCAATCACGGCTGCAATCCCTGCTTTCCCAAGGTGCCGGAGCGGGTGCGGCGGCAGAAAATCGCATCGGCGAACTATCCGGCAGTCTCGAGTCTGAAAAGCAGATCAGCGCGCGAGCACTATCCCAGATCGAATTGCTCAACCAGCAGATTTCCGCGCTGCGTCGCCAGATATCGGCGCTGGAACAGGCGCTGGATGCCTCCGAGGCGCGCGATCGCGAGTCCAACACCAAGATTGCCGACCTTGGCAAGCGGCTCAATGTTGCGCTGGCGCAGCGCGTCCAGGAACTGAACCGCTACCGGTCGGATTTCTTCGGCCGTTTGCGCGAGATTCTTTCGGACCGTGAAAATATCCGCATCGTGGGTGACCGCTTTGTGTTCCAGTCCGAAGTGCTGTTCCCGTCAGGAGCGGCAGTGCTCAATCCTGCGGGCGCGGAAGAAATGAAAAAACTCGCCCTCGCCCTGATCGACCTGCAAAAGGAGATCCCGGACGATATCAACTGGGTGCTGCGCGTGGATGGCCATACCGACAATGTGCCGCTTTCGGGCAGCGGACAATTTCGGGATAACTGGGAGCTTTCCTCGGCGCGCGCGATTGCAGTTGTCAAATACCTGATCGAGAGTGGCGTACCCGCCAACCGTCTTGTCGCGGCAGGGTTTGGCGAATATCAGCCGCTGGACCCCGCTGACACGGTGGAGGCCCGCTCCCGCAATCGCCGGATCGAACTGAAGCTGACCGAGCGCTGAACCCACCCTTGCATGAGCCACCGCTAAAGGCAATCATCGCTCTCACATTTTGGGAGGGGAGCCAACAGCAATGGATGCAGATGCAATCATCATTGGCGCGGGGCTGGCAGGTCTCGTCGCGGCCAACGAGTTGGCGGGCGCGGGCAAACGGGTCGCCATTATCGATCAGGAAGGGGAAAATTCGCTCGGAGGACAGGCATTCTGGTCGCTGGGTGGGCTGTTTTTCATCGATTCGCCGGAGCAGCGGCGGCTTGGTGTTCGAGACAGTATCGATCTTGCGCGACAGGACTGGCTCGGCTCTGCCCAATTCGACCGGTCTGAAGACCATTGGCCGCGCCAATGGTCGGAGGCCTATCTGGAATTTGCCGCCGGTGAGAAGCGCAGCTGGCTGCATTCAATCGGCATGCGCTGGTTTCCCGTCGTCGGCTGGGCCGAGCGCGGCGGCGCGCTTGCCAGCGGGCATGGAAACTCGGTGCCGCGTTTTCACCTGACATGGGGAACGGGACCAGGTGTTCTGGAACCCTTCATCAACCGGCTGCGGGAGGCTGAGCGACGGGGCCTCGTCACCTTCCGCTTCAGGCATCGGGCCAATGCTCTCGTCAAGACAAACGGCGCGATTACAGGCGTTACCGGCGACATTCTCAAACCATCAACGGTTTCACGCGGGGAGGCATCCTCGCGCACCGTGATCGACAGTTTCGAACTTTCCGCAGAAAATATCATCATCACATCGGGCGGCATCGGCGGCAATTTCGATCTGGTGCGGCGCAACTGGCCGCGAACCCGGCTGGGCGAACCGCCCACTTCGATGGTTGCGGGCGTTCCCGCCTATGTCGACGGACGGATGATCGGCATCGCGCAACAGGCGGGGGCTGCGGTCATCAATGCGGATCGCATGTGGCACTATACCGAAGGATTGAAGAACTGGAATCCGGTCTGGCCCAATCACGGCATCCGCATTCTTCCCGGTCCATCTTCGCTCTGGTTCGACGCACTGGGGAACAGGCTCCCCGCGCCATTCATGCCGGGTTTCGATACGCTTGGCACATTGAAACATATCCTTTCCACCAGTTACGGCTATTCATGGTTCGTGCTGACACAGAAAATCATCGAGAAGGAATTCGCGCTTTCAGGCTCCGAGCAAAATCCGGATATCACCGGCAAGGACTGGAAGTTGCTTCTCAAAAGCCGCCTCGGAAAAGGCGCGCCGCCGCCGGTCGAAGCCTTCAAGCAGCATGGTGAGGATTTCATCGTCCGGGACAATCTTCCCGATCTTGTGGCGGGGATGAACGATCTGGCGGGGAACGGCTTGATCGGGCTTGAACATCTGCAACGCCAGATCGAGGCCCGTGACCGCGAAATCGCCAATCGCTACAGCAAGGACGCGCAGGTGACTGCGTTACGCGGCGCGCGCAACTATATTGGCGACAAGCTCATCCGCACCGCAAGGCCACACCGCATTCTCGATCCGAAGGCTGGTCCGCTCATCGCCGTCCGGCTTCACATCCTCACGCGCAAGACGCTTGGCGGATTGCACACCAACCTGCAATCGCAAGTGCTCGACGCCGAGGGCGAAACCATCTCCGGCCTCTACGCGGCGGGTGAAGTCGCTGGTTTCGGCGGCGGTGGTTATCACGGCTACAATGCGCTTGAGGGCACGTTCCTCGGCGGCTGCATTTTCTCGGGCAGGGCAGCGGGACGCGCGGCAAGTGGAAAAAATTGAGCCCTACTCTGCAGCCCCGCGAAACGCATTCGCACCGGCCTCGAACTGAAGCCGCGCCAGATTGGCATAGACGCCCCCCTTTGCGACGAGGCTCTTGTGCGTTCCCTGCTCGACGATCTCGCCCCTCTCCATCACCAGAATGCGATCCGCCTTGAGGATGGTCGCCAGCCGATGGGCGATGACGAGCGTCATCCGGTTCTCCATCAGCCGCTCCAGCGCCAGTTGCACCAGCGTCTCGCTTTCCGCATCGAGCGCCGATGTGGCTTCATCAAGCAGAAGGATGGGGGCGTCGCGAAGGATAGCGCGGGCGATGGCGATACGCTGACGCTGGCCACCGGAAAGCATGACGCCACGCTCGCCGACCTGCGTGTCATAGCCGTCCGTGAGCGCGAGGATGAAATCATGCGCCTGTGCCGCCTGTGCCGCCGCTTCAATCTCGGCATCGCTGGCATCCGGTTTTCCAAAGGCGATATTGTCCCGAACACTGGCGGCAAAAACAACCACGTCCTGCGGCACCAGCGCCATGCGCTCGCGCACCGCGATAGGATCGGCCTTGCTGATATCGACACCATCGACGAGAACCGCGCCGGCCAGCGGATCGTAGGCGCGCAGCAGCAGCGAGAAAATGGTGCTCTTTCCGGCTCCCGACCCGCCGACGATGGCGACAGTCTCTCCCTGCACAACATCGAAAGACAGGCCGCGAACGGCCTGTGCATCCGGACGCGCCGGGTAGGCGAAATTCACATTGCGGAACGAAACAGCGCCCCTGGGTGGCACAGGCATTGCCGCGGGATGCGATGGCGCGCTGATAGCGGGTTTTTCCGCCAGAATTTCCGTCAGGCGCTCGGCGGCGCCCGCGGCCTGTGCAAGCTCGCCCCCGACTTCCGACAGAGCCCCGAAGGCACCCGCAGCAAACACTGAATAGAGCAGGAACTGGCCCAGCGTCCCGGCGGTCATTGTACCGTCGAGGACATTGCGCGAGCCGAACCACAAAACAGCGACGACGCTGCCAAAAATCATGAAGATGGCAAAGCCGGTCAGGAAGGACCGAGCCTTGATCGATGCGCGCGCCGCGCCAAAAGCCCGATCGACCGCCTGCGCGAAACGGCTCGTAACCAGGTTTTCGTTTGTGAAGGCCTGCAAGGTCCGCACTGCGCCGATCTGCTCGCTGGCATAGGCCGTTGCGTGAGCCAGCGTATCCTGGGCCTGGCGGGAGCGACGGCGGACCGAGCGCCCGAATGCGACCAGCGGAACAACGATCAGGGGGATCGCCGCAAGCACCAGCCCCGAGAGCTGCGGACTGGTGATAATCATCATCGCCATCGCGCCAACGCCGAGAATGACGTTTCGCAACGCAACGGAAGCCGTTGCGCCCACGGCGGACTTGATCTGGGTCGTGTCGGCGGCAAGCCGCGAAACGATCTCCCCGGATTGCACGGTATCGAAGAAGGATGCCGAAAGCCGCGTGACGTGCTCAAAAACATCGCGCCGAATATCGGCCACGACGCGTTCGCCAAGCGTGATCACGAAATAGTAGCGCGCAGCCGAGGCGACAGCCAGGGCTCCGGCCACCAGAACCAGCAGCCCGAAATAGTTGTTGATGAGATTGCTGTCCGCGTCCGAAAAGCCATGGTCGATCATGCGGCGCACGGCCAGAGGAAGCGTCAGCGCGACCGCAGCCGCCGCGACAAGCGATATCATCGCGCCGATAACGAGCCCCTTGTAGCGGGCGAGATAGGGAGCGAGCCGCCGCAAAGGCTTGAGCGGCCGCCGTTTTCTTTCCGTATCCACTGCAACAATGTCTGCCATTCGCTCGCCGTCTCCGAGGCAATCACATCTATTTAGAAACTGTGGGCCTTGTTATTGGCACCTGGCTGATGTATAGGCTCGCCGACGCTTTTGGAAGCCATTGCGGCTTCATCAAGACCAATGAGGCGCATGTGACGCAGTTTCAGCAAATGAAATTGCGGCTATGCTACCAGCTTAATTCAGGAATAAGCCGATGAAAGCCAGCATTCACCCCGATTACCACACCATCAAAGTCGTCATGACCGATGGCACAGAATACCTGACCCGCTCCACATGGGGCAAGGAAGGCGATACGATGAACCTCGATATCGACCCGACCACTCACCCGGCATGGACTGGCGGCTCGCAGCAGCTGACCGACCGTGGCGGCCGCGTTTCGAAGTTCAAGAACCGTTTCGCAAATCTCGGTATCTAATTTCGCCGCAAGGCATCGTCCCCGGTCACCGGGGAACATGGATCGAAAGGCTTCGTTGCAAAACGGAGCCTTTTTGCATTGCCGGCAGCGTTTCCGTCCATGCTTATAACGGCTTCTTCGACATCCGGACTGCGGCAGCCAGCAAATCGGCATTGTCTCTCGCCAGCGCACCGGATGGCAGATGCGCGCCGTCTTCAAGGCCAATGCGCCCGTCCAGTCCGCGCGCAAGAGTTTCGTGATAGATCGGCCACATGGTTGCATCACAGCCGTGCAGGAGGATGGGGCATTTCAGGTTCGCCTCGCCCAGCACGCGGATAATCCCGTCTGCAACCGTCATCCCCTCCCCCGCATCCTGCTCGTTGATTTCGACCAGAATGCGCAGGCTTTTGCCCGCCTCCGGAAGCGTGAGGAACCGTTCGGCATCCGTGACAGACCAGATACCCGCCTCGACGCCAACGCCCATTGATTGGACGAGCCGGATCACTTCAGGCGCATCATCCTCAATGAGATTGACTGAAACATAGTCCGGCAGGGTGGTCCATTGCCTTATATGGTTCTGTCGTTCGCGGCCCGTTGGCGGGATTGACCAGAGCGTGGATATTCCCACCGGTATTCCGGGTAGGCTTCCGCGGATAGCGGCCAGACATGCCGCCACATCGCCGGGCGCAAGACTTTGAAGATCGTCGGCACCACGCGGATGCACATGCAGCTCGGCAGCGCCCGCGGCCACGGCCCGCGCGGCATCTTTCGCCAGTTCTTCCGGTGCGCATGGGATCGCCGCATGAAAACTGCGATGACGATCGCCATTCAGACATGCTTGCAACATGGGCCCTGTCCCTGATCGATAAGGGTGACGAAACCCCAGCACTATAAGCGATCGCTCCTGACAGTTTTGTCAGGAATACATGGCCCCTTGCAGAACATCGAAAATACGGGCGTCACGGGACTGCGCCACATTGAACCGCAGGAAGCCGCGAGAGGTCTGCGACAGGCTGAATGCATTTCCCGGCGCCAGAACGACATTCTCGACGAGCGCCTTACGCGCGACATCCGCAGCATCCATGCCTTCCGGCAGGCTGCACCAGAGAAACATCCCCGCGCGCGGATCGATCCATGGGTGCAACCCCAACGGCTCGAGACGCTCTCTCGTTTCGCCCATGGCCTTCGCCAATCGTGCCCGTAAACCGTCCAGATGTTTGCGGTAGCTTCCATCGCGAAGCAGCGCCAGAACGAGTTCCGCCGAGAAATGATTGCCACCAAAAGCGGTTGCGATTTTCAGGTCGATCAGTCCCTCGATCCAGTCCCGGCGGGCGGCGATATAGCCGCACCGCACCGAGGCAGACAGCGTCTTGGAAAAGCTGCCGATGTGAACGACACGGTTTAGCCCGTCAAAAGCCGCAAGTCTTGGCGCTGGCTCATGCTCGAAATCCGCGAAGATATCGTCCTCGATAATAGTAAGATCGAACTCCTCGGCGAGCTTGAGCAGCCGATGCGCCGTCACCGGCGAGAGAATGGCACCTGTCGGATTATGTATGCCGGAATTTGTGATGTAGAGGCGCGGCCGATGGGTGGCCAGCACATGCTCGAATGCCTCCAGATCCGGCCCATGCGGCGTATAGGGAACACTGACGACCTCAGCGCGATGCGCCCGTAGCATCGCATGGAAATTGAAATAGCAGGGGTCGTCGACCAGAACGGTCGTCCCCGGTTCGATCAGGAAGCGGCAGAGGAGATCGATGGCCTGCGTGCCGGAATCGACCAGCATGATCTGATCGGGCGGCGCCTCAATTCCATAGGCGGCAATCCGGCGCGCGAGAAACTGGCGCAGCGGTGGAAAGCCAAGCGGCGTGCCGTAGTCGACAAGATTGGCTTGCGTCGATTTCGCCATTGTTCGCAGCGCGCGGCGGATAGCCTCATCGGGCATCCAGGATTGCGGAAGCCACCCGCATCCGGGCTTCAGTACATCACCGACCGCCTCCAGCGACTGGCGCGAAATCCATAAGGGGTCGACGGCCCGATCCAGTTTCGGGCCCATTTCGACGAGTGACAAGGGGAGGAGGTGCCCCGCAACGAAGAAGCCCGAGCCACGCTTCGGCTGAATGACGCCCTCCGCCGCCAGCCGGTCATAAGCTTCGACGACAGTTGATTTCGACACGCCGGCGGAACCCGCCATGCTTCTGATGGAGGGCAGCCGCGCACCCGGCGCGAGCACCCGGCTTGCGATCCGCATCCTGACGGTTTCCATCACGCGTTCAACACGGGTCACCCCGTCAGCCATCGTCGCTTTAGCGTCCATCTGTACTGGCTCCTGATCATGACAGTTTTCCGTAATTGTACTGCATTGTATCTGGCGAAACCAGCCGCCCTGGCGGAAAACCTGCACAAGGAGTGCAACATATGGACAAAATATCATCCGGCTGGCTCAACGGCTTCCTCGGCGTACTGATCTTCAGCGGCTCTCTTCCAGCCACACGGGTCGCGGTCGCGGATTTCGATCCTGTTTTTCTGACCGTGGCCCGTGCGAGCATCGCCGCCATGCTGGCTCTGGCCCTACTTTTCATCTTCAGCGAGAAACGCCCGAAGACCAGCGATTTCCTGTCATTGGCCATTGTCGCCCTTGGCGTCGTCGTCGGCTTTCCGCTGTTGACCGCACTGGCGCTCCAGCACGTCACATCGGCGCATTCGATCGTTTTCGTCGGGCTTCTGCCGATGGCGACTGCCATCTTCGCCGTGCTGCGCGGTGGAGAGCGGCCCCGCCCGGTCTTCTGGCTCTTTTCCTGTCTCGGCAGCGCCTTTGTTGTCGGTTTCGCCATATCGCAAGGATTGACCGCCTCCCCGCTCGGCGACATGCTGATGCTTGCAGCCATCATCATGTGCGGGTTGGGTTATGCCGAAGGTGCGAAACTCTCCCGCCAGCTTGGCGGCTGGCAGGTCATATCCTGGGCGCTGGTGCTTTCGCTCCCTGTCATGCTGCCGCTGGCGCTCTACACCATGCCGGCAGATTGGAGCGCAATCGGGGATCCGGCATGGATGGGCCTCGTCTATGTGTCGCTCTTCAGCATGCTGATCGGGTTTGTCTTCTGGTATCGCGGGCTGGCGCAAGGCGGCACCGCAAGCGTCGGGCAGTTGCAATTGTTGCAGCCCTTTTTCGGCCTGGTGCTTGCCGCCACGCTTCTGCATGAGGCGGTGCCCTGGTCCATGGTCGCCGTTACGGCTGGGGTCGTCCTGTGCGTTGCTGGCGCCAAGAAATTTGCATGAAAAAACGCGCCGGACGTTGATCCGGCGCGCAAGCTTTTGTTGCGATGGTGAACCCGCTTCGCGTCAGGCAGCGCTGAGCTTGGCCATAACCTCGTCGGAAACCTCGAAATTCGCATAGACGTTCTGTACGTCGTCGTCATCCTCAAGCACGCCAACGAGCCTGATGAGGGATTGCGCGCGATCCTCGTCGACCGGAACGCCATTCTGCGGCTTCCAGACGGTCTTGATGGATTCGGCTTCACCCAGCAGGGTTTCGAGAGTCTTGGAGACTTCACCAAGGTTTTCGAAAGCGCAGATGATGGTATGGGCGTCCTCATCGGACTGCGCGTCATCCGCGCCCGCCTCGATCGCCGCATCCATGATTTTATCCGCGTCGCCCGCTTCCGGCTTGTAGACGATTTCGCCAACACGATCGAACATGAACGAAACGGACCCCGTCTCGCCAAGTGCGCCGCCAGCCTTGGTGAAGGCAGCGCGAACATTGCCTGCCGTGCGGTTACGATTGTCTGTCAATGCCTCAACGATGATGGCAACGCCGCCGGGACCGTAGCCTTCATAGCGCACTTCATCGTAATTCTCGCCGTCAGCGCCCGCTGCCTTCTTGATTGCACGGTCGATGTTGTCTTTCGGCATCGACTGCGCCTTTGCGTTCTGGATCGCCAGACGCAGACGCGCGTTCATCGTCGGATCGGGCATCCCCTGCTTGGCGGCGACAGTAATTTCGCGAGCGAGCTTCGAAAACATCTTCGACCTGATCGCGTCCTGCCGCCCCTTGCGGTGCATGATATTCTTGAACTGTGAATGGCCAGCCATGGCACCCCTACAATTGCTTCTCTGGGTTTTGAATGGCGCCCTTATATGTAAAACAGTGCTCCCCGTCCAGCAAAACGCCGCTTCCGCCAGAATTCCTTTCGGCAGGACTACAACGAATCGTGATCCGGTCGGGCACCCGTCATGGGCAAAGCGGCCTTGTCTGCGAGCCGCAAAACCCGTCTACTGACGTCTTCACGACAGTAGAGCGCAACGGGACGAATATCATGCCGCACGCAGTCGGAATTCTCGCAACGGGCCTTGCCGCACTCCTGTATTTCTGCGTTCCCGGCGCAGCGCAGGACCAACACGCAGGCGAAACGCCGATCATGAGCCAATGCCTCGCCATGGCGCAGGCATTGCCGGGGGCAGCCTATGCGTCATTGACCCCGGCCACACGCGCCGCCCCACAATTTCAGCCGGTTTCGCTCGACAAGCAAACCGTGCGGCTCACCTTCGTCGATCACTCGACATTTTTGATCGAGAGTCCGCACGGTGTCACTGCGGCGACGGACTATGCCGGATGGGCCGGAGAAGGCGTTACGCCCCGGATCGTCACGATGAACAAGGCGCATCCGTCGCATTACACCTCAAATCCGGACCCGGAGATCGAATATGTCCTGCGCGGCTGGAGCCCCGAGGGTGGGCCAGCAAAACACGCCGTCATCGTGGACGACGTTTACATTCGCAACGTAACGACGGATATCCGTTCCGGCTTCGACATGGAAAGCGGAATGGAAAAGGACGGCAACTCGATCTTTGTTTTCGAGATCGCAAACCTGTGTATCGGCCACCTCGGACACCTGCACCACACCCTGACCGACCGGCATTTCGCTGCCATCGGCCGTCTGGATATCCTGATGGTGCCTGTCGATGGCGGGCTGACCCTGAGCCATTCCCGCATGTCTGAGATTACGAAACGGCTCCGCTCGTCGATTGTTCTGCCAATGCATCGGCAGGGGCCGCCAGTGCAGAATTTTATCAACATGATGGGCAGCGAATATGCGGTCGAGCGACGATCGGAGCCCTATATCGATGTTTCCCCCGAAACCCTGCCCCGCAGGCCAACGATAATCGTGCTGCAGGGCATGTAATCGGCCTTTCGAGGTCAGTGCTCCTCACTCTTGAGAGCGGCCCTGCGGCGGCGGGCCAGCATGTTGAGCGCCTCGACCAGCGCCGAGAAGCCCATCGCCGCATAGATGTAGCCTTTGGGCACATGGAAGCCAAAACCATCGGCAATCAGTGTCATGCCGATCATCAGCAGGAAGCCGAGCGCAAGCATGACAATCGTTGGATTGGCGGCGATAAAGCGCGACAGCGGCTCAGCAGCCAGCAGCATGACGGTGACGGCCGCGACAACCGCAATCACCATGATGGCAATTTCGTCGGTCATGCCGACAGCGGTGATGATCGAGTCCACGGAGAAAACCAGATCGAGCAAAAGGATCTGCACGATGGCTGCGCCAACGGTCAGTTGCACGGCACCGCCAACCATGTCTTCCTTGTGGTCGGAGAGATCGACCGTGTGGTGAATTTCCTTTGTCGCCTTCCAGACAAGAAACAGGCCACCGGCGATCAGGATAATGTCGCGCCACGAGAAACCATGACCGAAAGCCTCAAACACCGGCTCGGTCAACTGAACAATGATGGATATCGTGAACAGGAGGGACAGGCGCAAGATAAGCGCCATGCTGATGCCAATGCGACGGGCGCGTGCCTGATGCTCTTTCGGCAACTTGTTGGTCAGGATCGATATGAAAATAAGATTGTCAATACCGAGGACGATTTCCATCACTACAAGGGTGACGAGCGCAATCAGTCCTGCCGGCTGGTAGATAAAGTCCATATGTGAAAGCAGCTGATCAAACAAAGGCGTCCCCTTAATATTCAGGATGTGAAAATTTTGGGTGGAAATGGGTACATGTTCGCCCCACTTCAATGGGCGTCTTCATAAATTCATATTTCGAGGCGCAAGAAAAGCGTCTTTTCAGTGCCAGAATGACGGAACCGTTTCTTCAAGCCTCGGTCCAAGCCGCAAGGGCGCGATCTTTTCCGCCAATCCGGTCCGGTCGGAAATCTCGATACCCACACCACAGATGGTGGCAGGTCCGGCTGCGGCTTCCATCCTGCCCTTTGGCACTTTCGAGAGGAAGCGATTAAGGGGCTCCTCCTTTTCCATCCCGAGCGATGAATCATAGTCGCCGCACATTCCGGCATCCGTCATATAGGCGGTGCCGTTGTTCAATATCTGGTGGTCGGCGGTTGGCTGGTGCGTATGGGTGCCGACGACGAGGCTGGCGCGACCATCCACGAAATGCGCGAAGCACATTTTTTCAGAGGTGGCTTCCGCATGAAAATCAATGACCACCGCATCCGCCTGCTCGCCAAGCGGGCACGCCGCCAAGGCTTCTTCGGCAGCCTGAAACGGGTCATCCAGCTCGGGATGCATGAAAACACGGCCCATGATGTTGGAAACCAGCACACGCGCACCATTGCGCGCGATGAATACGCCTGTCCCCCGCCCCGGCGTTCCCTTCGGAAAATTGGCCGGACGCAGGAAGCGATCTTCCCGCTCTGCGAAGACGAGCGCCTCGCGCTGATCCCAAACGTGGTTTCCGGTGGTCACGACATCCGCGCCCGCATCGATCGTACGGCGAAAAATATCCTCCGTGATGCCAAAACCGCCAGCGGCGTTTTCACCGTTGACGATAACGAAATCGAGCTTGAGATCGGAAATGAGGCCTGGCAGCTTTTCGAAAACCGCCATGCGGCCAGTCTTGCCCACCATATCGCCCAGGAAAAGCAGTCTCATCGCAATTCGACCCTACACTGAAAGTGTCCGCACCAGCAAAGTTGCACGACTTCCAGGAAAGATCATGCGACAGCTATTGAGCCTTCTCTATAATCCCACGGGAAAACGACGCAACCCGCTTTCCGTCAATATGGCGTCCAGTATCACGTCATGCGGCTCGTCCGGCACTTCGGCAACCTGCTGGACATCGAAGGCAACGCCCGTCAGCTTCGGTTCCAGGCCCTTTTCATGAAGTCTTGCAATCGCCCGATCATAGAGCCCCGCCCCGTATCCGATACGATGGCCGCGACTGTCGAACGCTGCGAGCGGCACCAGCATGTGATACGGATCGACGGTTTCCGCTCCCGGTCCCGGCCCCATGGTTCCAAAACCCGTATCGATCATTTCGGCGCCGCGCACCAGTTCGCGGAATATGATCGTTTTCTTGTCGAGAATAACCGGCAGGCAAAGCCTTGCCCCCCGCTCGCGCAGGGAAAAAAGCAGTGGCCGAAGATCGACCTCAGAACGAATCGGCCAGAACCCCGACACCATCTCTCCCGGCTCAAACGAAATCTGCGCGCCTGCAAAATCAGCGATCCGCAGCGACGCCTCGACACGATATTCCGTGGTCAGCGCGTCGCGACGCGAAAGCGCCTCGTTGCGAAGCGTCTTTTTCATATCCTTGGCCGGGGAGAGGTTCCTGTCGGACACAATTGCTCCGAAAAAAATCGATACTGGAATGACCAGATCGAATTGAGGTGGCGTCCACGACAACCGATGGAAAAGTCGATCCCGGGAACCTACAAAGTAGGTGGGCGCCGTGTGAAAAAGCCCACGAGCCTTCTCAGTGACAGCTCCCTTAAGGATCGATAAGGCCCCGGGGAATATGTCTTTCCTGTCGCGAAGCGCAGAGCGCCGATGACAGATATAATGGTTGCCCGGCGCTTCCGCCAGTGATTTCGGCAAGCAAAAGCGCGCCCGTCGCATTTTGGGGCAACAAGGCGAAATATCGCCGTCAACTGCCGGCTTGCTCCGGTTCATCCTGCGCCCTAGTCTGGCCGGAAACAGAGAGGACCATGCATGCGCTTTGAAGGAACATCCGCCTATGTGGCGGAGAAGGATTTGATGATCGCGGTTAACGCGGCGATTTCACTGGAGAGGCCGCTTCTGGTGAAGGGCGAGCCGGGTACGGGAAAGACGGAACTCGCCCGCCAGATAGCCTCGGCGCTCGGCCTCGAACTCATCGAATGGAACGTCAAGTCCACGACCAAGGCGCAACAGGGATTATATGAATATGATGCCGTCAGCCGTCTGCGCGACTCCCAGCTTGGCGATGCCCGTTTCAACGATATCGCGAACTACATCAAGCCCGGCAAGCTTTGGAACGCTTTCAGGGCGGACCGGAAGATCGTCCTGCTGATCGATGAGATCGACAAGGCCGACATTGAGTTTCCGAATGATTTGCTTCAGGAACTCGACCGCAACGAATTCCACGTCTACGAAACCGGCGAGACCATCAGCGCGCGCCATCGGCCCATCGTCATCATTACTTCGAACAACGAGAAGGAATTGCCGGATGCCTTCCTCCGGCGCTGTTTCTTCCACTATATCCGCTTTCCTGATATGGAAACGCTGGCGAAGATCGTCGAGGTCCACTATCCGGGCATCAAGCAAAACCTGCTGCGGGCGGCCCTCACCCAGTTCTATGAAGTCCGCGAGGTTGCGGGGCTGAAGAAAAAGCCCTCGACCTCCGAGGCACTGGACTGGATCAGGCTGCTTGTCGCTGACGACATAGCACCGGAAGACCTGCGTGCCGATGCGAAGAATGCCCTGCCCAGGCTTCATGGCGCGCTGCTCAAGAACGAGCAGGATGTGCATCTCTTTGAACGCCTCGCCTTCATGGCACGGAGATAAACCGTCATGACACTGACCATCCGTCCCCTTGAACAATCCGATGAAGCCGAGTGGCGCAGGCTTTGGACAGGCTATCTGGAATTCTACGAATCGAGCGTGCCGGAAGAGGTGTATCAAAGCACGTTCCAGCGCATGTTCATCGACGGAGACTACGAGCCGAACGGTTTTCTCGCCATTCTGGATGGCAAACCCGTTGGCCTTGTGCATTACATGTTCCATCGGCATTGCTGGCGTGTCGAGAATGTCTGCTATTTGCAGGATCTTTATGCAGATCCGGAAATACGCGGCAAGGGCATCGGGCGCGCCCTGATCGAGGCGGTCTATGCCGCGGCCGACCAGGCGGGCAGCCCGACAGTCTACTGGATGACACAGGAATTCAACGCAACAGCACGCCAGCTCTATGACCGAATCGGCAAGCTGACGCCCTTCATCAAGTACCAGCGGGCGAGCTGAAATGTTCCTGCCCTTCTTTCTCGAACTCAAGGCAGCGAAAATCCCCGTCTCCCTGCGGGAATATCTGACGCTGCTCGAAGGGCTGGAGAACGGGCTGGTCGATTACGATGTCGAGGGGTTTTATTACCTGTCCCGCGCCACGCTGGTGAAGGACGAGCGCTTCATCGACCGGTTCGATCAGGTTTTCGCCCATGTTTTCAAGGGGTTTGAAGGGGTTTCCGGCGCGGATGCCTTGGATGCCGTCGGTTTGCCGGAAGACTGGTTGCGGAGATTGGCTGAAAAACATCTTACGGACGAGGAGAAGAAACTCGTCGAGTCACTGGGCGGTTTCGAGAAGCTCATGGAAACGCTGAGGCAGCGGCTGGAGGAGCAGAAAGGTCGCCATCAAGGCGGATCGAAATGGATCGGCACGGCTGGAACCTCACCCTTCGGCGCCTATGGCTATAATCCCGAAGGCATCCGCATCGGGCAGGAGCAGAGCCGGCATCGTCGCGCGGTGAAGGTGTGGGACAAGCGCGAGTATCGGAACTTCGATGATTCGGTCGAACTCGGCACCCGCAACATCAAGGTCGCGCTGAAGCGCCTTCGCCGATGGGTGCGTGAAGGTGCGCAGGACGAACTGGACCTGCAAGGCACCATCCGCTCCACCGCCGAGCATGGCTATCTCGATGTTCAGGTGCGCCCGGAACGGCACAACGCCGTCAAGCTGCTGATGTTTTTCGACGTCGGCGGCTCCATGGACGACCATATCAAGGTCGCGGAAGAACTGTTTTCCGCCGCGCGCGCCGAATTCAAGCACATGGAATACTTCTACTTCCACAACTGCCTTTATGAAGGCGTATGGAAGGACAATCGCCGCCGGCACGCCGAGATCATTCCCACCTTCGACGTCATCCATAAATATGGCGCGGACTACAAGGCGATCTTCGTCGGCGATGCCGCCATGGCTCCCTATGAAGTGACCCATCCCGGCGGCGCGGTCGAGCACTGGAACAAGGAAGCGGGCAGCGTCTGGCTCAACCGTGCTCTTGAACACTGGAAGAATGCCGTTTGGCTCAATCCGACACCGGAAAACGACTGGCGCTATACGCACTCGACCGGCTTGATCCGCCAGATATTCGCGAACCGCATGTACCCGATGACCCTCGCCGGACTGGAGAGCGCCACCCGCGCGCTGTCGCGAAAAAGCTAGACCGGTTCCGGTAAAAGCGGAATCACCGGAGCCGCTCTACCTATTTGTTTCTACGCATTGGCGTTCCGGCATGGATTCCCGGGTCAAGCCCGGGAATGACGATGATTGAATGTGTCATTTTTCACCGACCTGTCTTGCTGGCAGCTACTATGTCATCTGCGGCGTCATTTGCGTGATAGTCCCTCTCCATCGTCATGGCCGGGCTTGACCCGGCCATCCATGGCTGAAGGGTGATGCTTCGCCTTCGTTTACCACTGCGTGGTTTTGGCGTTAGGCCATCTTTCATAGGCAATACGAAAACGCGTTCCCCAAATGAAAATTCCCGGACAAAGCCGGGAATTTTGAATCATCTCGATACTGAGATTGCGTCCGGTCAGACCATGCCGAGAGCATTCATGTAGAGTTCGAGAATCGTCTCTTCCTCTTCACGTTCCGCCTGATCCTTCTTGCGCAGGCGCACAAGCGTGCGGATCGCCTTGGTGTCGTAGCCATTGCCCTTGGCTTCGGCGTAAACATCCTTGATGTCGTCGGCGATGGTCTGCTTTTCTTCTTCCAGACGCTCAATGCGCTCAATGAAGGCGCGGAGCTGGCCAGCGGCAACGGTCTGGCTGTTTTCTGTGATTTCGTCGCTCACGATGTCTGTCTCCGTAGATATGGGGAAGGACGCGACTCGGAAAAGCCGCTTGGATGCGCTTCGATGCCCGACCGGAAGCCTCCGGTCAAGACAACAAAGGCGACTCAATGCTGCGGTTTGTTGACCTCGAATGCCGCTTTCTGCGCGTCGGTGGCTTCGCGCTGATACTTCGCCTGCCACTCCGCATAAGGCATGCCGTAGATGATTTCGCGCGATTGGTCCTTGGAAAGCGGCACGCCTTCCTGTTCCGCCGCCTCGCGATACCAGTTCGAAAGGCAATTGCGGCAAAAGCCGGCCAGATTCATCAGGTCGATGTTCTGCACATCGGTTCGTTCGCGCAAATGCTCAACCAGCCTGCGAAAGGCCGCCGCTTCAAACTCTGTCTGTTGTTCTTTGCTCAGTTTGCTCATTCTGACGACTCCAATGGACCTGTCCGCGACCCGAAATGCCGCACTTCATGGATATCGGGTCTGCGATTGATATCTTCCAGTATGGGCGCGAGGCGCCGCGCCCAGCCTTCCACACCCGCATCCTCGCCGATCAGATCCTGCCGCACCTCGATCAGCGCGTGAGCATATCCCGGCGTCACGCAATGGCGAAACATCGTGTCATTGCGCAAAGCGCCATCGTAAGGCTCGTTGTCGCCAACAAACAGTCCGGGGTCGGCGCGCAATGCCTCAAGCAACGGCGCCACCGCGCGCGGATCGCTGTCCCAGAGAATACCGGCGTGCCACGGCCGCTCCCAGCTTTTCCAGAATGGCGTGAAGGAATGAATGGAAATAACCAGTGGCGGCTTGCCGCACGCCGCCTCCACATGTTTCAGTTTCTGCGAAACTGCTTCATGGAAGGGCCGATAATAGAGTTTGAGCCTCTTCCTCCTCTCGGCCTCGTCAAGCGGATTGTTGCCGGGCACGACCGCTCCGTCGGACAGGCGCATGATCAGCGTCGGATCGTCCTCTCCCCGGTTCGGATCGATCAGAAGCCGGGAAAAACCGCCCATTACGGCAGGAACATCAAGGATTTCCGCCAATCGACGGGTCAGCGCCTCCACCCCGATATCGTAGGCGATATGACGATCGAACTGCGCAGCGGGAAGCCCAAGCGAGCCATAGGCCTCGGGCAGGTCGCGCCGCGCGTGGTCGGCAACGAGCATCAATCCCTTGCTCTCGTCGCCTTCGGCAATATAAAACGATTGAAAAGCCATCACACCGATCTTATTAGCATCATCAAACTGTTTTTGATGTTCCACGGGTCCTGCCCAAAATCAACCGCCATTCTTTCGCCGTCGCAAACCGTCATCTCTTTGTTGTTGCGTTGACATCGTTTGCGAAACTACCCAAAAAGGGGCGACAAAAGACAATGATCATTTCACGCATGAGGGGCATTTGCATGCGCGCGGAACATTCCAGGCGGTTGCGGCTTCATTGCCTTACGGCACTGTTTCTAGTGGCGGGAGCCGCAGGTACGCTGATTTCACCCACAAAGGCGCACGCCGATTTCCGGGTCTGCAATACGACCCAGAACCTGGTTGGCGTTGCAATCGGCTATCGAGCAAAATCGGGCTGGGTCACGGAGGGCTGGTGGCACATCAACGGTTCTTCCTGCCGGACCCTGATCGAAGGAAAGCTCGGCGCGCGATACTACTATCTCTATGCGGAAGATGCGGAGCGCGGCGGTCGGTGGGACGGCCCGATCAACATGTGCGTCGCCGAGAAAGAGTTCAAGATCGCCGGAATCAATGATTGCTTCGCGCGCGGATTTCAGCGCGCTGGCTTTCAGGAATACGACACAGGCGAGCAAACGAGCTGGATGGTCCAGCTAACCGATGAAGCTCCGCCCGCAACACCAACCGTAACGGGAACCACCACTCCATGAGACGTCGTCGCAAGGTCAAGATTCTCGCAACCATTGGGCCGGCCTCTTCGGAACAAGCAACCATCCGCAAGCTGTTCGAGGCTGGAGCAGACGTGTTCCGCATCAATATGAGCCATGCGGATCACGATCTCATGCGTACGCTCGTCAAGCGCATCCGCGACGTCGAGAAGGAAGTAGGCCGGCCCATCGGCATCCTCGCCGATCTTCAGGGTCCGAAATTGCGGGTTGGCAAGTTCAAGGACGGGTCGGTCGAACTGAAGGTTGGCCAGACCTTTACCCTCGATAATCAGGAGGCTCCCGGCGACGACAAGCGCGTTTTCCTGCCCCATCCGGAAATCCTCGAATCCGTGGAACCCGGTCATCGCCTCCTTATCGACGATGGCAAGCTGCAACTGATTGCAGAGGCTTCGGACGGAAAGTCCATCCGGTGCAAGGTGGTCTTCGGCACCAAAATCTCTGACCGCAAGGGCGTGAGCCTGCCGGACACCACACTCGGCACCGGCGCGTTGACCGAAAAGGATCGCCGCGATCTGGCCGCAGTCCTTGAGCAGCCGATCGACTGGGTTGCTCTTTCCTTCATCCAGCGGCCGGAAGATCTGGCAGAGGCACGCAAGATCTCACGCGGGCGGGTCGGCCTCATGTCGAAGATCGAGAAGCCGCAGGCGGTTCAGCGCCTGGCGGAAATCATCGAACTTTCCGACGCGCTGATGGTGGCGCGCGGCGATCTCGGTGTCGAGATGCCCCTGGAAATGGTCCCCGGCATCCAGAAGCAGATCACCCGCGCTGCACGCAAGGCAGGCAAGCCGGTCGTCATTGCGACGCAGATGCTCGAATCGATGATCACCGCACCGGTGCCGACACGTGCGGAGGTATCCGATGTGGCGACTGCCGTATTCGAGGGTGCCGATGCGGTCATGCTCTCCGCTGAGTCGGCTGCAGGCGACTATCCGGTCGAAGCCGTTGCAACGATGGCGCGCATTGCGGAGGAAGTAGAGCGCGATCCGACCTATCCGCGGATCATCCACGCCCAGCGCCCTGAACCTCTGGCTACGGGTGCTGACGCCATTTCGCTTGCTGCCCGCCAGATCGCGGAGACGCTGAAGCTTCCGGCAATCGTGACCTATACGAGTTCGGGCACGACAGGCTTGCGCGCGGCGCGTGAGCGCCCTGCCATGCCGATCATTGCCCTCTCCCCCGTTGTGGAAACAGCACGACGGCTTGCGCTCGTCTGGGGATTGCATTGCGTGGTGACGGAGGATTCCAAGGATCTCGACGAGATGGTGAACCGGGCCTGTCACCTGACATTCCGCGAGGAATTCGGCAAACCCGGCGACCGGATCATCATCACGGCGGGCATTCCGTTTGGTACGCCCGGCTCCACGAACATGCTCCGCATCGCCTATATCAGCCCCGACGGGTCGGCGGGAATATAGGGTCAGCCGGGCGCTGCAATATCCGGCATATCAAACCGCCCCGAGCACAAAGCTCGAGGCGGTTTACTTTACTCATATTGACCTAAATGCGGTGCCCCGCCAGTTCGTCGGCAATTTCGCCCACCTGCTTCTGCGCTTCCCGCAACATGGGATAGACAGCCAGCGCACGCTCATAGGCTTCCATTGCCCGCTCCTTGCGGCCAACTTCTTTCAGGATCGCTCCAAGCCCCATAAGGGCGCCGAAATGCCGTGGTTCGAGCGTCAGCGTACGCTGGATATCGGCCATCGAGCGGCGATAGTCATTCATCAGGAAATAAAGCGTGGCGCGACGATTCCAGCCTTCCGCGTAATCCGGCTGCATCACGATGACCTGATCAAGAAAATCGAGCGCCATCGGATAATTCTTCGCTTCGACGGCTGCGTCTGCCCACCGCATCATCAAATCGGTGGTAGCGCTGCCCGACGTGGACCATTCCGCCATGATACGGTCGGCGAGCCGTTTCGCGTGGGTTTCATTATCCTCACGCTTCAGCTCCGCAAACAGCTTGGTCAGTTGCGAATCGCGCTTCTGGATAGTCGTTTCCGTCAGCACGGGCACCGACATGCTCTGCGCATAAGCCAAGCCGCCAGCTTGCGCAAGAGACGAAAATACCAGAATAAACGCAAAGACGTTCCGCATGAACAGAATGCTATTCCTGTTCATCGAAACGTCAAATGCAAAAATAAGTGATCTGACAGATCAGCCAGACTTAGCCCTGACGAGCCTTGAAGCGCGGGGCAGTCTTGTTGATGATGTAGACGCGGCCTTTGCGGCGAACCAACTGACAGTCGCGATGGCGAGCCTTAAGGGCCTTGAGTGAGTTCTTGATCTTCATGGGTACACCGATCGAATTTTCATCCGCAGCGGCACACCGCTTATGGACACACATTGAAAAGCGCGCCAACCCGCACGCCGAAACCTGGTGAGGCAATTACCCATCAAGGCTCAATTTGTCAACTGCTTGCAGGAGAAAGATGACGGAAAACCGACTCTATCTTCTCGTCCTGATGCGAGTGACATGCCCCATCTTGCGACCGGGTCGCGCTTGCGCCTTGCCGTAGAGATGCAGAAGCGCATCGGTTTCCGCCAGAATCGCCGGAACCTTGAGCACATCATCCCCGATCAGGTTTTCCATCACGCAGTCGGAATGGCGCACAGGATCGCCCAGCGGCAACCCCGCGACCGCCCTGATATGCTGCTCGAACTGCGATACGGCACATGCCGCCTCTGTCCAGTGGCCTGAATTGTGCACGCGCGGCGCAAATTCATTGGCCAGAAGCGCGCCATCCGGAAGAACAAAGAACTCCAGTCCCAGAACCCCGACATAGCCAAGCGCGTTCATGAGTTTCGTCGCGTCCGCTTCAGCCCGCTCCGCCACGTTACCGGCAATTTGCGCCGGCACTGTCGAAGTCGCGAGAATGCCTGCCGCATGAACATTTTGAGCGACATCGTAGATTCGCGTGGACCCGTCTTCGTGCCGCGCCGCAATCACCGAGACTTCACAAACGAACGAAACGAACCCTTCCAGGATGGCCGGCGCATGTCCGATAGCCTTGATGGCCTCTTCAACGCTCGGGCTGTTGTCGCCGCCAAACCGGATCTGGCCCTTGCCGTCATAGCCAAGCTGCCGTGTCTTGAGTATTCCCGTGCCGCCAAACTCGACCAGGGCACGAGCAAGATCCTCGGCACTATCCACAATCCGCCAGGGCGCGGTTGCGATACCGGCATCTTTGAGAAACCGCTTCTCGGTCACGCGATCCTGCGCTACCTCAAGAGCGAGGGCCGGCGGATACACCGGTGTCGTTTCAAGAAGCCGCTCGGCGGCGGCCACGGGAACATTTTCAAATTCGTAAGTAATCACATCGCAACTGACCGCAAGCTCACGTAAGCCCTCGGGATCGTCATAAGCCGCAACAATCTGTCGATTGGCCACCTGCGCGGCCGGACAATCGGCCTGCGGCTCCAGAACGATAATCCTGTAGCCCAGTCGCGCGGCGGCCATGGCGAGCATGCGGCCGAGCTGCCCCCCGCCGATAATGCCAATCGTCGAACCGGCTGCGAGCATCGTCATGCCTCGTCGGAAGGGCGGTCTGCGACCTTCCCGGTTTGCGCGGTTCGCCATGCATCAAGGCGGTTCGCCAACGCACTGTCAGCAAGCGCAAGCACGGCGGCGGCCAGCAGGGCGGCATTGACGGCGCCCGCACGACCGATCGCCAACGTGCCCACCGGAATCCCCGCAGGCATCTGCACGATCGACAAAAGCGAATCCTGTCCAGACAGCGCTTTGGACTCGACAGGCACGCCGAATACCGGCAAAGGCGTCATCGATGCGGCCATGCCCGGCAGATGAGCGGCACCGCCTGCTCCTGCAATGATGACTTTGAAACCTTCAGCGCGGGCGCCTTTCGCAAAGCTGACGAGCCGGTCCGGCGTGCGATGCGCCGAGACGATGCGATCGTCATGGCCAATTCCCAAAGCATCGAGCGTTTCGGCAGCGTGACGCATGGTCGCCCAGTCGGACTGGCTGCCCATGATGATGGCTACTTCCGGACGTGTCTGGGTCATTGGAAAATCTGCCCTCTCGGCTTCAGGCCTAACAATATCGTGTCCGGCGAACTATCCGAAAAGGCCAGCCACCGCAAGCAATCAAGCTTTCACGCAATGATGTCGGGAATGATTTTGTCCTCAAGCTGCGACAGCTTGTCTCGGATCACGAGTTTCTTCTTCTTCATGCGCTGAATGCGTATCTGGTCGCACCCCACCTGGATCATCGCCTCTATGGCCGCGTCAAAATCCGCGTGATCCTGCTTCAATCGCGCCACAGCCAAACGAATATCCGCCTGATCTTGCTCAGACATGGGGCTCCCCCGCTTGTAAATTGAAAGGCGCAAACGTGCCTGATCGTGTTCGTCGCTTCGATGCATCGACGCGGGATTTGCCCTTATCACTTTTTGACGTTCAAGAAAATGCTACTACGTTAAAATCGACATTTCACTGGCAGAGTGGCAGACTGTCATAAGCCCGTCACAGAGCAATCGAACGGGCGGGCTGTATTGAATGAAAAGCCAATAGGGAGATACAATTATGGCAATTGAGTCCCGTCTCGAAACCCTTGAGAAGAAGCACGGCGCACTGGAAAGAGAGATTTCGGACGCCTTACAAAGCCCCGCGACCGACGATCTTGAAATTTCGGACATGAAACGCCGCAAACTTATGATCAAGGAAGAGATAGTGAAGCTTCGTGCAGCGGTAACCCGCCACTAATTTCTCCCCGAACGGAAACACAAGCTCCGCCGCTGTCTGTTTTTCTCCCCCCGTAAAAACACTCCGCGGCGGTCATTCCGTCCCCCCGACACAAAAGCGAAACAGTGACCGGCTGGCCGGTCGTCACTCCTGATCGGCGCGCGGGTCGAGATTGACCGATTCCGGTGTTGCCATTCGCGACGGCGGACCAGCGGCGAATGTATCCTTTTTCTCGACGGGCAAGGACGCGCGCTGACGTGTCCGCATGATGGCATGAGCTGTGATCGAGATATGGGCCAGCGCGGTCACGAGGAACAGACCCTCCGGCCTGACATAGCCCATAGCGAGCGCGCCAAGAACCGGCCCGATCATCGTGCCAAAACCATAGAGCAGAAGCAGCCCGCTCGAAATTTTGACGAAATCCTCGGGCTGGGCGTAATCATTCGCATGCGCGACCGCCACCGGGTAGAGCGCATAGGACAACCCGCCGTAAACGCCTGTCAGGATGAGTATGAGCGTCGCGGAGCGCGGCTCTATCAACAATATCAGCAAGCCGGCCACCGCCGCTGCACAGGCGACTGAGGCAAGCACATAGCGGCGATCGATCTTGTCCGACAGTCGCCCCACCGGGATCTGGATCAGCGCGCCGCCAAGAACCGTTGCGCTCATCATGAACGCGATCAGCGTTGTCGCAATGCCGATACCAGCGCCATAAACGGCGCCCAACGTTCCGAAGCAGCCATTGGCAATGCCGATCAGCACGCAACTGACAAACGAGACCGGTGAATTTCGATAGAGCGTCGGGAGGTCGAGACTGACCTGCGTCAGCGGCTTGGGGCTGACCGCTGTGGAAATGGCCGTGGGAATCAGCGACAGGGAAAAGAAAACCCCGCAAATCATGAACAATGTTGCAGACGTTAGGTCGCCCGCAGCCACGATCATCTGGCCGCCCATGATGAAGGCATAGTTCACCACCATGTAAAGCCCGAAAATCTGGCCGCGATTTTCATTCGTCGCCCGCTCGTTCAGCCAGCTCTCGATCACCATATATGCGCCAGCCATCGCAAAGCCGGTGAGTACGCGCAAGGCAATCCAGATCGTCGGCTCGACGAAAAGGCCTGTAAGAAGCGCAATGATGGCGGCCGTCGAGGCGAAGGCGCTGAAGGCGCGAACATGACCCACGCGCCGCACAAGGCGGGGCGCAAGCACACAACCGGTTATGAACCCGCCCGCCCAGGCCGTGCCGAGAAAACCAAGCGCTCCCAGCGAAAAGCCCTCGAGCCCGCCGCGCAAAGGCAGCAACAGGCCGTGCAGGCCCGATCCGGCGACGAGAAAGGCCGTCCCGCAAAGAAGCGCAAAAACCTGAAAAAATGCACGAAACAAAAATTGACTCCTGGAAATTCACGACAAGGCAATCAGGGGTGACAACACGTCCTAAATCAAGCAATTGAGGAAGCTTGATGACTGAAGGCTGGATTTCCAAGCGGAAATCTGGATGATTAACGGAATAATGCCTCTGCCGCCGCCTTGCTCTCTCCCTTTTGGTCCCGCTCTGCCTGCAGTCTTGCGATTTCGGTCCGCAGAAGGGCGATACGGTGATCAAGCTCATCCACGGAAAGCAGCGAAAGATCCTGCCCGATTTCATGGGTGCCGGACTTTTTGGGCTCTTCATCAAAAAGCGACATCGTTACCTCCTCTTGCCCCTGCGCAAAAGGAGGATACATTTCAACACCCTTTGCATGCAAATCATTCAAGAAGGAGCGGCACCCATGGCTGCACGTCTACCCTCCCGTATGACCGCGATCGAAATCACCCAGCCCGGCGGGCCTCTGGTTCTGAAACCGGCGAAACGCGACCTTCCCGCCATCAGGGAGACGGAGCTGCTGATTCAGGTTCGAGCGGCGGGTGTCAACAGGCCGGACGTTCTGCAAAGGCGCGGTGACTATCCGCCACCGCCCGGAATATCCGACATCCCCGGACTTGAAGTTGCTGGCGAAGTGGTTGCGACCGGTGCGGCCGTAAGCCGCTTTCGGGCGGGCGACCGCGTGACAGCGCTGGTCCCCGGCGGCGGCTACGCACAGTTTTGTCCCGTCGACGAAACCAATGCCCTGCCCATTCCGGCAGGTTTCGGCTTCTCGGAAGCCGCCGCAATTCCCGAAACATTTTTCACAGTCTGGCACAACGTGTTTCAGCGCGGCGCATTGCAACCCGGCGAAACGCTTCTGATTCACGGCGGCTCGTCGGGGATTGGAACTGCCGCAATCCAGATCGCGACCACCTTCGGCGCCTATGTCATCGTCACCGCCGGTTCGAAGGACAAATGCGACGCATGCCTCAAGCTCGGGGCAGACCGTGCCGTCAATTACCGTGAGGAGGATTTCGTTCGCGCAGTCAAGGACGCGACGGATGGCAAGGGCGCGAATGTCATTCTCGACATGGTTGGCGGCGACTATGTGGACCGCAATTACGATGCGGCAGCCGTTGACGGGCGGATCGTGCAGATCGCCTTTCTCAGCGGCGCCAAGGCCAACGCCAATTTTTCCAAACTCATGGTCAAGCGGCTGGTTCATACAGGCTCGACCCTTCGGCCCCGTTCCATCGAATTCAAGGCGCAGATTGCCAGAGATCTTGAAACGAAAGTCTGGCCGCTCCTTGCCGAACGCCGGATCAGCCCCGTCATGGACACGATTTATCCGTTTCAGGAAGCATGGCGGGCGCATGAGCGCATGGAAGATGGCAATCACATCGGCAAGATCGTTCTGGACGTGGCCTGACGCAACAGGCCCACTGTTCCGGCAAAGAAAAAGCCGTGCTGGTTTGCGCGGCTTTTCCGTTTCCATAGGGCGGATCGTCAGTTCGTCGCCTGCATCTTGCCGATGGTGAAGAACAGGGTCTCACCTGAGGAATCATCAACGCCGTCATTGTCGGTCACGACATAGCCATTGCCTTCGGCATCGACGGTGAAGCCCTCGACCTTGTCGACCACATAGCCGTTCAGCTGTTTCAGGTCATCGATGAAGTCACGCACGAGAGTCTTCGTCACGACGGGCAGTTTTTCTCCGATCTTGCCCGGCTTGAGGCTTTCCTGGGTCACGCGGTAAAGGCGCTTGACGGCAGCCTTGTCGCCGATCTGGTTGTCACGTTCGACAATGTAGAGCTGACCTTCATGGGCAGTGATTTCGGAGAGGCCGATCCATCCGCCCTCGGGAGCCTTTTCAAGCGGATAACTGACCGCGCCCCACTCCTTGTCCTTTGGCTTGTAGGAAAGAAGCTTCACGAAGCCCTTGTCATCATCCTTCCATTCCCGCTGCACAGCCATCCACAAGACCGCCTCGTCGCCGGTTCCGACTACAGTGATCCCTTCCAGACCCGAGCGGGTCTGATGCGGAAGCAATTCTTGCGGCAGGCTGATTTCCGTGTCGATCTCGCCCTTGGCGTTGACGTGGAAAATCGCGTGCGGAACCAGCTTTTTCGCGTCTCCTTCATTGGCAAGCCAGAAACCGCCTTCGCCGTCGACCGCTACGCCTTCCAGATCGAGCTTCTGCGCCGTCTGTCCGCCACGCTTCACGACAAGCGCCCCGGTGATTCTCGCCGGGGTCTGCGTAGCGTCGATGGTGAAGATCGCCGGAGCAGCGGTATAGACACTATCCGAAACCGCATACAGCTTGCCGGCCTCCTTCGGATCGGCTGCGAGGCCGGAAAGGGCGCCCCATCCCTGCGGGGTGCCGTCATCCTTCAAATCGGAGATTAACTGCGGGTAAGCAGGCTTTGCCTCGCCCAACTGATACACCATGACGTGAGAACGCGCGCCGCCATCTTCCCCCAGATCGGTCTCATTGGCTGTCACGAGGAGATTACGCTCAGGGATCGCGACCAGCCCTTCCGGCCCGATACCCGACGGCAACAGCTGCACGAATTCCGGATCGTCGCCCGTATCCTTGTAGACGCCCACGACGGAGCCGCGCTCGCTCGCAACGAAAATATACCGCGTATCGCCGAATTTCGCGACTTCGACGCCCTCGGGCTCGATGCCCTTCTTGTTGCGCTTTTCCGGATAATGACCCGCCCTGGCGATCTCATATTCGAGCGACGCGCCAGACTCATAGAGCACCTTGCCGTCTTTGCTGAAAATCGTGAAGCCGCGTGAACCGCCCTCGTAGTCGCCTTCATTGGCAACCACCAATCGATCATTGTCGAGCCACTTGACCGCATCGGGTTCGCGCGCAACACCTTCCATCTTTCCCGTGAAGGAAATCTGGCCGTCCTTTTTCGTGTCGATCTTGTCCAGATCAACCTTGCCAGCGGAGAAATGCGATACGACCTTGCCGCTTTCCGCATCGACAATCGCAATGTGATTGTTTTCCTGGAGCGTCACGGCAATCTGGTTGGCTTCATTGAAGCTCACAAATTCCGGCTCCGGATCCCCGGCACCGATTTCGGCAAGACCGGTCAACGCAACCGTTTTCATCGTGTCGCAATCCGGCAAACCAGCCACCAGCGAAAAGATCTTGAGGTCGCCAGCGGGAAGCTGCGGCAGTTCACCTTCATTCAGATCTTCGTCGCGCTCATTCTCGATCGCGACGGCGGCGAACTTCTTATCCTTGCTGATTGCAACCGAATCGGGTTGGCCGCCAAGATCGCAGCTCTTGTCCACTTTGCGCGATGCAAGATCAATAACGTCGAGCCTGCCTGACGGCTTGGTGTAGCTCTCCGACGAGTTGACACCAGCCAGTATCTTTCCGTCAACGATGGCAACGGAGGTGGGTTCTCCCTCGACCTTGATGCTGCCGCCCGCCTTTGGCGCCGCCGGATCGGCAATATCGATGAAGCCTACTCCGCCTAGGGGGCTGTCGGAGTAGACGAGCGTATTACCGTCTTCAGATACGGTAATGATTTCCGACGATGTTGCGGTCGCGGGATCGGCATCCTTGGGCAAATTGGCAGCAACAGGAAAACTCGCGATACGATTGAAAACCGGCTCCGCGGCAGCTGGCAGCGCGACAGATGTCGAAAGAGCGGCAACGAAGGCCAGGCAAAGGGAACGGCTTTTCATAACGGGGATCTCCATTGAACGATGGAGAACAGGTTGCCTGAACCGGTTTCAAGGCGATGACAGTTCCATGACAGTTCTGTGAAAGCTGCTCGTCATCCCCCGGCGACTTCACCCTCGGATCATTGCTCGTCAAATCTTGCTCATCGTGGAAAAGACAGTTATATAGAACGTGATTTCCCGGAAAATGTGGCTGAAACCCACGTCCCGCGCCACCGGAGCGGACGAACGAGAGGACTCTATTCATGGCCAACCAGCTTCTGATGCCGAAAGCGACAGCCGTCTGGCTTGTTGACAATACTGCTCTTTCCTTCGATCAGATTGCGACGTTCTGCAAGCTGCATCCGCTTGAAGTGAAAGCCATCGCGGATGGCGAAGCAGCACAGGGCATCAAGGGCCTCGATCCCATCATCACGGGCCAGCTTTCCCGCGATGAGGTCAAGAAGGGCGAGGCCGACATCAATCATCGGCTCAAGCTTGCGGATCCGAAGGTCCGCGTTCCCGAATCCAAGCGCAAGGGGCCGCGTTACACGCCTCTTTCCAAGCGCCAGGATCGTCCGAACGCCATTCTTTGGCTCGTGCGCAATCATCCCGAGCTGAAAGATGCCCAGGTCTCACGCCTGATCGGCACGACCAAGTCAACGATCGAGCAGATTCGCGAGCGCACGCACTGGAATTCCAATAATCTCCAGCCGATGGACCCCGTGACTTTGGGCCTCTGCTCGCAGATCGATCTGGACCTCGAAGTCGAGCGCGCCGCACGCAACCGGCCAGCGCATCTCGATACGGGCGATACGCTTTTGCCTGCATCGGCGACCGAAAATCTCGATATCCACAGCCAGCCCGAGGAAGAATCGGAAGAGCTCGATGCCGACAAGGTTTTCGCCAAGCTCTCCTCGCTCAAGGGCAAGACGGATGAAGACGAACAGGACGACCTGTAACCGTCGCCAGTCGAAAAACAAAAAAACCCGGCCATCGCGCCGGGTTCTTTGTTGCCTTCATGCGGTTCAGTCCGACCGCGGGGCTGCCTGCTCCCATATCTCGACCTTGCGATAGAAATCGGCCAGCGTCTTGCCCTTCTCCGGCTTGAACCTGCGTCCGGCGAGGGTCACGCGATCGATCCTGTCGGTCCGGAATGTCCGGAAATCGTTTCTGAGTTCGCACCAGCCGGCCAGCGTCCAGACCTTGCCCCAGAACCACAAGGCCAGCGGGCGAATATCACGCTCGCTTTCCCTGCCCTCCAGATCACGATAGCAAATCGACAGCACATCGCCCGCATCGGCGGCGCGCTCCGCAATGTCTATGATCTTCCGCTCCGCATCGGTGATGTTCCTCACCGGCGCCACAACTTTCGTTCCCGAGATGCGGGACCGCTCCTCCTTCGGCAAGACCGTCTCGATCTTGATCAAGGCTTCCTCTGCCGCGCGCGCCATGGAGGCCCCGCCCCAGGCTCGCACAAGCCGCGCGCCCGCCACCAGCGCCACGATCTCATCGCGGGTGAACATGAGTGGCGGCAGGTCAAACCCCTCCCGCAGGATATATCCGACGCCCGCCTCTCCATCGATCGGCACACCTGTCGATTGCAGATCGGAAATGTCGCGATAGATGGTCCGCTCGGAAACCTCCAGCACATCGGCGAGTTTTCGCGCCGTGACGAGACGGCCGCCTCGCAGGTTCTGGACGATCTGGAATAGTCTGTCAGCACGCCTCATGCGCTGCCTCCGCGACAATGCGCAAAAGAAGACCTGTTGTGACCGGGACGGGCCTCACCTGAGACAACCCCGGGGAATTGAACTTCTGTCCAGGATTTTCCATCTCGAACTTTCACCCTGCGGCAGGAACGCATCACGGTGCCTGGTACTCACGCGCAAACAGTTGCCGCATGCCATCGATTGTCTGCTCCTGATCGGGATAGAGCGACTTGAGGAACGCCGTCGCGAACGTCCCCGGAGCCGATCCCGGCGCGCTCACAACGCGGTCATCGGCCACGGCATAAGGAACATCCTGATAGGTCTCGAGGCCATCGTACCGTATGAGTTTTTCCGTGATCCACTGTTTGCCGTTGCTCGTGTGCTTTCGCCCCGCGAACAGACCGGAGCGAGCGATGGCCAGCGTACCGGCGCAGATACCGCCGACCACGCCACCCCTGACGTGAACGGCGTTGAGAAGCGGAGAAACGTCTGGCGCATCGTGTCCGGTCCAGTTGTCCGAACCAATCACGGCCACGGCATCGAGATCCTGATTTTCCTCGGCTTTCAGGCCGCGAGCAGCCGTCAGGTGCAGGCCGCCTATCGATGAAACCGGCCTGCCATCGGGAGACAGGGCGATTGTCCTGCCTCCCATATATTCAGCCACCGCTGCCGAAAGGAACCCGAATTCCCAGTCCGCATATCTTTCAATGAAAACGAAACCCACATTCTTACGCTTGTCGGCCATCCGGTTCTCCCAGAACATTTTTTTCAACAGGAGCGAAATATATCACATCACCATATCCGCGTCGTCTCACCGGCGACGGCTGCGGCGTTCCGCATAGACGTCCGGCCAGCCGATATCATGCCGGATTTCCTCCGGTAGCGAATTGATGAACCGCTCCGTCCTGATCTCATTCCGCATCGTGGTGTAGCGGTTGGAATAGAGCCTGAGAAAGCGAAAGACACCATCATCGAATATAGTCATTGCCGTTATCTCCCATATGAACTCGGGAAGATAATCGCACACTCCTCCTGACAACCTGTTGTCAGGAGGCTTCAGTAGCGGAAATTATCCGTCAGGACTTGACCGGCACCGTATAATTCAGAGGCAACCGGCCACCATCGGCAAAGATCGTCTGACCCGTGATATAGCTCGCATCATCCGACGCCAGAAAAGCCGCGATAGCCGCGATTTCAGCCGGATCGCCCACGCGCCCCATGGGTGTGCGCGACAGCATGCGCTTCTTGGCGGCAGGGTCCGAATTGACGCTCTCCAGCATATCGGTCTGGATGGAGCCCGGCCCGATTGCATTGACCCTTATGCCGTAGGGTGCAAGCGAAAGCGCCATGACACGGGTTAGCTGATTGAGCCCGCCCTTAGAAACGGAATAGGGGATCTGGTCTGGAATCGCGACGACGGCATTGATCGATGACATATTGACGATCGAGCCCGCCGACCCGCCTGCTTCGACCTTTTCCACCAGATGACGTGCCACAGCCTGACTGCAAAGAAACGCCCCCTTCAGATTGATCTTGAGAACCCTGTCGAAGTCTTCTTCCCGCAGCGCGAGGAAATCGGCGCTATGCGCGATACCGGCATTGTTGACGAGGACGTCGACATCCCCGAACCTATCGAGCGTGGCGGCAAGCATATTGTGAACGTCGAGCTTGTTGCTGATGTCTGCGGGAACGAAGCTGATCTTGCCGATCGTGGAGAGATCCTTGACGGCAGCGCGTCCCTCACGATCATTGGTATCGGCGATCATGACACTCGCGCCATCCAGCAGGAAACGCTTCGCAATCGCCTGGCCGATCCCTTGCGCACCGCCCGTTACGATCGCCACTTTGCCCGCCAATGCCATAACCGTCTCTCCAATGCCTGCCTCTGGTTTGGGCAGACATTGGACCCCCTCCGCATGGATGGTCAATGCGTCAGATGGTTTTCAACGGATCAGGCAAGAAGCCCTCGCGCTTTGAGAGCCGTGCCGATCTCATCCAGGATCGCCGGATCGTCGATCGTTGCTGGCATCTTCCATTCCTCGCGATCGGCGATCTTCTGCATCGTGCTGCGCAGGATCTTTCCCGATCGCGTTTTGGGAAGCCGCTTGACCGTCAGCACCAGCTTGAAAGCGGCAACCGGGCCGATCTGCTCGCGAACCATGGCTATGCAGTCCTTCTCGATCATCTCATCGGTCCGCGTAACCCCGAACTTCAGCACGATGAAGCCGCAGGGCGCTTGCCCCTTCAGCTGATCGGCAATGCCCACCACGGCACATTCCGCAATATCGGGATGGGACGAGATGACCTCCTCCATGGCCCCGGTGGAGAGGCGATGCCCGGCGACATTGATGATGTCGTCGGTGCGGCTCATGATGTAGAGATAGCCTTCGTCGTCGATATAACCGGCGTCCGCGGTTTTGTAATAGCCGGGGAATTCCGTGAGATAGGCATCCCGGAAGCGCCGGTCGGCGTTCCAGAGTGTTGGCAGGCATCCCGGCGGCAGGGGCAGTTTCACAACGATGTTGCCGAGATCGCCGTGTCGGACCTCATGCCCCGCATCGTCGACAACGTGGATTTCATAACCCGGAACCGGGACCGTGGGCGAGCCGTATTTGACCGGCAACCGGCCAAGCCCGATGGGGTTGGCGACCATCGGCCAACCGGACTCGGTCTGCCACCAGTGATCGATGACCGGTACGCCAAGCAATTGTTCGGCCCACTTGATCGTATCCGGGTCGGCTCTTTCACCCGCAAGGAAAAGGCACTTGAAACGCGACAGGTCATAGCGCCTGACATACTCGCCCTTCGGATCCTCTTTCTTGATCGCCCGGAAGGCCGTGGGCGCGGTAAACAGGGCCTTCACGTCATATTCCGAGATAATCCGCCAGAAGGTTCCGGGATCGGGCGTACCGACCGGTTTACCTTCGAAGAGGATGGTCGTCGCGCCTATCAGCAAGGGCGCATAGACGATATAGGAGTGACCAACAACCCAGCCCACATCGGACGCCGCCCACCAGACTTCGCCGGGCGCGATATTGAAGATCGCTTCCATCGACCACGCCAGCGCGACCATATGGCCACCATTGTCGCGCACGACGCCCTTGGGTTGACCTGTGGTGCCGGACGTATAGAGCACATAGAGCGGATCGGTCGCCGCAACCGGTGTGCACGGGACATCGCGCCCTTGCTCTTTGGCCGCATTGACGGCGGCGCGATAGTCGATGTCCCGCTCTGGCGTCAGTTCATAAGGATGTTCAGGCCGTTCCAGAACGATGCAGCCATGCACCTTGTGGTGGGCCAGTTCGATAGCCTTGTCCAGCATGGGCTTGTATGGAATCAGCCTGCCCGGCTCGATGCCGCAGGACGCGGCGACGATCATCCTGGGCGCGCAATCGTCGATGCGCGTCGCCAGTTCGTGCGCCGAAAAACCACCGAAGACTACGGAATGCACAGCGCCGATACGGGCGCAAGCCAGCATGGCGACCGCCGCTTCAGGCACCATCGGCATGTAGATGATGACACGGTCACCCTTTTTGACGCCGCGATCGAGAAGAACGGCAGCCAGCGCCTTCACCTCGGCCAACAACTCGCCATAGGTCAGCTTGCGCTTTATGCCTGTGATGGGGCTGTCATAAATGAGCGCTGTCTGGTTGGCGCGCCCGCGCTCGACATGGCGATCGAGCGCATTGTAGCAGGTGTTGCATTCGGCACCGGAAAACCAATGGCCATAGGCGCCCTTGTCGAGATCGAATATCTTTTCCCAGGGTTTGACCCAATCAATCGTCGCTGCGGCTTTCTCCCAAAAGCCCTGTGGATCGCGCTTCCAGTCCGAATAGGTTTCGGCATAGCGAGACGTCATGATTTTCCTCCCTCATGGACGTTCCTCCCAAAACGGTTCTAGCGGCAGCGCGTTTCTTCGTCCATTTAACTAAGGGCGAATGCCCTTTGGCCGATTCGCATGTCGCCGCAGGAAAACCGATGACCAAGATACTGCCCCTTCTCTTGATCGCCCTTATGGCGCTTCACATTATCAAGCCGCTGGGGCTTCCCGGCTTGAAGCGGCGTGGCGACTTCTGGAAAATAGCAGTTTTTGCCATTCTCGTCATGTTCATGACGGTTATCTTCTTCCACCATTGAGAGCCAGAAATGCAAAAGGCCCGGATCGCTGATCCGGGCCTTTTGGGATGCTTATCGGAGAGCGGGAATCAGGCCGCCTTTTCCAGATCCTTCTTCCAGCCGCCCTGTGCAGCGAGGCTGTTCATCAGGGCGCGATGCGCGAATGCACGCTGACCGGCAGCGACGTTCTCGACCTTGCCGCCCCATGCCTTGATGGCAGCCGCCTGCAATGCGCGGCCATAGGAGAAGGTCAGCTTCCAGGGCATGTCGTAGGAGGCATTCATTGCGGAAAGATGCGCCGTCGCTTCCTCGTCGGACTGGCCACCGGAAAGGAATGCAATGCCCGGCACAGCGGCAGGCACGTTCGACTTCAGGCAGCGGACGGTCTTCTCGGCGACCTCTTCCACGGATGCCTTGCGGGCGTTCTTGCCGTCGATGATCATGTTCGGCTTGAGGATCATGCCTTCGAGGCTGACGCGCGCATCATAAAGCTCGGCGAAAACAGTCTTGAGCACCCAGTCGGTCACTTCGTAGCAACGGTCGATCGAATGATCGCCCGGTTTGCCGTCCATCAGCACTTCCGGCTCCACGATCGGCACGATTCCGGCTTCCTGGCAAAGGGCGGCATAGCGGGCGAGCGCCTGCGCATTCTGCTTGACCGCACCCCAGGTCGGCACACCCTCGGCAATGGCTATAACGCCGCGCCACTTGGCGAAACGCGCGCCCAGTTCATAATATTCCTTGAGACGTCCGCGAAGGCCATCCAGCCCCTCGGTGACCGTCTCACCGGGGAAACCGGCCAGCGGCTGGGCGCCAGCATCGACCTTGATGCCGGCAATGCTGCCAGCATCGCGGATAAGCTGGGTCAGGGGCGTTCCGTCCTTCGCATTCTGGCGAATGGTTTCGTCGTAGAGAATGACGCCCGAGATATGCTTCGTCATCGCTTCGTGCGTGCGGAAAAGCATCTCGCGGTAGTCGCGGCGATTGTCGGCCGTGGATTCAAGGCCAATCGAATCGAAACGCTTTTTGATGGTACCGGTGCTTTCATCGGCAGCAAGGATACCCTTGCCGTCAGCAACCATCGCCATTGCAATATCTTGAATACGTTCACTCATATCGGCTACTCCTTTGGGCTTTGAGGCCGAATAACAGAAGACGCAAGCGAACGGAATGCACCGCCAACCCACTGAACCGATTGAATTTATTTCAAACGATTTAGTGCGATAACATTTTTCGGCTTATTGTTAACGGGTGGACGGTGCAACGCATCCGTCCACAGCCTATTGCGTGTGTGCAGCCTTGCCTCAGGCGCGCAGGACATCGACGCCGGGTAGCGGCTTGCCTTCCATCCATTCCAGGAATGCGCCTCCGGCAGTGGACACATAGGTGAAATCATCCGCCACGCCAGCATGATTGAGCGCCGCTACCGTATCGCCACCACCGGCGACGGATACGAGCTTTCCGGCTTTCGTTCTTGCCGCGACATGCCTGGCCGCAGCCATGGTCGCCCGATCGAACGGCGCCAGCTCGAACGCACCCAGCGGGCCGTTCCAGACCAGCGTCACCGCATCGTCGATTGCCGCCTTCACCCGTTCGATCGATTTCGGCCCGACATCGAGGATCATGCCGTCGCTCGGGATGGCGTCAAGGCCATAGTCGCGATGCGGCGCATTGGCCTCAAAATGCCATGCGACTGTCGCATCCACGGGAAGAATGATCGTGCAGTTTGCCGTGAGCGCCTTCGCCGAAATCTGGCGCGCCGTATCGGCAAGGTCATGCTCACACAGGGACTTGCCCACCTTCACGCCCTGCGCGGCGAGAAACGTGTTGGCCATTCCGCCGCCGATGATGAGCGCATCCACCTTTTCGACCAGATTCATCAACAGGTCGATCTTGGAGGAAACCTTTGCCCCGCCAACAATGGCGACGACCGGGCGCTGCGGGTCGCCAAGCCCCTTCTCCAGCGCCTCGATCTCCGCCTGCATGGTTCGCCCGGCATAGGCGGGCAGCACATGCGCCAGCCCCTCGGTGGACGCATGGGCACGATGGGCCGCCGAAAAGGCGTCATTGACATAAACGTCGCCGTTCGCGGCCAGAGCGTTTACGAATTCCGGATCGTTCTTTTCCTCGCCCTTGTGAAACCGCGTATTTTCCAGGAGCAGGATACCGCCGTCCTTCATGGCGGCGACAGCTTCCGCCGCCTTTTCTCCGATGCAGTCTTCCGCGAAATGAACGCTGTGATCAATGACATCCGCTACCGCCTTGGCGATGGGCTTCAGGGAAAACTCCCTGGAGGGCGCGCCTTTCGGGCGTCCGAAATGGGCAAGCAGGATGACCTTCGCTCCCTTTCTCGAAAGCTCCAGAATCGTGGGAGCCACGCGTTCGATACGGGTCGCATCCGTCACTTTCCCGTCAGCAACCGGCACGTTCAGGTCGACGCGCAAAAGCACGCGCTTGCCAGACACATCAACATCATCGAGGGTGCGAAAAGCCATAAAGCCATCTCCGGTAACAGGTTAATGAGGTGATCTTACACGAAAAGTCCGCGACTTTTCATGGGTCAAACTTTCATTCTTTCAAAGAGGGTCGGATAGTCGATAATCAGGCCATCCTCGTCGACGGGAAGATCGGCGCTGAAATCACCATCCCCGGCCTCGTAGCGATAGAGTTGCCCCGCTTCGAGACATGCATAATTCTGCCGGTCCCGGTATGGCTCCAGATTGTCGAAGGGTACATACAGCATGGCAAGCGTCGCAGTTCCGTCCCGAGGGGTCAGCTCAAGGCGGCGGATCGGCAGCGTATTCGTAAAAGGCGTTCCAGAGAGGTCGATGTCGATGCAACCGGCAAATTCGGGCATCGGGTCGCCATCCTTTGACGTCCAGTTGCCCTCGCCGTCGGAACTGAGCGCCAGATGGCGGCCATCCGTCGTCTCAATATCGAAGTGACGGACAAACCAGCGCGCATCGCAATCGATACAGTAGCGAACGCCATAGGGGAGACCGCCGCGATCGCCGATAACCACGCTTGTCGCGCGAATACCGCCGTCATGCGGCTCGACGGTCAGATGTTCCAGCCCCTCCCCGTCCACCGGGCGCCAGCGCACCGTTTTCGGAGAGAGGGGTCGGAACATGGACGTTAGATGACCTTGGCAAAAGCGACGGCAGTGTCGCTCATACGGTTGGAAAAGCCCCATTCATTGTCGTACCACGACAGGATTCGCACGAAGTTTCCTTCCATCACCCTCGTTTGGTCGAGAGCGAAGATGGAGGAATGCGGATCGTGGTTGAAATCGATGGAGACATTCGGATCCGCGGTGACGCCAAGAATACCCTTCAGCTTGCCGTTGGCGGCAGCCTTGATCGTTTCGTTGATCTCCTCGACGGTCGTATTGCGCTTGGCGACGAACTTGAAATCCACAACCGAGACGTTCGGTGTCGGCACGCGGATGGAAGACCCGTCAAGCTTGCCCTTCAGTTCCGGCAGGACGAGGCCGACAGCCTTGGCTGCGCCCGTCGACGTCGGGATCTGCGACAGGGCGGCAGCGCGCGCGCGATACAGATCCTTGTGCATCGTATCGAGCGTCGGCTGATCGCCGGTGTAGCTGTGGATCGTCGTCATGAAGCCCTTTTCGATGCCAACGGCTTCGTTGAGGACATAGGCGACGGGCGCAAGGCAGTTCGTCGTGCAGGACGCATTGGAAATGACCATATGGTCCTTCGTCAGCTTGTCGTGGTTCACGCCATAAACAACCGTCAGGTCTGCGCCCTCGGCAGGAGCCGACACGATCACGCGCTTGGCGCCAGCTTCAAGATGCGCCGAGGCTTTGTCCTTGGATGTGAAAATACCCGTGCACTCGAGCGCGATATCGACGCCTTCTTCCTGCCACGGCAACTCAGCCGGGTTGCGGACGGCGTGAACCCTTATCGGGCCGCGGCCAGCATCGATCGTGTTGCCCTTGACCGTCACTTCACCGGGGAAGCGGCCATGGATCGAGTCGTAGCGCAGCAGATGGGCATTGGTTTCAACCGGGCCCAGATCGTTGAGCGCGACGACTTCGATGTCGGTGCGGCCCGATTCGAGGATCGCGCGAAGAACATTGCGGCCGATGCGGCCAAACCCGTTAATTGCTACACGAACTGCCATATAAGTTCTCCGTTACTGTTTCTTGGGTAAACAAGGGAGTTTCGATCAGGCATCAGCCTTGAGTTTGTTTTGCGCGGCGGCGACCACCGCATCCGCGGTAATGCCGAAATGCCTGTAGAGATCGTCGATCGGTGCGCTGGCGCCAAAGCCGGTCATCCCGATGAAAACCCCATCCGTACCAATAAAGGAATCCCATCCCAGGCGAATACCCGCTTCCACCGCGATCCTGACGGGAGCGGAGCCAAGCAAGGCCTTCTTGTACTGTTCAGTCTGGGCCTGAAAAAGTTCAAAACAAGGCACCGAAACGACCCGCGTCGCAATACCGCTCTTTTCCAGCCGCGAGCGGGCTTCAAGCGCGATTTCCACTTCCGAACCGGTGGCAAAAATCGTGACCTTCGCGTCGTCGCTTGCCGTCGCCAGTTCATAGGCGCCGTAAGCGCACATGTTTTCCTCGATGTGATCCGTGCGGACCGTCGGCAGGTTCTGGCGGGTCAGCGCTATCGTCGAAGGGGTCTTCTTCGATTCGAGCGCAATCTGCCAGCACTCGGCCGTTTCCACGACATCGGCGGGGCGGAACACATTGTGGTTCGGGATCGCACGCAGCGCCGCAAAATGCTCGACGGGCTGGTGGGTCGGACCGTCTTCGCCAAGGCCGATCGAATCATGCGTCATGACGTAGACCACACGAATGCCCATCAGCGAGGAAAGGCGCATGGCCGGACGGCAATAGTCGGAGAAGGTCAGGAACGTTCCCGAATAGGGAATGATGCCACCATGCACCGCCATGCCGTTCATGGCCGCAGCCATGCCGTGTTCGCGGATGCCGTAATGAACATAGCGCCCGCCGTAGTTTTCCGGCGTCACCGGCTTGGTCTGGCTGGTCTTGGTGTTGTTGGAGCCGGTCAGGTCAGCCGAACCGCCAATGGTCTCGGGCACGACGCCATTGATGACCTCAAGCGCCATTTCGGACGCCTTGCGGGTCGCGACATTCGGCTTGTCAGCGGAGAGCTTCTGCTTGTACGCGACGATGGCCGCATCAAAACCGCCCGGCAGGTCGCCGCGCATGCGACGCTCGAACTCGGCCCGGACCGACGCGTCGGTGGCCGCGAAGCGCGCTTCCCAATCCTTGCGCGCCTTGGCCGCCTGAAGACCGGCAAGACGCCACGCATCGAGGATTTCGGCAGGAACGACAAATGCCTCGGCCGTCCAGCCGAGCGCCTTGCGGGTAGCCGCGATTTCATCGGCGCCGAGAGGCGAACCATGAACCTTGTTCGTGCCAGCCTTGGTCGGCGCGCCAAAGCCGATCGTGGTCTTGCACGCGATGAAGCTTGGCTTGCCGGATTTTTTCGCCGCGTCAATTGCCGCAGCGACCGCATCCTGATCATGTCCGTCCACGCGGACAGTATTCCAGCCAGACGCGGCGAAACGTGCGCACTGGTCCGTATTGTCCGCAAGCCCTACCGGACCATCGATGGTGATATCGTTGTCGTCGAACAGAACGATCAGCTTGTTGAGCTTGAGATGACCGGCCAGCGCAAGGGCTTCCTGGCTGATACCTTCCATCAGGCAGCCGTCGCCGACGAGCGCATAGGTATAATGATCGACCAGATCGTCGCCGAACTCCGCATTCAGAATGCGCTCCGAAAGTGCCATGCCAACGGCATTTGCGATGCCCTGGCCAAGCGGGCCGGTTGTGGTCTCGATGCCTGCGGCATGACCATATTCCGGGTGACCGGCGGTTTTCGAGCCAAGCTGGCGAAAATTCTTGATCTCGTCGATCGTGATATCCTCGTAACCCAGCAGATAGAGCAGCGAATAGAGCAGCATGGAGCCATGACCCGCCGAAAGCACGAACCGGTCACGATCCGGCCAGTGCGGCGCTTTCGGATCGTGGGTCATAAACCGCGTATAGAGCGTCGTGGCGATATCCGCCGCCCCCATGGGCAGACCCGGATGTCCGGACTTGGCTTTTTCCACCGCATCCATGGACAGGAAGCGGATCGCATTGGCCATCTGATTGTTCTTTTCGGAGTTGGTCATAGTCTCATCGGCCGTCTTTTTGAAAGGGAACGAGGAGCGCCGCCTGTCAAGGACAGGTAACGCGGGAAAAGCACGCGACACATAGCATTTGGTGGGCGGGAGTCAATGAAACCCGGGACAATCGGGAAGACCCTAATCGGTTTGATAGGTCAATAATCCGTGCATGACGCCAGTCATCCACCGCTGATTGATTGACGGAGAGTTAAGCTGCAATCTACTGTTCGACCTATAACCTGTTCTTCTTCTTGCGATTCGCGGAAGTGCGGCGGAGAGGACACACTGGAAATGGCACAGGAAGCGACACTCAAACAGGCGCTCGAAAGACTGAGCCGGGCAGTCGGCACGCTGGAAAATGCTGTCGAGCTGCGGCTTGAAAAAGAAGGCGAATTCGCCGAAGCTGACGAAGAAGTTCAGCGCATGAACGTCGACCGGCGGCGGCTGGCTCAGGAACTGGACACCTCGGAAGCGCGAGCCGAGCGTCTTGAATCGGCCAACAAGGAAGTTTCCAGGCGTCTCGTGACAGCCATGGAAACCATTCGCGCAGTTCTGGATCGCTAAAATGGCAACAGTTACAGTCACCATTGACGGCAAAGCCTACCGGATGGCCTGCGATGAAGGTCAGGAACAGCATCTGGCGGGATTGGCCGAACGTTTCGACCGGTATGTCGCCCACCTGAAATCGTCCTTCGGCGAGATAGGCGACCTGCGCCTGACCGTCATGGCCGGCATCATGGTGATGGATGAGCTCACCGAATTGCAAAAGCGGATGCAGGGCCTGGAAAACGAGGCCGAGACATTGCGCAAGACCCGCGACGAAGCCTTGCAGCAGGCTGGCAAGAATGACGCGACAATTGCCGGAACATTGTCCACGGTCGCCGAACGGATCGAAACCCTCGCCGCGAAGCTTACGGCAAAAGCCGGGGGCTGAAATCGGCCCCTGAGCACATTTCGGGCTCAAGCATGGATTCATGGGGCAAGACCGGTGAAACGGTGCCTGTCCCCTTGAAGTTTGAGACGACAGGCAGATGTTACGAAATCAGGCCTTCTTCAGAAAACACGTCTTCAGGACGAGATTCTTGATCCTGTCCGAGCGGCATTCAATCTCTTCATCACTGCCAGTCAGGTGAACATTCTTGATCAGGGTTCCGCGCTTCAGTGTCGTGGATGTGCCTTTGACCTTCAGATCCTTGATGAGCACAACCGAGTCACCCTCGTTGATCTCGTTACCATTGCTGTCTTTCGGCATTGTCACTCCAAACCCTCCTGGAACAGGATTGCATTCATCGAACGGGCGGCTTCAGGAGCCTTCGATTTCCTCGCGAAGCATTTCAAGCCCCAGCCACTCTTCTTCGCAACTTTCCAGTTCGCCGCGTTTTTTCGCGATCTCGTCGGCCGTTCTGGCGAACAGGTCGGGATTTTTCGCAAAGAGTTGCGGATCCGCCAGCTTTGCTTCCAGAGCGGCGATATCGGACGCGAGCACTTCCATTTTACCCGGCAAGGTTTCGAGCGCGAATTTCTGCTTGTAGGAAAGCTTGCGTTTTTCATCCCGGCGCGGCGTGGAAGCATTGGCCGGCGATTCGCTGGCCACCGTTTTGGAAGGCTTCGCCTCCTTTGAAGTCACCAGCGCCTCGCGGCGCTGGCGAAGCATATCCGAATAGCCGCCCGCATATTCGTACCAGCGGCCATCGCCTTCGGGGGCAATGATCGAGGTCACGGTGCGATCGAGAAAATCACGGTCGTGGCTGACGAGAATGACCGTGCCGTCAAAGCCGGAAACGAGCTCCTGAAGCAGATCGAGCGTCTCCATGTCGAGATCGTTCGTCGGTTCGTCGAGAATCAAAAGATTGGCCGGGCGCGCCAGTACGCGGGCCAGCATCAATCTCGCCCGCTCACCGCCAGAGAGTTCCTTGATGGGCGTGCGCGCCTGTTCCGGCTGGAACAGAAAGTCCTTCATGTAGGAAACCACATGCCGCTGCTCGCCGTTGACGACCAGGTTCTCGCCCCGCCCATCCGTCAGATAGTGCATCAATGTGTCGTTGACATCGAGGCTTTCGCGCTTCTGGTCAAGCACAGCCATTTCCAGATTGACGCCGAGCCGCACAGTGCCGCTGTCCGGATGCAATTGTCCGATCAGAATGGAAAGCAGCGTCGTCTTGCCGACACCGTTCGGCCCGACAAGCCCCACCCGGTCGCCGCGCATGATCCGTGTGGAGAAATTCCTGATCAGATCGCGCCCGTCATAGCCCTTGCCGATATTCTCGGCCTCGACCACGAGCTTGCCCGAGTCCTTGGCATCGCTGGCCTTCAACACCGCCGTTCCCTGAACGCGGCGGTGATCGCGATATTCGGTTCGCAGATTCTGCAACTCGCCCAGGCGGCGTACATTCCGCTTGCGCCGCGCAGTCACGCCATAGCGCAGCCAATGCTCCTCGCGCACGATCTGGCGTCCGAGTTTCTGAAGATCGCGCTCCTCCTCCTCCAGCGTCTTGTCGCGCCACTCCTCGAAGTGCAGGAAGCCCTGATCGAGGCGTTTCGTGACGCCGCGATCCAGCCAGATCGTCGAACGCGTGACATTTTCAAGAAAGCGACGGTCGTGCGAGATAAGGACAAGGGCAGAACGCGTCGTGCGTAACTCGCCTTCCAGCCATTCGATGGTCGCCAGATCCAGATGGTTGGTTGGCTCGTCCAGCAGCAGTATATCGGGTTCCGGCGCCAGAACCCTCGCAAGGGCAGCCCGTCGCGCCTCGCCGCCGGAAAGCTGGTCGGGCAGTTCCTCGCCATTCAGCCCGAGATGCTCGAGAATATACGTCACGCGATAGGGATCATCCGCAGGACCAAGCCCGGCCTCGACATAGGCCCTGACATTGGCGAAACCATCCATATCCGGAGCCTGCGCGAGATAGCGCACCGTCGCGCCCGGGTGCTTGAAGACATCCCCGGATGTTGGCTCGACCATGCCTGCCGCGATCTTCAGTAATGTTGACTTGCCGGACCCGTTACGGCCGACAAGCGCGATGCGGTCCCCCTCGCCGACGGAGAGCGCCGCGTCGGTAAGCAGCGGTGTGCCGCCGAAAGTCAGCGCGATCTGGTCAAGACGAAGGAGCGGTGGAGCCATTGGATACCCGGTCGATAATGAAGGAGAAGACGCATGAGCGTGACGGCTTGTCACCGAGAACGCCCGTCATGTCAAATCCGCAATCATACGGCCAAAACAAAACAGGCCAGCTTGCGCTGGCCTGTCTTCAAACCGATAAGACCCGGCGATTAGCGGCAAGGTGCCTCGTAAACGCGGCCATACTGATCGCGGAAACGGCAGTTACCCGGAGTGGTCGCTGCGCCAATGAGTGCGCCAGCACCGGCACCAACAGCAGCACCAACCAGCGTTGAGCCCGTGTTACCGCCGATGGCCTGACCAACCAGAGCGCCGCCAGCGCCACCGATAAGCGCACCGGTTGTTGCACGCTGCTGCTCCTGCGTCTGCGAAGCACAACCTGCGGCGGTAAGTGCAACGAGCGCCGAAACGATGATACCCGACAAACGTATATTCATGGAAACCTCTCCTGTGCGTAAATTTAATGTCTTTTGGACCGAATCCGCTCCAGTTTGCGCCCTGAAATACGGCAGAAGCAAGGTCGCATGACCGTTCCAATTTCATAGTTAGGCGATCTCGAACAAGGTGGCAATAAGGATTGCGTTCCCAAATTCGAGCGAAATTCTCAATTCATCTTTAACGCTGTTTGAAAGCGTGAGCGAGGAACCGAAGGCGACCTTTGCCTTTTTCAGGGGCCACTCCGCGCCTTCTATGTCCAGGCCGTCAAGCGCATCGAAACCAATGAGGCTGAAAAGTGTCCTCTCCGGCAAGTCGAAGACGTACCGGCCCGGGATCACCGGATAGGCCTCTTCCTTGCCGCCGGTGAGCCAGACGCGCCGCCCCGCCTGCGCTTCCGCAGTTGCAACCGTGAGGTGCAACATCGTGTGATCCGTCCGCTCCCCGCCGAAGGCACCGCACAGGATGACTTCCGTCGCCCCGAGTTCAAAAGCCTTGCGCAAGGCCAGTTCGCCGTCGGTCATGTCCTTTTCACGCGGGAACGTGATCTGCGGAACATGCGCATAGCGCCGTGCCAGCGCGGGTGACGTCGAATCGAAATCACCAAGCCAAAGCTCCGGCTCGATATCGAGAGCATGCGCATGGCGGATGCCGCTATCCGCGGCAAGGACGCGGGCCCCGGCGACCTGCCGCCGCAGCCGATCGGTCACGTGAAGGCTTCCGCCGAGAAGGATCGCAAATCGTGTCATGCTGCGCTGATATCATATGGCCCTGCATTGCAACAGGCCGCCAGACACAACACATCTTGCACCGTCCACAGCACAACACTATTCTGTTTGCGATCTAACGGGGTGCCATGCCGTGACGCGGCTGGCTGAGAGGCAGGAAACTACATCTGCCAACCCGCGGAACCTGATCCGGTTTGTACCGGCGGAGGGATTAGACGCGACGGCAAGTCAGCGCTTCAATCCTTTTAACACGAACGCAAAGGAGGCGCCGATGAGGCTCGCATATGCAATTTTCTCCATCGCCCTGACTGCTACGGCATCATTTGTCGTATCGCCAGCTTCGGCAGAAGGCAAACTGACCATCTATACCTATGACAGCTTCACAGCCGAGTGGGGTCCGGGCCCGAAGGTCAAGGACGCTTTTGAGAAAGAGTGCGGCTGTCAACTCGATCTCGTGTCGGTTGCCGACGGCGTGGCCTTGCTCAACCGGCTGAAACTCGAAGGCGGCAATACGAAAGCCGATATTGTTCTCGGCCTCGACACCAACCTGACAACGGAAGCCAGGGCGACGGGCCTTTTTGCTCCCCACCGCATCGATACGTCGGCGATCGCCGTGCCGGGCGGTTACGCGGACGATATTTTCGTCCCCTACGACTTTGCCCATTTCTCGATCATCTACAACAGCGACAAGATCAGGCAGCCCCCGTCGAGCATGAAGGAACTGGTGGAGGGCGATCCCAGAGACAAGATCATCATTCAGGACCCGCGCACATCGACGCCGGGCCTTGGCCTTCTTCTCTGGATCAAGGCGATCTACGGCGACGATGCCGCGAAGGCGTGGGAGAAACTCGAAAAGCGGATTCTGACCGTCACGCCCGGCTGGTCGGAGGGTTATGGCCTGTTCACGAAGGGTGAAGCGCCCTACGTCCTTTCCTATGAAACCTCCCCCGCCTATCACATCATCGCCGACAAGGAACATCGCTATAAAGGCACCGCCTTCGAGGAGGGAAACTATCTTCAGATCGAAGTCGCTGGCATGACCGCCAGAGGCAAGGACAATCCCTTGTCTGCAAAGTTCCTGAGCTTCATGACGGGCCCGGCCTTTCAGGACATCATTCCGGAAACCAACTGGATGTATCCGGCGGGCAAGACTTCCCGGCCACTCGATCCCGGTTTTCAGGAACTGGTGAAGCCGACGAAAACCCTGATCCTCTCATCCGACGACGTGGCGAAGAACCGGAAGGCGTGGATCGATGAGTGGCTTTCGGTCATGAGCCGCTAAATGCCCGTTGCCGCCCCGCGCGCCTCCCGAGCCAAACCGTTTGCTGGCGCAATCGCGCTTGGCCTGCTGGCATTGCTGGCGGGCGTGGCGCTTTTTTCGCTGGCGTTCGAGGCGGCGCAAGGCGGCATGCAATCCTTCGCGGCTTTTGACGCCTATCTCTGGCGGATCGCGCGGTTCACTCTCTGGCAGGCTCTGCTTTCGACAGCACTTTCCGTATGCCTCGCCATCCCTGTCGCCCGCGCGCTGCATTCCAATGCAAGCTTTCCCGGCAGAAATTTGATCCTGCGGCTCTTCGCGCTGCCGCTGGCCTTGCCCGCGCTCGTTGTGGTTCTGGCGATCACCGGCATCTATGGCCGCAACGGACTGATCGCCCACATGGCGACGTTCACCGGATTCGCATTCGAGCCGAATATCTACGGCCTGACCGGCATCCTGCTGGCGCATGTGTTTTTCAACCTGCCGCTCGCGGTACGCCTGTTGCTCTCCGCGTTCGATTCAATCCCCGAAGACTACTGGAAGCTGTCGGCGCAGCTCGGGATGGGCGGCATTGCGCAGTTCCGCCTTATCGAGTGGCCCGTCATCGCACGCAATCTACCGGGGATAGCGGGGCTGATCTTTATGCTCTGCGTCACGTCCTTCACCGTCGTTCTGACATTGGGGGGGGGGCCGCGCGCCACCACCCTCGAGGTGGCGATCTATCAGGCGCTGCATTTCGATTTCGACATTAGCAGGGCCGTCGCGCTGACACTCGCCCAACTCGCCATGACCATCGCCATATTGATACTTCTTGGCCTCGCAGGAAAGCCGAGCGAGGAAGGCTTTTCTCTGGCAACCCGCAGCCGCCGCTATGACCGGCCAGGTTCACTTCAACGAGCGGGTGATGCGATTGCGATCCTGCTTGCCTTCGCCTTTGTCAGCATTCCCCTTGGCGGATTGGTGGTGTCCGGCCTCACGGCCGATCTTGCCCGCCTGTTGAGCGAGGCTGCCGTCTGGCGCGCCATGCGCAACAGCTTCCTGGTTGCGACCGCCGCCGCATTGCTGTCGGTAACGCTGTCATTTACCCTCGTGGCGGCGCGCGAAGCGGTCGCCTCGCCGCAACGCGGCAGACCTGCCTCCCTCTTCGAGCGAATGCTGGGAACCGGAGCGGGCCTCATCCTCGTTGTTCCGCCGATCATCATCGGAGCGGGGTGGTTCATTTTGTTGCGCAATTTCGCCGACCCATTCCATTTTGCCGCTCCAATGGTCATCGCGGTCAACGCTGCCATGGCCATGCCCTTTGCAGTGCGGGTGCTTCGCCCCGCCTACGATACGGCCGCTGCCCGTCACAACCGGCTCTGCGAACAGCTCGGCATCTCGGGCTGGAACCGGTTTCGCCTGATAGACTGGCCAGCAATGTCGAAGGCTTTCGGCATCGCTTTCGCCTTCGCCATGGCTTTGTCGCTGGGCGATCTCGGCACTATTGCGCTCTTTGGCAGCGATGCGGTGCAAACCCTGCCCTATCTGCTGCTCCAGCGCATGGGGAGCTATCGGACCTTCGACGCAGCGGGCCTTGCGCTCATCCTCGGCCTGTTGTGTCTTGGGCTCATGATCCTCGCCGACCGCGCGTCACAAACGCTTCCGGAGACTCCGCAATGACCAAGACCGGCGCACGCGGCGCGGCGATACGCATGGACAAGGTTCGCTTCAGCTATGGCGATGCATCCATGCAGTTCGATTTTTCCATTGAGGCCGGACAAATCATTGCCATTGTCGGCCCAAGCGGATCGGGCAAATCGACACTTCTCAATCTGATCGCCGGTTTTGAATCTTCCCAAACGGGACAGGTGATTATCGCCGATCAAGACGTAACCCACCTGCCGCCCTCCAGGCGTCCCATTTCAATGGTGTTTCAGGACAACAACCTCTTCGCCCATCTCGATGTCGAAGCCAATGTCGGGTTAGGCCGGTCACCCAACCTTCGCTTGAGCGAAAACGACCGCACCGCCGTGGGGAAAGCCATCGAACGCGTCGGCCTTTCCGGCAAGGAAAAACGGAAACCGGAAGCGCTTTCCGGCGGAGAGCGCCAGCGGGTCGCCATCGCGCGCGCACTGGTACGCAACCAGCCCGTCCTGCTGCTCGATGAGGCCTTCGGTTCGCTCGGGCCTGCATTGCGGCAGCAGATGCTGGAACTCATACGCGACCTCCAGACGGAAACCGGCATGACAGTGCTCATGGTCACGCACAATCCAGGCGACGCTTTGCAGCTCGATGCCGATCTGTTTTTTCTCGAAAACGGGACAATAAGCGCGACAGGACCGGCACGCGAATTGCTCTCCAAAACCGGCCCTGTTGCCCTGCGGCAATATCTGGGTTCGCAAATTACGTCATTTTGACATATTTGTTGGCCATCGGGAGGTTCGAGAGATGAATGAATTGCTTGCCCGACTCTGTCAGTCCAGCTAGCACTTTCATGGGCGACGGAATCCCGGGGCCGGGTTTTTGCTCTGGCGTCGTGAAATCGGGACGGCGGATGCAAAAGAAGAACGAAAGCACGAGACTGGCTTTGCAGGCAGGAACAGTTGGATATATGGCGGATAAGTCAGCGAACCGGCGCCTTTCGTTGAAGGCGGTAGCGATGACGGCACTTGCCTTGCTCGCGGGTTGCAATGCCTTGACGTTCAGCGATCAGGATGTCGCCGCTCTCAAACCATCGGCTTCCCCGGTTACGGTCGATACCGTAAACCGTAACAACCGGCTGGCAAAAATCGGCGCGGAACAGCACCCGCGTATCCTTGCCACCTATGGCGGCGAGTATCGCGACCCCAAGCTTGAACGCGCCGTGGCCAAGGTCGTCGGTAATCTGACAACGGTTTCCGGCAATCCCAACCAGACCTATCGCATCACCATTCTCAATTCGCCGAACATCAACGCTTTTGCGCTGCCAGGCGGCTATCTTTATGTCACGCGCGGCCTTCTGGCGCTCGCCAATGATTCGGCGGAACTGGCAGCGGTCATTGCCCACGAGATGGCGCACGTCGTCGCCAATCACGGCATCCAGCGCCAGCAACGCGAGGCGGAGGCGGTGATCGCCAGCCGCGTGGTATCGGAAGTGTTGCAGGACGATACGGCGGGCAAGGAAGCGCTGATCCGCGGCAAGCTGCAAATGGCGCAGTTCTCACGCAATCAGGAACTGCAGGCCGACGCCATCGGCGTCAAGATGATGGGCGAAGCGGGCTACGATCCCTTTGCCGCAGCGCGCTTCCTCCAGTCCATGGCCGCCTATTCCGATTTCCGCAATGTCTCCGGTGCGACCGATGCCAGCCTCGATTTTCTCGCGAGCCATCCGGCGGCGCCGCAGCGTATCGAACTGGCGCGTGGTCACGCCCGCCGCGTAGGCGCACCGGGCGTCGGCACCACCGATCGCGATTCCTATCTCAACGGCATTGACGGCCTTCTTTACGGCGACACGCCCGAGGAAGGATATGTTCGCGGTCGCAAGTTCACACATCCCGTTCTCGGCGTAAGCTTCGAGGTTCCGGCAGGTTTCGAGATCGACAATACGGCGGATGCCGTGATGGCGACCGGCCCCGGCGAGGTCGCAATCCGGTTCGATGGCGCTCAGGTGAAATCCAAGCCATCCATGGTCGATTACATGCGCGGCGGCTGGGTGACGGGGCTGGACGAAGCAAGCGTTCGCGCAACGACCAGCAACGGCCTCCCCGCCGCAGTGGCAAGGGCACGTGCCGACCGTTGGGAATTCGAGATCATGGTGGTCGATGCGGGTGATCGGATCTACCGCTTCCTGACGGCTGCACCGGTCGGCAGCGCCACGCTTGCGCCGACGGCGAAGGCCGTCGCAGACAGTTTCCGCATAATGTCTCCGGCCGAAAAGGCAGCGCTGAAACCATTGCGCATTCGTGTCGTTACCGCAAAACCGGGCGAAACGATCGGGACACTCGCCAATCGGCTGAGCGGAACCGATCGAAAGCTGGATCTCTTCCGCCTGCTGAACGCCATCCCGCCGGGCGGCTCCGTCTCGGCAGGCGACAAGGTCAAGCTCATCAGCGAATAGAACGCCGCTCTCTTTCGGGCACGGATCCGTGCACTCCTGTTTCTTTCCGCAATAAAAAAGCCCGGACGATGCCGGGCTTTTTCAAAAGGAATGAGCGCAGCTATTATGCTGCTTCTTCCTGTTCCTCTTCAACCTCGGCGTCCGCTTCCGTCTTGGCGCCACGCTTGGGGCTCTTGGCCAGATTGACTTCGATCAGGCGAACCGCTTCGGTTTCCGACAGCTTGTTGACCGCAGCAATTTCACGCGCCATGCGATCGAGAGCAGCTTCATAAAGCTGACGCTCGGAATAAGACTGTTCGGGCTGGGTTTCAGCACGGAAAAGATCACGGACCACTTCCGAAATGGAGATCAGGTCGCCGGAATTGATTTTCGCATCATATTCCTGCGCACGGCGCGACCACATGGTGCGCTTGATGCGGGCGCGGCCCTGAACAACCTTCAGCGCACGATCCACATAGTCCGTTTCAGAAAGTTTACGCATGCCGATAGTCGTCGCTTTGGCGACCGGCACCTTGAGGCGCATCTTGTCCTTCGCAAAATCGATCACAAATAGCTCAAGTGTGTGACCCGCCACTTCCTGCTCGTCAATCGAGACGATCTGGCCAACGCCATGTGCCGGATAGACGATGAACTCGCCCGTCTTGAACCCATGACGCTGTGCCGACGGCTTTTTCTGCTGGATTGACATGCGCTTCGCTACTCCTTGTTGCGTCCGGTAAAAACGCACCGGTTGACATACTTTTTGCATCGCACCGGCAAAAGCCGGCTGATCGATCACTGTGTGGGAGTCACACGCAGCACGTAACCTCGAAAGACATATCTGACGTGAGAGCTGAGGTGGGGGAAAATTCGCAAGCGCGAGACACCACCCCTGGACTGCTCAAGCCCAGATAGAGAAAACTAGCCCTTCGGTGATTTACGCTCCAGCGCCACGAAATTGACGTCCAGTGATCGACATTGGACGTGAACCTACCACAAAACGTGGCGAGAATCAATATTTTGCTGCACCTGCTCAAAAACAGGGCAGAAGTCTATCAGATAATCCGCGTTTCCGCAGTTATTCAATCACCTTCACCCGGCTCCGGAGAGAAGAATTGTTCAAACTTGTTGGCGACGCCGTCCATTTCCTTGGCATCCGCCGGAGCGTCCCTTTTGGCCGTAATGTTCGGCCATTTTTCGGCATACTCCGCATTGATCTGAAGCCACTTGTCGAGACTGGGCTCCGTGTCGGGCTTGATGGCTTCCGCTGGGCACTCCGGTTCGCAAACGCCGCAATCGATACACTCATCCGGATGAATGACGAGCATATTATCCCCCTCGTAGAAGCAATCTACCGGGCAAACCTCAACGCAATCCATATACTTGCAACGGATGCAATTGTCGGTGACGACATAGGTCATCTGCGAGACTCCTGATTAGTCTCCAGCAGGCAGAATCACCTGCCGGAAATGATCCAGACCAACTGAGTGCGCGTCCTGCACGATCTCATGCTGTCCTTTTTGGGATGCCATCGGGATCATACCTGGAGCACCTGATCGGTGATCAGCCGGTGAGGTAGCGATTTTGTTTACGGCTGGCAAGGGTGCAGTTGCAATGCTGCATTGCGCCGCAGGGTCATTTCTAATCATGGGTAACAATTTGGAATAAGCATCTGCAAATGGCTCGTTTGACAAAATTCCATCTCAACGGCGGAACGCTTGCCTACCTCCAGGAACGAGGGTTCCGACGTGCGCTTCTGCGTATCATAGTCGACATGGATGATTCCAAACCGCTTCGCATAGCCCCATCTGCCCTCCCCTGAGGGGCGGCGATGCTCCATCCAGCCTATCTAATGCCAGGCAGGAGGTCGAAGGCAAGCCCGTCAGAGCATGAATGCATCGTGCAGCAACGCCCCGACCCGGCGACCGTCAATCATTGTCGTCATCCACTCCGAAACCGCCCGTCAGGCGGTCGGTCTCGCGCCGTTCGCGCTTCGTCGGTCGCCCACTACCCGGATCGCGCACGGGAAGCGCCGACAGAACCGGTCTTTCATCCTTTGAAAGCGGCGGCGGGGAAAGGTCTTCATAGAGGGTTCGGGCTTCTTCGGCAGGTCCCCGGCGCGCCCCCGCCTCCAGAACACGGTAGACCAGAACACGGCGTTCCATCGTGATCGTCAGGACATCGCCCGGCTTCACATTGTGGGACGCCTGATCGATCTTATCCTTGTTGACACGAACCTTGCCGCCTGTGGCCAGCTTCGCCGCGAGCGATCTGGATTTCACGACGCGCGCGAAAAACAGCCATTTGTCGATGCGCTGTTTTTCGCCCGTCGCCATGATTACTTCTTGAGCTGTTCCTTTAGCGCCGCAAGCTTTGCGAACGGCGAGTCGGGATCTATTCTGACCGGACGTTCCGTGCGTTCGGGCCTCCTGGAATCATCGCGCTTCGGTGCGTTCCCCGGCTTGCCGCCGCGTCCCTTGGTATCCCCCGCGAAATCGCCCTTGAACCGATCAGCCCGGTTGGGACGTCCGCCACGGGCGTTTTCCTTACCCGATTCGGCCTGATCGCCGCCACGACGCTGAGGCTTGCCGCGGAACCGGTTCTGCCGGTCGCCATCGGCTTCCGCAGATGCGCCCTGCCCATCCCGGCGCGGCTGGTGATGACCGCCACGGCCACGGCCCTCAAAACGGCCCTGCCTCCAAAGCAGAACAGGTTTGGGAGCTTCCTCCGGCGCGACTGCCCCAGATGCAGCTTCCGTGGCCGGTTCAACACTTGCCTCTTCGGTCTCGGGAGATGGGACCGCAACAGCTTCCGCGACTTCCACCGGTGTGGCTTCATCCGTCGCAACACTATCGGAGGCGACAGCCTGATCATCGGCGGTCTCAACAGGTTCAGCAGCCAACTCGACGGTCTGCCGCGCGGTGTCAGCAGAAGCTTCAGCCTGCGCATCCTGCTCGGCGAACTTTGCGGCAACTATTGCAGCTTCAACGGTTTCCGAACGATATCCGAGGTTTTTCAGGATTTCTTCCATATCCTCGGCGGTTGCGCCCAGGATCGACATCATTGCTGGCGTGACAACAAAACGGCTGCCGTCATAAGCGCCGTCAGGACGCTTGCCGGCACCCGGCTTCCAGGCAAGCGCCGGACGAATCAGGTCGGCCAGACGCTCGAGGATATCGATGCGGACCGCGCGCTTGCCAAGCAGGCGATAGCCCGCCAGCCGGTAGAATGCCGGATCGAAGGTCGGATCGATCACGACGGACGTGCGTCCCGCAGCCAGAACCTGCACCACGGAGCCATATCCCGGACGATCCCGCGCGTCTTCCTTCAGAGCCCAGAGCAGCGACATCATCGAAGCAGGCGCAGGCTTGAGCAAGGCAGGCATGAAAACATGAAACGCGCCGAAACGAACGCCGAGACGGCGAAGTGCCGCGCGCGAATCCTGATCCAGACCGCGAACCTCTTCCGCCACGTCGCGACGCGGCAGGATGCCGAGCTTCTCGACAAGCTGGAACGCAAGACCGCGTGTCATCCCGATCAGCGCATCGGCATTGATCAGATCGAAAAGCGGCTTCAGAGCCGTTTCGAGATGATGGGCGACAAATCTTTCGATACGCGCCACCACTTTTTCGCGAGCGGGGCCGCTCAATTGCTCGTCGGCCAGCAGCACGGCGCGCGGCTTCAGCACGTCATCCGTGGAAACCAGTGTTGCAACGGGCGCGCCGACCCAGCGCAGGACGCCATCGGACCCCAGCGCAAAATCGCCGTTCGCGGATGCAGAAAACCGTTCCGCCCGCCTGTCATATTCCGCAGCCAACGCTTTCTGGGCGGCGGCTTGCACTGCTTTGGCGTCCGCCCCATCGACCTGCCGGTCGGCGGTAAAGCGGAATCCCTCGAGCTGTCCTACGTGGTGTCCTTCGACGAGAACGTCACCGGACGGGCTGATTTCGGCTTCATGCATGGTATTTTCTCTCAAACGCTTCATGAGCACGCTTGTCCTGCGATCTACAAAGCGTTTCGTCAACCTTTCATGCAGCGCATCTGACAATCTGTCCTCGATTTCCCGCGTCTTTTCTTGCCAATGTGTCGGATCTGCAAGCCAACCGGGTCTATGGGACACAAAAGTCCAGGTTCTGATCTGGGCGATGCGATGCGAAAGAGTGTCGATTTCGCCGTCGGTGACATCCGCACGACGGACCTGCTCCGCCATGTAATTCTCGTCTACATGGCCACGTTGCGCAAGGTCTGTATAAATGGAGGCGATAATATCGGCATGTTGCGCCGGTGCGATCTTGCGATAGTCCGGCAGGGCGCAGGCATCCCACAGCAGCTCGACATTCTTCGGATTCACCGCAAGCCGCATGATCGCCGCGTCGCGCGAAAGATAATCGAGCGCCTGCTGGTCGACCGCCGGAAGCGCGCGCGTCAACCCTTCCACGGGCGACGGCGTGTCAAGCGAACGCTTGAGGGCCTCGACGCCCGAAAAATCGAATCGGGCGGTGCGCCATTGCAAAACCTTCACCGGATCGAAGGCATGGGATTCGACGCGCTCGACCAGTTCGTCGGAAAAGGGATCGACCTGTCCTGTGACGCCAAACGTGCCGTCGCGCAGGTGGCGGCCCGCACGCCCCGCGATCTGGCCAATTTCGCCCGCGTTCAAATTGCGGAACTGGTAGCCGTCGAATTTCCGGTCTTGGGCGAATGCCACATGATCGACATCGAGGTTCAGCCCCATGCCGATGGCATCCGTCGCGACGATATAGTCCACATCGCCCGACTGATAGAGCTCGACCTGCGCATTGCGCGTGCGCGGGCTAAGCGCGCCCATCACGACGGCGGCTCCGCCCCGCTGGCGCCGGATCAGCTCGGCAATGGCGTAAACCTCATCCGCCGCGAAAGCGACGATGGCCGAGCGGTGCGGCAGGCGCGTGATCTTCTTGGAACCGGCATAGGCCAGATGCGACAGCCGCGGCCGCGTGACGACGGAAACGCCGCGCAGCAGCTTTTCCAGAATGCCGCGCATCGTCGCCGCGCCCAGAAGCAGCGTTTCCTCGCGTCCCCGCAAATGAAGAATGCGGTCGGTGAAGATATGGCCGCGCTCCAGATCTCCGGCCAGTTGCACTTCGTCAATGGCCACGAAAGCCACATCGGCTTGCCGGGGCAAGGCTTCAACCGTGCAGATCGAATAGCGCGCGCCCGGCGGAACGATTTTTTCCTCGCCCGTCACCAGCGACACATTGGCCGCACCGACCCGTTCGGCAACCTTGGTATAGACCTCGCGTGCCAGAAGCCGTAGCGGCAACCCCATCATGCCGCTCGAATGCGAGAGCATCCGTTCGATCGCCAGATGGGTCTTGCCGGTATTGGTGGGACCAAGAACCGCGGTCACATTTCGACCGGAGAGGATAAGGGGCAATTCGCTGGAAGGCTGATGATTCATGTCACTGCAAACATTCTGGCTACTGGCGCTGCGCTAGCATTATCAGCACAGCAGGAAAATCAAACACGAAAATGCGACCGCATGGAGATCAATCTTTCGCACTCGAACCCTCTTGCCACACCCGGGCATTAAGAATCGGAACAGTCGCGGAACGAATCAGCGACGAATCGCTGATTCAACATATTTCTCGTTTTGTTCACGGCTACATATAGGGCTTAACCCTGAGAATAACACCACATGAGGAATCGCTCTTCAGGAGTCCGTACATCATCGGTCGAGCAGTGTTAACGATTGCCACCCACGCAGTGAAGCGAGTGTCGATCTCGATCAATGATTAAGAAAAATGTAATAATTCCTTACGGTTATTAAGCTTTTGAACTTGATGGCAAAGCTCTTGTATTAACGGATCGATCAAAGCCGGAACGAATCAGCGACGAATCATCGCCAATGGCATTTTCCCGTTTTGTTCCGCACAAGATATTGTACCAAACGCCAGCGACAGAACTATTGAACCGGCACGCAGAGAAACACTCCGCCTCCTGTTGGTTCAAGCGTTAACGTCTTGTCCCGATTTGAGCCGAATCTGCGGCCCTGCCCGAAGCCGGTCAGGTCAGATATTGCCCGCCATTCGCCGTGAGCGTCGAACCGGTGATGAAACCGGAATCATCGGATGCCAGAAAAACGACGCAACGCGCCACCTCTTCCGGCTCGCCAAGCCGACCGACGGGAATTTGCGGGATAACGCGCTCGTTCAGAATTTTCTCGTCGATAGACCGAACCATTTCGGTGCCTATATAGCCAGGGCAGACAGCATTGACGGTGATCCCGGCCCGCGCGCCCTCTTGCGCCAGCGCCTTGGTGAAACCGATATCGCCAGCCTTGGCGGCGGAATAATTCGCCTGTCCCGCCTGGCCTTTCTGCCCATTGATCGAGGAAATATTGATGACGCGCCCGAATTTGCGCTCACGCATGCTGTTCCAGATATTGTGGGTCATGTTGAAGACGCCGGTCAGGTTGATCCCGATGACCTCGTGCCATTGCTCCGGTGTCATCTTGTGGAACATGGCGTCGCGCGTAATACCGGCATTATTGACGAGGATATCGACCGGGCCGAGATCGGCAGTGACTTTGGCTATGCCATCGGCGCATGCCTCATAATTCGCGACATCCCATCTATAGGCGGGAATGCCGGTTTCAGCCTTGAATTTTTCGGCCGTCTCATCGCTACCGCAATAATTGACGGCGACCGTGTATCCGGCATCCTTCAATGCGATTGCAATTGCTGCCCCAATACCGCGCGATCCGCCGGTAACCAATGCAATCCGTGCCATTGTTCCCTCCGTTCCTGATCCAGAACTGATGTGAAATCGAGACCACTGCCCGGATGCACGCGCCTCGAATGCGCGACGCACCCAATTTCAATCACGGCCCGTCCCCGTTCGGACGAACCGTGGTCAAACCCCTCTAGAAGCGTTCCACGCACATGGCGACGCCCATTCCGCCGCCGATGCAAAGTGTCGCCAGCCCCTTCTTGCCGTCGCGCCGGTTCAACTCGAACAGCAGCGTATTGAGAACGCGCGCGCCCGATGCCCCAACGGGATGCCCGATGGCGATCGCACCGCCGTTTACATTGACGATTTCGGGATTGAAACCAAGCTCACGATTGACCGCGCAGGCCTGTGCCGCAAACGCCTCGTTGGCTTCGACGAGATCCAGATCGCCAACCGACCAACCCGCCTTTTCCAGAGCCTTGCGGGAAGCCGGGATTGGCCCTGTCCCCATGATCGCCGGATCGACGCCAGCCGTCGCCCACGAGACGATGCGTGCCAGAGGCGTAATGCCCCGGCGTAACGCCTCCTCCTCAGTCATCAGAACTGCCGCCGCCGCGCCATCATTGATACCGGACGCATTGCCCGCCGTCACCGTGCCTTCCTTGTCGAAGGCAGGGCGCAGCTTTGTCATCGACTCGAGTGTGGCGCCATGGCGGATATATTCGTCATCTGAAACGATAATGTCCCCCTTGCGTGATTTCACAGTGAAGGGAACAATTTCATCCTTGAAACGGCCCGCCTTCTGAGCGGCTTCGGCCTTGTTTTGCGAACCAAGCGCAAACTGATCCTGTTCCTCACGGGAAAGCTGCCACTGTCGGGCGACATTTTCCGCCGTTACACCCATATGGTAGCCAAAGAACGCATCTGTCAGGCCATCCTTGATCATCGTGTCGATCATCTTGAAATCGCCCATCTTCACGCCACCGCGCAAATGAGCGCAATGCGGGGCCATCGACATGGATTCCTGCCCGCCCGCAACGATGATTCTGGCGTCGCCCGTCGCGATCTGCTGCATGCCGATTGCAACGGCGCGCAGGCCGGAACCGCAGAGCTGGTTGAGGCCCCAGGCCGTCGCCTCGTTGGGGATGCCTGCCGCTTTTGCTGCCTGCCGCGCGGGGTTCTGCCCTTCGCCCGCCGTCAGGATCTGGCCCATGATGACTTCGTCAACCTCGCCCGCCTCAACGCCCGCGCGAGCAAGCGCTTCCCGGATAGCGGCCGCACCCAGTTCATGCGCAGGAACATTCGCAAAAGCGCCGTTGAACGACCCTACTGCAGTCCGCGCCGCGCTGGCGATTACGATCGAATTGCTCATCAGGTTCTCCCTTGAAATTCATACGCGACCCTTACCGTCGCTCTCTCGCCTAGACTTCCCGCACGGAGCGGCTTTGACAAGAGCAAGCGATGAAAAAAATGGCCGCGCCAACCGATTGCCGGTGCGGTGCATTGGCCGCGCTGCACAACCAACTTTCATGCAGTGCACAAATGCCTTTGAAATCAGGCGTTTTGCGCCTATCCTCTCCCGTGGGAAGAGAAAAAAAGATCCTTTTGCAAGGAATATCGGTTGAAGCTTGGGAGGCCGGAAATGCCAGTGAAATCCGATCAGACGATCATAAAGAAATACGCCAACCGACGCCTCTACAATACGGGCACGAGCACCTATGTCACGCTCGAGGACCTGGCCGAAATGGTCAAGAAAGGTGAAGAATTCACCGTTCAGGATGCGAAGTCGGGGGAAGACATCACCCATCCGGTCCTGACGCAGATCATTTTCGAGCTGGAGAACAAGGACGGGCAGAACATGCTGCCGATCTCCTTTCTGCGTCAGCTGATCGCCTTCTACGGCGATCAGATGCAGGCCGTTCTGCCGACATTCCTCGAACAGTCCATGGCGGCTTTTTCCAGCCAGCAGGAACGCATGCGCGAGCAGCTCACCAATACCTTCGGCAAGACGCCGGTGGACATGATGAATATGCAGGCCCCCATGAAAATGGTGGAAGAACAGGTGCGCCGGAATGCGGAAATGTTCCAGAACGCCATGCGCATGTTTACCCCCTTCCCGATGCCGACTGGACAGTCGTCGGAAACGGGACCTGCCGAAGGAAAGGACAACAGACCAGCATCAAGCGACGATCTGAAAGAACTCAAGGAACAGATCGCCGCCATGCAGCGAAAGCTTGATTCCTTCGGAACATGATCATAACACCCGGGCATGATAAGCCTCAGCCAGTTCGGTCTGGGGCTTTTTCGTGCCTACCGATGCCCCGGACAAAACAGGAAAGGCCCCATGGCACAGCTCACACTGAACAAGGCAAACCAGATCATCAAGACCGCTCTCGCAAAAGGAGCAGAGGCGGGCATGAAGCCGCTTTCGGTCTCCGTTCTCGATGCAGGCGGCCATTTGCAGGCATTCCAGCGTCAGGACGGCGCATCGATGCTGCGTTTTCAGATCGCGACAGGCAAGGCCTTCGGCGCTCTCGCCCTCGGCGTTGGCTCGCGAGCCGTGGAGAAGATTGCCAAGGATCGTCCGCATTTCTTCGACGGGCTGTCCGGCGTTTCAGATGGTCGCATCGTGCCCGTAACCGGCGGTGTTCTGATCAGGGACACCAAGGGCAAGATCCTCGGTGCTGTCGGCGTAACGGGCGATACATCAGACAATGATGAAATCGCCGCCGTAGCGGGAATCACGGCAGCCGGCTTTGTTGCCGATGGCGGTTGACGCCCACCGGACCAGATCGCCAGAAATACGGGAGATCAAACACAAAAAGACCGGCCACTGGCCGGTCTTTCGTATTTCAGAAGATAGAAAGGCTTAGCCTTCCTTGGGCGTCAGCACCTGACGGCCGCGATACATACCGGTCTTGAGATCGACATGATGCGGACGGCGCAATTCGCCGGAATTCTTGTCCTCGACATAGGTCGGGGCCTTGAGGGCGTCAGCAGAACGGCGCATGCCGCGCTTCGACGGAGAAGTTTTTCGTTTCGGTACAGCCATGGATCTGCTCCAGCAATCAATCAATAATCCGGCTTTGCCCGTCAGGGCCTGTCACACTGGACAATATTCCGGAAGTTCGGGAGCCTATACACGTTGAGCGACCGCTTGACCAGAAGGACTCTCATCTTTTTTTCTCAAAGCGCGCAATTGTTGGATTTTCTTCGCCGTTTGGCTCATTTGACGCAGCCCACATAGGCTCCCGCCCGCTTTGCGCGCGCCTCAACGACCCTTGCGAGCCGTTGCAGGCCGCGTCCCGGCTTTGCGGGGTTCCGCGCATGCGGATTGGGCAATGCGACCGCCAGATAGGCCGCCTGCCGTGTCGTCAGTTTTGAAGCAGAAACGCCGAAATGATGCCGGGCTGCGGCTTCCGCGCCGTAAATTCCCGGCGCCCACTCGACAATGTTCAGGTAGATTTCCATCATGCGGCGCTTGCCGAGGATCATATCCGCAAGGACAGCGAGGGGAATCTCGATGCCCTTGCGGATATAGGAACGTCCGTTCCACAGGAACAGATTCTTGACCGCCTGCATGGGAATCGTTGATGCTCCACGCGTCTCCGACCCGTCCAGAGCATCCGTCACGACGCCCTGAAGCTCGCGCCAGTCAATGCCGGAATGGCTGCAAAACTGCCCGTCCTCAGACATCATGACGGAATTCACAAGCGCCGGTGCCATATTGTCAATGGAAACCCACTGCCGGTCATAGCCCTGCAAGGTAACCAGATCCCGCACCATCAATGTCGAAACCGGATGAACCGCGGGAATTCGGTAGAGACTGAGCAACGCGATGATCGTCAGGCAGAGCAGGACGGCAGCGGCAACGACAAGCCGCACGATGCGCAAGGGCAGCGGCAGTCTCCTGTCAACGAGATATCCTCGTCCTTTTCTCTGCTTTATCTGAACTTTCGCCAATACTTTCGGCCCGCTTGAAACTTACAGCCCGACATAGAGCAAACTGCCGACAATTGGAATTGTCCGAAGGGACAAAGTCGGAAAAGCTTGCTCAAGCGCGGCGCAGCGCGACAAAAACGACCCCGAAACACCAATTCGATTGACCGGATCAGCGAGTTCGTCCATGCCATCGCTCATGACGAACGACCCGACCCCGACAACCTCGGACTTTGACGCAGCTTTGCAGTTTTGCGCCAGAAACGTGCAGGAACTCCTTGCCTCGCTTCTGGATGACCGAACCCAAAAGGGAGAAATCGCAAGGCCTGCGCCGCTGGTTGCCGCCATGCGCCATGGGGTTCTCAACGGGGGAAAGCGGGTCCGTCCGTTTCTGCTTGTCGAAAGCGCGGCGTTGTTCGACGCCAGGGAAGAGCCAACCTTGCGGATCGCGGCCGCCCTTGAATGCATCCATTGCTATTCGCTCGTTCATGACGATCTGCCCGCGATGGATGACGACGATCTGCGTCGCGGCCAGCCGACGGTCCATAAGGCCTTTGATGAGGCCACCGCGATTCTGGCCGGTGACAGCCTGCTGACCTACGCCTTTGAAATTCTGGCGAGCGACGAAACCGAGCTGGATGACTCTATCCGCCTGAAGCTCGTGGCGGCTCTGGCACGCGCATCGGGCCTGGGGGGCATGGCTGGCGGACAGGCTCTCGATCTGCAGGCGGAAAAACAAAAGCCCGACGAAGAGGGCATCATCACGTTGCAGGCGATGAAAACAGGGGCATTGATTCGCTACGCATGCGAAGCGGGCGCGATTATCGGTCGCGCAGTGCCCGAGGAGCGCGAGAGGCTCGCCGAATACGGCTCAGCTGTCGGTCTTGCCTTCCAGCTTGCCGACGATCTTCTCGACGTGACTTCCGATCAAGCCAATATGGGCAAGGCGACCGGCAAGGACGCCGCCGCAGGCAAAGCCACGCTTGTCTCGCTTCACGGCGTGGACTGGACACAGCGTCAACTCAAGGGGCTGGTCGAACAGGCGGAATCGCTGCTGGAGCCTTTCGGCGCAAAGGCCGACCGCCTGAGACAGGCGGCCCATTTTATCGCTAATCGCAAAAGCTGAGGCGAACAGGGGGTATCAGGCCGACCTGCCGATATCCCTGCCCTGGCCGAAGCGGTTGTCGATATATTCGGCCACCATTTTCTGAAACTCTTCCGCAATGCCAGCACCGCGCAGCGTGGTGACCTTCTTGCCGTCGACAAAAACCGGCGCGGAAGGCGTTTCGCCGGTTCCCGGCAGCGAAATGCCGATGTCGGCCATCTTCGATTCGCCCGGGCCGTTCACGATGCAGCCCATCACCGCGACATTGAGCGTTTCCACCCCCGGATATTTCTCGCGCCAGATCGGCATTTTACGGCGAATATCGTTCTGGATAGTCTGCGCCAGTTCCTGAAAGACCGTCGAGGTCGTGCGCCCGCAGCCGGGGCATGCGGCAACGATCGGAATGAACTGGCGAAAGCCCATCGTCTGCAACAGTTCCTGAGCAACCTGCACTTCGCGGGTACGATCGCCGCCCGGCTCCGGCGTCAGGGAAATGCGAATGGTATCGCCGATACCCTGCTGCAACAGGATGCCCATCGCGGCCGACGACGCGACAATGCCCTTGCTGCCCATGCCGGCTTCAGTCAGTCCGAGATGCAGCGCATAGTCACAGCGGTTCGCGAGCGATGTGTAAACGGTAATGAGATCCTGAACCTGGCTGACCTTCGCCGACAGGATGATCTTGGCGCGCGCCAGACCGATCTCCTCAGCCATTTGCGCAGAGATCAGGGCGGACTGGACGATGGCTTCCTGCGTGACCGCCTGCGCGGTCAGGGGCGACCCATTATCCTGATTCTGGTCCATCAGGCGGGTCAGAAGCTCCTGATCGAGCGACCCCCAATTCACACCGATTCGCACCGGCTTGTCGTGCTTGATCGCCATTTCGACGATGGAGCCGAACTGAAGGTCTTTCTTTTCCTTGAAGCCCACATTGCCGGGATTAATGCGATATTTTGCAAGCGCCTCCGCGCAACCCGGATGATCAGCGAGAAGCTTGTGCCCAATATAGTGGAAATCGCCAACGAGCGGCACGTCATGCCCCAGCCGGTCAAGGCGCTCGCGGATGCGCGGAACCGCTGCGGCTGATTCGTCCCGGTCCACGGTGATGCGAACGATTTGCGACCCTGCGCGATAGAGCGCGGCAACCTGCGCCACGGTCGCATCAATATCAGCCGTGTCGGTATTGGTCATCGATTGAACGACGACGGGATGTCCACCACCCACGACGACGCCCCCGACATCAACCCCTACGGATTGGCGGCGCGGCAACGGGTGTGAAAGATATGCATTCATGTCTGGCCTCTTGGCAGCGGCAGTCGAAAGCCGCTCTTCACGTGAAGGAGACAGGGCGATCTGTCAACACCCTGAAACAGCTTCCGTCTTTTTGCGACTGATGGCAGATTGCGCTGTACGAGTCGATTTGGGCGATTTCATCGCACACTCGCATTTTTGCTGCATCGCAATATATAATGCCGTCAGACCGGAGCTGAAAGGGGAATTTGCTTCATGGGTGCCAAAAAAACCGCTGTCATTACCGGCTCCAATTCAGGTATTGGTCTGGGTATAGCACATTCGCTCGCGGCGGCGGGATACCGTATCGTCATCAATTCCTTTACTGACCGACCTGAAGATCATGATCTGGCATCGTCGCTCGCCAGGGAACACGCCACCCAGGTGGTCTATATCAAGGCCGATATGTCCGACTGCAACGAATGTCGGGCCCTGATCGAAAAGGCGGCCACCACCTTTGGCTCGGTCGATATTCTCGTCAATAATGCGGGCATCCAGCATGTCGCGCCGGTTGAGGAATTTCCTGTCGACAAGTGGGACGCCATCATCGCCATCAATCTCACCTCAGCCTTTCACACCAGCGCCGCCGCAATACCGCTGATGAAAAAGGCTGGCTGGGGCCGCATCGTGAATATCGCCTCGGCCCACGGGTTGACCGCCTCGCCGTTCAAATCCGCCTATGTCTCGGCCAAGCACGGCATTATCGGCCTCACCAGGACCATCGCGCTGGAAATGGCGCGTGAAAAGATCACCTGCAATGCAGTCTGCCCCGGCTATGTCCTCACACCACTTGTGGAAGCCCAGATTCCCGACCAGATGAAGACACACACAATGGATCGTGAAACCGTGATTCGGGAGGTCATGCTCGACAGGCAGCCGACAAGGGAATTCGTCACCGTCGAGCAGATCGGTGGAACGGTCGCGTTCCTGTGTTCCGACAGCGCGGACCAGATCACCGGCACGTCCATTTCCGTCGACGGCGGATGGACCGCCCAATAGGACCTCCTCGATCAGCCTGCCAGGCCAGCTTCCGCGGCCTGCTGGTCCTGAGGTTCCGCCAGCCCGTCCCCGGTCTCGCGGTCTGCCGCTTTCGCCAATCCTGACAGCAGGAATACGACCACGAGCAACATGGCAAGAGCAACGAACACCGGCGCGAAGCCGACACGCTGACCGATGAAGCCAATGGCAGAAGGAGCGACCAGAATGCCGGAATAGCCCATCAGGGTGACGACGCTGAGCGAGACACCGGAGGGGATGCCTTTCTGGTTGCCTGCCGCGGAAAAGGCGATAGGCACCATATTGGCGAGGCCCAGTCCGCTGAAGGCGAAGGCCGCAATCGCCACCCACATATTGGGCGCCAGCCCTGCAACCAGCATTCCCGCCAGCGCGATCAGGCACGATACCCGCAGGGTCTTGACCGCGCCAAAACGGTTGCGCACCCCATCACCGAGAAAGCGCATGAGAGCCATCGTTCCGGAAAATGCCCCGAAGGCGAAACCGGCGGTAGCGATATCACTGCCCAGTTCCTGCCGCAGATACAGCGCCGCCCAGTCAAGAATGGCTCCCTCCGGCACCATGCAGAAAAGCGCCATCGCCCCCAGAAGGTAGATCGTGGGATTCCTCGGGAAAGAGATTTTCGTTTTTTCGTGTATGGCCGGCTTCTCTTCCGTCACCAGATAACGGAAAGCAACCAGCACGATGATCAGGGCAATGATGGACGCAATCACCGCGTGGGCGAGATGTCCATAGGCCTCGATCATCAGGCCGCCCAATCCGCCGCCAGCGAACCCGCCGAGGCTCCAGAAGCCATGTGAGGACGACATGACGGCACGTGAAAGCTGTTTCTCCACCTCGACCGCATTCGCATTCATCGCAACATCCATGCCGCCGATCACTGCGCCGAACAGGTATAGCGCGATGATGGCGAGCGGCACATTGGGAGCCAGTGCAACGCCGATCAGGCTCACCATGCACACATAGCCGAAGCCTTGCGTCACCGCGCGCGATCCGAAGCGGCTGATGAGGTGGCCACAGGCCGACATGCTGCACAGCGCGCCGATGCCGAACACCAGAATGAGCATGCCCATCGTGGTTTCCGAAATGCCCAGCCGCGTCAGGAAAACCGGAATCTGCGGCGCCCAGCTTCCCGTAATGAAGCCGTTCGCAAAGAAACTGGCAGCCATCGCCCAGCGCCCGCGTTCCGCGATCGCATATTTCGGTAGATCAGACATGAAAAGACCCAATTGGAACGGTCGCAACCTAAATCGGTTTGCACATCTGTCAATGCACGTATCGTTCAAAATTATTACGGCCGGTGGCAGACCGGCCGTCGTTTCCAGTTTTACGCGAAGACTTCCTTGCCCGCCGATCACTCAGGCGTAAACGATCAACAGATCCTTGGCGTCGATCTGATCGCCTGTCTTGACCAGCACTTCGACAATCGTGCCATCCTTCTCTGCGTGAAGCGCTGTCTCCATTTTCATGGCCTCGATGGAGAGGAGGACATCCCCTGCCTTCACCGCCTGCCCCGACGCCACTGCGACGGTGGAAACAATGCCGGGCATCGGCGCGCCGACATGCTTGTCATTTCCGGCTTCCGCCTTTCTACGCACACCATTACCCGCCGCTCCATGCGCCCGATCCGGCACCTTGATGCGCCGCGGCTGGCCGTTCAGTTCGAAGAACACCGTGACCATGCCCTTGTCGTCTGGTTCACCGACTGCAAGATTGCGCACAACCAGCGTCTTGCCGCGTTCGAGATCGATGAAGATTTCCTCTTCCTGCGCCAGACCGTAGAAATAGACCGGCGTCGGCAGAACGCTGGTCGGGCCATAATTCTCATGCGTTGCCGCATAGTCGAGAAAGACCTTCGGATACATGAGATACGACGCGAACTCCTGATCGCTGATCTTGCGACCTGCCTTTTCTTCCCCCTCTTTTCGCTCCGCCTTCAGGTCGGCCGGGGCCAAAAGCGAGCCGGGACGACCCGTGAACGGCTTTTCGCCCTTGAGCACCTTTTTCTGGATCGCTTCCGGCCAGCCACCCGGAGGCTGCCCCAGATCACCGCGCATCATCGACACTACGGAGTCCGGAAAGGCAATATCCTTGTCGGGATTCTCGACATCGGCCACCGACAGGTCCTGGCTGATCATCATCAGCGCCATATCGCCCACCACCTTGGATGATGGCGTGACCTTGACGATATCGCCGAACATCCGGTTCACATCCGCATAGGCCTGCGCCACTTCATGCCAGCGGGTTTCAAGCCCGAGCGAACGCGCCTGCTCCTTCAGATTGGTGAACTGGCCGCCCGGCATTTCATGCAGGTAGACTTCCGATGCCGGTCCCTTCAGATCGCTTTCGAAAGCGGTATACTGGTTACGCACGGCTTCCCAGTAGAAGGAAATCTTGCGGATCCATGCGGGATCAAGCCCCGGATCGCGCCCGGTTCCCTTCAGCGCCTCGACGATCGAGCCGAGGCATGGCTGCGATGTGTTGCCGGAGATCGAATCCATCGCCGCATCAACCGCGTCGACGCCCGCTTCGACAGCCGCCAGAACAGTGGCGGCAGCGATGCCGGATGTATCATGCGTATGGAAATGGATTGGCAGGTCGGTCGCCTCGCGCAGCGCCTTGAACAGGATGCGGGCAGCAGCCGGCTTGAGCAGCCCAGCCATGTCCTTGACCGCAATGATATGCGCTCCGGCCTTCTCCACCTGTCCGGCGAGATCGACATAATATTTCAGGTCATATTTCGGGCGGGCCGAATTGAGAATGTCGCCGGTGTAGCAGATCGCCGCTTCACAAAGCTTGTTCTCCTCGATCACCGCGTCCATCGATACGCGCATGTTCTCAACCCAGTTCAGGCTGTCGAACACGCGGAACAGGTCGACGCCGCCGCGCCCCGCTTCGCGCACGAACTGCTTGACCACATTGTCGGGATAGCTCTTGTAGCCGACGCCATTGGCGCCGCGCAGCAGCATCTGCAGCAGCAGGTTCGGCGCGCCCTCACGGATCAGCGCGAGCCGCTCCCACGGGTCTTCGGTGAGGAAGCGCATCGAAACATCGAAGGTCGCCCCGCCCCAGCATTCGAGCGACAGAAGCTGTGGCAGTTCGCGCGCATAGGTGCCTGCGATTTTGGCAATATCATAGGTGCGCATGCGGGTGGCCAGCAGCGACTGATGGCCATCGCGCATCGTCGTATCGGTCACCAGAACGCGCTCTTCATTGCGCATCCACGCGCCAAACTTCTTTGGCCCGAGCTGGTCCAGAAGCTGCTTGGTGCCGTTGGGGATCGCACTATTGGAAAACGGCACACGCGGGGCCGCATCATCCTTTGACGGCGTGGCGCGGCCCTTGGTTTCGGGATGGCCGTTCACGGTCACATCGGCCAGATAGACCAGAAGCTTGGTGGCGCGATCCTGCCGCTTGACCTGCTCGAACAGTTCCGGCGTCGTATCGATGAACCGCGTCGTATAGGAATTGTCGCGGAACTTCGGATGAACGATAATCGCTTCAAGGAAGGTCAGGTTGGTGGCGACGCCGCGAATACGGAACTCACGTAGTGCGCGGTCCATGCGGTGGATGGTTTCCTCTGGTGTCGGCGCCCAGGCCGTCACTTTTTCCAGCAGCGGATCGTAGAAGCGCGTGATCACCGCGCCGGAATAGGCCGTGCCACCATCAAGGCGGATGCCGAAGCCGGTCGCGCCGCGATAGGCGGTAATGCGTCCGTAATCGGGAATGAAATTGTGTTCGGGATCTTCCGTGGTGATGCGGCACTGCAGGGCATGTCCATTGAGGCGGATGTCTTTCTGCTCCGGTACACCGGATTCCGGCTTCCCGATGGCGGCACCTTCGAGAATATGGATCTGAGCCTTGACGATATCGATGCCCGTCACTTCCTCGGTAACGGTATGTTCCACCTGAATGCGCGGATTGACCTCGATGAAGTAGAATTTGCCAGTGTCGGCATCCATCAGGAACTCGACCGTTCCCGCGCCCACATAGTCGGTGGCTTTCGCGATTTTCAGCGCATGGCCGCAAAGCTCCGTCCGCTGCGCATTGTCAAGATAGGGCGCGGGCGCGCGCTCGACCACTTTCTGGTTGCGGCGCTGGATCGAGCAATCGCGTTCGAACAGGTGCACGGCGTTGCCATGGGTATCGCCGAGAATCTGCACCTCGACGTGACGCGCCCGCTCAACGAGCTTTTCGAGATAGACCTCGTCCTTGCCGAACGCTGCCTTGGCCTCACGCTTGGCTTCCGTCACCTCACGGGCGATATCGTCCGACGAGCGGATCGCACGCATACCACGTCCACCGCCGCCCCAGGACGCCTTGAGCATCACCGGATAGCCGATCTCCTCGGCCATCTTCTTCACCGTATCCATATCATCGGGAAGCGGTTGCGTGGCGGGAACGACCGGAACGCCGATCTCGATGGCGAGGTTGCGGGCTGCAACCTTGTTGCCCAGACGCCGCATGGTATCGGGCTTCGGACCGATGAAGATGATACCGGCTTCCGCGCAGGCTTCCGCAAATTCGGGGCTCTCGGAAAGCAATCCGTAACCGGGATGGATCGCATCCGCACCGGAAAGCCTGGCGACGCGGATCACCTCTTCAATTGAAAGATAGCTTTCGATCGGCCCCAGATCGCGGTCGAGATGCGCACCCCTGCCCACCTGATAGGATTCGTCAGCCTTGAACCGATGCAGGGCAAGCTTGTCTTCCTCGGCCCATATGGCCACGGTTTTCATGCCCAGTTCGTTCGCCGCACGGAAAATACGGATCGCGATTTCAGAACGGTTGGCAACGAGTATCTTGGTAATCGGCAAAGCGGCCCCTCCCGGAAAGCACAGTCGACAAATAACTCTGCGCTATGCTTAACCCGCAAAATGCTGCACTGCAACAAACTCGTGATCAGAAATAATATCAACAATGCAGCAATCGCTGCAAAAACAAATGCCCGGCGACAAGCACCGGGCATCTGATCAACGTCGAAGAGCGGCTCTTAGTTCTGCTGGTAGTAGTTGAAGGTGCCGTCGTCGTTCTTCTTCCATTCATACATGACGTAGCCCGGAAGCTTCGGATCGCCTTTTTCGTCATAGCCGAGATCGCCGAGAGCGGTCTTGAACGGACCCTTTTCCTTCATCGCCTTGGCAACTTCCTGAGGATCATTTGATCCGGCGGCAGCCGCTGCCTGTGCGATCGACTGAGCGGCCGCATAGGAATAGAGCGTGTAGGCTTCAGGTTCGAAACCGGAAGCGCGGAACTTCTCAACAAGCTCCTTGTTGGCCGGGTTCACGCGCGGATCCGGGCCGAACGTGTTGAGTGTGCCGACGATAGCGTCGCCCGCGATCGAAGCCAGCTCGTTGTTGACGATGCCGTCACCCGAGATGAAGGTAACCTTCAGGCCCTGGTCGGCAAGCTGGCGGATGATCAGGCCAGCTTCGGTGTGAAGACCGCCCCAATAGAGAACCTCGACTCCTGCGGACTTCGCCTTGGCGATCAGCGCCGAGAAATCCTTGTCGCCGACATTAACGCCTTCATACATGACTTCCGTCACGCCAGCCGCGTTCATGGCCTTCTTGGTTTCATCCGCCAGACCCTGACCATAAGGCGTCTTGTCGTGAATGACGGCAACCTTCTTGTCCTTGAACTTCTCGGCTATGTAACCGCCTGCCACGATGCCCTGCTGATCGTCACGGCCACAGGTGCGGAACGTGTTCCAGAGGCCGCGCTCGGTATATTGCGGGTTGGTCGCTGCAGGAGAAACAACCAGCATGCCGTTTTCGGCGTAGATATCGGACGCAGGAATCGTCACACCCGAGTTGAAGTGACCGATAACGAACTTCACGCCGTCCGCCGCGAATTTGTTCGCCACGGAAACACCCTGCTTCGGATCGGAAACGTCGTCGCCCAGAACAATCTTGATCTGTTCGCCGTTGATGCCGCCGGCGGCATTGATTTCAGCGATAGCGGCTTCCGCACCCTTCTGGATCTGTGCGCCATAGGCCGCATTGGGACCCGTCAGGGGTGCGCCGATGCCGATGATAACATCTGCCCAGGCTGCGCCGCTGAATGCCATCATAGCTGCCACGGCAACGCCCGAGAACAGTGATTTTCTCATGTGAAATGCTCCCATTGTTTTACTACTCTGCTTACCCCGTGTGATGGCTATCCACCACTATTCACACACTTTGCCGATTTCCCGGCCCTTGTCACGTTGATTAAATTTAATCTAACGCGATTGGTCAAACCCTTTTCCGCTCCCTCCAGGTGAACGGTGAAGCCTTCTCGTAGATCCAGTTGTACTGGCGCGTCATCTGCTTGGTCCGCGTATAGCGATAGCCAAGAAAACCGAAGATCATCAGCATGATCGTATCGGCGATGTAGTAGCGCAGCGACAGCATCGTACCGTCGAACAGCGCATGATGAATAAAGCGAACCCCTATGCCCAAAACCAGCAGGTACACAGCCAGATTTGCATAGGAACGCCATGTCTGGGCACAGGCGCGCCCCGTCATCCACGCGGCCCATCCGCCCATCACGCAGGTGACGAGCAGGAAAAGCCAGACTGAAGACTCTTCATACAGAATGCCTTGCATCGCAGACATCTCCCATTTTTCCAGCGCGGCCCCCCCAAACAGGCAGGGTACCGGCGTCGATCTGTTTAAGCATGATCCCGAAATTTGTATTCCTTATGATCGGACCAGCTTTATCGAGTGCGGTTTACGGATTTGAAATCCCTGAATGCAGATGTCATCCAAATGACAGGCACTTCAAATTCACCGCACTAGTGACGACCCCCTTCCAGATAGGCCGCGCGAACTTCCGGATTGGCGAGAAGCTCGAGACTGGGCCCGCTCATGGTAACCGTGCCGTTGACCATCACATAGCCTCGATCCGCAAGCTTGAGCGCGCCGAAAGCATTCTGTTCGACCAGAAACACCGTCAGACCCTTGGTCTTGTTGAGTTCCTTGATCGCCTCGAAAATATGCTTGACGATCAGCGGGGCCAGACCAAGGGAAGGCTCGTCGAGCAGAAGGAGCCGCGGTCGCGCCATCAAGGCGCGAGCGATGGCAAGCATCTGCTGCTCACCGCCCGAAAGCGTGCCGCCACGCTGGTTGATGCGCTCCTTCAAGCGAGGAAAGAGATCGAACACCATCCGGATATCTTCGTCAAAATGGACGAGCTTATCGAGGCTTGCTCCCATTTGCAGGTTTTCCTGCACGGTCATGCGCGGAAAAATGCGGCGTCCTTCCGGCGACTGCGCAATACGCAGCCGGGCGATCTCGTGCGACGGCAGTTGCGTGATGTCCTGACCATTGAAGATGATCTTGCCGCTGCGCGCGCGGGGCGTGCCGAAGATGGTCATCATCAGCGTGGATTTACCGGCGCCATTGGCACCGATCAGCGTGACAATCTCCCCCTCTTCGACGGTCACATCAACGCCTTTCAAGGCCCGAATGCTTCCGTAATAGGTTTCGACGTTCTCGATCTTGAGCAGTGGTTCCTTACCGGCCATTATTTACGTCCTCCGGCAGGCTTCCCGCCTGTCTTGCCGCGTGCACTCCCCTTCGCCGGAGCCGCCTTGCCTTCCTTGGCGAATTTCCTGGCCTGCCCCACCCAATCCTCGCGCTCGATACGTCCGTCAAATTCCAGATAGGTCTCGGCGAGTTTGATATCCGACTTCTTCCAGGCTGCAATCTGGTCGAAATGGAAAATGCCGTGTTCGTGAAGCTTGGCTGCATTGACCGGACCAACACCCTTGATCCGTTCCAGATTGTCTCCCTTGCCATCCCTGGGAGCCTTCAGCGCTCCTGCTATGCCCGCTGCGGTCGTTGCCTTCGCGCTCACTTTGGGAACGGTCGGCTTCTCCGGCGTTTCCATCAAGATGGAAACAGCCGGCCCGCCCTTTGCCTGCAACTCGTCACGGTGGCCTTCCTGGACCGCCTCCTCGATCAGTGCGACCTCGGTGATGACCTCCCTGACCTCTTCGTCGTCGACGCCGAGATAAGCCGCGATAACCTTCGGGTCTTCCTTGATCGAATCCGGGGAGCCATCGGCAATCTTGGTTCCATATTCGAGCACGACGATGTGGTCGGAAATTTCCATGACGACGGACATATCGTGCTCGATCAATAGAACCGAGGTGCCGGTTTCCTCGCGAATGTCGAGCAGAAGCTTGTTCAACTCCGCCGATTCACGTGGATTCAAACCTGCTGCCGGTTCATCGAGGCAAAGGAGTTCCGGCTCCGTGCACATGGCCCGCGCGATCTCCAGACGGCGCTGTGCGCCATAGGGAAGATCCCCGGCCGGATCATCCGCCCGATCAACCAGATCAATTTTTTCGAGCCAGTACCGTGCCTTCTCCACGGCGTCCCTTGCTGCCTTCCTGTAGGTGGGAAAGCCAAGCAGGCCGAGAATGGTGTAACCGGACGACAGCATGAGCGGATTGTGCTGCGCGACGAGCAGATTCTCCAGAACGGTCAATCCCGAGAACAACCGGATGTTCTGGAACGTGCGGGCAACCTTCGCGTGCTTGGTGATAACGAAATCCGCCATCCGCTCCAGCAGATAGTCATCTCCGTTCGACCGGTGCAGGGTCAACATGCCTTCGGTTGGCTTATAAAAGCCGGTAATGCAATTGAAGACAGTGGTCTTGCCTGCACCGTTCGGTCCAATCAGCGCGGTGATTTCACCGCGATTGACGTCAAAGCTCAGATCGTTGATCGCGATCAATCCGCCGAATTTCATCGACAGGTGTTCAACCTGAAGGATCGGCGTCGATGAGGTTTGCATAGTCGAAACCATCAGCCGTGGCCCTCTTTGGTAAATTCGCTGGAAATCATCTTGCGCTCATGCAGGAAGGCGCTTGGTTCGCGGTTTCCGACGAAGCCACGCGGCTTCCAGACCATGACGATGACCATCGACAGACCAAAGATCAGCATACGATAGAGTTCCGGCGTGAACTCATTGCCGAAGACGAGCTTGAGGAATGACATTTCACGCAGGATTTCCGTGCCGCCTATCATGACCACAGCCGCAACAGCGATACCGATCAGTGACCCCATGCCGCCCAGAACCACAATGGCGAGAATGATCGCCGATTCAAGGAACACGAACGATTCCGGACTGACAAAGCCCTGGCGCACGGCGAAGAACGAGCCCGCAAAACCTCCGAACATCGCGCCCGTCGCGAAGGCGGTCAATTTCGTGGTCGTCGTATTGATGCCAAGCGCGCGACAGGCGATCTCGTCTTCACGAAGCGCTTCCCACGCCCGACCGATAGGCATTCGGCGCAATCTGATTGTGACCCAGGCCGTCAGCAACGCAAGCAGCAGGATCAGATAATAGAGGAAAATTTTATAATGCGCCGCCGAGAAGGTCAAACCGAACGTCGCGGCGAAACCCTCAGGGCTGGCATTGAACGGAATGCCGAACAATGTCGCTTTGGGGATACCGGAGACGCCAAATGTACCTTTCGTCACTTCAGTCCAGTTGATCAGCACCAGACGGATGATTTCACCGAAGGCCAGCGTCACGATCGCCAGATAGTCACCGCGCAGGCGCAGCACCGGAAAACCAAGGATCACACCCCAGAAAGCTGCCAGAATTCCCGCCACCGGCAGAAGCATCCAGAACGACAGGCCGAAATAGGTCGAAAGCAATGCATAGGAATACGCGCCCACCGCATAAAAAGCGACGTAGCCAAGATCGAGCAGACCAGCCAGCCCGACGACAATATTCAGCCCCCACGCCAGCATCACATAGATGAGGATCTGGACGCCGAAATTATCGACCCATTTCAGTGACCCCTGCATACCGACCATCAGGACGATCAGCACCGGATAGACAAACAGAAACAAAATGCCGAGTCGCACGAAGTGGCGCTTGAAGAACGACTGCTCCGCAGGCGCGGCTGTCTTGGCCCTGGCTGCCTTCCGGCTTTTGCGCGCTTCAAACCAGGGGGCGATAAAGGCCACAGTAGCGAACCGGCCGACCGCAGCCACCAGCACGAAGATAGCGAGAAGCATCGGGCGGGGAATGAGGACCAGTTCGTTGCGAATATTCTGGTCGGTCTTGAACCCGACGACAAGTGAGAACAGGCCCAATGCCAGAGCGCCCGCAAACAACGCCTCGCGCGTTGCACGGGCATAGAGTGATTGCCGTTCAACAGACATATCGGCCATGATTACACCTTCTCCACTTCAGGCCGGCCAAGAAGGCCGGACGGCAGGAAGATGAGGACGATCGCCAGAATGGAAAACGCAGCCACATCCTTGTAGTCGATTGAAAAGTAAGCCGACCAGAGGGCTTCGATCAGGCCGATCAAAAGCCCGCCCACCACCGCTCCGGGCAGCGACCCGATACCGCCAAGAACGGCGGCCGTGAACGCCTTGACACCAGGAATAAAACCGTCGGTGAAGGATATCACTCCGTAGAACATCAGGTACAGCGTGCCGGCCACTGCCGCGAGCGCCGCGCCCATGATAAAGGTGATGGAAATCGTCCGGTCGACATCAATGCCAAGGAGCGCCGCCATCTTGCGGTCCTGCTCGCAGGCGCGCTGGGCGCGACCGAGCGAGGTCTTGTTGACGATGTACCAGAAGGCGGTCAGCAGAACTGCGGTGACCACGAAGATGATGATCTGCTTCAGCGAGATCGTGATATCGGTGCCGAGCAGCGAATAGGTGTCGTTCACCAGCGGCGGGATCGGCTTGTTGCGCGGGCCCTGCGTTACCTGAACGAAGTTGGACAGCGCGATCGACATGCCAATAGCGGTGATCAGCGGCGCAAGGCGGAACGAACCGCGCAGCGGACGGTAGGCCATGCGCTCCATCGTCCAGCTCCACAAGCTGGTGAGGATCATGGCGACAACCATCATGAGCAGCAGGGCCAGCGCCACAGGAATACCGCCCAGGAAGGTTGTCAGGATAAGAAATACGATCAGGGCCATGTAGGCGCCGAGCATGAAGACGTCACCATGAGCAAAATTGATCATGCCAATAATGCCATAGACCATGGTGTAGCCAATTGCGATCAGGCCATAAATCGAACCGAGTGTAAGCCCATTAATCGCTTGTTGGATGAAATACTCCATCGAAGACGATACCCCTTTATGCATTGGGAGGTTATTTTTTGCCCGCAGCGGGGCGTTCCCGTGTATCCCAATTCCTTTTACACCTAACGTCTGCCACCGAGAAAGCAACCCTTTTTTGCTTGTTCCGGCAATGTCGGAACCGTAATTCAGAGTACGCCCCGAAACATAACTATCTATTTGTTTTTCCTTGTTTTTCCTCACAAAGGCAACAGATCATCTCTAAGACTTAAGTTGTAAGCGTAAAGCCGGTTTTCCCCATGTCGCAATCAGGCTACTACAAAGCCGTGAGCAAACGGATCGCGATCATCGATGAAAATGGTGTTGTAACCGGTCATACGCGCCCACCCCGCGACGGACGGGATAATGCCCGTTCTGTTTGCGACATCGACATTCTTCTCCACGCGACCATGAAAAAGCGAGCCGATGATTGATTCGTGCACGAAATCGTCACCCGGCCGGAGCTTGCCCTTGGCAGCGAGTTGCGCCATCCGGGCGGACGTTCCGGTGCCGCATGGCGACCGGTCGATCGCCTTGTCACCATAGAAAACGGCGTTGCGTGCATGGGCTTCCGGCCGCGTCGGCTTGCCTGTCCACAGAACATGGGTCAGGCGATTGATCTCCGGCTTTTCCGGATGCAGGAATTCGTAGCGCTCGTTCAGGCGCTGGCGCAGGATGGGACTCCTGCCGATGAGATCGAGCGCGCGATAATCCGCCATATCCGTGAAATTCTTCTGCGGATCGACGATTGCATAGAAATTGCCCCCATAGGCCACATCGACATGGAGCGTTCCGAGATCCGGACACTCAACTTCCAGACCCTCCGCATAAAGGAATGCAGGAACATTGGTCAGGCGAACCTCCTCCACATACTGCCCCTCCTGACGATACTCCACGACCACGAGGCCCGCAGGCGTGTCGAGGCGCAGCGTGCCCGGCGTCTTCGGCGTGATCAGGCCATGCTCAATGGCCATGGTAACGGTGCCAATGGTGCCATGGCCGCACATGGGCAGGCAGCCGGAAGTCTCGATAAACAAAACGCCGACATCGCAGTCGTCGCGTGTGGGCGGATAGAGAATCGAGCCAGACATCATGTCATGGCCACGCGGCTCAAACATGAGACCCGTCCGGATCCAGTCATACTCAGCAAGAAAATGAAGGCGCTTCTCCATCATGGTGCCGCCCTTCAGATCCGGCCCGCCGCCAGCAACGAGGCGAACGGGATTGCCGCAGGTATGTCCGTCAACGCAGAAAAAGGAATGGCGTGCCATGATAACTAGAACCTTTGTGGACTGAATGGAGCAAGATCGAGCGGCGAATTCTCACCAAGAGCAAGGTTGCGGACAAGACGCCCTGTCGCCGCCGCCTGGGTCAGGCCCAGATGGCCATGCCCGAAAGCATAGACGATGTTCGGTCCGGATTTTGCGTGGCCAATTACGGGCAGAGAATCCGGAAGAGATGGACGATAGCCCATCCATTGCCGCTCGCCGCTTGTGTCCAGATCGGGCAGGAACAGTTTCGCCTTTTTGAGCATCGCCTCGGAGCGAGCATAATTCGGCGGCAGCTCGAGTCCGCCCAGTTCAACGGCTCCACCAACGCGAACGCCCGTTTCCATGGGGGTAACAACAAAGCCGTGACCGGAGAAGATGAGCTGGCGCTTCAGATCGATGGCGCCTACCGGCAATGTCGTATTGTAGCCGCGCTCCGTTTCAAGCGGGATGATGTCGCCCAACTGGCGGGCCAGACGGTGCGACCAGGCGCCTGCGGCAAGAATGATCTTCCGCCCGGCAATCGAGCCGCCGTCGCCAAAGCGCAGCGTCGCGCCGTCGTTCGAATGGGCTATGCCGGTTACGGTTGCCTGCCTGAACCGCGCGCCTTTGCTCTCCGCATAGGCCCAGATCGCCTTGCCGACCAGCTTGGGATCGCTGACCGTCTTCCAGCCGGGAACGAAAGTTCCGGCGACGAAACGGCCGGACAGTCCCGGCTGGCAGTCCGCCAGTTCAGCGCCACGCAGATGGCGGAATTCGATCCCCGCCTGCTCGCGCACGCTCCAGCCGGGCAGCCCGGCTTTCAGTTCCTTCTCGCTTTCATAAAGCTCCAGGGAGCCGTCCTCGCGCACCATGCCGGAAGATCCGGCGCGCGCCATGAGGGCGAGCATTTCCGGCTCGGCCAGACGCATCATGGCCACCTGCGCCCTGGCCGTGCCTTCCAGCATGTCGGAGCGGCTGGCACGCCAGAAGCGATAAAGCCAGGGAACGAGTTTAGGAAAATAGGACGGACGGATCGTAAACGGCCCGAGCGGATCCATCAGCCAGCCCGGCACCTTGCCGATAACCCCCTTGGAAGCCATGGGAAGAATGTCTGAAAAAGCAAAAGCTCCGGCATTGCCGGAGCTCGTTTCTTCACAAATACCCGTGCGATCGAGGACGAGCACTTTATGACCCGCCTCGGCCAGATAAGCTGCAGCGCAGATGCCGATGATACCGGCACCAACGACCACAAATTCTTCCTTTTCGGAAGTGACACTCATGATTTCTGCATTTCCTCCCAGAAGATACTCGCCCTTAACCCGTTCAGACCACGGACAAGACCGACCGGTCGGCAATCGCCGTCTTGACGATCTTTTCAACGGCGGCCCGGCGCTCCCCTGCCAGCGGCTGGCGTGGCTGACATACACGATCGTTCGTATCAGGCTCAAGCACTTCCGCAAGCTTGATGTTCTGCACCAGATGGGTGGACACATCAAGATCAAGCAGCGGACAGAACCAGCGATAAAGCGTTAGAGCCTCGGCATAGCGACCCTGCTTGATCAGCCGGTAGATAGCGACGGTTTCGTCCGGATTGGCGCCTTCGCGCGGCGCCACTTCGTTGACCGTCATCAAAACAGGCTTCTTGCCAGCAACGCCCTGCGCGATCTTCAGCATTTCGAGCTTTCGCCATATCAGCGTCGGGCCTTCGCCCAGAGAGTCGCAAACAATAATGCCGTCGCGCCCCGCATCCATCAGGATCGGGGAGCAACGCTCCATCTCTTTGGCGTCGAGAGTATCGCCAGCCTTGAACTTGGTTGAAACTGCGGGAAATATGCCTGACCACATAACCCACCTCCTATTGATATATCAGTGATATATCTGTAATATCCAATGATGTCAATAGAGAAAGTGGAGCAACCACGCATGGCCGGTCCATCAGACCTCATCACGATCACCGGCGCGGGTGAGAGCCTGGCCGAACAGGCCTATCGTATCCTTGAGCGAATGATCGTGACGCTCAAGCTGGCTCCAGGCACGGTGGCGACGGAGGGGGCGCTGATAGAGTTGACCGGCATGGGCCGCACGCCTGTCCGCGAGGCTATCCAGAAGTTGTCATGGGAGGGCCTGATGGAGATCAGGCCTCGCTCCGGCGTCGTGATCGCTCCTCTGGACCCCAAGGACATCACGAAGGTTCTGGATACGCGCGAGGGTGTCGAGTGTGTGCTGGCACGGGACGCGGCGCAAAATGCCGTGCCGCAGCATCATGAAAGGCTGCAAATGGCCTCGCAGGCCATGAAGCAGGCCGTGGACGACGAAAATGTCGAAGCCTTCATGGAGGCCGACAAGAATTTCGACACCGTGCTGGCGATCGCTTCCGCCAACCCATTCGCCGCCCGCCTCGCCGCGCCGCTGCAAACCCATTCCCGACGGTTCTGGTTTTTCCTGCGCAATCCGGACGATCTGCACCATTCCGCGCTGGCGCATACGGATCTCATTCAGGCAATCGTTTCGCGCAACCGCACGGCTGCGGAAAAAGCCGCAGCCCACCTCATTCAGGAAATGCGTCATCTCGTGCCCTGATTTCGGGCTATGGTCTCGGTGCCATGCCGCAGTTCATGAACCCTTGGCGTTCGTACGGATTTCCATCCCCGGAGAAACCGGCACCTGTTCCCACCCATGGCCCGCCGCAACAATGCAGGAGCGGCCGTTCCGTTCGGTGATCACAATCGTCCAGGTGCCTTTCCTGGAGACGTAAATCTCCATGAGCGCTTCGTCCGCAATAACGCCATAGGCGGTCTGCTTTTCCTGATAGTTCGTTTCCAGTTGCTGGACGATGGCGCTGCGGTTGCCGCAGATGACGACTTGCGCCGATGCTTCAGCGGAAGCGACGATACCGATAACTGCAACAAGGCATTGCATGATCCTGAGAAGATGGATGCGTTTCATGACGCTCGTCCTTGGCCGTCTTTGACCCCCAACGGAACTGTCCATGACAGGGTATCGGAAGGCCGCGGCCAATCCCGCGATTTCCACCGGAAAGTTCATGCTGCGATCCGGCTTCCGTTGCTGGCTGAAACAGGTTCAACGCCCGGTTCGCCTGTATAAAACATGGTGTTTGCCAAGGCTTTGCACAAGAACAAGGGGCTGCGGCGCGCTAGCACCACAACCCCTTGTCTGTTCTCGTTGGCTATTGCCGCCCGTCACCTGTTTGGACGACGAGGCAGCAACACCGCTGACTAGTTCATCGTCGGAATGACGAACTCGGCACCATCCTTGACGCCGGATGGCCAGCGCGAAGTCACAGTCTTGGTCTTGGTGTAGAAGCGGTATGCATCAGGACCGTGCTGGTTCAGATCGCCGAAGCCCGAACCCTTCCAGCCGCCAAAGGTGTAATAGGCAATCGGAACCGGGATCGGCACGTTGATGCCAACCATGCCGACCTGAACGCGCGAGGCAAAATCACGGGCCGCATCGCCATCGCGGGTGAAGATCGCAACACCGTTGCCATATTCATGGTCGTTCGGCAGCTTGAGCGCTTCTTCATAATTGTTGGTGCGAACCACCGACAGGACGGGACCGAAAATCTCCTCCTTGTAGATGCGCATGTCCGACGTCACATTGTCGAACAGGCAACCGCCCATGTAGAAGCCGTTTTCATAGCCCTGCATCTTGAAGTTACGGCCATCGACAACCAGCTTCGCGCCTTCCTCGACACCGAGATCGACATAGCCGCGCACACGGTCCAACGCCTGCTTCGTCACCAGAGGGCCATAGTCGGCGCTCGCATCGGTCGAGGGGCCGACCTTCAGGCTTTCAACACGTGGAATAAGTTTTTCCATGAGGCGGTCTGCCGTGCTCTGACCGACGGGAACGGCAACGGAAATTGCCATGCAGCGTTCGCCAGCCGAACCGTAACCGGCGCCGATCAGCGCATCGACGGTCTGATCCATGTCGGCGTCCGGCATGATGATCATATGGTTCTTCGCGCCGCCGAAGCACTGCACGCGCTTGCCGTTGGCGCAACCGCGCGCATAGATGTATTGCGCAATCGGCGTGGAGCCGACAAAACCGACAGCCTTGATATCCGGGTCGTCCAGAATCGTGTCGACAGCTTCCTTGTCGCCATTGACGACATTGAAGATACCAGCCGGAAGACCGGCCTCGATGAACAGTTCGGCAAGTCGCATCGGCACGCCGGGATCGCGCTCCGAAGGCTTCAGAATGAAGGCATTGCCGCAGGCAATGGCGGGACCGGCCTTCCACAGCGGGATCATGGCCGGGAAGTTGAATGGCGTGATACCGGCAACGACACCGAGAGGCTGGCGCATGGAATATGTATCGATGCCCGTACCTGCATTATCTGTGAATTCACCCTTCAGCATATGCGCCGAACCGAGAGAAACCTCGACAACTTCCAGACCGCGCTGGATATCGCCCTTCGCGTCGGGAATGGTCTTGCCATGTTCGCGGGCGAGCAGTTCGGCCAATGAATCATACTCGGCTTCAACCAGTTCGATGAACTTGCGCAGGACGCGAACACGGCGCTGCGGGTTGGTCGCAGCCCATGCCGGCTGCGCAGCCTTGGCGTTTTCAATAGCGGCACGCACTTCCGCAGGCGTTGCCAAGGCGACCGTGCCCTGAACCGTTCCATCGAGCGGCTGATAGATCTCCGCTGTGCGACCGCTGGTCCCGGCGACATTCTTGCCACCGATAAAATGTCCGACCTGACGCATATAAGCATCCTCCCTGAGTTGATTTTTGTCTGTGGCGCATCATCGCCTTGCAAATAACAATAAGCAAGCGACGGATTAGCGTATCCGTTGTGCAAAAATTGAAGTACGTTTCGCACGTGGGAGATCCGTCATGAATTGGGACGACGTACGCATTTTTCTAGCTGTGGCCCGTTCGGGCCAGATTCTCGGCGCCGCCAAACGGCTCGGCGTCAACCATGCGACGGTCGGTCGACGTCTCTCGGCGCTTGAAAGCGATCTCAGCACCAAGCTTCTGACCCGGCGGACCAATGGCTGCGAACTGACCCATGCTGGCGAAACCTTCCTGCTGGCGGCGGAGCGCATGGAAGCCGAAATGCTTTCTGCCCGCTCATCCGTCGGCGACGAGGACGTGGCGATTTCAGGGTCCATCCGCATCGGCGCGCCCGATGGCTTCGGCGTGACATTTCTGGCCCCGCGCCTCAACGGCCTGATTGCCCGCTATCCCGACCTGACCATTCAGCTCGTTCCGGTGCCGCGCTCGTTCTCCCTGTCGCGCCGCGAAGCGGATATCGCCATCACGGTCGACCGGCCGGATCAGGGGCGGCTGATCGCCCGCAAGCTGGTCGATTATTCACTGGGACTGTTTGCCCACCGCAGCTATCTCGAAAGCAACGGCACGCCGTCGAGCATCGACGATCTCGGCAACCATCGGCTGATCGGCTATGTGGAGGATCTGGTGATCAGCCCATCACTGAACTATGCCACCGAGATCAGCCGCGAATGGAAACCCTCATTCGAGGTGTCGAGTGCGCTCGGTCAGGTGGAGGCAGTGCGCGCTGGCGGCGGCATCGGCATCCTGCACAGTTTCATCGCCGCCGATTATCCCGACCTCATTCCGGTTCTGCCCGAACGGAAAATCCAGCGCTCCTACTGGCTGGCCTACCACGAATCGATGCGGACGCTGCGCCGCATAACCACGGTCTCGGCCTTCATCTCCGATCTGGTGGCCAGCGAAAGCCGTCTCTTCACCTGATCAGTCGGACGAGAGCGCGACGGCGGGTTGCAACCGCGATGCGTTGCGGGCGGGCAGGAAGCCAAAGATCAGGCCTGTCGCCAAGGCGCAAACGAACGCAAGGACGATCGGGCCAGTGGTGAAACTGATCGTCGCGCCGAGCGCCTGCGCGATGAAACCGACCGCTATTCCAAGCCCTACTCCCAACACACCACCGATCACCGACACGACCAGCGCCTCGATGATGAACTGAAGCAGGATATCGCGCGTCCGCGCGCCAGTCGCCATGCGCACGCCGATTTCGCGCGTTCTCTCGCTGACACTCACCAGCATGATGTTCATGACGCCGATACCACCGACCAGAAGCGAGATCGCGGCGACCGATGCAAGGAAAAGCTTCAGCGTGTTGGATGTCTCGGTAAATGCCTCGCGGATCGAAGCCATGTTGGTGATCTGCGTATCCTGCTTGTTGTGACGCTGATCGAGCAGGGTCTGAATCTGGTCCTGCGTGACATCGATGCCGGAACCGTCCTTCACCTGCACAGTGATGGTGCGCACGTTGCGCGCGCCGAACAGGCGCAGATTGCCCGTCGAGAGCGGCACGATGATCGTGTCGTCCTGATCGTTACCACCCGCGCTCGCGCCCTTTTCGGCCATCACGCCGATCACATGAAACGGGATTTTGGCAACGAGTATATATTCGCCCAGCGGATTCTTGCCGTCGGGAAACAGCGTCTTCGCCACCGTCGACCCGATAACGACCACCGGCGCATAGGTGTCCATATCGTGCTGATTGATAAACTCACCCGATTGCACCTCCCAGGATTTCGCCAGCGTGAAAGCCGGAACCGTGCCGTTGGCCGTGGTCGAATAGTCTATATTGCCGTAACGGACCGTTACGGTGCTGGTCATTTCCGGCACCGCAAAGGCAATATTCGGCAATTCAAGAATAGCGTCGGCATCGGCTGGCACAAGCGTCACGACGCTGCCGCCAGAACCGCCCCGAAAATTGGCCATACTGGGCCGCACCACCAGAAGATCGGACCCCATCGACGCGATCCGGTTGAGAACCGAATCCTGCGCGCCGGTGCCGATCGCCAGCATGGCGACAACGGAACCGACACCGATGACAATGCCCAGAAGCGTGAGGACGGTGCGGAAAAGATTGGCCTTGAGAGCGCGCAGCGACATCTTGACGGCCTCGGTGATGTCCGCGAATGCGGCGGTGCTTGCTTCAGCCTCCTGCCTCAGTTTCCCTGCCGCTTCATTGACGGAACGATGTGCGCGCCGCCTGTCCGAGATGATCTGGCCATCCCTGATCTCGATCTGGCGATCGGTCTGCTCCGCCACCTCCCGCGCATGGGTGATGATGATGACTGTGTGCCCGGCCTCGTTCATGGAGCGCAGCAGCGCCATGACTTCCTCGCCGCTCTGGCTGTCCAACGCGCCTGTTGGCTCGTCGGCGAGAATGACCCGCCCACCATTCATCAGCGCCCGCGCGATGGAAACACGTTGCTGCTGGCCGCCGGAAAGCTGGTTGGGCCGATGATCGAGACGATCGCCCAGTTTGAGGCCGGTGAGAATCTCCGTCGCGCGCTCCCGCCGTTCGCCCGCCGGCGTTCCTGCATAAACGGCAGGAACCTCGACATTCTCCTGCGCCGTAGCGGTCGGGATCAGATTATAGCTCTGGAAAACGAAGCCGAATGTACGGCGGCGCAATGCTGCCAGTTCGTCGGCATCGAAGTGAGAAACATCCTCGCCCTCGATCAGATAGGAGCCGCCCGTCGGCTGGTCGAGGCAGCCGATAATATTCATCAACGTGGACTTGCCCGACCCTGATGCCCCGATGATCGAAACGAACTCACCAGGCTCGATATCGAGCGAAATGCCATGCAGAACATCCACGGCCAGATCGCCGTTCGTATAAGTCTTGCGAATATCCCTGAGAGAGATGAGCGAGGTCACCGGTTGCGCTCCGATCAGAACATCGGTGGCGGCATTCTCATGCCGCGATTGCGAGACGACGCGTTGCGGCCAGCACCGCCATCGGACGAACCGACTATGATTTTTTCTCCTTCGGCAACACCGCTCCTGATTTCAACGCGGACGCGATTGCGGATGCCGACTTCCACGTCGCGGGTTTCGGTTGCGCCGCTCGCCGTGACGATATTGACCTGCATGGCCGGCTTTCGATCAGCGCCGCGCGACGAAATCAGCGCCGAGGGCGGGACGGTCAGCACGTCTTTCGCGGATGAAACCACGAAAAAGACCTGCGCACTCATGTCGATCATCAACGCACCATCCGGGTTGGGCACATCGAAAAGCGCGTAATACAGAACAACGTTGTTTTCCGTGTCCGGCGTCGGCCGGATCTGCCGCAACTTGCCAGTAAAGCGTTTGTCCGGCTGGCCGAGCAACGTGAAATAGGCGTCCATCCCGACCTTCAGATTGCCGACATCGGCTTCGGACACTTTCGCCTCGACCGTCATGGTCGAGAGATCGCCCATGGTGACAATGGTCGGCGTCGTCTGGTTGGCGTTGAGGGTTTGGCCTTCCTTTGCGGATTGCGCCAGTATCGTCCCGCTCATGGGCGCATAGATCTTGGTGTAACCCAGATCCACGCGATCGCCGTCGAGCGTCGCCTGTTGCTTGCGGATCTGCGCCTTGGTGGCGTCCACATCGGCCTGCGCGGCAATCAGCGCGGCATCCGCCTCGTCAACCGCCGATTGCGAGACGCTGCGGCTCGCGACGAGCGACCGCTGGCGGGCGGCCGAAGCCTTCTTCAAAACGAGTTGTGCTTCCTTGTTGACGAGTTGCGCTTTCAGGTTGGCGAGTTCCGCCTCATCGATTTCGATTCTGTTCTGGATCGATTTCGGGTCTATTTCAGCAATGAGATCACCCTGCTTCACGGCATCGCCGATCTCGACGTGAAGCCCGGTCAACTGGCCGGACACCTGGGCGCCGACCTCGACATCCTTGATCGCCGCAAGCGTTCCGACAGCGGTTACGCTGTTCTCGATGTTGCCGCGCGTCACCACGTCCGTGACAATGCCGGATGCTGGCGTTGTTTGCGCATAATTGGTCCAGCCGTAATAGGCGGTCCCCGCAAGCACCAGTACGACCGGCAGCCATAGCCAGCGCCGAGGCCGCTTTCTGACGGGTTTCGCCCGCGTTGGACCCGGCACAACAGTTAGGTTCGGCTTCTCATCCTCCCGATTTTTCTGCGTTGTCTGCAACATCAGCCTTGAACCCCGTTCCAACAAAAAATCAGCACCCGATCTGGCGCCAACCCCACACATGGCCTTGCGCCCATGATTCACCCCCTCCGGCATTTGATGCTTTCCTACACCCGAAGACAGCCCCAACCGCATTATCATTTTGTAATATTTCAGACGTCGCAACAGGCGTCCTGTCCGGCGATTGTCGCACCACCGGATGAACCCAGGCTGAATGCCCCGGTTGCAATCAGGAGCGATGATAGGGATGGCCGGAAAGAATTGTCGTGGCGCGGTAAAGCTGCTCCGCGAGCAATACGCGGGCAATCTGGTGCGGCCATGTCATGGCGCCAAGCGCAAGGACGATATCGGCGCGATCCCGCAGTTTCGGGTCATGTCCGTCAGGCCCGCCGATCGCCAGAACAAGCTGCCGCTTGCCGTCATCGCGAAAACGGGCAATGGAATTGGCGAAGGCCTCTGATCCCAGCACCTTCCCCCGCTCGTCGAGCAGGATCAACGCGCCGCCCTGATCGAGCGTTTCAAGGAGTTTTCCGGACTCCTCCTGCTTGCGCAAATCCGCTTGGGCCGCGCGACTCTCCACGATTTCGCTGACGCCAGCGAAATCCAGTCCCAAGGGACCACCGCTCTTTTTCAACCGGTCCAGATAGCGGCCCGCAAGCTCCCGCTCCGGCCCGGCTTTCATCCGGCCGACGGCAAAAATACTGATACGCATGGCCCTCAGCCTGTTCCGGTCAAATCCGGATCAGTGAACGGTTTCCTCATCCAGATCCGGCGCGCCCCACATCTTTTCAAGATTGTAGAACTCGCGCACTTCCGGGCGGAAGACGTGAATCACGATGTCGCCCGTGTCGATCAACACCCAGTCGCCATTGGCAAGCCCCTCGACCTTGGCGTTGCCATAGCCGATATCCTTGAGAGCACGCAACAAATGGTCACACACCGCCGAAACGTGGCGCTGCGACCGGCCCGACGCGATCACGATATAATCGCTGAGTGCCGACTTGCCCTGAATGTCGATGGTGATGATTGATTCCGCCTTGGAATTGTCCAAACTGGCAAGAACCGTTTCGAGAGCATGAGACACGGATTCAAATCCGCCCATCTCAGCTGCTGAAGGTGCGATTGCAACCTTCTTGTCAATTGCTGTTCTCAGTGCCTTTCCTTTCTAACAAGAACAACCGTACAGCCCTGTCTTGCGCTGCACAGCATAAAGATAGGCAGAGTCGCATCACCGTTTCAAGACACGACGCCGGTTCTACCCCTATTTTGGTAATTTCGCGGTCCCGTTGCGAATCGCCGTGGAAGACAGCGAAGACCGTGGCCCATGAATGAACGACCACGCCGGAGGCCGTTTGCGCACAAGCGTCTCGGCATCGTCCTCATCGATCCGCGCATAGCCGAATGTTTTCGCCATATGCGACGAAAGATAGGAAAGCGTCGAGCCTGGCCTGTCGATCACGGCTATGGGAAATGTCATGGCGATTTCGCGCCATCGTTGCCACCGATGAAAACCGGCAAGATTGTCTGCCCCCATGATCCAGACGAAATGAACACCGGGATTACGCGCCTTTATGATAGCCAGCGTATCCGCCGTATAACGCACGTCATAGGCGGCCTCAAAGGCCGTCACTTTGATACGTGGGTCTTTCGCCTGCCTTTCGCAAAGCGCCAGACGCTCGTCGAGTGGCGCAAGCTGGCGGCTGTCCTTGAGCGGATTTCCCGGCGTCACCAGCCACCAGAGCTGGTCCAGTTTCAGGCGGCGCAGCGAGATTTCCGCCACGAGCGAATGGCCCCCATGCGGCGGATTGAAGGAACCGCCGAACAGGCCGACCGCCATGCCTTTCTCGACATGGGGCATTCGCAAATGCGCTGCTGAAACACCGGGATATTGCGCACGCAGATCGGAAAACTGGTTCAATTCAACGCTTTCATGGGCGCAACTGACCATTGCCGCGAACGCGGTATTTGAACGAGGTAAGCTGTTCGACGCCGACCGGCCCGCGCGCATGCATCTTGCCCGTCGCAATGCCGATTTCCGCGCCCATGCCGAACTCGCCGCCGTCGGCAAACTGCGTCGAGGCATTATGCAGCAAAATCGCGGAGTCGATCTCGTTAAAGAAGCGCTCCACAACCTGCGGATTTTCGGCCACCACGGCTTCGGTGTGATGCGAGGAATAGGTGTTGATATGCCTTATCGCGCCATCAATGCCATCAACGAGCGCCACCGAAATGATCGCGTCGAGATATTCCGTCGACCAGTCTTCGTCCTTCGCAGGGAGAGTATCGCTGAACGTCGCCACGACATCGCCGTCGCCGCGAATTTCGCACCCTGCCGCCCTCAGGTCTTGCAGGATCGGCAGAAGATGGGTTTTGGCAACGGCACGATCGACAAGAAGCGTCTCCGCCGCGCCGCAAATGCCCGTGCGGCGCATCTTGGCGTTGACGGCGATCCGGCGCGCCATATCGAGATCGGCGGAGGCATCGATATAGAGATGGCAAAGCCCCTCCAGATGCGCAAAAACCGGTACCCGCGCCTCGTTCTGCACCCGCGCCACAAGGCTCTTGCCGCCACGCGGAATGATCACGTCGAGATTGCCGCCAAGCCCTTTCAGCAATTCACCGACAGCAGCGCGGTCCGTCACCGGCACGATCTGGATAGCATCTTCGGGCAGGCCAGCGGTGCGTAAGCCTTCCGCCAGCGCCATGTGAATGGCTTTTGACGAATGGGCCGAATCCGAACCGCCGCGCAGGATAACGGCATTGCCGGATTTGAGGCATAGCGCACCGGCATCGGCCGTCACGTTCGGGCGGCTTTCATAAATCACGCCGATGACGCCGAGTGGCGTGCGCACGCGCTCGATATGCAGGCCATTGGGCCGGTCCCATTCGGCGATCACGTCGCCCACGGGATCTGGCAGGGCAGCAATGGCGCGAATGCCATCCGCCATCGCCTTGACGCGGCCCGCATCGAGTTTCAGGCGGTCGAGCAGCGCTGACGACATGTCCGCGGCCTCGCCGTTGCCTATGTCGATCGCATTGGCCGCGATGATCGCATCGCAGTTGCGCTCGATCGCATCCGCCATCGCGATCAGGCCAGCATTCTTGCGCTCCGTCGAGGCAATCGCCAGCGGGGCCGCGGCAGTGCGCGCTTTCTTTCCAATACCGGACATCAGTTCCTCAATGTCGGCCTGCGCCTCAACCTTGCTCAACATGGTCCTGCCCTTCTCCCGCGCGTTGCCTTGACGTGGTGCGTGCGCCCCGCACGACCAGATCATCCCGGTGGATCATGGCCGAACGGCCATCATAACCCAAGATACCGGCAATTTCGTTGCTCTTCCGCCCGGCAATTTTTATAGCGTCCGGTGCATCATAGGCAATCAGGCCGCGCGCAACCTCGTGTCCGTCCGGCCCGATGACTGCAACCGTATCGCCACGATGAAAATCGCCTTCCACCGTCTTTACGCCTGCGGGCAGCAGGGACTTGCCGGATTTCAAAGCTGACAAGGCGCCCTCATCGACCGTCAGCAGACCCGCCGGATCGAGATTGCCGGAGATCCAGGTCTTCCAGGCATTGACGGGCGAAATGCTTGCCTTGAAAAGCGTCGAGCGCTCGCCGCGATCGATGGCCGAAAGCGGATGCATCCGAAGGCCGGACGTGATGATCATCGCGGTCCCTGCCGCATTGGCGATCTTGCCCGCATCGAGCTTCGTCTTCATGCCGCCGCGCGACAATTCCGATGCGGCAGCACCGGCCATGGCCTCGATATCCGGCGTAATCGCATCGACCACGGGCAGGAACTCCGCATCGGGATTCTGATGCGGCGGGGCGGTGTAAAGGCCGTCAATATCGGAAAGCAGAACCAGAAGGTCGGCGCTCATCATGGTCGCAACCCGCGCCGCCAGACGATCATTGTCGCCATAACGGATTTCAGTCGTGGCGACCGTGTCGTTCTCATTGATGATCGGCACCGCCTTGAGTTTCAGAAGCGTTCCGATCGTTGCACGCGCATTGAGATAGCGCCGCCGCTCCTCCGTATCGGAAAGCGTCAGCAGAATCTGCCCGGCCTTTATCTGGTGCTCGCCCAGCACGTCGGAATAGGCTTTTGCCAGGGCAATCTGACCGGCAGCCGCAGCCGCCTGGCTTTCCTCCAGCTTCAGCGCGCCTTTGGGCAGGCCCAGAATGGTGCGTCCGAGCGCGATGGCGCCAGACGAAACCAGAAGCACCTCCACGCCATGCGCGGTCAGAGCTGCGACATCCGCGCCAAGGCTTTCCAGCCACTCCCGCTTCAGGCCCTTGTTGCGGTCGACGAGCAAAGCGGACCCGATCTTGACCACAACACGACGGTAGGCACCCAGTTGTCGCAGGCTCATCCTATCGGCTCACTTTTCCCAACGCGTATCCACTTCAACCGGTGCTTCCGCCACCCTGGCTTCCGCGATGACGTCCACCAGTGCGCGCTGCGCATGATCAAGTCCTTCGCGGCTGACCGCCGAAAGCAGAAGCGGCGTCTTGCCTGCCGCCTTCTTCAGCGCTGCGGCTTTTTTCTTTCGCGCATCCGCATCCAGCGTGTCGATCTGGCTCAGCGCCACAATTTCGGGCTTGTCCGCAAGGCCATTTCCATAGGCCTCCAGCTCGCCGCGAACCGTCTTGTAGGCCTTTGCTACGTTTTCTTCCTGCGCCGAAACAAGATGCAGCAGAACGCGCGTCCGCTCCACATGCCCGAGGAACCGGTCGCCGATACCAACGCCTTCATGCGCGCCCTCGATCAGTCCGGGAATGTCGGCGAGCACGAACTCCCGGCCATCGATACGCGCAACGCCGAGACCCGGATGCAGCGTCGTGAACGGATAGTCGGCGATCTTCGGCTTGGCCGCCGTCACGCTGGCGAGGAATGTCGACTTGCCGGCATTGGGAAGCCCAACCAGCCCCGCATCCGCAATCAGCTTGAGCCGCAGCCAGAGGGTGCGTTCTTCCCCCGGCAGGCCGGGATTGGCGCGGCGGGGCGCCTGGTTGGTCGAGGTCTTGAAATGCAGATTGCCGAAGCCGCCATTGCCGCCCTTGGCCAGCCGGTAGCGCTGCCCCGGTTCGGTCAGGTCGCAAATCAGCGTTTCATTATCTTCCTCATAGACCTGCGTTCCAACCGGCACGCGGAGAATGATGTCGTCGCCCTTGGCGCCGGTCATATGGCGGCCCATGCCGTGCATTCCCGTCTTTGCGCGGAAATGCTGCTGGTAACGGTAGTCGATCAGCGTGTTCAATCCGTCGACCACAACAGCCCACACATCGCCGCCGCGCCCGCCATCACCGCCATCCGGTCCGCCGAACTCGATGAACTTCTCACGGCGGAACGACAGTGCACCCGCGCCGCCATCGCCGGAGCGAATATATACTTTTGCCTGATCGAGAAACTTCATCGGTTAAACGCCTTATTGTGATGGTACTGGCCAATACAGGAAAATGGCTCAGATGGAAACTGTTGGCATGTCTGGATTCATGCGACATCAAGGGCGCAGCGCCGCCGCCGCATCCGGTCGCGTCTCACTGAAATCGATGGCCAGCAGTTCCTGATCGTAAAACGCACCGCCGATACGCAGGGACTTCACTTCCGTTCCATAGGGCAGAAATCCCAACCGGCGATAGAGTCGCCGCGCCTTATCATTGGTCGAGACCACCTTCGCATCCAGAATGATAACGGTCTGCGCCGCGTGATCGATCACAGCCCGGACGAGCATCTCACCGACGCCCCCTGCCCGCATCCCCGCATCGACAAACACACCCCAAAGCGTTCCACGATGAAGCGAGGCGCGGCGGTCAAGCACATACATCCCGGCCATTCCGACCAGCTCTGCACCCTTGAAGGCGCCATAGACGACGCTGCCATGGTTACGATGCAGCCGCGCCGCGAAGAACTCATCCGGGCAAGCAGCCTCTTCCTCATAACTCGAGCCGAATGCGGCGGGCTCCCGCTGCATTGCCGCAAGCCGAAGCTCGCGAAACGCCTTCACATCACCCACGCCCAAAGGCCTTATATGCACATCGTTTTCAATCATGACATCCACCTAGGCAAAAAGCCCGGCCACGAACCTCGGCCGGGCTCTTCATTGCCTAGCTCCCCCAGCTTCTCAGGCCAATCCACGTCTTGCGATCCAGCGTATAGCGCTCGATCGGAACATTGCCGCTGATCGGGGAATCCATCATGCCCATGCCGACATACTGGAAACCGCATTTGTGAATCACCCGACGCGATGCCAGATTCTTCACCCGGCACGCCGCATGGAGCCTGTCGATATCGGTTGCGCGAAACGCGACGTCGATCAGCGCGTGAGCAGCTTCGGTAGCGTAGCCCGCGCCCCAATAGGGCTCGCCGAGCCAGTAGCCGATCTCCAGCCCGTGGCCGTGATCGTGCAGCCCGCAACAACCGACAAACGCGCCATTATTCGCAAGGGTGATGGAATAAACGCATTTGCCAATCTCGCCCGCTTTCGCACGGCGCACAAAATCTTGCGCATGTTCGCGATTATACGGCGAAGGCATGCGACGGAGCATCTCGGCGACGCGGATATTGTCGGCGAGATTGGCAATTGCGGTCACATCCTCGTCGTGCGGCGCACGCAGGACCAACCGTTCGGTCACGAGAACCGGACATCCTATCCGTTCTCCGCCGCCCGATCTTATCCGTTCGTCCTTTTCATCAAGTATTTCGGCAACCATTTTTCTGTCCTCCAGATACGAAAAAGGGGGATGGAAACCGTCCCATCTCCCCTTTTTGATCTTTTGGCCTTTTGGCTGCCAGTCACCGGGTCCGATGGGACGCCGGTGCTTTTGAGCGTACCGGCTTACTCTGCTGCTTTCGCGATCGGGTTTACCGATACGAAGGTACGACCATTGGCTTTGGTTCGGAAAGAAACCGCGCCAGCTTCCAGAGCAAACAGGGTGTGGTCCTTGCCGAGACCGACATTGACGCCTGGATGCCACTTGGTGCCGCGTTGACGCACGAGAATGTTGCCGGCGAGAACCTTCTCGCCGCCGAACTTCTTCACGCCAAGGCGCTTTGATTCTGAATCGCGACCGTTACGCGAAGAACCGCCAGCTTTTTTGTGTGCCATGGGATGACTCCTTTAAACCTGTCTTATTCGCTTGCTGCTGGCTTCTCGGCCTTCGGAGCTGCCTTCTTTGGCGCTGCCTTAGCCTTTGGAGCTGCTGCGGTTTCGTCTGCCGAAGCTTCGGTCACTACTGCTTCTTTCTTCGCGGCGGGCTTCTTCTCTGCGGCCTTCTTCGAAGGCTTCGCACCACCGGTCAGGATCTCGGAAATCCGGATCGTCGTCAATTCCTGACGATGACCGCGCGTACGCTTCGAGTTCTGGCGACGACGCTTCTTGAACGCGATCACCTTCTTGCCGCGGCCCTGCTCGACGACTTCAGCCGTTACGAGTGCGCCTTCAACCACCGGAGCGCCGATCGAGATGGTCTCGCCTTCGCCAACCAGAAGTACTTCGGCAAACTGAACGATTTCACCAGCTTCGCCTGAAACTTTTTCGACCTTGATCAGATCATTGGCGGCTACGCGATACTGCTTGCCACCGGTCTTGATGACTGCGAACATTTTTTATCCTTTCGGTGTTCGGTCCAGCTCTCCCGCTTTCGCGGAGGCTGTCTTTTTGTCAGTCTGACAGTTTATCGTACAAGCCTTCAACAACCAGAAAACCGGAAATAAAAGGCCCAATTTCTCATACACAAGGGGCGCAGACGGAGTCCACGCCCAAGTTCACGTGCGCTTATAATGTTGACGAGAGTGAAGAGTCAAGCTGACGGACAATTTTTCTCTTGTGTCTTGCGCCCAAGGCCGCTATTGAGCGCACCGCACACTTGGCAATCGCATACGGCATTGCTCATTTGTCCTTGGTATGTTGCTCCCGGCATTTTCGTGTTGCGGCGACATCCTATGCGGAGAGGTGGCTGAGTGGTCGAAAGTACCGCACTCGAAATGCGGCGTGGGGGTAACTCCACCGTGGGTTCGAATCCCACCCTCTCCGCCACAACTGCTAAGCTATTGAAAAATAAGTAATTTAACGGGCCAATTTAGAGCTGTGTGTACCACTGTTGTGGCGCACGGTTTGTTGACAGTGTTTAGCGCTACGACGTCAATTTTTCTGTGTCAACAATAAGGAATGCCGCGCCGGAGGCAGTCGGTCCCGATCCCCGCCTTGATTGGCGGCGCTATGCTGGATCTCCTGCGGCTACCTTTCGCCCGGTCTCGGCATGCGCGAATTCCCGCCGGGTCCCTCCGGGTCGCTATGCTCCCGTCTCCGATATGCTCACTTTCCATGGACCTCGCGGGGGCTTCAGCCCCCTGGCGCGGCGCACGGCCTTGCCCTCCCCCACGCTCATTGGCGCGTGGCCTAGTCCGGAGCAGGGCATTACGGCCTGTGGCCTTCTTGGCCTGCTCCGGGGGCGGTAGGATTGGGTCGCTCCGGTCCGTCAAGCACAATCAGCCGGGCCGTGTCGCTGGCGCTCCCGCACTACCCCGGCAGATTGTGCCTGACCGCCCTCACGCTCCACCGTGCTAGTCCGAATCACGTTAACGACTTCGACGCCTTGTTTCCGGAAGGCCCGGAAATGATTTCCGATCGCCCTGGGCTCGACTCCTGAAAGTTGCTATAAAACACATGTTTTCAGAGCTTTAGGAGAATTTCGGATGAAGACGACGACCACTGTAATTCGCGGGCTCGCAATCGATGTCCTCGTCATCGAAACCGTACATGCCGACGCGATTGGCACCCTTTTTTACCGTGCAGAGATCCTCGTCAGACACCGCGAGACTGGTGCGCAGCACCTTGTTCAGCGGACGCGCATTCCGAACAGCGGAAAAGCTCTTGCCCGCGATGTCCAGCGGCGGGGTCTCAGGGTTCTGGAAACTTTTTTGACAGCGGCGTGAAATATTTTTCCAAGGATTCGCCAAGGACTCGTTTTGCCGATGCAAGGATTCGGCCCCCCTCGAATCCTTTGTGGCAAGGATTCAAAACGGTCGCGAAGGCATGACGCAATTGCCTCAAGGATATGGAATTCCTCGATTTTTCCTTCGAAAGCGGCAACCCTGTCTCAGTCATCAACGCTCAACAGGAGGTCCACATGAGCTTTATGAAATTTTCACGGGGAGAGCAATACCCGCTTCCTGTCCGAGCCTACGAAGGGGCTGCTGCCAACTTCCTGACCGATGGGGGCAACATCCTTCAGATCGCCATGCCAAATTTGATCAGGAGCGAAGCGCGTTCGATCAGGAATGACCCCATGAAGGCCGGAATCATCGTGGAAGGGCCTTTGATCCTCTGGGTCTTCCAGTTCGGCACGATCATCCTGGATTGCCCATTCGATGCGAGGATCATCCCAGAGCAGGCGCGGTGGCTACCGGATCTCGAGAACGAGCACCAACGGCTCGGCGTCGACGTGCATCTGGTAGATACGGCGACAATGGTACTCCGTGGCATCCGGTATGTGACGCTGTCGCCATTCCTGACGCGCCACTTCCTCATGGCCGTTCAGCATCAGCTTTCTGACAAGCGATCCATTGAGCCGTTTCTGCTCCGCTCCAATGCCACCCCGATCACCCGACTCCCGATCCTGGCGCAAGTCGAGAGATGCGGAGCGTGAGCAGGCTTCATGCCGCTCTCCACATGACAACCAACCCAACCGAAAAGGCACCGATATGAGAGACGGGACTCTCCCCACCGACGATGTGTTTACCTACGCGCTCACGATCGACGACAAATGCCGTTCCTGCGTCATGCACCGATACATCGAGCGTGATCTGCGATTCTGGGACTATCTGCCAGACGATGGCGATATCGGTGAAGCGATCGCCCAGCACATCGAGAAGCGTTGCGCCGGATGCATCGAAGGATGCTGGGTCGAGAGGGAGGGCGATCACTTCGACATCTCCATAGCGACCGACGAATAGCAATCGACCCGCTGGACACATGCTGAAATGCAACCGACCATAGCTTCAGCGCCGTGAGAAGCAGCGGCCTGATGAAAGGACATTGAAATGGACTTCGAAACACAAGTGAGAGAACGGGTCGAAGCCGTCCTCAGCGGCGACACGAAGCCAGAAGAAATCCCTGGCGCGACATCGGTTCGGTGCGCCATCGGCCTCGTACTCCGCAGTCTGGAAGGGATCACAACGCTGTCGGAAAACGCCGCGTGGGACTATCTGGACTCTGGCAACGTCACTATCACCCAGCATCTCCGTAGTGAGAATTGGGACAAGGTTGATGAGTGGAGAAAGCTATACGAGGCAGAAAAGGCGACAATCGCCGAAGCAGAAGAAGCACGGAAAAAAGCGGCACGGGATGCAAGCATGAAGGCGTATAACGACGAGTGGAACGCCTTGTTTGACGAAATCGCGACGCAGAACGCCACGCAAGCGAAGCTTCTAACAGTCGATGGGAACGTGGCATGACGGATATCACGAACATCCCCACCGAACAGTTTCCACTGAACTGGCACCGCTACAACCATTTGATGGACGAAATCCGCGATGCCGCCAGAGGCTTTGAACGGATAGGCCGTCTGGGATGGCCGGGAGGCGAGGACCTCGACAGGCGCCTCATGGAGATCCGGACAGACTTGCTCGGCGTATGGGAAACCATTCAGGAAACCGAACGCCAGATGCGAGCAGGCACCAGCCCGAGATCGGACGGGTAAAGACACCACCCGATTGTCCGGAAGGCCTCCTACGGCCTTTAAAATCGATTACAAAGTGGACAACGGGGCCGACTGGCCCCGTTCTCGCGTCATCAGGTCACGACGATGGTGGTTCTGGCCATCACCGTCGCTCTGGTCGAATCCGTCGCCGACACCCAGACCCGATGCGATCTGGCTTCCATTACCCGCCCGCCGATCCTCCCCGTTTCGGCGTCGAAAGTCGTACCGGGCGGCAGCCGCCCGAAAAGCAGGTACGGCAGGGAGCGCGGCGTCAGCCCGGTGACGATCGGATTAACTACCGGGCGGAGATCGAGCGCCGCCCCTTCCGTCACAGATGCCTCCCCGGCAATTGACATTGTGAAGGCTGCGGGAGGCGGAACGGAATCCGTCCAGTTCGGCAAGTCCTATCTTCCCCCCCCCACGTCAGGGCGGGTGAAATCATTTCAGCGTCGACTGGCAAGGCCACAGCGAACCCGAGCAGAAGCATGGCAGCGCGGATCAATCTTCGCCCCATTCCATATTGTCGAGATCGAAGCCATCGGCATCGCCCGGATAATCTTCAGCGTCCCACCCCGACCATTCGAAGCCTGATGGACCGCAATCCGCGATCAGGTCTGCCGCTTCAATAACGAGGGCTGCGCAGCCCTCCCCATCCAGGTTGTTGCTCTCAAGCTCCCCGGCAAGTTTCCGATCAATCTCGACAACGCGGTCGCGGGCCGCTTGCGGCAGTCCGAGGCGATCAAGGAAGGCCACGAGGCTGGCGCTGGCAATTTCGTCGTTCATGGCTTCGGCCCTTTAGTCTCATCCAGATCGTCATCCGGAGTTTGCGGCGCCGGGGTAGCTGCCTGCTGCCGTTCGGCTTCCCATGCTTTCGCGGTTGCCAGCATGGACGCCGTAACCTCATCGTCGGATGCACCGGGCCGGACCGTCATCCGGAGTCGCCACAGGTCGCCAGTGTCGATCGTATCGCGCAGCCACTCGATGGCGGCAGGCGGAACCCGCGCTTCCAGAAGCTCGCGTGCCCGGTCAGCCTTTCGGGGCCGCGCCAAGTCCTTCACCAGTCGCCGGAAGGACAGCACGGGGCGCGGGCGGCTCGTGGCGTAGTAGTGCGGTTCAATGCCCCTTTCCATCGCGTAGGCCGTCGGCCCTCTGTCGTCATCGATCGGCAGAACGGACCGCCGCGCAGCACGGAAGGGAAACGAGAACGACGGCATCGGGATCGGCGGCATCATCGCAAGAAGGGCCGACAGCAGCGTGAGCAGTTGAAGCATAACCTTGCCCGCTGGATCACTGCCCCGACGTTGCCGCTGCCGTTCCGCCAGAGCGCGGCGCATCTCATCCAGACACGTCCGGCGGCGTCTCTTTTTAGCCATCGACATCACTCCGGCGGACTTTCTCGCGCCAGCGTTTCGAGAGCGCCAGAAGCTCCCGTGTCCGATGCCACTCCCCCGCAGCTTGCGCGATCTGGTCGGCGGGCCAATCTTCTTCACAGGCTTCGATCAATACACCTTCGGCCAGCCAAGCTGCTGACTGATAGACGTACTCGATCCGTTCGTTAATTACTGACATTCCCGATCCTCCGCTGCCGCGCCTTCCTTTCAGGATGCGGGCAGGTCGGGACCGGCGCAATTATGGCCCGCCCTCTCAGGCCGCGCGAACGTCTCCAATGAACTCTTCGAGCGTAATCAGATGAGAGCGCACTGCTTCCGGATAGGCATCATGGATTCCCGATGGAACCACGAGACGGACGCCTGCTTCGGTCATCTCGCGGAATTGGGCTTCGGACACTCCCTCCTGGAGTGTCAGGAGATGCTTCGTCGGAATTCGATCCGCCTCGTTTATGATCTGCCTCCACCGATCCTTGCACGTTGTTTTCGCGGCAAGCATGCGTAGCCGATGTGCGGGAAAAGACGAATCCTCGTAAGCGGCGAGGTTGGGGAAAAGGAAGTCCGGACGCTTGTTCACCTCTATAAGCGGATTATGAACAAAGGCTGATCCTGGCGTGAAGCCTTCCTCCTCCAAGATAGATGCCGTGTGGTACTCCAGAGACTTGCCCGCGCGCGATTTTCGGCTCTGCAAGATCGTATTGGCAAGTCCGAGAAAGCCGTCGATCGAATGGAAACCCTCCTTGATCTTTGGCAGCCAGCTCGCCTCCTCGATGGACCTGAAGATCTCGAATTCGCATGCTCGCCGACGTAGCAATCGGACATCGGCATTCATTCCAGTCGTTGAACGCAGCTCGATCGTCTTTGCAATAATGTCGCGGCCTGTCGGGAATGTAATCAGCCAGTCAGCAGGGATCTCGTCTGGCTGCAGCCAGCAGGAAGCCCTTGCTGGAGGAGCACGGCTGAACAGGTCAGCCTGGGGCTCCGACACGCCCGGACGCCAGATGACAGGGATCTTCGGCTCGACAGGTCCAAGCCGCTCTTCTACCAAGTCGGCCTCTGTGCCTTCACCGCCGCAGACCCACACATGGCACTCCGCTGCCAGCGTCTCTGCTTCTGGACGAAATGCGAATATGGCGAGTGCTCCGGTATTGTCGGCATCGAGAAGCGCGGACTGGGCACCTCCGAAGCCAGTCAGTCTGGTTTCATTTCGAGTGCCACCGTGGAGCTTCCCGTTATACCAGACCGCCCTGATCGTTTTCACGTCCGGATGGGAGTCCACGTATAGTTCGAAAAAGGTATCAGGCCTTTCCACCTCGGGCAGGTGGATGCTAGGCAGCACCTCGAACAGGAACGCCTTGGGAATGTAGGGACCAGCCTGGTGAGACCCGTTTGCGAGGGTGTCGTTGCCAGACAGGCGCTTCGCATACCAGACATATCCTGGTCTGCCAAAATCGTTCATCCAGTCTGTCAGATCAGCCAGCGCCATCCTTCACCCCTTCGATTTCCCCGGTCGGCTCCGTCGATTCGAGCCATTGGCCGATCGTGGCGATGAGGGCGGGAAATGGCAATCGGGTTCTACCTTTGAGGGCGCATTCCCAGACGGTAAGATATCGCCAGCCCAACGCGTGAAGCTCAGCCCGCACACGGACATCGCGCCGCCGATTGCCCCCGATTTTCGGCCCCCAGAATTCCTGACGAGAAGATGGCATCCTGAACAGGTGGCAGTCGTGTCCGTGCCAGAAGCAACCTTCAACGAAGATTACGGCCTTGCGCCTGGAAAATACCAGATCAGGCTTGCCGGGTAGCCTTGTGTCATGGATGCGGTAGCGCCAACCCAACGCAAAGAGAGCCTTGCGGATCGCGATCTCGGGCTTCGTGTCCTTACCCCGGATGCCCGCCATCATGGCGCTGCGCTTCTCGGGGCTGACGATATCTACCATCAGGCCCGCTTTCTGGCGACTTCCTCGTATTCCTGATAGTCGAGGATGTAGGGCTTCATGAGCTCGGCGACGGCTTTCACTGCTGGAACGGCGACAGAGTTGCCAAACTGGCGATAGGCCTGAGTGTCCGAGACGGGAATCCTGAAGTTGCTCTCGCCCGGCCCGTCAAAGCCCATGAGGCGTGCGCACTCTCGCGGCGTCAAGCGACGGGGATTGCGCCCATCGCCTCTTGAGATCAGGATCTCCGAACCATCCTTGTGATATCGTGCAGAGAGCGTGCGAGCGATGCCTTCCGGAGTGAACAGCCCGAAACCAAAGCCATTCCCTGCGGCCTTGTGCTTCTGTGCATAGCCTTGGAGGTAAGCCCAGAGCTTATCGGAGAGTGTATACCTGTCCGAAACGCGCCCGATGTTGCCATCGGTGAATGGCTTCTCTGGAGCCTCATCACCAGTTTCGGGGTGAAGGATCGTCTTGAGTTTCGGTCCCTTCAAAACATCCGGGATCTGGAGGTCATCAAAGGAGAAGCCTTGGTTTTCTCTGAAACCGACGATGAAGATACGCTCGCGATGCTGCGGCAGCCATGCCTTCGCATCGAGGATCTTGAAACCGATTGTGTAGCCGAGCTGGTTCTCCAGGACATCGCGGATCACCGTGAACGTGCGTCCTTTGTCATGATTTACGAGGTTCTTAACGTTCTCAAGGAGAAACGCCTTGGGTCGCTTTGCCTCAAGGATTCTCTGAATCTCGAAGAAGAGCGTGCCTTGTGTTTCACACGCGAATCCATGAGGACGGCCGAGGGCATTCTTCTTGGAAACACCCGCGATCGAAAAACTTTGGCAAGGAAAGCCTCCCAAAAGTACGTCATGATCAGGAATATCGTCGACGTGTAACTGGCGGATGTCGCCGTGAATCTCATGTTCGTCATCCGGATAGTTGGCGCGATAGGTCTGCTGGCTGTGCTTGTCCCATTCGCATGTCAGCACGCACTTGCCGCCGATGGAATCGAAACCGCGACGCAGGCCGCCAATTCCGGCGAAAAGATCGATGAAGGTGAAAGAATGCTCGGCAGCACCCGCACAACGCTCGAGACGCAAGGCTTCAAGCTTGTCCGTCACAACCTTACGAGGGGCGTTCTCTCCAGACTCCCAGCGATAAACCTGGCGCTCGTTGTAGCCCAACAGCTTTGCAGCCTCAGGCACGCTTAAACCAGCTTTCTGACGGAGGATGGAAAAATCGGACATGAATCACCTCGTATTGAACAGGGAATCTTTCTGACATCCCGGCAGGAATCTATCCATAGAACATAAAGAGAACGTTAACAAGTTTTTCTGGAAACACAGAAGGCGGTTGGTCCAGCGTTGCTATTTCTGTCGTTCCTTCTTTGCGATTTGGTAGGAGCCTGTGAGCCATACCCCGTCATGTAAGATTACGTGATGGGCTATGGGGATTTGATGCGGGTTGTTGAATTATTTTCGGGAGCTGGAGGCATGTCGCTCGGCTTGAAGCAGGCCGGATTCGAGATTGTCCGCGCTTATGACGCCTGGCTCGTTGCGGTCGAAACCTACAATCGCAATGTTGGCAATCATGCCGTAGTCGCGGACCTCAAGGACCTGCTTTCGATCGTTCCGGAGATCATCGGTCTGGCCCCTGATCTGATCTGCGGCGGCCCTCCCTGCCAAGATTATTCCACTGCTGGCAACCGCATGGAAGCCGACAATGCCCGGCTGACACTGTCCTTCGCCATGATCGTTTCCATCGTCAGGCCGAAATGGTTTGTGATGGAAAACGTGGTCGGCTGCGCGAAGTCAGCAACGTGGGTCGAGGCGCGGGCAATCCTGAAGCGAGCCGGGTACGGGATCACAGAAAGCAGGATCAATGCCAGCCGATACGGGGTTCCGCAATCACGGCGGCGTCTGTTCGTGATCGGAAGGATCGGAGAGCGAGACGACTTTCTTGCTTCATCGATCGCGGCGGCAGCGCAACCCGTCATGACGCTCCGAGATCTGTTCGGGTCCGTCACACCTACAGCGATCTATTTCCCCGCAACTTCCGAGGCGAGGCGTTCGATATGGGGGCCTGATGAACCTGCCCCTACGATCCGTGAACGGTCGATGAGGCCCATTCCCGCCTCATACCAGCCGCATCCCGACGATGCGGCCTTGATCAGGAACGGATACGTGTATTCCCGTCCCGTTCGTGCTGGTCGAGGCGTGCGCACGATCGATGAGCCCTTTCCAACCGTAACGCGCACGGCCTGGGAGCGACCGACGCCGCGCTATCTGTCAGCACCGCATCCCGGCGATCCTGTTGCAGCGGTCGATACCGCCGTTCTGACTGTCCAGCAGATTTCCCGCATTCAGGGCTTCCCCACATCATGGGAATGGCGAGCAAGCGCCAAGCAGGACATCTTGCAGATGATCGCCAACGCCGTACCAGCCCCGGTTGCCACCGCGCTTGGTCGCGTGATCCTCGATCGCGAGGCAGGAAGGTCCGTCCCAGATATCGAAGGACGCTTCCTGCAATGGCTTCACAAGCGCGGACGATCCAAGGCATCGGCACGCAACGTGAAGGCATCAGCAAATCGTGCGCGTCGAATACTTGGGGGGCGTACCTTCGACAATCTGGCGCTGGAAATCTCCGCCATCGAAGGCATCCAGGAGTTCCGGGAAATGAGGAAAGCCACGCAATCCGATCTTCGACAGGCGTTGAGGCTGCTGGTCGAATATCAGGCCGATCGAAGCCAGCGCCGCAAAATGCCTCGACAGGCTACCGCGCCGCCGTCTGCGAGGTTCGCGGAAGCGGCCTGATGCCCTCCTCTGTCACAGGAGGGCAGATATCTCGCAGTCAGGCAGCGAGAGGCTTTCTCCCTGCCATCGCCTCGATAACAGTCCATGCAATGCACCGTTCAAGGTCGCCAGCTTCCATGATCGCGTGGGGAGCCTTGGACATGATCATCGGCATGAGAGGCATGGCATGCACTGCCAGCCAGGGCGTGGATTTCGGCCTTGGGCACGCTGTTTCAGAAACCTGTTTGACGATCTCCCACATCGGCACACTCGCGGATTTCGTCCATGCCATGTAGCAGGAAAATAGCCACAGGCCGGAATGGTGGAGTTCGAAGCAGCAGGAGCCGGGAGCTGCCCCTTGGATCATTTTCACGGTCCAGCCCGTATTTTCGATTTCGCCGCCAGCACTCATGACATAAGGCGTAAGCTTGTCGATGACGCTTTTGGGAACCTCATGGCGAGGGCTGTTACGAAGATTGCCTGTGAAAAGAGTCAGGTGTGCAATAGTCCGCATTGCTGTGGCCTTTCTGGATTAATGGATAAGGACGGCACGGCGAAACACCGCCCCTTCATCTCTGCTGATGCAGAGAAAACCTCCCTTGGAAGGAGGAAACCACCTACGCGGCGGAAAACAGAAGACCCTTGCGGGCGTGAGAGCCGCCCCCGGAGGGACGGCCCTGATTTGTGTTAACGGCCCCAATGGAGACCGCAACCTGATCCCTCTTGGGGAACGATTATCCAGAGGTTGTCACTCCGGAGAGTGGCATTGTCTCCTAACCCCACGCGGGGATCGATAGCGGCGTCAGCGCTTCTTTCGTCGTGCTGACAAGAAAAATGGTGACGCCAATCGGAGAGGCTGGCAAGAGCGAATGCGCATTTTTCTGCAAAAAAGTGGACGCTTAACATTCTGTAATTGTTGACAATTCCAGAGTCTCGAAACGGCACATCACCGTCTTCGCAGAGCAGGCGTCGAAATGCCCGGCGCGCGTTCTGGTTCTGGCGGGCGGAGTGTCGCGAGTTCCTGCCGGGCCGCTGCCAGTTGCCGCCCGGAGTCAGTGAGGTTGTCGCGCAAGGTCTTCGCCCGCGCCTCCGCCTCCCTACGCCTGGCATCGGCGGTGCTGGCACGGTCGGCGGCATCGGATACGGCACGCCGGAGCGCTTCCATTTCGGCATCAATGGCGGCGCGAATGCGGGCCGCGACCTTCGACTTTTTGAAGCCATCGAGCGCGCTGCGCAGCGCGCCAGGTAGACGTTGGAGCCGTGCCGTCGCCTCCCGGACGCGAGCGGCCTCCTCGCGGACGCGGGACATCATCGACCGGGCTTTACGCTGTTCTGCGATGGCCTTGTCTTGTGCCTCTTTGGCCGCTTCTGTGACGGCCCTGGCGGCGACGAGCTGACGATCGGCTTCGGCCTTTGCCACGGCCGCTTCCTCGCGGATTGCCGCGACATCTTCCTTTGTCTTCGAGATGAAGGATTCGCCCCGCTCTTTCACCGCCTTCGCCCGCTCGACAGTCGCCTTCAGGGCGTTGGCCTGAACCTGTTCCGCTTGCCACTCGGCCCGCGTCAGGCGCCGCCGCTGCGGCCCGAGGCGCGTCAGGCCGCACGCGATGGCAACGGTCTCGTGATAAGCATCCTGCCATGCCCGCATCGCGGCTCGATACGCCGCATCACCGCGCTTGTTCAACGCCTTCAAGTCCTCGCCTTCGGCAGGACCGGCCGCCATGATTGAAGCCTTGGCGCACTGCCCTGGATGCAGGGCCGAGGCACGCATGGCCGGATCGTCCGGCACGATGTATGCGTGGATGTGGAAATGGCGTTCATCTTCGTGTCGCACGACAGACACGAGTTTGTCGCCGTATTGTGAACGGAGCCATGCAACGGTCCGCGTTTCCCAATCTTCAGCCTCACGTTGCTTTTCCGGATCGGAGCGGACCTCTTCCATCGTGTGTGGGTGACTGGCAACGACGGTCATGAGCGTGTGCTGCGTCTTCTGGACGCGCCGGGGCTTGCCGCCCTTCGGGGTTGCCATGGCGGTATCGGCGGCGGCATCGTGCAGCCGTTCCACCTCGTCCACGCCGACGCCGAAAACGACGACGGGCAGCGATGGATTCGCAACGTGGACGGACGCGCCGGGATCACGCCGGGCTTCGGCGAACACGAAGCCCGTGGAGCGGCCCTTGCCGTCGCCCTTGCGCGAGAACGCTTCGAGATGCACGAATTGGAAACTCATCAGTGCTTCCGGGAGGTCGCCCCGCCTTCCGCATGGACATCTCGAATAAGCCGTTCGAGGAGATCGACGTTGCCATCCACCATGCCGAGCGTCCTAGCTTCGAGCATCAGGGATTCTTCGTATGCAGCCTTGTGCTCGGCATAGAGCGGTCCGAACCTCGGATCATCCTTGATCTGGGTCATGAGAGAGATGCCAAGGCCTTCGGCCCGAGCCTTGGCATAGACCATGCGACGAACGCGATTGCGCAGCGTGTCAGTGATATTCAGGACCATCACACAGCCTCCGCATAGTCGTAATCGATGCCTTGGGTGAAACTGGCGATGAGCCTGACGCGATTGAGGAAATCACCGTCGTCCAGATGCTCATGGCCGCCGTTCAGTTCTGTCCGGTCCTGCGAGAAGCTGGCATATCGTTCCGGGTTCTCCCAGACTACCGCGTACCACGACGTTTGCAGCCGAATGACCTTGAGCAGCGCCGACGCAGGCGGGCCGTGGTTCGTGACTATGATTGGCAGATCGTATTCCCGCATGTGATCCTCCTGATGAATGCTGGTGGAAGAATCTTCGGCGCCGGCGGAGCAGGGAACAAGTCTTTAGTGACCGACTAATGCCTCTTCCGCTGGTCGAAGCGTCGGCCCTTCGGGGAGGCTTCCGCCAGACTCTTCCGAGGGACCTGGCGGGGGCCTTGTCGCCGTCCTGAAGACGACGAGCATCACGTATTTTTACGTGATGCATGGTGACGACTATCCAGCCGTCACGCCGACACGCGGCATATTCACGAAGTGATGCGGTGTATGGTGTTTACCTTTCATGGGGTCTGGGGGGCTTTGTCCCCCAGCACGATACACCATACAAAATCACTTCTCTTCAGCCTGCCGCATGGCCTTATGCACCTGCCCGACCGACACCCCGAGGTGGGCGGCCAGTTCCGCAACCGTCATCCCCTGCGATGCCCGGAGATAGAGGGCCTTCTGCCCCATCTCCAGCCGCGCGGCCTGTTGTTCGGTCCGATCCTTTACGCCACGACGGCGGCGCGACTTCTCTGTCCGTTCAACCGACAGTTCACGTTTCCGATCCTCGTCCACCAGAACCCGGAGTCCCGCGGCACGTTGCTCCACCGGATCGATGCCCAGCCACTCGACAATCGTGTTGGCCTTCATCCGATAGCGGCAATCCACTTCGAGACTACCGAACGTTACCGTCTGCCCCGCAGCCGCCTGTCGGGCTCGCTTGATGACAGCAGACATTCGGGATTTCGTTTCGCTGTCACGCCATCCCGCCGCCTCGTTCGCGAGCGCGTTAAATTCTCGCCCAAGCGCCTCGGGCGGAGAAATCCAGGAGACCGCAGACGCCGCCAGGAACAACCAGGCGTCACGCTGGCCTTCTGGCAACGCCCCTACTGGGTACCTGTATGCCCGAAGACGTTGGAGATCGGTCAGGACCGTCTCCCAATATGTCCGAGCCGACAGATACCTGGCTGGTTCAGTCTTGTCCCTGCCTTCCGCTTTGCGCTTTGCGCGCTCGACACGCAGGGAAATGAGCTCGGCATGGGTGACTGGCAGCACCTCATCGGCCAGCGTCCCGAAGACGTGCCGCGTGGGAACCTCTGGCGATCCATGACACCACACCATGCCAACCGTCCGCCGATTATGATCCGCGCGACTATTGTCCGACCCGACGAGCCTGAAGACGCGGGCGGCATCCTGTGCCCGCTTGTCCGCTCCGAACGGCTCCAGGACCGCCCCCAGACGCTTCTGGACGGCATTCCAGCGCGGCAGGGCGGCACGGGGCAGCAACTCCGTCAGCCATACGCAGACAAGCCCCCGGCCCGTGGAAAGGATATAGGAAGGATGCGGCAACATCGCTTCTTCGAGATGACCGAGAACCGCCGCAGCCACATCAGCCGGAGCTTTTCCGCGCCATCGCGATACCCCGTGATAATCAAGGTCGGCGTAGCAGGCGCCGATCGCCGTCAGGTCAGAGATCGACCGCCATTTCCCGAAAGCTGCCTGGGAAACGTAGAGATCGGCCCGGTTGTCCTGACGAAGCAGACGTTCAGCCTCATCAACTGCACAGGAACCAGCGCGAGCCGTCCATTCCTTCCACGGCTTGCCGCTGCCATCGTGCACACGTTGCGCGAAGCTGATGACACCGTTCCGGATGCCGCCGTCACGACTGTTATAAGGATGGAGATTTTCGAGATGCTGGCGAGGGCCGAATGCAGCGTAGTCGAAGCCTAATTGTTGACAACGATTTTGGGTGTGCGTGGGCGTCGATGCGGCTGGGGTATGTCCCAGCCGGGGGGTCAACTACCCGTGTGAGGGGTCTTTACATCAATGTCGCCGTAAGCAATCATGTGAATACTTTCCTAAAAGCCGCCGAGGGTGCCAGCCCAATGACAGCGGCTTTTAACATGCTCCTTTGTCGGCGAGCTGAGGTCAATCCGGGTATGAGATCATTCGTCCTCTACAGGATTCTCTGATCAAATCAGGCTCGCGTCGGCAAGCACTCTCGATCGACAATTCAATCAGGCCCCCTCATAAAAGCGCTCTTGCAACCATGAGGATTCGGCCGTGTACGATTTTGATAATCCATTCTTCAAGCGACTTCGAAAAAATGACACTCCCGAAAATCGCAACAAGCAGGGCGGGTTTGTGCTTGTACAGGAGCTTGAACGCTTTCTCCCAGAGCTCGACAAACCGTCGGCCAGCAACACAAGTCCAGAGGTTGCAATCCGTGCGGCACTATTCGACGGCACTGATGCCCTCGGGATAGTCGATACAAAATATAAGTATGAAAGCTGGGGCGGAACGAGGAAGGAACCTCGTATCACGGGCAATCTGGGCTCAATTCGGAATCTCTCAAAAGCGGATGATTTCCTTGTGATGGAGCGGAGCCTGTCAGATCCGTTTTTCTATAGGTTGACCCTGCATCGGACTGGCACTCCGGGCCACAAAGCGTTGCTGGCCAGCGTCGGCACAAGACGGTGGGGAGCGGTCGACATCAAGAATCCCCCGCTTGGCGAAGAGGAAGTCGTGACCTCTGAGGTGGAGCAGGAGAAGCACGAAAACCTTCCGCTGCAGCTCTTCGATAACGAGGCGGCGATCATCGAGTCTCTGGTGAAGAAAATTGCCCGGTCCAAGGCTTTCAGTCGGCGTCTGCTTCCGATCTACGACTACCGTTGCGCGGTGTGCGGGAATGGCCATGCTGGCGATAAAACCTGGGAAGCCGAAGCCGCCCACATTGTACCTCGTGGGTTGAAGGGAGCGGATGATGCCCGCAACGGGTTGGTCCTTTGCAGATCGCATCACTGGGCATTCGATCAAGGTCTTTTCGGCATTCATCCCGATCTGACAATCGAGCTGCGGGCAGATGCTGCGGCGGATGTAAGGAACGCTCCCCTTCTTGCCTTCAACGGAAAGCAGATTAGCGTTCCGAAGTCGCATCATCCTCAGCCATCAGCCGAGGCCCTTGCCTGGCACCTGAAGATTATTGCGCAGATTGGTTAAAGGGTCGCTGGACGCATATCGGGGGATGCCCAGCATCACCCGATGCTGAAGCGTGGCAGCTTGGCAATCTCCCGTGCCAGAGCTTTGGGTGGATACTCACCATATGCCTCCCCTTCGGTTCGTGGCACATGCCCCTGCATATAATCGCGGATGCTGACATCCATTCCGACGCCGCGCGCCTTCGTCTTGAACGTGTGCCGCCAGCCGTGATTGGGCTGGACGCGCTCGTCCGCTACGCCGACTTCCTTGCTCCGTATCCATTTGCAGATCTTTTCGCCGACTTTCTTGTGATGCGGATGTTTCGGGTTTTGGACTCGCGCCAACTTCTTGTCGTAGAATAGCGGTCCGGCTTTCTGGCCCTGGACGAAATCTATGAACCCTTGCTCCATGAGGTGAGGATGAAGTGCGACGAAGCGAGGGTTGCCGTTTTTCGTGGACCCGGCTTCCGGAGTGATCCAGAGGAGCCAGTGCCCTTCATGCTCCTGCACATCCTCCTTTCGAAGCTGGGACATCTCACCCACCCGAGCGCCAGTATACGCGCACAGCCACGGCACCCATCTATGCGCGGCTTGCATCTCTTTCGTCATCCGTTCGGACATTGGTCGAAGCGTGGCGGCGAGGATGGAAGTCGCTTCTGGCGTCGTGAAGCTCTTGGTGCGTGTGACGACCGTGCGTGGAATAGATATCGTCACCGTTGCGCAGGGGTTCTCCGAGAGACGGGCATTGGCAACGCCCCATGTGCATACAGCCTTGAGCGCCGCGATGTATCGGTCTCTGATGGACTTCTGTTGCAAGCCTTGCGCCAGCAGCTTGTCCTTCCATCCGATCACCCATTCCTTCGTGAGTTCCCGGCAATCCGGAACCTCTGTAGCTACCTTTTCGATGATCGGCTTCCACTGTGCATATGTCGTCGATGCGATCCCTTTTTCCTTCGCGTAGCTCTCGAACACCGTGACCAGATGGTATTTCGAATCCGAGCCGACTTGCTCTGGTTTGGATTTCGGCTGTTGCGGACCTTCGAAAGGAGGAAAGCGATTCGCTTTTGGATCGGGGCTATAGTCTCCCCTACCCATCCTCCAGATATGCTCCCGCGCCTGTATTGCGGCTTCCGCCACGCGTGCCAGCACCATCTTCATGCTCGGCTCATCAAGACGTAGTCCTTTATCGGTCAGGAAGTCGTCGACGAATTTCCGCATGCGCTCGTGACTACGATCCAATACTTTCTGTACAAGCTGTTCGGTTTTCTCACGATCTGTCCCGAGCAGCGTAATTCGAACCTTATTCGGCTGATGACGGGCCTGATCGAATAGGAGCATGCCCAGAGGCATCCTGGACGGATTGTCCTCGTGCTCCGCTATGAGGCTCCTGTATATCTCGCCACCGATCGCCGTCGCCTGCTTCTCGCTCAGGCTCTGAACTCCCGCTAGTAATAGTCGCCACCGATCTTCGACCTCCGCGAGCACCTTGGCATGCAGAACTTTTGCTGCGGCAGGGTCGCGGGTGCGGAGGCTGACTTTCTCTTCGGTCTTGCCGATTAGGAGCCGAAGCGTGTCCGGGACACGCTTACGAAACTGATAGATTCCGGTTCTGGGATGCTTTGAAGGACGCGACATAAAAAGGACCATGTGTACCACCTTTATGTACCACACGACCCGTTAAAGAATGCTTAGATGTCAATATGATCAGCAATTATAGACGGTTATGGGATGGTTCTGGCCTGAGTCCCACCCTCTCCGCCATATATTTTCCAGATAGATCAGATATTTAACATATATTCATCCGTGCCAACCCATTCGAGGTTTATAACCCGGTTCATTGAGCACCCAGGGGCGATATGAGATAAATGATGGCCGCTTCGGCAATCGCCACGAACACAGGCATTTGCGTTAAAGCGAGCGCATATCAGGTTTCTACATTCTTTTTGAACAAGGGAATTCGCTTCACCGGAGGGTAAAGGGAGAGCAAAGCGGCTCATGGCCGTTAAAGCCATACCCAAGTTGATTGCTTACCAATGCCCCTCCCGTATATAGGCTTAACCTTGAGGCAGACGATCATTGAACGAGGCGACATTGGTGACCAAGCCCAGACCCCTCGCCAACTCGTCTTTCAAATGATGAGCTTGATAACACCTTGGGCTGGATGACCCCGCACTGGCAAGACACCGAAAAAGACACAGCCCGGAGACTGACACCAGGCTCCGGTAACCCGTTAGATTCAATGCAGCCATGACCGATAAAATTGTACAACTCGAGATCTTTAAATCTGAGAGTGAACCCCTGGAGCCGGGTCATTACACATTAACGATGGCCCTACCGTCAGGCTGGGATTCTCAGGCCTCTCACCGTGCATATATCGAGCCTCTCGACAAGAATGACCCGGTTTCAAGCGTACTCTTGAAGTTTCGCCGAAAAATTTCTGGCAAATTTTCGGCTGACTTTTCCCTGCATCTTGCCGCCAGGCGCATTTGGTTTGAACGCCTGTCAGATACCTCCACCAACGCACCGCCATTTGTAGAAATAAGGAAGCAGCCACAGCTTCGCTACTATGCACGGCTTGCCTGGCGTGTCGTCAAGCACCATCGTGAAACCGGCCGCCCCCTTTCACTAATCGCAAATCGCGCACTCAACGAGTTGAGATTGAATGGCTTCAAAGGCATCAGTTCATTATTGCGGCTTGCGGAGAACAGAACCGACTCTCTGAACGGATATCAGGAATGGATTGCCCGGCATGACATTCTATCTCAACAAGAGTTGTCGAAAATATCGAACGAGATCGCCGGGCTGGACAATATTCCCAAAATCTCCGTACTGATGCCTGTTTACAACACGCCAGACAGCTACCTTCACGACGCAATTGAAAGTGTTCTCGCGCAAATTTACCCGAACTGGGAACTCTGCATTGCAGATGACTGTTCCACAGATCCACGCATAAGACCGATCCTGGAAGCCTATGAGATTCAAGATCCTCGCATCAAGGTGGCTTACAGGTCAGAGAATGGCCACATCTCCCAAGCGTCTAATACCGCTCTTGAACTGGTCACCGGCGATTGGGTTGCTTTGCTGGATCATGACGACCTGCTGCGTCCACACGCACTTGCAGAGGTCGCGTTGGAAATCGCGTACCATCCGGATGCGGAACTGATCTACAGCGATGAAGACAAGATCAAGGCAAATGGCGAACGGTTCGATCCCTACTTCAAACCCGATTATTCGCGCGAGCTATTCCGCTCGCAAAACTATTTCAATCATTTGACTGTCCATAGAACTGTAAACATTCGCGCAGTTGACGGATGGAGAACCGGATTTGAAGGTAGCCAGGATTATGACATTTCCCTTCGCGTTCTGGAGCGAATAAACCCTTCAAAAATCAGGCATATTCCCAAAATCCTGTATCATTGGCGTGCCGTTGAGGGGTCGACTGCGGTTGCAGGAACAGAAAAAAGCTATGCTCATCTCGCCGGACTACGGGCGCTCAGGGAACACGCTGAGCGACTGGAATTATCGGCAGTCGTCGAAACGGCCCCCGAAACACCATTCTACAGATTCCGGTTTTTGGTGCCCGACCCCTCGCCGCTTGTGAGCCTTATCATTCCAACGAAAGATAAGGTCGATCTTCTCAGAGGATGCGTAAACTCCATCGTCGAGAAAACAGATTACCAAAATCTGGAAATCATCATTGTCGACAACGGGTCTAAGGAGAAGAAAACCCTTGTCTATCTCTCCGAGATCGAAAAGCGGCCCGATGTTCGCGTCTTGCGCTACGACAAGCCATTCAATTATTCAGCGATCAACAATTTTGCGGTCGCGCAGGCGAAAGGATCAATCATTGGTCTCATCAACAACGATATCGAGGTTATCAGCACTGACTGGCTAACTGAAATGGTGTCATGGACAGTCCAATCGGACATCGGATGCGTTGGCGCCAAGCTTTATTATGGAGACGACACCATTCAGCATGCAGGCGTCATACTCGGTATTGGAGGCACTGCTGGTCACTCTCATAAACATGCCGATCGTCATTCCGCCGGATACTACCACCGACTGAAGGTGGTCCAGAACCTTTCCGCAGTGACCGGCGCCTGTCTGCTGGTTCGAAAGGATGTGTTCAACGAAGTCGGCGGTCTGAACGAGGAACACCTGTCCGTAGCGTTCAACGACATCGATTTTTGCCTGAAGGTTCGCAAAGCCGGTTATCAAAATGTCTGGACGCCTTACGCGGAACTTTATCATCTTGAAAGTGTGTCCCGCGGCGCAGAAGACACTCCCGAAAAACTAGCTCGGTTCCAGAAGGAAAACAGCTATCTCCACAAAACCTGGGACCTGACATACGATCCTTATTATTCAATCCATCTCACCCGTGAACGGGAGGATTTTTCAATCCGTGTATGAACGCTGCGGCCTGGGCATCCGAAACGCAATCTGGCTGTCAACAAGCTTCGACGGCACCAAATCAGACGTTCGCTCCGGCCGGCGTTTTTGCTTTTGGAAATCAGAACCTTGGGCACAAACCTGATGAGCGAGTTTCCGATTCTCTACAGTTTCCGGCGCTGTCCCTATGCGATGCGGGCGCGCCTCGCCCTGATGTTCGCAGGGCAGGCCTGCGAGTTGCGGGAGATCGTCCTGAGAGACAAGGCGCCGGAGTTTCTGGAGGCCTCGCCCTCGAAAACGGTTCCCACACTCGTTCTGCCCGATGGCCGTATCATCGACGAGAGCCTCGACATCATGATCTGGGCCATGCAGCAAAGCGACTCGGCCGGTTCACATGCCTCTGGTGGAGCATTCACACTGATCGCCATCAATGACGGGCCGTTCAAGGCAAGCCTTGACCGCTACAAATATCCCGACAGACATCCATCCGTTGACCGTGATGAAGAACGTGGCAAGGCCGCATTGATCTTGCACGATCTCGATCGGCGACTTCAGTCCAGCGGCTATCTCGTCAACGAAACTCTGTCTTTGACCGACATGGCCATCCTGCCTTTTGTTCGCCAGTTTGCGCAGGTGGATCGAGACTGGTTCGACCGGCAGGACTGGCCGCATCTTCTGCGTTGGCTCAATGCCTTTCTGGCCTCCGAACTGTTTCAGGCCGCCATGACGAAATACCCACGATGGAACGCCGGGGATCCGACGACATTGTTTGCCGCACCTTGCAGGGACTAGCCGCAACGCAGATTTCACACCTGCTGGATTCGCGCGTATAATCCCGCACAACCGGCAGATTGGAAAAGGGGCCGGTTTACCCAAAGGGAGGTCATCATGTTGCGTTCCGCTATACTTGGATTGGCTCTTTCATTTGTTTCATCTGTTGCTTTCGCCAATTCCTGCCCATCGATCATGGCGGCAATAGACGCCGCGCTTCCAACCGCGCAACTCTCGGATACTGACCTGGCTAAGGTCAATGAACTGCGCGCAACCGGCGAATCCCTGCATCAGGCAGGCGACCATGCCGGTTCCGAAAAGGCGTTGAACGAAGCAAAGGCAATTATGGGAATTTAGAACCCGATCACCGGACAACATTTGGACGTCGCAACAAAGTGATTGTGGCGAGGTTTCCGTTTGATCGTAATATGATGTGCTTTTGGGCGGAGCAGACCGAAAGGATTAAGGAAATGAAAGTCCTTCTTTGCCTCGTCGCTGCATCCTTGCTCGCAATGGCGGGTTGCAACACGAGCCAGAACACCTCATCCCCCCCACCAGCATCCACGGGCAATGGCTCGGGATCAGGAGGCTCGGGCGGCGGTTCAGGCGGTGGCGGCGGCGGTTACTGAGCGCTGACAGGCCAGGAATATTCGGGCATGCGCACACGGTTCGCTTTCCGGCCGAGCCGCAGCAGTACATATTATCGCGTTCTCCTTTGGAGAGCACAAAAGAAAACTGCAAGGGTGCTGTATCCTGTAAAGCCTCACAAACGTCTGGAGAAACTGGACGGCCGCCTTCTCTTTCTGGGGCAAAGGTCGCGCGCATTGCGTGGATAGCACCGAAAAACCGGCAGGCCAGATCAGACTCTTCAATCCTGCCGCAATTCGGCCATTCAGTAGCCACGTGCCTTTGAAAGGAAATCGCGGAATGAAGCGCGATTTCCTTTATAGTTAAGACGCCGTTAACGGTAAATTTCCTACTGTGAACACCAGTTATTCGTTCTTGCGGACTGTTTATGACCGGCACGTTTTTCAAATCCACAAGCAAGCCTGCGGCCTTGAAGCCATGCGGGGCGCGTCGTGCTGGTTTGATCCTTGCTGCATGCCTCGCGCTCCTGTGGGCCGGCGCCGCAATGCCGGCTGCGGCGCAGGACAGCCTGGAGGCGAAACAGGCCGAAACCTCAAGCGCGCTTGAATCACTGACCGCGGAAATGTCCGTTTCCAATGAACGCCTGGCTGCGCTCGATGCGGAGATTGCCGCACTCAGAAAAGACCAGACCACGATTACCGCCGCATTGATCCAGTCGGCCAAGACCGAAAAGAAGCTGGCGGAAGATATCGCCGGGATCGGAGACCGGCTGACAGCGTTGCGCGAGCAGGAAGATGGCATCCGCCTTTCTCTGCGGTCGCGCCGGGCTGTGCTTGCCGAGGTGCTGGCCGCCCTGCAGCGCATGGGGCTCAACCCGCCGCCCGCCATTCTGGTTCGCCCCGATGATGCGTTGGCCTCTGTACGCAGCGCCGTTCTTCTGGGCGCAGTCGTGCCGGAAATGCGCGCGGAAACCCGGATATTGATCGTCGACCTGAAGGAGCTTGGCCGCGTCCGCACGTCGATCGTCAAGGAACAGGAACAACTGACCGCAACCCGCAATGAACAGGCGGAGGAAAAACGCAGGCTGACATTGCTGCTCGACGAAAAGAGCAAGCTCCAGTCGGGCTCGGAAACAGAACTCGCAGCGGAGCGAAAAAAGGCCGAGGAACTCGCAGCCAAGGCCACCACGCTCAAGGAGCTGATTGCCTCCATCGAAACCGAAATGAGCGCGGTGAACAAGGCGGCGGAAGCCGCCCGTCAAGCAGAGCAGAAACGGCTCGCCGACGGCCTTGAGCGCGCCGACAGATTGTCACCGGATCAGAACCGTCTCTCGACGCGGGTCGATTTCGCTTCCCTCAAGGGACGCCTGGGATTGCCGGCAACGGGCAAGATCACCCGGCATTTTGGTGAAGCAGACGGCCTCGGCGGCACGTCGCTCGGCGATACGCTCGAAACCGTCCCGGCAGCAACAGTGACAGCGCCGGTAGACGCCACAGTGCTTTATGCGGGTCAGTTCCGCTCCTATGGCCAGCTATTGATCCTTGATGCCGGTGGCGGATATCATATGGTTCTCGCGGGCCTTGGCCGCACCAACGTATCACAGAAACAGTTCGTCCTGGCCGGAGAGCCAATAGGCGCCATGGGCGAACAACTTGTTGCGAGCGCAGCCTCCATAGAGCTTGGAACTGGCGCTCCGGTGCTCTACATTGAACTTCGAAAAGATGGAAAACCCGTCAACCCCGCACCCTGGTGGGCAGAACGGCTCGGAAGGACCGAAAATGATACGTAAACTATCGCTCCTCTTTGCAGGCGCTCTCATGGGCGCAACAGCAATGGTCGTGGTGCAGGGAACGCCCGCAACATCGGCCAATGCAGCAAGCAGCGACACCTACAAGCAGCTCGCGATCTTCGGCGATATCTTCGAGCGCGTTCGCGCGCAGTATGTCACGCCGCCGAAGGACAAGGATCTGATCGAGAACGCCATCAACGGCATGCTGACCTCGCTTGATCCGCACTCTTCCTACCTCAACAATGATGCCGCGCAGGATATGCGTGTCCAGACAAAGGGCGAGTTCGGCGGACTTGGCATCGAAGTGACGATGGAAAACGAGTTGGTGAAGGTCATCGCTCCAATCGATGACACGCCCGCCTCAAAAGCCGGTGTGCTGGCAGGCGACCTGATCTCCAAGATAGACGGCACCGAGGTGCGCGGCCTGACGCTGACCGACGCGGTCGACAAGATGCGCGGCCCGATCAACACGCCTATCGAACTGACGCTCATCCGTCAGGGCGCCGATAAGCCGATCACACTGACGATCATGCGCGATATCATCAAGGTGAAGGCCGTCCGCCATCGCGTGGAAAACGACATTGGCTATCTGCGCGTCATCTCCTTCACGGAACAGACTTTCGACGACCTGCGAAAGGCCATCGAGGACGTGCAAAGCAAGGTTCCTGATGACAAGCTCAAGGGCTATGTTCTCGACCTTCGCCTCAATCCGGGTGGCCTGCTCGATCAGGCGGTGGCAGTCTCCGATACATTCCTCGACAAGGGCGAGATCGTATCGACGCGCGGACGCGACCCGCAGGATATCACGCGTTTCGACGCGCGGGCTGGCGACCTCATCAAGGGCAAGCCGGTGATCGTTCTGGTCAATGGCGGCTCGGCGAGCGCTTCTGAGATCGTGGCCGGGGCATTGCAGGATCATCGCCGCGCAACCGTGCTCGGAACCCAGTCCTTCGGCAAGGGTTCCGTCCAGACCATTCTCCCTCTCGGCGAAAACGGCGCACTGCGCCTGACGACGGCGCTCTACTATACGCCCGCCGGGAAATCCATTCAGGGCAAGGGCATCACGCCGGATATCGTCGTGGAGCAGCCTCTTCCCGAGGAACTCAAGGGACAGGATGTTTCGCGCGGCGAATCCGATCTGAAGGGACATATCAAGGGTGCAGATGAGGGCGAGAACGGCTCGGGCTCTGTGGCCTATGTTCCGCCGGATCCAAAGGATGACGTTCAACTGAACGAAGCCTACAAGCTGCTGCGCGGCGAAATGGCCAATGCGGCCTTCCCGCCGGATCCGAACAAGGCTATTCCGAACTGATACAAGAATGAATGGGCCGCACCTGAATCGTGCGGCCCATTTTTGACATCCATGGGGGCGCGGATGATCGGAACACGACAAAATTGCGGGTATCTGGCCCGTGAGCGGTGAAATCCACCGTCCATTGGGGCAAAACAGGAAAAAATCGAAAACGCGTTCCGCGCAGGGTCGTTCCTGGGTCTATGTAGCCTGCACGTTCGCGTGCCTTGCCGGCGCAGCCATTTTTCTCTCCCTCGGTTCAGATGATGCCTTTCGGACGCCGCAATCGCAGAAGGGCAGCTCGCCCGAGATCGCGTCCGCGCAAGCGCCTCAGGCCGCAACACCTGCCCCAAATGCGGCCATCCCCGCCGATGCAGTCGCTCCACCTGTCCCGACAGGCCCGAAGATCATCACGGTGCAGGCCCCTTCCCGCATCGCGCAGGACCGTCGCACCGCCCATCTTCCCGATCCGGATCTGGTGGAAAAATCATCGCATGGCCTTTTGCCAGTCCGTGCTGCCGATGGCAAGCGGCCCCTCGATGCCTATGCGCGGGGCTGGTCCGGTGCGCGCGGCGCGCGCATAGCCATTGTTATTGGTGGCCTGGGGCTTTCCCAGACCGGCACGCAAAATGCCATTCGCGCCCTGCCCGAGGAAGTGACACTTGCTTTCGCACCGCATGGCAACAGCTTGCAGCGCTGGATGCAGAATGCGCGCCAGAGCGGCCACGAGATCCTTATGCAGGTGCCTCTGGAGCCGTTTGACTATCCGCGTATCAATCCCGGAAGAAACACACTCACAGTTGGCGCGACGGCGTCCGAAAACATCGATCGGTTGCATTGGGCGATGGGCCGGACCACGAATTATGCTGGCATCATGAACTATATGGGAGCACGGTTCACCGCGGATCGTCCGGCCATGACACCGGTGATGACCGAAATTGGCAAGCGCGGCCTGTTCTATCTGGACGACGGAACATCTGCCCGCAGCAGTGCCGACAGCATCGCGGCCGCGCAGGGCACACCTTTCGCTGCCGCGGATCTTGTTATCGATGCTCAGCAGGAGCGCGGCGCGATCCTTCAGAAGCTCGATGAACTGGAGAGAACAGCACGGGCAAAAGGCACTGCCATCGGTATCGGTTCCGCCTTTGACACGACGGTTTACGCGGTCAGTGCGTGGGTCAACGAAGTCAAGGCGCGTGGTGTTGAAATTGTGCCTGTATCCGCCCTTGTCCGCGATCCTGAAAGGGAATAGCACAGGCGCGACGCATTCAAGATCAGTGGAGCATTTCATGGCAAAGACGAAGCACGACAATGACCGCGCACCACTGGACCCCGAAACCCTGCCCTATCGTCCCTGCGTCGGCATCCTTGTGTTGAATCGCGCGGGGCTTGTATGGGCAGGCAAACGAATTGTCATTCCCAATGACGAGATGGATGGTGCGACGCAGCTTTGGCAGATGCCGCAAGGCGGGATCGACAAGGGTGAAGAAGCGGAACCCGCCGCCAGACGCGAACTTTATGAAGAAACCGGCATGAAAAGCGTGTCCCTTCTGGCGGAAGCGCCGGAATGGATCAACTACGATCTCCCGCCGCATCTGGTCGGCGTTGCGCTGAAAGGGAAATATCGCGGACAGGCGCAGAAATGGTTCGCCTATCGATTTGAAGGCAACGAAAGCGAAATCGAGATCAACCCTCCCCCGGGGGGGCATACACCGGAATTCGAGGAATGGGCGTGGAAGCCGATCGATTCCCTTCCCGAATTGATCGTACCGTTCAAGCGCGACGTCTATCGGCAGGTCGTAGCCGCTTTCAGGCATCTTGCGGCTTGATGAGTCTGTTCTGCATCAGATACCCGAACGACACGGGCACAGCGTAGCAAGCACGCATCTGCACGCGTGCACGAATGCAATAAAAAAGCGGGCCAGAAGCCCGCTTTCCCAAAACCAATCTCAAAGAAAAATCACGCTGGGAGAATAGCTGCTTCCAGAGTTGTCAACTGGCCAAGGAATTCCTCGGCCTTGATGCGATGCTCATGCGTCTTGGCGTCGGCAAGGTCTTCCTTCGCTTCCTGAATACGCTTCTGCAGATCTTCCCTGTTGATGTCGTCGGCGTGAACGGCCGATTCAGCCAACAGGGTCAGTCCCTCGGCGGATACGTCGGCGAAGCCGCCAAACACCACATAGCGATCCTGCTTCCCGTCGGCGCGCTTCACGCTTACGACGCCCGGCTTGACGGTCGACATCAAGGGAGCATGTTTCGCAAGAATGGTCATGTAGCCATCGGCGGCCGGAATCACGACTTCCGTAACCGGTTCGGAAACCAGAAGACGCTCTGGCGACACGAGTTCGAAATTGAAGGCTTCGGCCATGGTGCTAACTCAATTCCTGCGGATCAGTGGTCAAAGGTGAGGTCGGCGGGCTTTGACGCCCGCCATACCGCGATGATGATCAGGCTGCTTCTGCTGCCAGACGCTGTGCCTTCTCGATCGCTTCCTCAATCGAGCCGACCATATAGAAGGCAGGTTCCGGCAGATGATCGTATTCGCCGTTGACGAGACCCTTGAAGCCCTTGATCGTGTCTTCGAGAGCAACCAGCTTGCCCGGCGAACCGGTAAAGACTTCAGCAACGAAGAACGGCTGCGACAGGAAGCGCTCGATCTTGCGGGCGCGGGCGACGGTGAGCTTGTCGTCTTCCGAAAGCTCGTCCATGCCCAGGATCGCGATGATGTCCTGCAGGGACTTGTAGCGCTGAAGGACGGACTGAACCTGACGGGCGGTTTCATAGTGCTCTTCACCGATGATCATCGGGTCGAGCATGCGAGAGGTCGAGTCCAACGGATCCACGGCAGGATAGATGCCCTTCTCGGCGATCGAACGGTTAAGAACCGTCGTTGCGTCCAGGTGGGCAAAGGATGCGGCCGGTGCAGGATCGGTCAAGTCGTCGGCAGGAACGTAAATGGCCTGAACCGAGGTGATCGAACCCTTGTGCGTCGTCGTGATGCGCTCCTGCATCTGGCCCATATCCGTTGCCAGCGTCGGCTGATAGCCCACGGCTGAAGGGATACGTCCGAGCAGAGCGGACACTTCGGAGCCAGCCTGCGTAAAGCGGAAGATGTTGTCCACGAAGAACAGAACGTCCTGGCCCTGATCGCGGAAGTGCTCTGCAACCGTCAGGCCGGAAAGAGCAACACGTGCGCGCGCACCCGGCGGCTCGTTCATCTGACCGTAAACGAGAGCAGCCTTGGAGCCAGCGCCCCCGCCTTCCTTGTTAACGCCCGATTCGATCATTTCGTGATAAAGGTCGTTACCCTCACGGGTACGCTCGCCAACACCTGCGAACACCGAGTAACCGCCGTGCGCCTTTGCGACGTTGTTGATCAGCTCCATGATCAGAACCGTCTTGCCAACGCCCGCGCCGCCGAACAGACCGATCTTGCCGCCCTTGGCATAGGGAGCGAGAAGGTCGACGACCTTGATGCCGGTTACCAGGATTTCTGCTTCCGTCGACTGCTCGACATACTCGGGAGCCGGCTGGTGAATCGCGCGGGTCGCCTTCGTTTTCAGCGGGCCAGCTTCGTCAACGGGCTCGCCAATCACGTTCATGATACGGCCAAGCGTCTCGTCGCCGACCGGAACCATGATCGGAGCGCCGGTGTCGAATACTTGCTGACCGCGAACCAGACCTTCGGTCGAGTCCATGGCGATGGTGCGCACCGTGTTTTCGCCCAGATGCTGAGCCACTTCGAGAACCAGGCGGTGGCCAAGATTGTCGGTTTCGAGCGCGTTCAGAATCTGCGGCAGCTCACCGTCGAACGCAACGTCAACAACGGCGCCGATGACCTGCTTGACCCGACCGGCCGCGCCCTTGGCAGCGGCAGTCTTGGCCGGAGCCTTGGATGCAGCAGCCTTGGCCGGAGCCTTTACTGCCTTTGCTGTTGGCTTTTCAGCCGGAGCCGCCTTCGCTGCGGCAGCTGTAGTCTTCGGGGTCGCTGCTTTTGCCATCGATCCTTACCTTCCGATTAGAGCGCTTCAGCGCCCGAAATGATTTCGATCAGTTCCTTGGTGATCTGAGCCTGACGCTGACGGTTGTACGTGATCGACAGTTTGTTGATCATGTCGCCCGCATTGCGTGTCGCGCTATCCATCGCGCTCATTTTCGCACCCATCTCGCCAGCCACGTTTTCAAGAAGCGCCCTGAAAACCTGAACCGAAATGTTGCGCGGGATGAGGTCGCTCAGAATGACAGCCGGATCCGGCTCATATTCGTACACAGCACCGCCACCCGCGGCTTCCGCCTCATCGGCACCGCCGGCGCTTGCCGGTATCAGTTGCTGCGCCGTCGGAATCTGCGCGATCACCGACTTGAACTCGGAATAGAACAACGTGCAAACGTCGAACGCCCCTTCCGAGAACAGGGAAATCACTTTCCGTCCGATCTGGTCGGCGTTGACGAAAGCAAGCTGCTTGACTTCCCGCATATCGAAATGGTCGATAATCAGCGAACCGAAATCACGCTTGAGAATATCCGCGCCCTTCTTGCCGACCGTGATGATCTTCACCGTCTTGCCGTCAGCCACAAGCTTACGCGCATGATCGCGCGCCAGTCGCGCAATCTGCGAGTTGAAGCCACCGCAGAGACCGCGTTCTGCCGTGCAGACGACGAGCAGGTGCACGTCATCCTTGCCGGTGCCAACCATCAGGGCTGGCGCATCGTCACCGTCAACATTCGACGCGATATTGGCCAGAACCGCCGCCATCCGCTTCGAATAGGGGCGAGCTGCCTCAGCCGCCTCCTGCGCACGACGCAGCTTCGCCGCGGCGACCATCTGCATCGCCTTGGTGATCTTCTGCGTCGCCTTGACCGAGGCGATCCGGTTTCTCAGTTCCTTGAGAGAAGCCATTCGTCCGTCCCGTCAGCCCGTTCAGGCAAAGCTCTTTGCGAAAGCGTCGATAGCCGCCTTCAACTTGCCCTTGGTGTCATCGCTGATCTGCTTTTCATTGCGGATCGTGTCGAGGATATCCTTGTGCTCCACGCGAAGCGAAGCCAGAAGACCTTGCTCGAACTTACCGACCTGATTGACAGCCAGCTTGTCGAGATAGCCGTTCACACCCGCGAAAATCACCGCCACCTGCTCTTCCGTCTTCAGCGGCGAAAACTGCGGCTGCTTCAGAAGCTCGGTCAGGCGCGCGCCGCGATTGAGCAGACGCTGGGTGGAGGCATCGAGGTCGGAACCGAACTGGGCGAACGCCGCCATTTCACGATACTGGGCAAGCTCGCCCTTGATCGAACCGGCAACCTGCTTCATGGCCTTGATCTGGGCGGCGGAACCAACGCGGGAAACCGACAGACCGACGTTCACGGCCGGGCGAATACCCTGGTAGAACAGGTTGGTTTCGAGGAAGATCTGGCCGTCGGTGATCGAGATCACGTTGGTCGGGATGTAAGCCGAAACGTCGTTCGCCTGCGTTTCGATAACCGGCAGAGCGGTCAGCGAACCGGCACCGTTCTCGTCGTTGAGCTTTGCAGCGCGCTCGAGCAAACGGGAATGCAGGTAGAAAACGTCGCCCGGATAGGCTTCACGGCCCGGCGGACGGCGAAGCAGCAGGGACATCTGGCGATAGGCAACAGCCTGCTTGGACAGATCGTCATAACCGATCAGCGCATGCATGCCGTTGTCGCGGAAATATTCACCCATCGCGCAGCCAGCGAACGGAGCCAGATACTGCATCGGGGCAGGATCGGAAGCAGTCGCAGCGATAACGATCGAGTAAGGGAGCGCACCCCGCTCTTCCAGAACCTTCACGAACTGGGCAACCGTCGAGCGCTTCTGGCCGATGGCAACATAAACGCAGAACAGCTTTTCCTTTTCCGGGCCAGCTTCATGAACAGGCTTCTGATTGAGGAAAGCGTCGAGAATGATGGCGGTCTTGCCGGTCTGACGATCGCCGATGACAAGCTCGCGCTGACCGCGACCAACCGGGATCAGGGCGTCAATGGCCTTTAGGCCGGTCGACATTGGCTCATGAACCGACTTGCGCGGAATGATGCCGGGAGCCTTGACGTCGACGCGGCGGCGCTCCTTGGACTTGATCGGACCCTTGCCGTCGATCGGATTGCCGAGAGCGTCAACGACGCGGCCGAGCAACTCCTTGCCGACGGGAACGTCAACGATTGCGCCCGTGCGCTTGACGGTGTCGCCTTCCTTGATGTCACGGTCGTTACCGAAAATAACCACACCGACATTGTCGCTTTCAAGGTTCAGCGCCATGCCGCGAATTCCGCCCGGGAATTCGACCATTTCACCGGCCTGCACATTGTCGAGACCATAGACACGCGCAATACCGTCACCGACGGAAAGAACCTGCCCGACCTCGGAGACCTCAGCCTCCTTGCCGAAATTCTTGATTTGATCTTTCAGGATTGCGGAAATTTCCGCGGCGCGGATGTCCATCAGCCGACCTCTTTCAGTGCTAGCTTAAGAGAAGAAAGTTTTGTGCGAAGGGAAGTATCGATCTGGCGGGACCCCATCTTGACGATGAGACCACCAAGAATGGACGGATCAACGGTCACATTGATTGTCACATCCTTGCCGGCAACACTTTTCAGCGCCGCCTTCAATTCAGTCTGCTGGGCGGCGGTCAGCGCATGCGCCGATGTCACCTCTGCCGAAACTTCACCGCGATGCGCGGCCGCAAGCTGGCGGAACGCCTCGATCATGCCCGGAACAGCAAAAAGCCGGCGGTTACCTGCAACGACACGCAGGAAATTGGCAACAAGTCCGGCAATCTTGGCCTTGTTGACGATTGCGGAAATCGCCTTGACCTGATCCTCGGCGGAAAACACCGGGCTGTTGATCAGCCGTTGCAGGTCTTCACTGCCCTTGAGAAGCGCCTCGAAACGGTCGAGATCTTTCCCGACCTGCGGAATGGATTTTGCTTCAACAGCGAGATCGAAAAGCGACCCCGCATAGCGTTGAGCAACACCAGAAATCAGCGATGATGTTTGTCCCACGAAAGACCAGCTCTCTGATTTGACGCCCAAGATTTTGACACCGAAGAACCATATCGGCCAAATCTTTGACTTTATTGATTTTTCCCGGACAGACGACAACCGCAAGGTTCCTTCCGCCGGAATTTGAATGCCGTCTAGCATAGAGAAGCGGGAGTCGCAACACGGGAATCCCACTCCTTGGGGGTTAGAATTGCCGCAGTTGCGGATTATTTGACCGCTTTCGTCGCTTTTCAGCGACCCGCTTATTCGATGAAGCCAAACGCAAAAGCCAGCGGCGCAAGGGCCAGCGCCAGTTCAACGAGGACCATAAACCAGTTGTAAACCGTATTGCCACGATCCGAGAGCATCGAAATCAGCCGTCCGAAAACGGTGAACGCCCAGCACGCGCCCAGTGCAATCCAGAGGAAAGGCTGAGCGAATATCAGCGCGCACAAGCCCAATCCGAGCGGAAATCCGGCGAATCCGGAACGCACCGCGACGACAGCCTGCGGATGATCCGGATGGGTTTGCAACCGGAGAAGCCTGAGCACTGTTCCGGGCATGAAAAAGCTCAGGATACCGTAGAGGAACGTTACCATGGCGGACAGCCATGCAACCCACTCCCCGTTGGTGGTTGGCCAATAGAATTCCATCGAATTTCCCTCTCGCTTGCTGACGGCGCCACACTGCCAGCCGTTACATTTTACAAAAAGCTCTGCGGATCAATATCGATCTGCACCCGAATCGATCCGCGCACGCGCGGACCTGCGGCAATCAACGCCTTGATGAAGCCCTGAAGATCGCTCCGGCGCGCGCCATGAATGAGCAGCCGGAAGCGATAGCGCCCCCGCACCAGCGCCAGCGGAGCCTCCGCAGGCCCCAGAACCATGACGTCTGCGGCATCCGGCGCGGCGCGGCGCAAGGCTCTTGCGTGATTCTCGGCCTCCGGGCGCGTCCCGGCAGAAATGATCAGCGAAGCCAGTCGGCCGAACGGCGGCAGCGCCGAGCGCTCGCGCTCCTCGATCTCCCGTGCATAAAAAGCCTCGGCATCCCCCGACACGATGGCGCGCATGACCGGGTGATCGGGCTGATAGGTTTGCAGCAAACCGATACTTTTCTTGCCCGTTCGCCCCGCACGCCCCGTGACCTGGCTCAGAAGCTGGAAGGTTCTTTCCGCCGCGCGCGGATCGCCATTGGCGAGGCCGAGATCCGCATCGATGACCCCGACAAGCGTCATGTTCGGAAAATTGTGCCCCTTGGCCACGAGTTGCGTGCCGATGACGATATCGACCTCGCCCTTGGCGATGGCTTCAAGCTCCAGCCGCAACCGCTTCACACCGCCCAGCATGTCGGACGACAGCATGATGACCCGCGCATCGGCAAATTTCTGCGACACTTCCTCGGCGACGCGCTCAACCCCCGGTCCGCAGGCGACCAGATGATCCAGCGTGCCGCAGGAGGGACAAGCCTGCGGCGTCGATTCGTTGTGCCCGCAGTGATGGCAAACGAGCTGCCCCCGGAAACGATGCTCAACCAGCCAGCTGGAGCAGTCCGGGCACTGGAAACGATGTCCGCAAACCCGGCAAAGCGTCAGCGGTGCATAGCCGCGGCGATTCAGGAAGAGCAGGGATTGTTCCTTGCGCGCAAGGTTCTTTTCCATCGCTTCCAGCAGGACGGGCGAAAGAAACCCGCCACGCGCTGGTGGAGAACGGCGCATATCGATGGAACGAAGCGTCGGAAGCGCGGCATCGGCATAGCGCGACGAGAGCCTGATTCGCTTGTAGCGCCCCTGCATCGCGTTGACCTGGCTCTCGACCGATGGTGTCGCCGATGCGAGGACCACCGGAAACCCCGCAATATGGCCGCGCGCAACCGCCATGTCCCGCGCGTTATAGGTGACGCCTTCTTCCTGCTTGTAGGCCGGATCGTGCTCTTCATCGACGACGATCAGGCCAAGCTTCGGGAAAGGCAGGAACAGCGCGGATCGCGCACCGGCAACGACCCTCACCTGCCCTTCCGCAACCTGCCGCCAGACGCGTTCGCGCATGCGCGGCGCGAGATCGGAATGCCACTCCGCTGGCCTGGTGCCGAACCGGTCGTGAAACCGATCCAGAAACTGCTGCGTCAATGCGATTTCAGGCAGGAGGATCAGCACCTGCTTGCCCTGCTCCACCGCCGCCGCAACCGCTTCGAAGTAAACCTCCGTCTTTCCCGAGCCGGTTACGCCATCGAGAAGCGCCACCGAGAAACATGCGTTTCGCGCGGCCTCGGCGAGGCTATCGGCAGCCTCTCGCTGGGCAGGCGACAGGTCGGCGCGGCCGTAGGATATATCGGGAGCGGCAACAATCGGGTGCGGCGGTATCGAAACTTCCTCGAACACGCCCTGCGCGCTCATGCCGTCGATGACGGTGGACGAGACACCAGCCGCACGCGCCAGCCCGGATCGGGTCCACGCCATGCCGTCGCCAGCCAGCTCCAGCACGCGGGACCGGGCGGCTGTCATCCGGTCCGGAGAACCGCCCGGCACATGGCGCAATCCGGCGATGGGCGGCTCAGGATCGAAGGCTGCGGGCACACGCAGCACCATGCGGGCGATCAGTCCGGGCGGCGTCAGCGTATAGTCCGCCACCCACTGCACGAAACGCCTGATATCCTCGCCGATGGGCGGGCAATCGAACACCTGGGAGATGGATTTGAGTTTCCTTGCGTCGACGGAATCAGTCTCTCCATCGACAACCATTCCCGCCACTTCGCGGGGGCCGAGCGGCACGCTGACGATGGAACCCGGCTTGACCTCCATGCCGGCCGGCACCACATAGGAATATGGCCGGGATGCAGGCATGGGTACCAGCACCGGAACAGTTCTAGGAATGAGTTGCGAATCTTGCGACATGACTGCGTGACCTTGGCGCGGCTTTCAGATAAAGGAAAGCCACTCGCTGGAGAGAGTCCTGCACCAATCCTGAAAATGGAGAACTGCCCATGAAATTCTTTGTTGATACTGCCGATGTCGGAGAGATTCGCGAGCTTAATGATCTCGGCCTTCTCGACGGCGTAACCACCAACCCGTCCCTTATCATGAAATCCGGTCGCAGCATCCTGGATGTTACCAAGGAAATCTGCTCGATCGTCGATGGTCCGGTCTCCGCGGAAGTGACGGCGTTGGACTACGAAGGCATGATGAAGGAAGCTGCCGTCCTGTCGAAGATCGCAGACAATATCTGCATCAAGGTTCCGCTGACGCTCGACGGACTGAAGGCCTGCAAGGCCCTTTCGTCCGCTGGCAAGAAGGTCAATGTCACGCTCTGTTTCTCGGCGAATCAGGCTCTTCTCGCCGCCAAGGCAGGCGCCACCTTCATTTCGCCGTTCATCGGGCGCCTTGACGATATGGGCATTGATGGCATGGATCTGATCGCGGAAATCCGCACGATCTACAACAACTACAATTTCGACACCGAAATTCTGGCGGCATCGATCCGCACGGTCAACCACGTCAAGCAGGCCGCCCTGATCGGCGCGGACGTCGTAACCGTTCCGCCCGCGACCCTCAAGGCGCTGGTCAAGCATCCGCTGACCGACAAGGGGTTGGAAGCCTTTCTCGCCGACTGGGCCAAGACCGGCCAGAAAATCGCCTGATGAAGCATATCCCGGGAGACCGGGAAGGTTTTCCGGGCGAGAAATCGCCTTGGGATCAAATGAAAAAGGCCGGGAAACCCCGGCCTTTTTCATGGAATGAATTCAGCAGATCAAAGCTTCGACAGGTTCTGCGCGATGGCCAGATGCAGTTGTTGCGCCAGTTCGCGCGCCGCCCGGTCCTGCGCGTCGCGCTCCGCGCGCAATTCCGCATAAGGCTGACGCGGGCGATCAAAGGACGAATAGACCGTGCGAAAACCGTTCGCTACAGGCTTGGTCGTCGCTGCATCCATGATCGAATAGACGGCTGATAGCTGGACCGTACCGGCCGTCGGCTGACCTTCGCGCCGCGTGGTGTCCGCTGACTGGACCTGAGCCGCCGATGTGGTTTCGGACGTCACGGTCATCGTGACGCGATAGGCCGGGCTTGCCGGCTCCCCCGCTCCCCCGCCCAACAGGAAGATCAGGTGATTCCTGACCTCCTGCGCATAGCGCGTATCAACATCGTTGATCGCCACCGATGCGAGCCTGGCCTGCTCGCCGACGCCCGTTCCCGCGCTCGTCTGCGAATAGAGCGGACGCACCTGGCAACCTGATATGGCCACGCCCGCGACAAGCGCCAGCGCGATAAGGATACAGTTTGAAGTCTTTCGGGAAGACGAAAGATCAGGCAACGACATTGACGATCCTCTGCGGTACGATGATCACCTTCTTCGGCGGATTTCCGTTCAGGATCGCCTTGACTGCGTCAAGTTCGAGAACCGCCTTTTCGATCGACACTTGATCCGCATCACGGGCGATTGTCAAATCACCACGCTTCTTGCCGTTCACTTGGACCGGCAATGTGATTTCGTTTTCCACAATCAATCCCGCATCGAAGGCCGGCCATGGCTGATTTGCGACCAGCCCTTTCGCGCCAATCGCCGCCCAGCATTCCTCCGCAAGGTGCGGCATCATCGGCGCGATCATGATCACCAGCATTTCGACGGCTTCGCGCATCGCTTGGGTCAACGCCTGATCGCCCTTGCCCCCTGCAAGGGACTGGAGAGCCGGGGAAACGGTGTTGACCAGTTCGTACAGGCGGGCCACCGCCTTGTTGAAGGCCAGCTTTTCGATGTCCTCGCCAACCGCCTTCACCGTCTTGTGCACCGCCTTGGAAACAGCGCTTGCCTCGCCATCCAGCGCCTTCTGCGGCTTGGCGCCCTGCACGGCGGCCGCCGCCTCCGACACCAGGCGCCAGACACGCTGGACGAAGCGATGTGCGCCCTCGACGCCCGATTCAGTCCAGATCACGTCGCGATCGGGCGGGGAATCGGACAGCATGAACCAGCGCGCCGTATCGGCACCGTAGGAAGCGATGATGTCATCCGGGTCGACGACATTTTTCTTCGACTTCGACATCTTTTCGATAGAGCCGATTTCGACCTCCTCACCGGTATCGAGCATAATTGCGCGGCGATTGCCGTTGATTTCCTCGATCTGAAGCTCCGCAGGGGCAACCCAGCCGTCCTTGCCCTTGTAGGTCTCGTGAACCACCATGCCCTGCGTGAACAGGCCCTTGAAAGGCTCCTCGACATTGACGTGGCCCGTGACCTTCATCGCCCGCGTGAAGAAGCGCGAGTAGAGCAGATGCAGGATCGCGTGTTCGATGCCGCCGATATACTGGTCGACCGGCAACCACTCATCGGCAGCCTTGCGGTCGGTCGGCTCATTTTCCCATGGAGCAGTGAAGCGCGCATAGTACCACGACGAATCCACGAACGTATCCATCGTATCGGTTTCGCGCCGCGCCGCCTTGCCGCATTTCGGGCAATCCACATGACGCCATGTCGGATGGCGGTCGAGCGGGTTGCCGGGGCGGTCAAATTCAACATCGTCGGGCAACTTCACCGGCAGATCGGCTTTCGGCACGGGAACGACGCCGCAATCGTCGCAATGGATCATCGGGATCGGGCAACCCCAGTAACGCTGGCGCGAAATGCCCCAGTCGCGCAGGCGGAAATTCACCTTGCGCTCACCCTGCGGACGATTGCCCAGGGTGATGGCGCCCAGACGCCTCGCTACTTCATCGAAAGCTTGCGCTGGCGACATGCCGTCAAGGAAACGCGAATTGATCATCACCCCGTCATCGACATAGGCCGTGTCGGTGACCTTGAACGTGGCGGCATCGCCATCCTTCGGCATGACGACGGCCACGACTGGAAGGTCATATTTGTTGGCAAAATCAAGGTCGCGCTGATCTCCCGACGGGCAGCCGAAAATCGCGCCCGTGCCGTAGTCCATCAACACGAAGTTTGCGACATAAACCGGCAGTTTCCATTCAGGGTCGAACGGATGCGACACACGCATGCCCGTGTCGAAGCCTTTCTTTTCCGCGGTTTCAAGCACCGCCAGAGACGTCCCCGCACGGCGGCACTCTTCGTTGAAGGCAGCCAGTTCCGCATTGTCTTCGGCGGCCTTCTTCGCCAGAGGATGATCGGCGGCGATCGCGATGAAGGATGCGCCAAACAGCGTGTCGGGGCGCGTCGTGTAGACCTCGATCTCGCTTTCGCCAGCCGGTGCGGTGTTCGCCTCCAGCGCCCAGCGCAACAGCATGCCCTCCGACTTGCCGATCCAGTTGCGCTGCATCAGGCGCACCTTTTCCGGCCACTGCTCCATCCCGTCCAGAGCGCTCAGCAGCTCCTCGTTGAAATCCGTAATCTTGAAAAACCACTGCGTCAGTTCCCGCTGCTCCACCAGAGCGCCGGAACGCCAGCCGCGACCGTCAATCACCTGCTCGTTGGCGAGCACGGTCATGTCTTCCGGATCCCAGTTGACCTTCGAGGACTTGCGCGTCACCAGCCCGTTCTCGGCAAAATCGAGGAACAGCATCTGCTGGCGGTGATAGTATTCGACGTCGCAGGTTGCGAATTCGCGCGACCAGTCCAGTGACAGGCCCATGGACTTCAATTGTCCGCGCATGGTCGCGATGTTTTCATAGGTCCATGCCTTCGGATGGACCTTGTTCTTCATCGCCGCGTTTTCCGCCGGCATGCCGAACGCGTCCCACCCCATGGGATGGAGAACATTGAAGCCCTTGGCGCGCTTGTAGCGGGCCACCACGTCACCCATCGCATAGTTGCGCACATGGCCCATGTGAATACGGCCCGACGGATAAGGAAACATCTCAAGCACATAATATTTCGGCTTCGGGTCGTCATTGTTCGTTTCGAACAGACGTGCCTCGTCCCAGATTTTCTGCCAACGGGGCTCAGATGCGCTTGGATTGTAACGTTCGGTGGCCATGGCCGTATTTCTCTTGCAAACAGGACAGGGTTTCTGCACATGCTCCATCCGGGACATCGCAATCCCGAAGCAAGGCACGCGCAACAAATTGCGTTAGAATGTCTTTTAGGCTTGATCGGCAAACCAAAAAGACATTCTAACCGGCGGACCTTCACCACGGATTGCCGGAAGCGTCAACCTTAGAGTCGGCGGCAGCGACTTAAAGAGCGGCTGGTCCGGGGTAAATGGTAAGAAAAGGACGATGTTGAATCAATGACCGAAGCCGTTGATCGCCTTCAGACCGTTCACAGGAACATGGATGCCGCCTGTATCGAGGCCCATCGGGAAAAGGGAAGCGCCGCGCTTGTCGCCGTATCGAAGACATTCGATGCCGACCACATCCGCCCGGTTCTCGATGCCGGACAGCGCATTTTCGGCGAGAACCGCGTTCAGGAAGCGCAGGCCAAATGGCCCGACCTGAGGCAAGCCTTTCCCGATATCGAACTGCATCTGATCGGCCCTCTGCAATCGAACAAGGCAAAGGAAGCCATCGCGCTGTTCGACGTAATCGAAACGGTCGATCGCGAAAAAATAGCCGTAGCGCTGGCCGCTGAAATACAGAAACAAGGCCGCCATCCGAAACTCTATGTGCAGGTCAATACCGGCTCGGAACCGCAAAAGGCAGGCATCGAGCCCACGGAAGCCGTCGAATTCGTCAAGCGCTGCCGGGAGGTTCACGGCCTCGCCATCGAAGGCCTGATGTGCATCCCCCCGGCGGACGAGAATCCCGGCCCTCACTTTGCCCTTCTCGCCAAGATCGCGCGGGAGGCAGGCGTCGGAAAACTTTCCATGGGCATGTCGGGCGACTATGAAATCGCCATCGCCTTCGGGGCGACGTCCGTTCGCGTCGGCTCGGCGATCTTCGGTCATCGGGACTACGCGTAACCCTGGCAGGTGATGGGCAACGACGGCCCCGTGTCAATGGAGAACGATCTCTCCGTCGACCTTCCGCCACTCGCACGGCCCTATCAGCTTTTGATGCGTGTAGACGACTGAGTGAAGCGGGCCGTCGAGCTTCGCCTTCCAGAAATCGAGAAACCCGAACAGCGCAGGAAATGCGGGCGCCAGATCGTAATCCTGCCAGATATAGGTCTGGAGCAGATGCGGGTGGTCGGGCATGTGATACAATATTTGCGCCGTCGTCAGGCCATAGCCTTCAAGCTGCAATTCAAGCTCGGATTTCGCCATGCGATTCTCCTTCCGCTCTATACGCGACAAGTGGAGCGCGGATTGCATCCGCGCTCAAGGAAAATCCTACTTCCTAATACTTTTTAATTAGTAAAAACAAAATATTAGCATCAATTTCACATGAGTGCTAACGAAGATTTCACCAGCTTCGGCGCGGCCCCGTATCAATATGATAATAGCCTGCCGGATAGCGCTTCAACCCGCCGACATCGCCGCTCGCCGCCAAATGCTTCATCAAACCGCGAGAGCGGCCATGCACGCGAAAATCCACGGCCTGGCAACTGAGATGATATGATTTTGAGCGGCCACCGACACGGCGGTTCTTCGCTCTGGAGCGAACGGTGGAGTTTACCGTGATCGGCCCGTATCTGGCGGAAACGCGATTGAGCACCTTGCGCAGCCGCGCGGGGACGCATTTCGACGGCGCATTATACTGGATATAAGCCTTGCCGCGCGGCATGGCCGCGAGAATGAGCGGATTGATCGTGTCGAAGACCGAATCGCCAAGCAGATGCGCATGTTCATCGTCGAAAAGATGGGCGCCCAGTCGTTGCCAGGGGTTTGCCGGCTTGGCGATATTTCCGGCCTTCGCCGGTGATGCGGCGATGCCTGCCGCAAGAATGCCGAAACAGAAAAACAATGCTGTGAAAGCCGCCACGCAGCGAGCAGAGTAAGGAAACATCATGTCGTCCTCGGTGCTTGTAGTGACGCCCTCCTCCCCTTATCGCACGCCCCAATACTACCTCTCGTTGTCACACAAGAAAGCTCTAGGAAAAAATGTGTCAAAAATTCAACAGGTTGATCTCACATATTCTAACCCGTCGTAACAAAATATTCCCGATCACCTTGAACGGAACCAGAAGTTGCGACAAAACTGCACGGCGGCACTGGTCCTTTGTCGTATTTACGACATGGCCTTGACTGTCTTAATGAAAGCTGGTCTGGCATGACCCAGACGAAGATGGGTGGAGGCTCATCGTGGACGTGGAGGGAAGAGATGTCCGACAAGACCTATGCCGTTCTTGCAAGCGCCAAGAAGAACACACTGATCGACGATGCGACATATCAGGAATGGTATCAGGAAAGCATCGGCAGTCCCGAGACCTTCTGGGCCAAACACGGCAGGCGCATTGACTGGTTCAAGCCTTTTACCAAGGTCAAGAATACGAGCTTTGATGGCGATGTATCGATCAAGTGGTACGAGGATGGCGTCACCAACGTCTCCTACAATTGCATCGACCGCCACCTGAAAAGCCGCGGCGACAAGGTTGCCATCATCTGGGAAGGCGACAACCCTTATATCGACAAGAAGATCACCTATCGCGAGCTTTACGAAAACGTCTGTCGCATGGCGAATGTGCTGAGGAAGCACGGCGTGAAGAAGGGCGACCGCGTCACCATTTATCTGCCGATGATTCCGGAAGCCGCCTATGCGATGCTCGCCTGCGCGCGCATCGGCGCGGTGCATTCGGTCGTCTTCGCAGGTTTTTCGCCGGAAGCGCTCGCGGGTCGTATCGTTGACTGCGAATCCACCTTCGTCATCACCGCGGATGAAGGCGTGCGCGGCGGCAAGCCGGTTTCGCTGAAGGAAAACACCGACACCGCCATCGATATCGCCGCCAAGCAATATGTCATGGTCAGCAAGGTGCTGGTCGTGCGCCGCACGGGCGGCAAGGTGAGCTGGGGTCCAGGCCGCGACATCTGGTACCATCAGGAAGCGGCAAGCGTTGAAGCCCACTGCGAGCCGGAGCCGATGAATGCGGAAGACCCGCTGTTCATCCTCTACACCTCCGGCTCCACCGGCAAGCCGAAAGGCGTGCTGCACACCACTGGCGGCTATCTCGTCTATGCCTCGATGACGCATGAATATGTCTTCGACTATCACGACGGCGACATCTACTGGTGCACGGCGGATGTGGGCTGGGTGACAGGGCACTCCTATATCGTCTATGGCCCGCTCGCCAACGGCGCGACGACGCTGATGTTCGAGGGTGTACCGAACTTCCCCGATCAGGGCCGCTTCTGGGAAGTGGTGGACAAGCACCACGTCAACATCTTCTACACCGCACCGACAGCACTTCGCTCCCTGATGGGCGCTGGCGACGACTTCGTGACACGGTCGTCGCGGTCATCGTTGCGGCTTCTCGGTTCGGTCGGCGAACCGATCAACCCGGAAGCATGGGAATGGTATTACCACGTTGTCGGTGAGGGAAAATCACCGATCGTCGATACGTGGTGGCAGACCGAAAACGGCGGTATTCTCATTACACCGCTGCCCGGCGCAACGGACCTCAAGCCCGGTTCTGCGACGAGGCCATTCTTCGGTGTCCAGCCGGAACTGGTGGACAATGAAGGCAATGTGCTGGAAGGCACGGCCGACGGCAATCTTTGCATCGCCGATAGCTGGCCGGGCCAGATGCGCACTGTCTATGGCGACCACAAGCGGTTCATCGAAACCTACTTCTCGACATACAAGGGCAAGTATTTTTCGGGTGACGGCTGCCGCCGCGACGCCGACGGCTATTACTGGATTACCGGTCGCGTCGACGACGTGCTCAACATTTCCGGCCACCGTCTCGGCACGGCGGAAATCGAGTCCGCACTTGTTTCGCACCACGCGGTTTCAGAAGCAGCCGTCGTCGGCTATCCGCACCCGATCAAGGGACAGGGCATCTATTGCTATGTCACGCTGATGACCGGATCGGAAGACCAGGATCCCGATGAGCTGCGGAAGGAGCTGGTCCAGCATGTCCGCAAGGAGATCGGCCCGATCGCCACACCGGACAAGATCCAGTTTTCGCCGGGCTTGCCAAAAACCCGCTCGGGCAAGATCATGCGCCGCATCCTGCGCAAGATCGCCGAGGATGATTTCGGCGCGCTGGGCGACACCTCCACGCTGGCCGATCCGGGCGTTGTGGATGACCTGATCGCCAACAGGCAGAACAAGAAGTAACACAGATCGACGAGAGGGGCTCCGGCCCCTCTTTTCTATCAGACGACTAACGGTTTATCGATAGAGATCGTCGCGGGTTTGCGGCACCGCCGATATGCCGCGCTGCCTGCGGGACGCCAGGGTCTGATTGATCTGCACGGTGCCGCGCTCAAACGCCAGAGCGCAACCGGTCAGATAGAGAAGCCACAGCCGCGCCTTCGGCGCTCCGATTTCCGCTATCGCCTCATCGAATCGGGCATGAAGCCGCTCCGCCCATAAACGGCAGGTTCGCCCGTAGTGCTCGCGCAGGTTCTCCACGTCATGCACCTCGAAGCCACGGCCTTCGAGGTTTTCGATGGTCATTGCGAGGTGATCCAGCTCCCCGCCCGGAAAGATGTATTTCACCAACGCCAGATGTTCGGGGCTTTTTTTGCGGAACATGGCTTTGGTTCGTTTCGCGCGTCTTGTGATTGCGTGATGCAGATAGAGACCGCCCGGCTTCAGCAAACGATACACGCTGGAATAATAGGTATCGTGATTGGCAATGCCGACCGCCTCAAACATGCCGATTGACGAGATCTTGTCGAAACGATCCTCCAGCTCTTCGTAGGATTTCACGTGAATCCTTATGCGGTCCTCAAGACCTTCCGCACGGATACGTTCGCGGGCCAGAGCGGTCTGCGCTTCCGAAAGCGATACACCCACACCGGTTACGCCGTAGTGCTTCACGGCATGAATCAGCATGGCGCCCCAGCCGCAGCCGATATCGAGAAGCCGCTCGCCCGGTTTCAGGCGCAGTTTGCGGCAGATCAGGTCGAGCTTGTCGATTTGCGCCTGATCGAGGCTGTTTTCCCAGTCCTTGAAATAGGCGCAGGTGTAAACCATCCGCTCATCGAGAAAGAGCTGATAAAAGGCATTCGACACGTCGTAATGATGTGTGATCGCTTCCTTGTCGGAGCCGCTGACAAAGGGCTTTTGCCCACCAAGCCCGGACCGGGCGCTCGTCTTGCCCCCGGCAAGGAGCAGAGCAGGCACATCCCTGAGCAATTGCCATTTCGGCAATTCTTTCAGCTTCTTCTTGAGCTTGCCCTGCGGACGGCGCTCGACCAGATCGAACAACGTGCCATTGCGAACATCGATCTGGCCCGACACCCACAGTTCCACGATGGTATTGATATTCGGCTTCAGCAATATCTGGCGGATGGCGCCGGGATCACCGATCCTGAGCACCGGACCGTCGGCATTCCCGCCAATGCGCTTGCCGTTCCATAGCTCGACCGTAAATTCCGGCCCCATCGCCCGGGTGACGGTTTCCACGATCCGCTCTGCCCTGTTGTCCCCCATCGTCACGCATCCCCCTGCTCAACGCGTCTGCCTTGCAAGCCGGCGCTACAATGCATGGCGGTATCGGACCCGTCAAACCGGGCTTTGAGCCATGTTGGCACTTTGGGCTTGCCATCCGGCTCTCAAGGCCCCATGTTTCTTGCGTGTTCAACGAAACGGAAGGAGGTGATCTGATGTCGAGTGATTTCGTTACCTGTCGCGAGGCTTCAGTATCATGCCTCAACGGGGAGCAACCTCTCCGTTGACCAGCTGATGCTCGTCCGACCTCCATAAGGGTATGGACATTGGCCTTTGCGCCAGTCGAAATTACGGGGTCGTCCCGAACGGGACGGCCCTTTCGCTTGTCTATCGCTATGCAAAATGCGGGTGAAACCAGCCCGTCAGAAGTCGATGGCGCGGCCCTTGATTTCCCAATCGCCGAAACGGGCCGGATCCTCGCCGCCGCGGCCGCCGATCTCCCGGGGCACTTTTTCCGAATCCGCAGCTTGCGACTTTCGGCGATCCTCTGCCTCTTTCAGCGCGCGTTGCGCCGTTGCAGACAGCTTCTTGATGGAAGCGGACGGATTTTCAGCCGTTTCCGGCTGCTGGGTTGAATCGGACATCTTCACACCTTCATCGATTCAGGAATATTGAAGCTTGGCGTTTTCTATCCCACATCTTATAGCCAGAAAAGAGTTTAGCTGGAGACCCCGAATGAACGTCGTAAAAACGGCAATGCTTCTGGCTTTCATGACCGCCATCTTCATGAGCGTCGGTTATCTGATTGGCGGCGGCAGCGGCATGATGATCGCACTGGTCATTGCTGCGGCAATGAACCTGTTCAGCTACTGGAACTCGGACAAGATGGTGCTGCGCATGCATCATGCCGTCGAGGTCGATGAACGCAACGCGCCTGAATATTACGGCATCGTCAAGGCTCTGGCCGAACGCGCCGGGCTTCCCATGCCAAAGGTCTACCTGATCCAGAACGACCAGCCGAATGCCTTTGCGACGGGCCGCAACCCCGAAAACGCCGCCGTCGCGGCAACGACAGGCCTGCTTCAACGCCTGAGCCACGAGGAAGTGGCAGGCGTCATGGCGCATGAGTTGGCTCACGTGCAGAATCGCGATATATTGACCATGACGATCACTGCTACGATCGCGGGCGCGATTTCCATGCTTGGCAATTTCGCGCTGTTTTTCGGTGGCGGCAACAATCGCGAGAATAACGGCTTCGGCATGATTGGCACGATCATCGCGATCATCGTTGCGCCATTTGCCGCCATGATCGTGCAAATGGCCATCAGCCGCACGCGCGAATATTCGGCCGATCGGCTTGGGGCCGAGATTTGCGGCAATCCGCTCTGGCTTGCTTCGGCACTCGACAAGATCGCGCGCGGCGCAAAGCAGATCGTCAACGAGGATGCGGAGCACAATCCGGCAACCGCGCATATGTTCATCATCAACCCCCTGAACGGCCAGCGCGGCGACAACCTGTTTTCGACGCACCCCGCGACGGAAAACCGTATCGCCGCCTTGCAGGAAATGGCGCGGGAATTTGGCCAGACAGCGCCTTCCACCCCATCGGCAAGGCCGCAAGCGCCGCAGCCCTGGGGCCGAAACGGCACCGACACCAGCCGTAAAGGCCCTTGGTCGTGAGCGGCCCGGCCCCGGCGCTGCGAACCGGCAACACCCGCAACAAGAAGAATCGTCCCGCCGCTCCCGAGAGCCGTCCGGGTCTCCCCGCGCGGCAATGCGCGGCGCGCCTTCTCGGTGCCGTTATCGAGCGCAAGACTTCGCTCGACGGCCTGACCGACAACAGCCACGGACACCCGCAATATCTGGCGCTGGATGATCGTGATCGCGCATTGGTTCGCGCCATATTGGGTTCTGCCCTGCGCAATCGCGGAACCATTGAAGCGGCGCTCGCCTCGTTCATGGACAGGCCACTGCCCGAAAATGCAGTGGCATTGAAGCAATTGCTTCATGTTGCTGCGGCGCAGATTCTCTATCTCGACCTGCCCGACCATTCGGCGGTCGATCTGGCCGTCACGGCGGCCAACAGCGATCCGCGCAATCGTCGCTATGCATCGCTGGTGAATGCCGTTCTGCGCCGTCTTTCGCGCGAGAAAGATGCGATTCAGCCTGCGGAAAGCAACGCGCCCGCCTGGTTTTCGGACATGCTCGCAGCGGCCTACGGCAAGCAAAAGGCGGAGGCCATCCTGCACATTCAGGCATTGGAGCCGGCGATTGACCTCACGGTCAAAGGCGATCCTGCTGAATGGGCCGGGAAACTTGACGGATATTTGCTGCCCAACGGCTCGGTGCGCCTGTCGAAGATCGACAGCGTGCTCACCGAATTGCCGGGTTTTGCAGAAGGCGACTGGTGGGTGCAGGATGCCGCCGCCAGCCTGCCCGCCCGCCTTCTCGGCGACATCAAGGGCAAGCGGGTGGCCGATCTTTGTGCGGCGCCCGGCGGAAAAACGGCCCAGCTCGCGCATGCAGGCGCCAGGGTTACCGCACTCGACATTTCGGCAAACCGGTTGAAGCGGCTTATCGGTAATCTGGAACGGCTTGGCCTTTCCGCCGAAACTGCTGTTTCGGACCTGAAGGACTATGCGCCCGACGAACTCTTCGACGCTGTGCTGCTCGATGCGCCCTGCTCATCGACCGGCACCGTCCGGCGACATCCCGACGTGCCCTGGACAAAATCGCAGGAAGACGTCGCGAAGCTCGCCGAACTGCAACGCGAACTGCTCGGCCACGCCATCAGGTTGACCCGCCCCGGCGGCATCGTCGTCTTCTCCAATTGCTCGCTCGACCCGCTGGAAGGCGAAGAGGTGGCGCGCGCAACGCTTGCCGAAAACGGTTCTGTCACGAGCCTTCCTTTCGCACCGGACGAACTTCCGGGCATAGCCGAACTGGTGACGCCGGAAGGCTTCCTGCGAACGACGCCGATCGATTTTCCGAACGAAAATCCCTCGCTCGCGGGCATGGATGGCTTTTTTGCTGCCCGGTTCAAAAGAAAATGACCGAAAATTCACCGCGCTGCCTGCGGGTTTCGCGGTCTTCGGCAAAAATAACTCTTCTTATACCAGTTTCAGCGAAAGTGCGTTGACACGGGCATGAACAATCAGGGGTAGGGGTGCCTCCGGGGTGGAGGTAAAAATGGACAGGGATAACAGGCGACATGGTCGCTCTTAGGGAAACGCCGAATCTGTGGGGATTGGCTGCTGCGCAGGGGTGGCGACGTTTTCGTCGGCGTTTGCGCATGGGTCCGCTTTTCCGTTGGCGTTTCACCGGCTTTTCGCCGGAACGCATCCTCGTTGCGCCGCCTGATCTGCGGCTTGCCGACTCTCACATCGCGCAGGATTTCTACCACGGTCGCTTTCCCCTCGCCGGAACATGCGCAGAAGCGGGCGGCACCTCTCCCTTCGCAATCACGCCTCCAAACGAAGCCTGGGAGGCGGCCATGCATGGCTTTGGCTGGCTACGCCATCTGCGCGCCGCCAACACCGACCTTGCGACCGCCAACGCCAGAGCCCTCGTCAACGACTGGATCAACACAAAAGGCCGATCCATCAGCGGCATTGGCTGGCGTGCAGATGTCACCGCCACCCGCATCATCGCGTGGTTGCAGCATTCCAATCTGATCCTTGCGGGCGCTGAACATCACGCCTACCGGCAGTTCATGCGCTCCCTCGCCACGCAGGTCCGCTATCTGCGCGCTACGGCTGCGGTCATGGACGATGGCGACGAAAAACTGCGTGCACGCATCGCCCTGGCGTTCGCAGCGCTCGCCCTGCCCGTGTCCCACTCCACGGCCCGCGCGGCACGCCGTAATCTGGAGCGCGAACTCAACCGGCAGATCCTGCCCGATGGCGGCCATATATCACGCAACCCGCTGACCATCCTCGAACTTCTGGCCGATCTTCTCCCCCTGCGGCAAACCTATGCCAACAGCCCCGAAGCACCACCCAAGGCATTGGTCGATGCGGTGGACCGCATGCTCCCGGCGCTGCGCTTTTTCCGCCATCACGACGGCAATCTGGCGCTTTTCAACGGTGTCGGCGCAACGATGCCGGAGCGCACCCTCGCGGTCCTCCGGCACGATGATGCCGTCGGCACGCCTTTGGCCCATGCGCCGCATTCCGGCTATGAGCGGCTGTCCATAGGAAACACCACCGTCATCGCCGACACGGGCCGCCCTCCGCCGGTCACCGCGTCGCGCGATGCTCATGCCGGGTGTCTGGCTTTCGAAATGTCGTCGGGACGGCACCGTTATATCGTCAATGCCGGTGTCGATCGCTACGGCCCGCCGGAATTTCGCCCTCTGGCCCGCTCGACGGCGGCCCATTCGACGGCAACGATCAACGACACCTCCTCCTGCCGGTTCAGCACCACACCCGGCCTTGCCCTGATGCTCGGCACGCCAATCATCAGCGGCCCGACACAGGTGACGGTCGAGCGCATCGAGAGCGAGAACGAAAAGGGGTTCATCGCCCGTCATAATGGCTATCAAAAACTGTTCGGACTGGTGCACGAGCGGGAAATTGTCCTTTCCCACAATGGCAGCGTAATCGCCGGAGCCGATCGCTTCACCAATGGCGGCGGCAATCCCCCGAAGGATAACGGTCGGGACCACGTGATTATCCGTTTTCACCTCCACCCCAACGTGTCCGTCTCGATCGAGGATGACGGGCAACTGACCCTGCACGCGGAACGCGACGACACATGGGTCTTTTCGAGCAATGTCCCGCTCGATCTTGAGGATTCGATCTTTTTTGCCGGGTTCCATGGGCCGGCGAAAACCAGGCAAATCACCCTGACCTTCAAGGCTTCGATCGTGCCCGAAGTTCAGTGGCGTTTCACGCGCACGGCGCTCGGCGCTTATACCTGATTTCCCGGCAGCTATCTGGGGTAAAACAGCTCAAAACCGGATTCCCTGGTAGGATTCGCGCGTTTGCTGTGATAACCCCCTCCCAACTCCACCAAGATCAAGAGACTGTCATGGCTGTCACATCAAAGCATGTTCCCGCACCCGATCTCTATCCGGTACGGCGAGCCCTCCTTTCCGTTTCCGACAAGAGCGGGCTGACCACGCTTGCGAAAGCACTGGAACGCCACAAGATCGACATCCTGTCGACCGGCGGCACGGCGAAGACCGTCGCTTCGCAGGGTATTGCAGTCAGGGACGTTTCCGAGATCACCGGCTTTCCGGAAATCATGGATGGACGCGTCAAGACGCTTCACCCGCTGGTCCATGGCGGCCTGCTGGCCATCCGCGATGACGCAGAGCACGCGGCGGCCATGAAGGAACACAATATCGAGGGCATCGATCTCGTCGTGATCAACCTCTATCCCTTTGAGCAGGTTCGCTACTCCGGTGGCGACTATGCCACCATCGTCGAGAATATCGACATTGGCGGCCCGGCCATGATCCGCGCTTCGGCCAAGAACCACGCCTATGTGGCGATCGTGACCGATCCGGAAGATTACGACAACGTCATCGCCATGCTCGACAAGCACAACGGCTCCCTGCCCTATGATTTCCGCCAGCAGCTTGCGGCCAAGGCTTTCGCCCGCACAGCCGCCTATGACGCAGCCATCTCCGGCTGGTTCGCGGAAAGCCTCAAGGTCGAGGCACCTACATGGCGTTCGGTCGCTGGCAAGCTGCACTCCGTCATGCGCTACGGCGAAAATCCGCATCAGGCCGCCGGGTTCTACCTGACCGGCGAACAGCGCCCCGGCGTCGCCACGGCCACGCAGTTGCAGGGCAAGCAGCTCTCCTACAACAACATCAACGACACCGACGCCGCGTTCGAACTGGTCGCGGAATTCGATCCGGCACGCACCGCCGCCGTCGCGATCATCAAACACGCCAATCCTTGCGGCGTTGCCGAGGGCGCGACCATCAAGGACGCCTATCTCAAGGCCCTGGCCTGCGATCCGGTGTCCGCATTCGGCGGTATCGTCGCCTTGAACTGCACGCTCGATGCGGAAGCCGCCGAGGAAATCGTCAAGGTTTTTACGGAAGTCATCATCGCGCCCGATGCGACCGAAGAAGCCCAGGCTATCGTCGCCGCCAAGAAGAACCTGCGCCTGCTCGTGACGGGCGGCCTTCCCGATCCTCGCGCCGCTGGAATTGCAGCCAAGACGGTCGCCGGTGGCGTTCTCGTCCAGTCGCGCGACAATGGCAATGTGGACGATCTGGAACTGAAAGTCGTCACAAAACGGCAACCGACCGAAGCTGAACTCGCCGATCTCAAATTCGCTTTCCGCGTCGCCAAGCATGTGAAGTCGAACGCCATCGTCTACATCAAGGACAGTGCAACGGTGGGCATCGGCGCCGGGCAGATGAGCCGCGTGGACTCCTCCCGCATTGCCGCGCGCAAGGCAGAAGACGCCGCGCAGGCAGCCGGATCGGATATACCCTTGACCAAGGGTTCGGTGGTTGCGTCCGACGCGTTCTTCCCCTTCGCGGATGGCCTTCTTTCCGCCATCGAAGCAGGCGCAACGGCGGTCATCCAGCCCGGTGGATCCATGCGTGACGATGAGGTCATCGCCGCTGCCGACGAACACGGCATCGCCATGGTATTCACCGGGATGCGCCATTTCCGGCACTAGAGTCTGTCAGCGTTACATGGAATCGTTTCGGGATTCCCTGCAGGGCTGTTTTGTGATTCAAGATCATTGCTGGTGGGGAGGCCAGCAATGATGGCGAGACCCCTTTCCCTGGATTTGAGGA
>JBOHIW010000005.1:0-241290 GCA_050726055.1 Phyllobacterium sp. | reverse complement strand
GTGTCACCCATCCCCCGCACAAACCTCGCCCGCCTGTACCCCGCCCAGGCGCACCAAACCCACCGTGTCCTCGCCGCGATGCAACGCAACCGACAGCCGGAAACTATGCGCGATCCGACGCGCCAGGTCGTAGAACGAGTGCTGGCCCATACCATCCGCTGGAAAACATCTGAACCGGAATAGCCATGCTCAGTGACCCGAAGCACCACGTCTCTTTTTAAATCGTGGCTGACCTCGGCTTTGCCTAGCAGACTTCTTATTTTTTGGCGCAGCCCTGCAAATCAAGGGACTAATCAAAGATCGCCTCTTCACCATTACTCGGAAGTGATCCATAGTGTCGATATTATACTTTAGGATTGTTACAATGCATTTTAGAGTATCCGTTGTTATCGTTGCATTTATCGTCACAATGACGGCAGCCACAATCATCGCGCTTGATCCCTGAGGCGTGATCCTGCGAGTGGAATACCGCCTGTTCGTTACCTGGTATTGCCTTTCTACTTGTGTAAACTGGCGCGCACATATGCCGTTGAACCGGTAGGAGGTTCGATGCCATTTTGGGACGAATGGTATAGGTTTGGGATTTTCTGCTGATCACAAGCAGTGTTAATGCGGTTAGATTGCGCAGATGCGCAAGGTCTGGGTCCGCAAATTGACTCGGGAAAGCAATGTGTTCAATCCGAAACGGGGGGCGTCATGGCTTCGGGATCTACCCAGAAATTGTCATTGTTCGCGCTGACTGCGATGGTTGTCGGTTCTATGGTCGGTTCGGGCATTTTTTCGCTGCCCCGCACCTTTGGTGGTGCGACCGGGCCGTTTGGTGCCCTCATCGCCTGGTCCATTGCCGCAGGCGGGATGTATACGCTGGCACGCGTTTTCCAGTCGCTGGCCGAACGCAAGCCAGACCTTGATGCTGGTGTCTATGCATACGCCAAGGCCGGTTTCGGCGACTATCCCGGTTTCCTTTCGGCCTTTGGCTACTGGATCGGAAGCTGCATCGGCAACGTGTCGTACTGGGTTCTCATCAAGTCGACCCTCGGAGCTTTTTTCCCCATATTCGGCGACGGCAACACGATCCCGGCAATCATCGTTGCTTCCATAGGTATCTGGCTGTTTCATTTCATGATCCTTCGGGGAGTTCAGCAGGCTGCCTTCATCAACATGGTCGTGACGATTGCAAAGATCGTGCCGATCCTCGTCTTCATCCTGATCCTGTTTGTCGCTTTCAAGGCGGATATGTTCCGCGCCAATTTCTGGGGCGGGGAGGGGATGCCGGAAAAGAGCCTGTTCGAACAGGTGCGTGCGACCATGCTGGTCACGGTCTTTGTGTTCCTCGGTATCGAAGGCGCCAGTGTTTATTCCCGCTATGCCAAGGAGCGCAGCCACGTTGGTATCGCGACCCTCCTCGGCTTCGCTGGCGTGACCGCGCTCATGGTGCTGGTGTCCATGCTGCCATACTCCGTACTGCCGCAGGCGGAAATCGCCGGCATGCGGCAGCCATCCATGGCAACGGTGCTTGAAGCTGTGGTCGGGCCATGGGGCGCGGTGTTTGTCAGCATCGGCCTGCTCGTCTCGGTGCTTGGCGCCTATCTCGCCTGGTCGCTGATTGCAGCCGAAGTCCTCTCCATTGCGGCAAAAACGAGAGACATGCCGAAGGTCTTTGCGATCGAGAACCAGAATAAGGTGCCCTCCGCAGCGCTGTGGGCCACCAACATCGTCGTGCAGCTCTTCGTGATATCGACATACTGGTCGACGGATGCATTCTCGCTGATGCTTAACCTGACGAGCGTGATGGCCCTGATTCCTTTCTTCCTGGTCGCGGCGTTCGCATTCCTGATGGTTCGCCGTCGCGATACATACGAGGCGCGACCCGAGGAACTGACCCGCGACCTGATCATCGCCGGTATTGCGGTGCTCTATACAGCTTTTCTGATCTTCGCCGCCGGCACGAAGTTCCTGCTGCTCTCGGCGATCCTCTACGGGCCCGGAACGCTGCTTTACTTCTGGGCGCGTTCAGAGCAAGGCAAGAGCGTGTCCTTCAGCCGGTCGGCCGACTGGGTGATCTTCATCGCTGCCGTCATCGGCTGCATCGTGGGCATTCACGGGCTCGTGACGGGTTATATCACCATCTAGGTAACGGGAGTTCGATATGACAACTGCTTCTTCCTTCGGCGTTCATTCTGAAGTAGGCCAGCTACGCAAGGTGATGGTTTGCGCGCCAGGACGCGCGCATCAGCGGCTAACACCTTCCAACTGCGATGATCTTCTGTTTGACGATGTGTTGTGGGTCGAAAACGCCAAGCGTGACCATTTCGACTTCATTACCAAGATGCGCGATCGTGGCGTTGATGTCGTGGAGATGCACAACCTCCTGGCGGAAACGGTTGCTGTTCCTGAAGCAAAGAAATGGATTCTCGACAATCAGGTAATCCCGGATCAGGTCGGCCTTGGTCTCGTCGATGAAATCCGCAGCTATCTCGAAGGTTTGTCCAATCGGGAACTGGCGGAAACGCTCATTGGTGGCCTGTCCACTTATGAATTTCCGGAAACGCACGGCGGCGAGATGCTGAAGCTTGTTCGTGAAGCTGCTGGTGTCACGGAATATCTGCTGCCGCCGCTGCCCAACACGCTCTACACCCGCGATACGACGTGCTGGATCTATGGCGGCGTGACCCTTAATTCCCTTTATTGGCCGGCACGCCATGAAGAAACCATCCTTACCACCGCGATCTACAAGTTTCACCCCGATTTCGCGGGTAACGTTAATGTCTGGTGGGGCGACCCGACCAAGGATCATGGTCTCGCGACTTTTGAGGGTGGCGACGTCATGCCCATCGGCAAAGGTAATGTTCTGATTGGTATGAGTGAGCGCACGTCGCGTCAGGCAATCAGCCAGGTCGCGGCCAGCCTGTTTGAGAAGGGGGTAGCAGAACGCGTCATCGTTGCGGCCATGCCGAAACTGCGCGCCGCGATGCACCTTGATACCGTGTTCACCTTCGCGGATCGCGATTGCGTGCTGCTTTACCCCGATATCGTCGATAAAATTCAGGCGTTCTCCTACCGTCCGGACGGAAACGGCGGTCTGGAGCTTCACAAGGACAAGGGCTCATTCGTGGAGACGGTGCGCGATTCGCTGGGTCTCAAGAAAATGCGGGTCGTGGAAACCGGGGGTAACGACTACATGCGCGAACGCACACAATGGGACAGTGGGGCCAACCTTGTTTGCGCTTCGCCCGGTGTGGTCTATGCCTATGACCGAAACACCTACACCAACACCCTGCTGCGCAAGGAAGGGATCGAGGTTGTTACGATCGTTGGCGCCGAGCTTGGTCGCGGTCGCGGTGGTGGCCACTGCATGACCTGTCCGATCATTCGTGATCCGGTTGATTACTGAGTGGTGTTATAGGCGATTGAAACGGGTCTCAACCTTGCCCGCTCGACCTGACCCTTAACGACGCTCACCAGAAGGTGGAGTATTGACGCAGAGACTATAACGAGGTCGGTGCTTCACAGCCACAATCCAAGCTCTGGATATATTCGTGATAGTGCGATAACGTAACCAAATGGCTGAGCCACAGCAGAAGGGGCGAATTTCGCGTCTGCTCGTCCGTATTGGAGCGGGTGTTGGCGGAGTGTTGGCTATTGTCGCTTCAACGATTGCATCGGTCTATGAAGTGCGAACAAGGCCTGAGATTCCCCTGATCGAGCCCGGTGAGGCGGTTGAGGCCGGACGCTGGAACATTAGGATCAATTCGGCAACGATCGCGACGCAGACCCCTGATGGCTTGCAGTTGCGCGATGGCAAGTCGGCCTTGGTTGTCGATATCGACCTTGAGAACCGCACGGGGACGACCAGCAGTGTCTACTATCAGGCGTTGGAACTTACAGAGCCGCCAGCGGGGGCAGATCCCCAGCCACTATTCTTTCTCAAACGTGATCGCGCTTTCCTTAACGGTCTCAACCCGCGTATGCCCGAGGCGGTGCAGGTGGTGTGGCGGTTGTCGCCAGATGCCGTTCGCCCCAGGAACATCGAGTTGAGAATTGCGGCCGAGTCTTTCAAACCCAAGGACAATCTCTATGCGGCGCCGGGATGGTTCAATCCGCATACGGTCGGGCGGGTATTGCTTCCTGTAAGAGACGAGGCGGAGTGACCCGGTGAAGCGACATGTCCTGGGCTCCTGCGTTCTGATTTTGACGGCTTTTGCATTTCTCGCAGCACTGCGCGGGACGACACCAAGCTATGCCTATCTGACCGGACCGATTGGTATATCTGGTGCCGCCCATGAAAATGTGGTGGGCAGGACATTGGCCGCAGAGGTGGGGACCGTACGTCTTGCCAAAGTGTTGCGTGCCAAACTCTACGGCAAAGATGTTGAACGGGATACAAGCGGTATCTGGGCAGTGGTGAATAGCAAAATCGAGGCGACATCACAAACGGCAACCATGCAATTTGCCGTCTGGCTCGGTCCATCCGGTCGCCAGTATGCGGCGACCCGGAGGCTGGAAGGCGCACCCGGTTTTCTGCTGGGAGCCACTCTGCAGCCGGGGCTTCCGCGCAACGGCATCTTTATTTTCGAATTGCCGCCAGACGAAATCGAGAACGGCGTTCTGCTTCTCTCAACGTCGCCGCTCAGAACGCTTGATACCGAGCTTCGCTTGCAACCCCAGACAAGCGGGCTATCGCAACTTTCAGTTCTGGAGTTGACGCGTGACGGCGGCTGATGAAACCTATGGCCCAATTTCGCGCCGGGAGCGCCGATACTGGTGGCTTTGCCTGGTAGCGCTCGTTGTTCTCATTCCTTTGAGCTTTATTGTAACAAACCGCCTGCACCTGGAAAATCTTGCGCAGGCGCGAGAGTTTTTCGTGACCGAAATTCTTTCTGGCGAGAGTGAATCCTATGCGGGTGCCCGCTGGAAACTTGAGGCATATAGAGCCATAACCGACAGCCCAGACCCGCGTTTCAAATGGCCGGAAGATCGCGCACTCGTGCTGGTGCGGCTCTCGGCAAGCCTCACGCGCGATGCGGGCGAGAGCTGGTTGATCTGCGGATTGACCCTTGTTGATGGTGAGGGGCGACGATGGGATCCTTTGAGGCTCACCCTGACGAATGATATCGAGAAGCTCATAGCGCCAGACGGAATCGTTGCGCCCGGTTGCAGTACCGTGGCTTTTTCCCAGCCCAAGATGGGTACGAATGTCGTCATGGACGAGAAATTTGTCGTTCCGAAAGAGGCGCTTGCTACACTGTCAGCCCGGTTCAGCGTGGTGTCGGAACGACCTTGGGCGCTTTCGTTTCCGCTCAAGCATTGAGCAGGAGATCGCAATCATTCGCAACGTGCAAATTTAGGTTCGTCCTTGATCCAGAACGAGTGATTTCGGCGTAGCTCTTCAAGAGCGACGCCATCTTCCACCCCTTCGAAAGGCGATTTCCAACGCCGCGGCAAGCAGGCAGACTTTTATAGGTTCTACCAGAATTCCGTCGCCAGGCATGCTGGGACTGCCGAATAGCAGAGAAAGGCCACTGGCCAGAACCTGCCAAAGGTCTGGATCGTGTGGTCCCAGCACTTCGACGCCTGCCCGCCAGGCCCATGCCGCTATCCAGTCCAGCAAGCGATAGAAAACAACGACTGTGAGGATGAGAATCAGGCCCGCCGAAAGCGTAAGTCTTATACCGTTTGCCAGCGCCGTGTAGCGAGCGAGGGTGCCGTTGATGAAATGGCTAAGGAAATCCCGGATTGATTTTGGCAGGGAGCGCCAGCTAGCGAGTGCCTGGGTGCCTCGCCCATGGGTTGGCTCCTCCAGGCCATGCACTTCGTAACCATAGATGATCGCAGCAAGCGTGAGCCACACGACGGGGTAGAGCGCATAGAAGAAAAGCCCGCTGATGGCAGGCAGGATCCCTGGAGATGTTTCTTCCACCGGTGGGGGAACCGATGCGGCCACCGCTGGATTGACGGGCTGAAAGGCGCCGCGGAAACTGTCGATCAATTCGGGCATGGATGCAAGCCAGGCAATCAGGCCGTCCATCCAACCGGAAATGACGAAGAGACCGATGAAAATCCAGTTCGCTTCGCAAACCACGATGATGATCGGCCATATCGATGCGCTGGAACGAGTCCGCATGAATTTCGCGCCGCGCCGCACAACCCAGGCCACGGCGACCGAGACGACCAGCCACCAGCCTCCGGCAACATCCAGGATCATGGTCGGTTGCCCGAAGGGAGCGAGATATAGGGCAAGCTTCGAGTATTCGCGCACGGCATCGCCAAGAAATCCCCAGGCTGCGTAATATGCGAAGAATGGTACGAGGCTTAGCGTCAGCGTTGCTGCAAAATGGTTCGCGCCTTTCGGGGAAACGGTTTCAACCGTGTTGCGAACGCTGCCGGATGCGCTGTCGAGTGCTGTCAAGCCCGGTCGAACAGTGTTGAACATGGCGACGACGACAACCAGCTTGATCACCACTACGAGCGTTAGCGAAACAAGTCCTGCGAGGTGATTGAGGAGGCCGATCCGCACCGCAGCCTCGATCAGAATGGCGTAGCCGAGATTGCCAATAAGCCAAAGCACCATCAACTGTGGCCAGAAACGCCAGAAAAGACGGGCGGTCAGGCGAAGGAGCACGAAAACTGCGGATGTTTGGTCCGGTACAGCGGCGTCGATCGTCATCCTTGCGAGGATTATCATCAATGAGGCAAAAAGGGAATGGCAGCATGGTTGCAGCCTGCAATGGCTTCGCGCTGTTTTCACCTTTGCGCGACGTAGATCCAGACCAAGTCGCAATCACGATTTGAAATGAACTATTCTTCACCCTGTCGCGCATCGCGCCGCCAATATGCGACGACGAGATGGTCCTCGCGGGCCATCTTGCGTTCATTGCGCAAATATCGGCGAATGGCCTTGAAGCTCTCGTGCTCACAACCCGCCCATGCAAACAGTTTCGATCCATCCGTGGGCCACTCGACGGCACTGACCGCATCCTGCAGCAAAGTCGTGGTTCCCGCCTGTGCATTCTTGCGATATAGCCAGCGAACTTCAAAGCCAGATGGCCGTTTCAGGGGCTGTTCTTCCGTGGCTTCTGAAATCTCGATCAGCGCTACCCCCCGGGCCGTTTCCGGCAGGGTTTCAAGGATACGTCCGATTGCTGGCAGTGCCGTCTCGTCACCCGCCAGCAGATACCAGTCCGCCTCGCCAATGCTGCCGCCGCCGGGCCCTGTCATGCCGACAATATCGCCCGCCTGCGCTCTGGCCGCAAAACCGGTGCCCGGCATGTCTTCGCCTTCATGCATCACGAAGTCGACATCGACCTCGCCATTTTCGACATCGATACGGCGCATTGTATAAATGCGCACAATCGGCCGGTCGGCGCTGTCGGGCCATGACGGACGGCCATCTTCTCCGGTAACAGGCCAAATCGGCGTGACGTCTTTTGGCGGGATCAGCAAACGGATGTGAAAACCGCCAGTGGCGAAGCTCTCAAGACGATCACCCGACAATGTGAGACGGCGCATATGGGGTGTCACATCCACAACGCGGACAACGCGCATTTCGCGGAAATAGGGCAGGGGCTGGCCGGCTGAACCGTCGCCTGTCCAGATGATCCGCGGCGCTTCCGGCGCTGCAAAGGAGAGAATGTGCTCCGCGAGCGAAAGCTTCACATAGGCGAGGCCAGTTTCGTTGCCGGCGCTTGCTTTGAGCGAGAGCGTGCTGTCGCCAGCTTGCAAGGTGGCCGTGCCGAAATCCGCCACGATCTGCCCGACGCCTCCTTCAAAACGGACCTCGCAATATTCCTCAAAATACGCGCAAATCCGCTTGAGCATCGCCTCCGGCGCATGGAGCGGAATCTCCGTGGAAGCCGAGAGAGGGCCGGCTTGCAATTGGCTCATGTCGATTTCCCCGCAATGTCAAATAGCAGTCCCGCTTGCAGCACGCTATGACTGGCCGTTGTCGTATTGTCTTTCGGCGAGTTTATAATATGACAATGATATTCATCTTTGAGATTTCATAGCACCGACATCAGGCGCACGCAACGCGTAAAGCGCGCGGTGCCAGCACCGTACACGCCGGAACCGGCACGACGACGTTGGGCGCGTGTATGCGCCCAACATTTCGCCCTCCTGTCAACCACGAAAGGTCGTTATTCCGCAGCCCTCGCTTGTGTATCAGGCCTGATGTTCTGGTTCATTCTGAACAGGTTGCGCGGGTCGTATTTAGCCTTGATCGCGGCAAGTCGCCCAAAATTCGAGCCATAGGCCGATGTGAGCCGGTCACCTTCTTCATCTGTGAGGAAGTTGATATAGGCCGTGCCCATCGCCTGTGGTTCTGTCGCCTTGAAAAAGTCGCGTGCCCAGCCAATACACCGTTGATCGTCGGCTGCGTTCTGCCATCTCGCATGGACATTCAATACGAAGTTTGCACCGCGACCACCATAGGCTGTCGCGTCGTTTGAAATCTCACCCATCCTGCCTCCCAGACTGGCAATGAATATCTCGCATTCGGGTGATGGGAGACGTTGGGCAAAGTCCAGCAGTTTTGTGCAGGTCTCGTTCGACAGTGCCGCAAAGTCGTGAGTCTTCCAGTAGTTTCGGGCACCAGGCGTCAGCAGAGGGTCGAAGGCCGCCTGCCAACCCGTAAAAGCGTGTGGGCTGATGACATCAGCAATCGGGCTGCCGATGTGCCGCAGGGGCGCAAGGATTTTTTCACCTTCCGCCATGTCTCCCGCGTAGCACGCCGCCATGATGAACACGAGCTTGCCGTGCCATTCCTTGGGCAGGAACGGCAGGGGCGGAGCCTGTCGCATGACGACCCAAACGCTCAGTTCCTTCGGCGCATTTCGAACGAATTTGCGATACTCGTCAATGAGCGTCGGAGCCGCGTCGAAAGGATGGACGATCAGGCCTGACAGGATTTGCGGCGCAAAGTCATGCAGTTGGAACTTGAAACCGGTCACAATCCCGAAATTTCCTCCGCCGCCTCGCAACGCCCAAAACAGATCGGCGTTTTGCGTTTCGCTGGCACGGAGCATTTCACCATTTGCCATAACGATGTCGACGGCAAGCAGATTATCGATCGTCAGGCCGTACTTGCGCGTGATCCATCCGAAACCGCCCCCGAGCGTCAGCCCGGCAATACCAGTTGTCGAATTGATGCCAACGGGCGTTGCGAGCGAGAAAGCCAGACACTCGCGATCGAAGTCGGCGAGCGTCGCTCCCGGCTCAACCCAGGCCGTCCGCGTCTCGCGGTCCACGTGAACGGAGCGCATGGGCGAAAGATCGATCAGGATTCCACCATCGCAAATGGCCTTGCCAGCGATGTTGTGACCGCCGCCGCGAACGGCCACGAGCAGGCCATGCTTGCTGGCGAACCGTACCGCTTCCATGACATCGGATGTTCCCTGGCAGCGTATAACCGCGGCAGGTTTCCGGTCGATCATTGCGTTCCAGATGGTTCTGGCTCGATCAAACCCATCGTCACCGGGCAAGGCGATCTCCCCGCGCAGTGCCGACCGCAACGCCGCAAGATCATCGGCTTTGATTTGAGCCTTTCCGCCATTAAGTTTGTTTACTGTGATATCAGACATGACAACTCTCCCAGGTTTGTCGTTCGCATCGGGGACCATTTGATCCTGCCCCAGTTTGGTTTCGGGTGTCGGAACCATCAAGTTCAGGATCTGAACTGGACGCTCCCCCTCGCCAGGAGTATTCTCCCATGTTGGGCGGCCTTGAAATTCGAGGCGTTGGATGTCGATTTCTGCGAGTTATGGACAGTTTTGCCCGGTCGCTATGGCGGCTGAAATCATATGCACCCGCTGGACAGCGTTGATTCTGCGAGAGTTTCTTTGCGGGGCGACGCGGTTTAACGATCTGCGAAAGGGAGTGCCGACAATGTCGCCGGCGCTGCTTTCAAAGCGCCTGAAGGAACTGACGGCCGCAGGCATTGTCGAACGATGCGAAACCCAGGGAACAGCAGGAACCGAGTATTCCCTCACTGAGGCTGGCGAAGCATTGCGACCTGTCGTTATGGCCCTCGGGTTTTGGGGTCAGAGCTGGATCGATGCCGAAGCTTCCTTGCGGAATCTCGATCCTACGCTGCTCATGTGGGACATGCGGCGCAGCCTCGATGTGACGCCAATCCCGGCCGGTCGGCGCTCGATTCAGTTTCTATACCCGGAAATTCCATCATCGAAGCGAAACTGGTGGCTGGTGGTCAATGCAGGGACAGTTGATCTCTGCCGCGTTGATCCTGGTTTTCCGGTCGATCTGGTCGTCAGGACCAGTTTGCGGACGATGACCAAGATATGGATGGGACTGACCTCGGTCAGCGAGGAATGCCGGGCAGGCCGGATGGACCTCGATGGCGATCCGCGACTGGCTACATCGATGCAGAAATGGCTCGGCCTCAGCCCGTTTTCTAGAGAGCCCAAGAGGCAGGATGGCCATATCTTGCCACTCTCCGTGCACTGAGGATCTGTTCCCGCCAGTCTTTCCCCCTTTCCCGGAACATGCTGAGCACCTACATTGACGCAGTTGGCGGTCGATGCATCGCAAGGCCCGGATCGAGTTTTGAAAGCAAGGACCGGAGTGTGAGGCAAAGCGGAAGAGTCTAGATAGGACGACGAGAAACATGGAGAACAAGGTCATGAACCTCGTTATTGTAAAGAAAAATCCGATCCTGACGCCTATCGAGAACGATCCGCGCTGGCAATCCGTTGTTGCTCACGATGCTTCCGCAGACGGGAAATTCGTTTATGCGGTGAAGACGACGGGCGTCTACTGCCGGCCGTCCTGTCCTTCGCGCAATGCAAAACCCCGGAATGTCAGCTTTTATGCGACTTGTGAGGATGCCGAGAGCGCTGGTTTTCGCGCATGCTTGCGCTGTGCGCCAAATGCCGCTTCGCAAGCCGAGACGCATGCCGCAATCATTGCCGAAGCCTGTCGCCTGATCGAGGCGGCAGAGGAACTTCCGAAGCTGGATGTTCTTGCGTCAACCGTGGGAATGAGCCCGTTTCATTTCCATCGATTGTTCAAGTCAATCACGGGATTGACGCCGAAAGCCTATGGGTTGGCCCATCGGACGCGAAAGATTCAGGCGGAGCTTGCGGCAGGCAAGAGCAGCGTGACCGAAGCCATTTATGATGCCGGCTACAATTCCAACAGCCGGTTTTACGAGCAGTCCAACGAGCTGCTGGGGATGACGCCAACTGCATTCAAGAGCGGCGGCAAGGATACGGATATTCATTTCGCAATCGGGGAATGCTCTCTTGGGTCAATCCTGGTCGCGCGCAGCCGCAAGGGTGTTTGCGCTATTCTGTTGGGAAATGAACCGGAGAACCTGTTGCATGAATTGCAGGACCGTTTCCCGAAGGCCAACCTGATCGGCGCTGATCCGGATTTTGAGTCGCTGGTTGCGACTGTGGTGGGCTTTGTCGAGGCTCCCCGGATAGGCCTCGATTTGCCGCTTGATATGCGTGGCACGGCATTTCAGCAGCGGGTATGGCAGGCATTGCGGGAAATTCCGGCCGGACAGACCGTCAGTTATGCCGACATCGCGCGCCGTATCGGTGAGCCGAAGGCCGTCAGGGCCGTGGCTCAGGCCTGTGGCGCCAACAAGATAGCAGTGGCCATTCCGTGCCACAGGGTCATCAGGACGGACGGCCAGCTTTCGGGCTATCGGTGGGGCGTTGAGCGCAAGCAGGCGCTTCTCGAAAGGGAGGCCCGGGGATGAACATGCAAATGACGGATACTACCGATGCCGACTTTGTCGCGAGCGCAACCGATCGCGTCAAGCGATATGATTGGGCTACATTCGCCGATGAACTGAGTTCCTACGGCTGCGCGGTCATCAAAAAACTGCTCACACCGGAAGAGTGCGTTGAAATGGCGAGCCTCTATACGCATGGCGAACATTTTCGGAGTCATGTCATCATGGCCCGCCATGGTTTCGGCAAAGGGGAATACCGGTACTTCAGATATCCGCTGCCGGACATTGTCGCCGGTTTGAGGGCCGCGCTTTATCCGAATCTCGCCGGTATAGCCAACGGCTGGAACGAACGCATGGGGCTGGAGCAACGCTATCCGGCCGAGCATTCGGCCTTCCTGAAATCATGCCATGCAGGGGGGCAGACACGCCCGACCCCATTGCTTTTGCAGTATGAAGCCGGTGACTTCAACTGTCTGCATCAGGACCTTTATGGCGAACTTGCTTTCCCCTTGCAGGTGGCCATCTTGCTTTCTGAACCGGAAACTGATTTTACGGGCGGAGAATTCGTTCTGACGGAGCAACGCCCGCGCATGCAAAGCCGTGTGGAGGTTGTTCCGTTGAGGCGCGGTGATGCAGTCATTTTCGCCGTGCATAACAGACCCGTCCGGGGGACGAAGGGGTACTACCGCGTCAATCTTCGGCATGGTGTTAGCCGCGTCCGCTCTGGCCAACGGCACACGCTTGGAGTTATTTTTCATGACGCCAAGTAAGGCTTGAGGCGAAAGTTGCCTTCGAACAGGCGGAACACCTCCGTCTGTGGATACACCAAAAGAACATTAGCCTATCCAAAAGTTGCCACGATCGTGCTGCATCTAATCCATTCTACGGATTAAGATTGATCGGCACGCGCGGGGTTCAGGGCGCTTAGGCATTGTCGTTCTCCATGAAGAAATCAGGACGAGGAGAAAGTTGTAATGCTTACCAGACGCCGAATGCTCGCTATGTCGGTCGGGACGACCGCCGCCATCCTCACAGCCTCCAACCAGTCTGTCGCGCGGAGCATGCCGTCCGCCGAGGAAGTCTTGTTTGATCCTGCGATCCCGGTGTTTGGCAATCCCAAGGGTGATGTTACGATTGTCGAATATTTCGACTATCAATGCGGGTATTGCAAGCAGGCTCACCCGGGGCTGCTGAATGTTGTCAAAAGCGACGGGAATATTCGCCTTGTCATGAAGGACTGGCCGATTTTTGGGAGTGCTTCCGTCTACGCTGCCAGACTTGCTCTGGGCGCTTCCGCCACGCGTGAATATCGCGAAGTCGTTGGCACCTTGATGGCGACCAGATCCCGCCTTGATAAGCGTCAGGTCGATTCTGTTCTGCACAGAGCCGGTCTTGACCCGGTCTCATTGGCAAATGGAGCTGAGCAACAACAATCGAAGATCAGTAATATCCTTGCCCGAAACAAGGCGCAGGCAAGGGCATTCAGGTTCATTGGTACGCCGTCGTTCGTGGTCGGTACGAAAGTCCTCAAGGGGTTCCAGAATGAAAAAAGCCTTCGCGAGGCTGTTGCGGAAGCCCGGGCCTAGCATCGAGAAACACCAGGGAAGCTGACTTTGCCAATATAACCTGCAGCGGAAAAGCCCGCTGCGGTGAAGCGTTCATTTTTTATTGATTGGAAAATGCGTCACCCGGACGCCTAGAACCGCTTGCACCCAATAATGTTCAAACGAACAATTTTGTTTGGATGTAAAGCGACCAGCTCAAAGTTCATAAATGATTCAGACAGAGCAAACCGCCACTATGAGCGAAGGCCGTTCTTTTCCATATGTAAGCCGTGATACGCATCACCAATGGTTGCAACAGAGAATTCCAATCCTGCGGAGCAATCCTCGATTCTCGACCGTTGCGCTCGATCATGCTTCAAACATCGTCAAGATATTCGAGGGCCGCTACAAGGCCAACAAGATCATGTCCAATGTCTCCCGGATTGTGATTTGCTTTACCGTTCTCGCCCTGCATTTCGGACGTGGCAAAGATGGGAATGGTGCTGTCGTTTCGAAGATCCAGCAGATTACATCGAGCACCGGCCTTTGCAGCAAGAATACGACCGCTGCAACGATTCATCTCATGGAAAAAGTAGGGTTCGTCACACGGACCCAATTTGATGGTGACCGGAGGAGCTGGCGAATCGAACCCTCAGATATCCTGTTGCATTATGCAGGAAGCCTTTTGGGTATGGTCCTGGCATCGGCGGACAAATTGTTTCCCAATCGGCGTTACAGCCAATTGGTCAAGAACACGCCGGACTTCTCGGAACGTTATTACTCGTCCAACCTCCTTATGCTGGAAGCGGTGGCTCCGCTGGTTTCAGACCCGCAAGCGGCGGCCATTTTTACGTCGAGCGATGGCGGTAACACGCTGCTCGCCAAACTCATGGCTGAAAGACAATCGCATCAGTATCAGGCCGATGGCACTGTCAGCATTCCGTTCGACAGCGTTGGAGAATCGTTCGGCGTTTCGAGGACGCATGTACGTCGTCTCTTCAAGAAGGCGGAGGAGGCTGGGCTGGTCGCCTTACACGAAAATGGCGGAAGACGGATAGAAATACTGCCGTCGCTCGATCTTCTGCATGAGGAACTGGTGGCTTCGCATATCGCCAGGACGCAATTCGCGACGCATCTTGCGAATGAAGATTATGATTTGCTGCCAGTCGATCGCATGATGTGATTGCAGCCGCCCGTTAGCGGTTCGCTGATAGAGAGATTTTCCAGGCATCCTATGAAAAACCCCGCCCTCTCGGGCGGGGTTTTCGAGTATCGACTGGAGGTCAATAATACTCTCGCTTTCCTCAAGGTCCTTCCACGAAGAAATGCTACTCCTCTAGATAAGTACAGTTTGCTTCGGCAGTCAAAGGACATGTTTGGTCACATTTTCGCGATCTGGCGAAGGGGCAGACTCCCGGATCATCTTTTAATTCGCAGTGCGAATCCTGTCGTTTGAGCTTCAGGCGGCTTTTTCATTATGAATCGAAGTCTGGACTTTCCGTTCCAGAGCGGATTTTGCGCAATGCCAAATGATCGCCCGGTGAGTGCGAACTCACTTCCTTCATCTATTAAAGGCAAGGCATGGCTCTCTAAAGTTGGGTTTATAAAGTTCGCTATTAATGTAACATATTGAATAATAATAATTTATTGAAATCTCCTTGCCGCTTTGCAGTAAGAATGGCCGCATGTCACGGGTAAAAAAATCTGTAGCATATTTGCAACATGCGGGAGTGCTGGCCGATGCCACCAGTTATGTTCTTTGACCCAAACGGGATCAAAATAAGACAAAGATGAGGCATTCAGCGCGGTTGGATGCTCAAACCTAACTATTGATCCTTACTGGAGATCAAACATGAATATCAAAAGTCTTCTTCTCGGCTCCGCTGCCGCGCTCGTCGCAGTTTCGGGTGCTCGCGCTGCTGATGCAGTCGTTATTGCTGAACCGGAACCCGTTGAATATGTTCGCGTTTGCGATGCCTACGGCGCTGGCTACTTCTACATTCCTGGCACGGAAACCTGCCTCGCTATCGGAGGCATGATCCGTTACGACATCGGCGCGAACAGCGAAGCCGATGGCTGGATGAAGAACCTCCGCACCGAATTGAAGGTGACGGCGAAGTCCGAAACCGAACTCGGCACCCTCGGTGCTTACATCCGTCTGCGTTCGGACACGCAGTCCGGTTTCAAGCTGCCTTACGTCGATGGAAACGAAGGCCGTTTTGGTAACGACAGCGGCATGTTCGTTCAGGACGCGATCATCAGCCTCGGTGGCCTCGAACTGGGTCTTTCCGACACGCTGTTCGACGACGAACTGCCGAACTTCGAAAACGAATTCACCGGCGCTGACCGCATTCACTTCATGCGTTATACCTTCACCGGCGGCAATGGCTTCTCGGCCACGCTGGCTCTAGAAGAAGCCGACTACGACTACGACTACGTACCGAACATCGTCGGTAAAGTTGGCGTTGCTCAGGGTTGGGGTTCGGCAAACTTCTACGCTGCATATGATGCAAGCCGTGAAGAATTCGCTTTGAAGGGCGTTGCAACCGTTGCTGTTACGAACGCGGTTGAACTCGGCCTGATCGCAACATACGAATCCGACTACAGCTTCTACAGCCTCGACAATGGCCTCGACGATTTCGGTGGTTACGAGTGGTCGGCTGGTGCGTCCGCCAAGTTCAAGGCAACCGACAAGCTTGCCTTCACCGTTGGTGGTCAGTACTTCGGCGCCAACCATTTCAACGACGGTGATGACTACACGGTCGGTGTTGTTGTTGACTACAATATCGTTGAAAACTTCGACACCAAGCTCGCTGTCAACTACTACGATGGCGACAACTATGAAGATGGCGAAGTCGGTGGCTTCCTCCGCTTCGAACGTAATTTCTAATCTCTCTGGGATTGGTTGATGGAAACCCGGTGGCGCAAGTCACCGGGTTTTCTTGTTTCAGGAGGCGATTGAAGACTGCAAGGCGCGGGCAGCGCTATTGCATCGCCAATTGGCTTCCCGCATCGAAGGTTACCGACCGCCTGCCTGGTCCTTGCCGTTGGCATATTGAGCGCGATCGATTCCGTGGCGCTGCAACTTGTCGTAAAAGGTCTTGCGCGGGATCTTCAGGGCATCGAGAGTGGACCGTACATCGCCACCATTGGCTATCAGCGCCTGACGGATCAGATTGCTCTCAAACCGTTCCAGCCGTTTCGGCAGGCTTTCGTCAGATCCCGTCTCGGATGAGGCGGCAGGCAAGCTTTCATCACCAAGACCAAGCGCGACCCGCTCCGCAAAATGCGATAGTTCCCGCACGTTTCCAGGCCATGTGTGCTCGAACAGGTAGCGCTGAACGCCAGGAGAAATTGTCGGCTCGGACATCCTGAAGCGAGCTGTAGCCCGCTTGACGAAATGCACGAACAGAAGCGGCACATCCTCCTTGCGCTCCCTGAGCGGTGGAATGGAAATCGTCACGACATTGAGTCTGTAATAGAGATCCTCGCGGAATTCGCCCCGTTGCGAGATCTCACCCAGATCGGACTTGGCGGCAGCCACCACGCGCAAGTTTAGTTCCCGGGTTTCATTCGTGCCAAGAGGCGTGATTTTCCGCTTCTCAAGGACGCGAAGGAGTTTTACCTGCGTCCCGAGCGGCATGCTCTCGATTTCATCGAGAAACAGCGTGCCGCCGCTGGCGTGCTCGATCCGGCCGATCCGCTTTTTCTGTGCGCCGGTGAACGCACCCGCTTCATGTCCAAACAGTTCGCTTTCGATCATCGCTTCAGGCAGTGCCCCGCAATTCAGCGCCACGAAATGACCTTCCCGACGGCGGCTCCACTCATGCAACAGTCCGGCAACCACCTCTTTGCCGCTTCCCGTTTCGCCGGCGATCAGGACATCGACGTCAGTATCTGCAATGTGACGAATTGTGCGCCGAAGATTTTGCATGACAGGCGTCTGACCGAGGAGCGGAAGGCTCTCCTCTGCGCTTTCCGCCGCCAGGCGAAGACTTCGGTTCTCCATTATCAGCCGCCGTTTTTCCATGGCGCGGTCAACGCTCTGCACCAGTCGTTCGGCCGAATACGGTTTGGCTATGAAGTCATAGGCGCCACCCTGCAACGCCTCCACGGCCATGGGGATATCGCCGTGACCTGTGATCAGGATCACCGGCAAGCCCGGATCCATGTCCTTCAGCTTGCGGAAGAACTGCAATCCGTCGATCCGTGGCATCCGCACATCGGTAATCACGATGCCCGGAAAGTCCCCATCGAGAAAGTCCAGCGCGCTCCCGGCGTCGGGGAAGGGATGAACCTCGAAACCCGCAAGTTCCAGCGTTTGCTGATTGGCGTTGCGCAGGTCTGCATCATCATCGACGAAAACGATTTGCGATCGGGTGTCCATCTTTATGGAGCCTTTTTCATGTGAACGGTAAACCGGGTGCCGCTGTCGCTGCTATCAACATCGATGCGGCCCCCGTATTCGGTGATGATGTCTTTGGAAATAACGAGGCCGAGGCCACCGCCCTTTGACGTGTTGAAGGGCGTAAACAAGGCTTCCATGATCTCACGCGCTATTCCGCGCCCGTTATCGCAGACGGACAGTTCCACCATGTCGGGGTTCTCGACGCAGTCGATGTGAACCCGCCCTTCCTGCTGATGCTCAACCGCTTCGAGCGCATTTTGCAGAAGGTTAATCAATATCTGCTCAAGGCGAATGCGGGTTCCCATCACCATCAGGTCGCCGCGCGGCATGCTCGTTTCGATCACGCCATATTTTTGACGAAACCGGCTGCCGAGCAGCAATAATGCGCCGTCGATGACTTCGCCCAGATTGGTCGGCTCCGCCTTGATTCTGCCTTTACGCGAGAAGGCGCGCAACTCGTCCGTAATCGTACCGATACGATCTGTCAGATGGCCGATGCTTTCCAGGTTCTGATTGGCTTTCGCACTATTGTCTCGATCCAGAAATGTTCGGGCGTTGTCGGCATAGCTACGGATGGCGGCAACCGGTTGATTGATTTCGTGCGCGACGCCCGCCGCCACCTGGCCCAAAATGGCAAGGCGATTGGCTTGCACCAGTTCCTGCTGCACGGATTGCAGCTTGCTCTCGGTCTTGAGGCGCTCATCAATCTGTGTCTGCAACTGGTCATGCGCGCTGCTCAATGCTTCAGTGCGTTCCGTAACGCGGCGTTCCAGTTCGTTACGCGCAGCCTGATGTTCGGCGGCGCGCTGGATGCCCTTCTGTCGCCGGTAAAGCAGAAATGCTGCAACGCTCAACAAGAGCGCAACGAAGAACAGCGCTGTGATGCGGCTTTCCCGCATTGCGGTTTGCACCTCCCGCGCCGTTGGCGTGAGCAAATTCAATTGCCACATCGTCGTTGGCACGTCGGTCTTGATATGTAAAAATTCCGCGTCCCTGGTTGCTTCCGGCAATCTGGCTTTCACGATTTCCGACTTCGCCTGCGCCGGGCCTGCAACGATCGGCAGTGGCGAAAGAGGCGCTTCGCCAAACTGCAAGCTTTCCCGGATCGAGGCCAAACGGTCCTGCGGAACTGGATGAGCCGTCATGAACCGCCACTCCGGAATGCTGGTAACGAGCACGATGCCGCGGTTATCGGTGGCGAAAGAAGGGTTACCTGAGCGTCGCCACGCCGATTCAACGAGGTCGAATTCGACTTTGATGACGACAACCCCCAGCATTCCAGAAAGGCCGTCGACCCTTCTGGAAATATAGAGCCCCGGCCTTTTGCTCGTATTGCCCAGCGCATAGTGTTCGGCGCTGCCGTTTTCCGCCGCTTGTGTGTAATAGGGGCGGAAATCGTACCAGTTGCCGACAAAACTTTGCGGTTCCCCCCAGTTGCTGGACGCAACGGCCAGCCCCTTTTCGTCCAGCAGATAGATGACCGACGCGCGCGTGCCCTCAATAAGGCTTTCGAGCTTTTTGTCTATGAGATGCAACTCTGCGCTGTTTTTTGAGGTAAGTGCGCTCAGGACATCGTGATCCTGCGACAAGACGAAGGGCAGAGAACGCTGCTTTTCAAGCACGGATTGAAGCAGGGCCGCGTTCAGATCAGCCTCGTTGCGCGCGCGAAATGTCAGCGTTTCATAGGCGTGACTGCGTCCCCGCTCCCCGGCAAACCAAAGAGTTGCGAACAAGAGAGCGGCTGCAATAATGGCATATAGCAGCCAGATCAAGCGTGCGCTGTTTTTGTTGTCGGATACCGCAGGCGGAACCTGTGTTGCCGCTGGGCGCTGCCCCACCACAATCATAGGCTTTTTTGTGCATAAATCCGCACAATTATCAAGTTTTTGTGCGGATTTTCGCCATTCCTGTCGTCGCGAAAATTATTGATTTAAAATATTCCCTTTAAATTCAATGCAATAAATTCGTTCGTGGATCTGGCACAAGCCTTGCATCTGAAATTGCGAGCGAGGCTGCGGCTTCGTGCTGTTCAGACAGGAGGGTCGGGGAGGCCAGTTCTACTCGCCGGAGACTCTCCCATTGGAGGAAATTATGAGCCCTGTCCACATGCCCACGGATGCAAGTCCGCGCAAGACAACACCCATTTATTCGCATCTTTACGTTCAGGTTCTGTTTGCCATCACCGTTGGCATCCTTTTGGGACATTTCTATCCGGAACTTGGCGAGAGCATGAAGCCGCTTGGCGATGCCTTCATCAAGCTGGTGAAGATGATCATTGCTCCGGTTATTTTCCTGACCGTCGCCACCGGCATTGCTGGCATGACCGACCTGCAGAAAGTTGGCCGCGTCGCCGGTAAGGCGATGCTGTACTTCCTGACGTTCTCGACGCTCGCGCTGATTATCGGCCTTATCGTAGCCAATGTTGTGCAGCCGGGCGCTGGCATGCACATCGATCCGGCTTCGCTTGATCCGGCTGCCGTCGCCAACTATACGGCAAAGGCCCACGAGCAGACCATCACCGGCTTCCTGACCAACATCATACCAACAACCATTGTCGGTGCGTTCGCGTCCGGGGATATCCTTCAGGTCCTGTTCTTCTCGATCCTGTTCGGTATCTCCCTTGCCATGGTGGGCGATCGGGGTGCGCCTGTGCTGAATTTTCTTCACGCGCTGATGGCTCCGATTTTCAAGCTTGTCGCCATCCTGATGAAGGCTGCCCCTATCGGCGCTTTTGGTGCCATGGCTTTCACGATCGGCAAATACGGCATTGCGTCAGTCACCAATCTGGCAATGCTTATCGGCACTTTCTACCTGACGGCGCTGCTCTTTGTTCTCGTGGTCCTTGGCGCGGTCGCCCGTTACAATGGCTTCTCGATCATCGCGTTGATCCGTTACATCAAGGAAGAGCTGCTGCTCGTACTTGGTACCAGTTCATCTGAAGCCGCGCTGCCGACGCTGATGGACAAGATGGAAAAGGCAGGCTGCAAGCGCTCTGTCGTGGGCCTCGTTATTCCAACCGGCTATTCCTTCAATCTCGATGGCACCAACATCTACATGACACTTGCAGCGCTGTTCATCGCCCAGGCAACGGATATCCCCTTGTCGCTGGGTGACCAGGTTCTGTTGCTACTTGTGGCGATGCTCAGTTCCAAGGGCGCCGCAGGCATCACGGGCGCAGGCTTCATCACGCTGGCTGCAACGCTTTCCGTCGTGCCCGCCGTTCCGGTTGCAGGCATGGCGCTCATCCTTGGCGTCGACCGTTTCATGTCGGAATGCCGCGCGCTGACAAATCTCGTCGGCAATGCTGTTGCGACAATCGTTGTTGCGCGCTGGGAGGGTGAGCTGGATGAAAATCAGCTTGCTTCAACCTTGGCCGGCCAGAATACAGCGCCGGTTGCAGCAGAGGTGCTCCAGCCTGCGGAATAACGCCACCTCAAATCAGTGTCTGGAAAAGCGCCCGGCTTGCCTCACCGCTGGTCGGGCGCTTTCATTAGTAACGGCTTTTACAGGAAACCTCATGGAACGGAACGACACCCATCGTTCTTCGCAGCTTCCGTCCTTATGCAAAAATCGCATACCATCTGGAAAAACTAGCATTGGCCAGTTTCAGCCTTGTCCCATAGCTTCCCGAACAAACAGATTAACGGGGAAAAGTTTTGAGCAGGACAGTTTATGTAAATGGGGATTTCGTCGCTGAAAGCGAAGCGCGGGTTTCTGTTTTCGATCGTGGATTTTTGTTTGGCGACGGCATCTACGAAGTCAGCGCGGTCATAGATGGCAGGCTGATCGATAACGATCTGCATCTGGCGCGGCTTGAGCGGTCTTTGAAGGAAATTTCGATCCCGTTGCCGCTTTCGCAAGACGAAATCCGCAAGGTTCAGGCAGAACTGATCAGACGCAACAATCTGCGCGAAGGCGTTGTTTATATACAGGTAACCCGGGGTGAGGCGGATCGTGACTTCGGCTTTGCCGACGACCTGAAACCGAATTTCGTGGCGTTCACCCAGAGTAAAAACATCCTTGGGTCGGATTCGGTAAGGAACGGGATTTCGGTGGATATCCAACCGGATCTCCGGTGGTCGCGACGCGACATCAAGACGGTCATGCTTCTGGCGCAGGTTCTTGCCAAGAAGCAGGCAAAAAGCCGGGGTTTCAACGATGTCTGGCTGGTCGAAAACGGTTATATCACCGAGGGCGCTTCATCCACGGCTTTCATCATAACCAAGGACGATGTGCTGATCACCCGTCCCAATTCGCAGGCAGTGCTTCCCGGATGCACCAAGCGGGCGGTCTTGAAAATCACCGAGGAACTGGGGCTCAAGCTGGATGAACGGCCTTTTACCGTCGAGGACGCGTTGGCGGCGAAAGAAGCCTTCCTGACAAGCGCTTCCAGCATTGTTACACCCGTGATCAGAATCTCCGATCACATCATCGGCGACGGCAAACCAGGACCGATAACGACCCGCCTTCAGACAGTCTATCTGGAACTGGCCAACGCAAGCCCGTCGACGCTCCAGTAGGAATGCGACGCCAACAATCAACGACCAAAAAAGAAAGGGAACCAATGACTATCAAGAATGTTCTGACCAAAACCGTGAAAGGCGCCTTGCTTGCTTCCGCCCTGGCCCTTGCCGCCAGTGGCGTCGCAACGGCAGCGGAAGGTTACGGCGAATGCACGCTGACAGGCGAAAAGGGAAGTCACAAGATTACGCCTGCCATCGCCGACCAGTTCACTGTCATCATCAACCTCCCAGCGGTCGGTCAATTCAACGGCGATACGCCGGAAACGATCAAGGACGGCTACGAGTTCTGCATCGCTGTCAATATCGCCCATCGTCTTGGGCTTGAAAAGGTCAAGCTGGTCAACGCCTCGTTCGACTCGATCGTTGCAGGCCAGAACAGGGATTTTGACATCGCTCTCGCTCTGATTTCGGTAACCGAGCCACGCAAGAAGGTTGTCGATTTCTCCGTGCCTTACGCTTTTTCCGACTACGGGATCGCCGCCAAGACTGGCTCCAGCGTGACCGAGGACAGCATCAAGGCTGGCCGCGTTGGCGTGCAGGCAGGCACGACGCTGGTGCCCTTTGCGCAGGAAACGCTGAAGGCCAATCAGGTTGATGTCTTCGACGATACGGCTTCAATGTTCACTGCCGCTGTCGCCGGCAAGGTGGATGTGGTCATGACAGATCTCGGTATTGTGCTGGGACAGGTCCACAATTCGGGGGGCAAGCTGGCCGTCATCGGCAAGTATTCGACCGATGGTCAGACTGCCGGCATTTATCCGAAGGGTTCCGAGAATGGCCCGGCCATCGACAAGATCATCGAGGAGATGAAAGCCGACGGCACGCTGAAGAAGCTTGAAGCGGCCTATCTGCTGCCATCGTGGGGTGGCGTGTCGCCGGACGACGTTCCGACCTGGAAGCCTTAATCCAAGGATCTGAAAACACATGTCTAGCCCGGCTTTAGAAGCCAAGGGAGAGCGCGCCAGAAACTGGCGCGCTCGCAATCAGGTCCGCACCCATAGCAGACGCTCATTGGCTTCCCTGTTTTTCGCTTTCCTGACGCTTCTGGCGGTGGGATCCACGGTTTTTCACGTATGGGCTTTCGTCCTGCAGGAGGGATGGCTCAAGACGCCGGTAACGATCATTGCAGTGATGGTCTTCGTCCTGCCGATCATCGTTTTGAACATGGCCTTCCGCGCCGTGTCTCTTTCCACCCAGGCGGGTAGGACCTCCGATATCTATCGCGGGCGCGAACTGGGTGCGCTTGCGTCCGACACATCGTGGAACGCCATAGCCTATTGCGCCGCATTACTGATCGTGTGCGCGTTTGCGTGGTTTATGGTCGTCAATGATGCTGCGGTGAGCAGGACATTCTTCGACGTCAGCCTGATTGCCAAATCCTCCGGCACGGTTCTCAAGGCATTCGGCACGAATATCTTCATTTTCGCTGTCGCAGCTGTTCTCATTCTCGTATGGGCGCTCGTGGTTGCCGTTGCGAGGACGCTGCCGGGCAAGGCCGGTCGCCCGATCCGCACGCTCGCTATTATCTATTGCGATCTGTTTAGGGGCCTTCCGGCAATCATCACGATCTACCTGATCGGTTTCGGCCTGCCGCTGACCGGACTGCCGATCCTGAGGGATCTGTCGTCGAACGCCTATGCGATCATCGCTCTGACGCTGACTTACGGAGCCTATACATCCGAGGTCTATCGTGCCGGTATCGAGAGCGTACATCCCAGCCAGATTGCCGCCGCCCGCTCGCTCGGACTCTCTTATTTCAAGACGATGCGCTACGTCGTCATTCCGCTTGCAGTACGGGGCATCATTCCGCCGCTGATGAACAACTGCATCAGCCTTCAGAAAGATACTGCGCTTGTGGCCATTATCGGAACGATTGACGCGTTCAACCAGTCGAAGATCATCGCCAGCAACTACTTTAACCTGTCGGCTGTCACCACTGTCGCCATCCTGTTCATCCTGATCACGATCCCTCAGGCCCGGTTTGTCGACCGGCTGATCGAAAGGGACCGCAGGAAAATGCGCTCAGGCATGTAACCCTTCAATCAGGACGGATCAGAAGATGGCATTGGTTGAAATTGATAAGGCGTACAAGCGTTATGGCGCGGTCGAGGTGCTGTCGGGCATTTCACTCGAGATCGAGGAGCATCAGGTGGTCTGCCTGATCGGCCCTTCCGGTTGCGGAAAATCGACACTCCTTCGCTGCATCAACAGGCTGGAGACCATCGATGATGGAGAAATCCGCCTTCACGGCGACCGTGTGACCGGGGCTGGTGTCGATCTGGATGTTCTCCGGCGCGAAATCGGCATCGTATTTCAGGGCTACAACCTGTTTCCGCATATGAGCGTGATCGAAAACGTCACCCTCGCGCCGACCAAGGTTCTTCACATGCCCAAGAAAGAGGCCGTGGAGAAGGGCAGGGCTCTGCTTGCGCGCATTGGCCTGGAGCACAAGGCTGACGAGTATCCGGACCGCCTATCGGGCGGCCAGCAGCAGCGCGTGGCGATCGTCCGCGCCCTGATGATGGATCCGACGCTGCTACTGCTTGATGAAATCACCTCGGCGCTCGATCCCGAGCTTGTTTCGGAAGTGTTGGACATTGTGCGCGATCTTGCTCAAAAAGGCATGACCATGGTGCTTGCTACGCATGAGATGGGTTTTGCGCGCGAAGTCGCCGACAAGGTTTGCTTCTTGCAGGGCGGCAAGGTCTACGAGGAAGGGCCGCCATCGCAGATATTCGGCAATCCGCAGGGTGAACGCACACAGGCGTTCCTCAAGCGGATTATCGAAGCCGGACGCCTGTAGTTGCCGGTTGTAGTTTCAGAACGAGAGTAGCGAAATGACTGTTACCGCGCGCGACTTCGATATTGTTTGCGGCATCCTGCCGACGGGTGCGAAAAACTCGATTACGGATGTGCCCGGCGTGCGCGTCGGTCACCACACATTGCAGGACGGAGACGTCAACACCGGCGTCACGGCGATCATCCCGCACGATGGCAATATGTATCGCCGTAAGGTGCTTGCCGCTTGCGATGTCATCAACGGTTTTGGCAAGAGCACCGGCCTCGTGCAGATCGAGGAACTCGGAACGCTGGAAACGCCGATCCTGCTCACCAACACATTTGGCGTTGGAACCTGCGCCAATGCGCTGATCCGTCAGGCAATCGCCGCAAACCCGGACATCGGCCGCAAGACAGCGACGGTCAATCCCGTTGTGTGTGAGTGCAACGACGGTCCTCTCAGCGACATTCAGGCAATGGCCGTGACGGAAGATCATGCTGGGCTCGCCTTGCACAATGCCAGTGAAAGCAATGTGACGCAAGGCAATGTCGGTGCCGGTACGGGCATGAGCTGTTTCGGGTTCAAGGGTGGGATCGGCACCTCATCGCGACAGTTGACCCTTGGCGGGAAAACCTTCCACGTTGGTGTCCTCGTTCTCTCGAATTTCGGGCGAGCGGGCGATCTGGTGCTGCCTGACGGACGCCGCCCTTCACCCAAGGCGGCTCAAGAGGCTGAAAAAGGGTCGGTCATTATCATCCTTGCAACAGATATCCCGATGGAGCACCGCCAGTTGAAGCGCGTCACGCGGCGGTGTGGCGCTGGCCTTGCGCGTCTTGGCGCATTTTGGGGGCACGGTAGCGGAGATATTGCGGTTGGTTTTAGCACCGGCGTCGCGTTCGATCACGATGAGCCGAGCGATTTTGTCCCGATTGCAACGCTGAACGAGTCCCGTATCGATGATCTCTTCCGTGCTGCCGCGGAAGTGACGCAGGAAGCCGTGCTCAATTCCATGTGCGCGGCCGAAGCGATGCGTGGTCGTGCAGGCAATTATCGTCCTTCGCTTGCCGACTGGCTTCGCGCCTCAGCTTGAACCGTTGGCGTCGATCCACTTGGCGAAAGTCTCCATGAGATTTTTAAGGAAGGCTTTTGTGTCGTCACTTGCGAGCTTGCCATCGTCGCCGAGCAATTTTCCAACCGCGCCGATATAGGCCTCGGGCTGCTGCAAAACCGGCACGTTGAGGAAAACGAGGGATTGGCGCAGATGGTGATTTGCGCCGAACCCGCCAATGGCGCCCGGTGAAACGCTGACGACGGCCCCCGGTTTCCCGTCCCAGATGCTTTTGCCATAGGGGCGTGACCCGACATCGATCGCATTCTTCAGCACGCCGGGGACGGAACGATTATATTCCGGCGTGACGAAGAGCAGCGCATTGGCTGACGTCACGCGTCCACGGAATGTCTCCCACGCAGCGGGCGGATGCCCCTCATCATCGTCATCCTGATTGTAGAGCGGCAGTTGCCCGATCTCGATGATTTCAAGTTCTAGGTTATCCGGCGCCAGTGCAATCAGAGCATTGGCAATCTTACGGGTGAAAGAGGCTTTGCGGAGACTGCCGACCAAAACGGCTACCTTGAATTTTTTGCTCATTCAGTCTGATCCTTCTCTTCGACAGGACGGAACTCAACGATATTTCGCCCGGCAACGTTATCAAGCCGTGAGTAGAATGAGTAGGGGTAATCTGTCCGCGCTGCCATCGGGGATTTCCGGCAAGTGCGATGTTTGATTGCCGAGCGGAGGGCTGTCGGTCGATCATGTGGCGTGATAGGACGACACCGGAATAGAACCAGACAGGATGCTCCATGCCCATTCGGCCCATTGTCCGTTTCCCAGACCCGAGTCTGCGCAACCGCGCCGATGCCATAGAGGCGTTTGATGACGCGCTTCAGGCGTTGGCCGGAGATTTGCTCGACACCATGCGGGCAGCACCGGGAATCGGGATAACAGCCTGCCACATAGGTGTTCCAAAACGGCTCGTCATCATTGAGCTTCCCGACCGGAGCGGAGTGCGAACATTCGTGAATCCACGCATTGAGTGGGCGTCCGATGAAATCTCGCGATACGAGGAAGGCAGCGTTTCCATGCCCGGAGTCACAGAAATCATCGAACGGCCATCCGCCGTCCGCTTCGGTTTCGAGGACATGGCGGGTGGAACCCATACCGAGGAGGCCAATGGTTTGCTCGCGGTCTGTGTGCAGCACGAGATCGATCAACTGGATGGCATATTCTGGGTCGACAGGTTGTCGAAACTGAAACGCGATCGGATCATCAAGCGGTTCAACAAGATGCAGCGCATTGCCTGACTGGCAAGTGACGATTTTCAACCAGAATTTACCCTTCACAATATCGGGAAATTCGTTTTATCGATTGACATTCGATGGCTTGATTCATATTTGACCATCTGGTCGGAAATAATTTAAAGTCAGGGAAATGGGGCGCAAGCGCGTTATCAACCAGGATGCAATGCTCGATGCTGCCGAAGCTGTCGTGGTGCGCGATGGCGCGGCGCGTTTGACCCTTGACTCAGTGGCGGAGTTGGCCGGCATCAGCAAGGCCAGCGTGCTTTATGCGCACAAGAACAAGCAGGCGCTGGTTCGAGCCATCGTTGAACGTCGGGTGGCGAACGACAGGGCAGTTTTGGGCGAAGTGTGCGAACAGCTTTGCGATACGTCGAGCAAGCCGATCCGGGCGCGGATCGTTGCCGCCAGCGTTCCACCTGTAGACGAAACTCGTGCGGTCGCGGTCAGCCTTTGTGCCGCTCTGGCGCTTGATGACGAACTTCGGGCCAATCTGCGCAGCGAGAACACAAAAACGATTTCCAATATTCTTGAAACGTCGGAAAGCCCTCGTGGCGCGCATCTGGCCTATCTGGCGCTGGAAGGCCTGAAAATACTTGAATATCTTGACTTGCTGAGACTGCCCAAGGATGAACGCCGTACCATTCTCAGCGAAATCAACTGGCTCGTGGACACAGTGCCCGATCCCGCATGCGAACTTCCCAAGTTCGAGCCAACACATTAGCACCCCATACCTTATTCAGAAAAGCAGCATTGTCATCCTCCCAAGATGACCAACCGGATGTCGAATATGATTGATCACAAGCTTTCCATCAGAATTGCCACCGCGCTGTCGTTGATGCTTTTCGTCAGCGCTTGCGGTGAGTCTCAAAGTGCCGCGGAAAAGCCTGCCGCCAGACCACCGTCAGCCGTCAGCATCATCGAGGTCGCCAAAGAGCCGATTCCGATCACCAATGAATTGCCGGGGCGTATTGCGCCGACCCGTATCGCCGAGGTTCGCCCGCGCGTGACGGGGATTGTTGTCGAGCGGGTTTTTGAGCAGGGCAGCTTCGTCAAACAGGGCGATGTGCTCTATCGCATCGACGCCGCCCAGTTCCAGGTTCAGGTGCAGAGCGCCGAAGCCACGCTGCTTCGTGCGAAATCGGTGCAACTACAGGCGCGTCAGCAGGCCGACCGGCAGAATGCCCTTAGCGCCGGAAAATTTGCCAGTGCCCAGCAACTGGACAATGCCGTTGCAGCGCTCGCACAGGCCGATGCCGATGTGGCGGCTGCCGAAGCCAATCTGGCTGCCGCCCGTCTCAATCTGGAATATGCAGAGGTGAAGGCTCCGATCAGCGGCCGTATTGGTCGCGCGATGATCACGGAAGGCGCGCTGGTCAGTGCCAACAGTACTGAAAATCTGGCTACCATCCAGCAGCTCGATCCGGTCTATGCCGACTTTACGCAGTCGTCCAACGAGCTGATCAAGCTGCGCAAGGCGCTGGCCGCCGGTCAGATTGCCAGTGTCGGTAAAGGCGAAGCCCGCGTTCGCCTGAAGCTTGACGATGGCAGCGATTACAAGCATGGCGGTCGGCTGCTGTTTTCGGAAGCCGCCGTTGACGAGACGACGGGGCAGGTCACGCTTCGCGGCGAATTTCCGAATCCCGACGGCGATCTTCTGCCGGGCATGTACGTCCGCGTCCTGATCGAACAGGGTATTCAGGAAAACGCCCTCGCCATTCCGCAACAGGCGGTTCAGCGCGATACCGGCGGGAATGCCCAGGTCTATGTCGTCAACGACAAGAGCGAAGCCGAACTGCGCACCATTCGCGCCGGTCGTCTGGTCGGTGAGCGGATCATCGTGGAAGATGGTCTTGCGGCGGGCGACAAGATCATTGTCGAAGGCTTCCAGAAGATCAGGCCGGGCGCGCCGGTGGCGCCAGCTGCGTGGGAAAAGGAAACCGCGCAGTCGATTGAAGGAGATGGGGCCCCCGCTGCCGCTCCCGCAACGAAACCAACCGCAGGTTAAAGAGCGCTTCCATGCCACAGTTTTTCATTGATCGACCCATCTTCGCGTGGGTCGTCGCGATTTTCATCATGCTTGCCGGCGTGATGGCAATCCCAAATCTTCCTATCGCCCAGTACCCGAACGTTGCTCCACCGCAGATTTCGATCAGCGCCTCCTATCCCGGTGCGTCGCCCGAAGACGTGTATCAGGGCGTGACACGGCCTATTGAAGAAGAGTTGAACGGTGTCGAAAACCTGATCTATTTCGAATCCACGTCTAACTCGGCGGGCAGCATCAGCATCAATGCAACCTTCCAGTCCGGCACAGATGTCGCGCAGGCTTCGGTTGACGTGCAGAATGCCGTGCGTCGTGTGGAGCCAAGGTTGCCGCAGGTGGTTTCACAGCAGGGCATTCGTGTTGACAAGGCGGGCAGCGGCTTCCTGATGATGGTCGCCCTGACCTCCAATGACGGTTCGGTGGATGTGGTGGGTCTTGGCGACTATCTCAGCCGCAACGTGCTCGGCGAAATCCGCCGCATCGACGGTGTTGGCAGCGCGCAGCTGTTTGCGACCCAGCGCGCCATGCGCATCTGGATCGATCCGGACAAGATGATCGGCCTGAACCTGACAGCCGATGACGTTTCAAGCGCTATCGCCGCGCAGAATGCACAGGTTGCCGCCGGGCGTATCGGTGCGCAGCCTAATCCGATCACGCAGCAGATTTCGGCGACCGTTCTGGTCAAGGGACAACTGACCTCGGCGGAAGAATTTGGCTCCATCGTGCTTCGTGCCAATGCCGACGGTTCGTCGGTTCGTCTTCGCGATATCGCGCGCATCGAGGTTGGTGCTGAAAGCTATAACTTTAGCACGCGCCTGAACGGCAAGCCGAGTGCCGCTATCGGCGTGCAGCTTTCGCCGACAGGCAATGCGCTGGCCACCTCCACGGCGGTTCGCGCCCAGATGGAAGAACTGGCCCGCTTTTTCCCCGCAGGTCTTGAATATTCCATTCCCTATGACACCTCGCCTTTCGTGGAAGTGTCGATCGAGAAGGTCATTCACACGCTGATCGAAGCCATTGCGCTGGTCTTCGTCGTGATGTTCGTCTTCTTGCAGAACTTCCGCTACACCATCATCCCGACGCTTGTCGTGCCCGTCGCACTGCTTGGCACTTGTGCGGTGATGCTCGCCACCGGCTTTTCCATCAACGTCCTGACGATGTTCGCGATGGTGCTGGCGATCGGTATCCTTGTCGACGACGCGATTGTCGTGGTCGAAAACGTCGAACGCATCATGGCGGAGGAAGGGCTGTCGCCGAAGGAAGCAACCAAAAAGGCCATGAAACAGATCAGCGGCGCCATCATCGGCATTACGCTGGTGCTGACGGCGGTGTTCGTGCCGATGGCGTTCTTCCCCGGCGCCGTGGGTGTGATCTACAAGCAGTTTAGCCTGACCATGGTCGTGTCGATCCTGTTCTCCGGCTTCCTTGCCTTGTCGTTGACGCCGGCGCTCTGCGCCAGCTTCCTGAAGCCGATTCCCAAGGGGCATCACGCCGAGAAGAAGGGCTTCTTCGGCTGGTTCAACCGTGGATTCAATCGTACCTCGCATGGCTATTCCTCTGTGGTCGGCTGGATGGTCAAGCGGTCGGGCCGCTTCATGATCATCTATCTGGCGTTGCTCGCTGGCCTTGGCTGGTCGTTCCTGCAGCTTCCTTCGTCGTTCCTGCCCAATGAGGATCAGGGCTTCCTGATCGTAGACATGCAGACGCCGCCGGAATCGAGCGCCAATCGCACAAGCGACGTCATCCAGAAGGTTGAAGGCGTGTTCGGACAGGAAGAAGCGGTCGATCGTATGGTCATGATCAGCGGCTTCAGCTTCTCCGGTGCCGGCGACAACGCCGGTCTGGCGTTCGTCACACTGAAGGACTGGAGCGAGCGGGACGACAACAATTCCGCTGCCGCCATTGCCGGCCGGGTCAACGGCGCACTGTTCGGCATCAAGGATGCGATGGCTTTTGCGCTTTCGCCGCCGCCGATCCAGGGGCTGGGTACGTCGAACGGCTTCACCTTCCGTTTGCAGGACCGCGCGGGGCAGGGGCAGACAGCGCTGGCCGCCGCGCGCGATCAGCTGCTGGCCGCCGCTGCCGACAGCAAGATCGTCACTGGTCTGCGTGTTGAAGGCATGCCGGATGCGGCACAGGTGAACCTGATCATTGACCGCGAGAAGGCCAATACGTTCGGCATGACCTTTGCCGACATCAACAAGGCGATCTCGACCAATCTCGGTTCGTCCTACATCAATGACTTCCCGAATGCCGGGCGCATGCAGCGCGTGACGGTTCAGGCCGATAGCGGCAACCGCATGCAGACCGATGATCTGCTGAAGCTCAATGTCCGCAATGCGAGCGGCGGCATGGTTCCGTTGTCCGCTTTTGCCAGCGTCGAATGGTCGAAAGGGCCGGCACAGATCGTTGGCTACAACGGCTATCCGGCTGTGCGTATCGGCGGCCAGGCGGCACCCGGCTATTCCTCCGGTGCTGCCATTGCCGAAATGGAGCGTCTGGCAAGCGAACTGCCGGCGGGCTTCGGTTTCGAGTGGACCGGTCAGTCGTTGCAGGAAATCCAGTCCGGATCACAGGCTCCGCTGCTGCTCGGTCTTAGCATCGTCTTCGTGTTCCTGCTTCTGGCGGCACTTTACGAAAGCTGGTCGATCCCGATCTCGGTCATCATGGTGGTGCCGCTCGGTGTTATCGGCGCTGTGCTGGCCGTCATGCTGCGCGACATGCCCAATGACGTGTACTTCAAGGTCGGCCTGATCGCGATTATCGGACTGTCAGCGAAAAACGCGATCCTGATCATCGAGTTTGCCAAGGATCTGCGCGCCGAAGGCAAATCATTGATCGATGCAACGATTGAAGCGGCTCATCTGCGTTTTCGTCCGATCATCATGACGTCGCTGGCCTTCACGCTCGGCGTGGTTCCGCTCGCCATTGCGCGCGGCGCCAGTGCCGCCAGCCAGAACGCCATCGGCACCGGTGTGCTGGGCGGCATGATTTCGGCCACGGTGCTTGCTGTGTTCTTTGTCCCGGTTTTCTTCGTCTTCGTGATGAAGCTGTTCGGCTATGGACGGACGGAGACGGTGAAGGAAGCGGCTACGGCACCTGCCGAGTAATATCGCGGCATACCGCCAAACGACCAGACGCCGCTGCTCGAAAGAGCGGCGGCGTTCTTCATTTGAGAGCGGTGATTATTATTCCGCCGCGTCGATCTTCAACACGCCGCGCCGTATCTGGTCTGCTTCTATCGACTCGAAAAGTGCGCGGAAATTTCCTTCGCCGAAGCCTTCGTCGCCCTTGCGTTGGATGAACTCGAAGAAAATCGGTCCAACGACGGTCTTCGAAAATATTTGCAGCAGTATCCTGGTTGTTCCCCCGTCCAGAACGCCTTCGCCATCGATCAGGATACCGTGCTTCTTCATTCGCTCGATCGGCTCATCATGGCCATGCACCCGCTTACGGGACATTTCATAATATGTGTCTGGCGGACCCGGCATGAATCTCAGCCCGTTTGTGGCCAGCTTATCCGTGGCTTCGTAGATCGTTTCCGTTCCTACCGCGATGTGCTGTATGCCTTCGCCCTTGTACTTCCTGAGATACTCCTCGATCTGGCTCGTATCATCCTTGGACTCGTTGAGCGGAATGCGGATCTTGCCGCAAGGCGAGGTGATGGCGCGGCTCATAAGGCCAGTGATCCGCCCGTCTATGTTGAAGAAGTGGATCTGCGTGAAATTGAACAATTCCCGATAGAAGGCCCACCACTTGTCCATGTTGCCGCGATATACATTGTGGGTCAGGTGATCGAGATAGTAAAAACCAACGCCTTCCGGCTTCGGGTTTTTCTCGCCTGTCCACTCAAAATCCGCATCATAGGCCGAACCCTTGGCGCCATAGGTTTCGACGAAATAAAGCAGCGAACCGCCAATGCCGACAATGGCGGGAACATTGAGCGCCTTGTCATCCCCCTCGTAAGGCATCGCACCTTTCGAAACCGCGTGTTCGAAAGCATGTTTTGCATCAACCACACGCCAGGCCATCGATGGCGCGCAAGGGCCATGCTTGTCCACGAAACGCATCGCATGGGAGCCTGGCTCGGCATTCAGTAGATAGTTGATGTCGCCCTGACGCCAGACGGCGATATCCTTGCTCTTATGTTTCGCGACGAGCGCATAGCCCATGCGCGTAAAAAGCTCGTGCAGCTTTTCCGGCTCTGGATGGGCGAACTCCACGAACTCGAAACCGTCCGTGCCGGCGGGGTTGTCGGCCGTTATTCTTGATGGCAGCGCATCATGCGGAAAGGGGCCCATCGAACTCTCCTCAAATTTGTCAACAGATGACTAATTATGACGTAGAACCGATGCATGATGATTGTAATTTTGTGTTGCTTTGCCAAATCCATGCAATAATCATGCACAGTATGTGGTGGAGGTGCATGAATGGAGCATCTTGATAATTTTGACCTCAAACTGCTCTCTGAATTGCAACGGGACGGGCATCTGACGAACAACGATCTGTCGGAACTGATCGCTCTTTCTCCCTCGCAATGCTCGCGTCGACGCGCAAGGCTGGAGGGCGAAGGCTTTATCACTGGCTATCAGGCCAGAATAGACCGGCAGAAGCTCGGGCTTGACCTTCTGGTGGTCATTTCGGTGACGCTGGCGACCCATAACCGGGACAATGCCAAGCGTTTTGCGCGCCTGATATCCGACTTGCCCGAGGTTCTCGAGGCTTACGCGCTGACCGGCGAGATGGACTATCATCTCAAGGTTGTCACACCCGATCTGGCTGGGCTTTCACATTTCGTGAACGAAGTGCTCCTGCCGCACGACAGCGTGCAGCACGTCAAGACATCCATCGTATTGCAGACGCTGAAGAGCTTCGGTGGTCTGCCCATTTCTGAAAGGGCCAAGGGTTAAGAGCAGCCTGGCCCCGTTGCAGCTTTGTCTGGGATCATGGCGGCCTCGACGCCATCGAGCCCCAGAGAAAGCGCCTCCAAAGCTTGCCGTCCGAGCAGGGAAAGCAATTCCGACTGATAGGTGCGGGCGAGGCCAGCGATTTCCTGATAGGCGTGGCGTCCATGCGAAGTCAGTTCCAGATATTCGATGCGCCGATCCTTCTCATTCGGAATGCGCCTTAACCAGCGCCTTTGCTCCAGACTGTAGACGGCGCGGCTAACCTTCGTTTTGTGCATGGAAGAATGAATGCCGACCTCTGTGGCCGTCATCCGTCCGACGCTGCCGAGCGCCGCCAGCGTGCGCCATTCGGGCCGCGTCAAGCCATACTCCGCCCGGTATCGAGAGGCGAAGCGTTGCCCGACAAATTCGGCAGCGCGGTTGAGCCTGTAGGGAAGAAAAGACTCAAGATCAAAGCCCTCGGTCTTCGTCATATCTGCTCCTTGATAGTTACAAAATTGATGGTTACGTTTGTAACAAATATGCCTTTGCATGAGGAGGAAATGCAAGTCATGTTAGGGAAAACGCAGAATGAAACCCCGCGCGGGGCGGACGTTTCCACCAAGCGGGATTATATGCCGGGTTTCGGCAATGATTTTGAAACAGAAGCCTTGCCGGGCGCTCTGCCTCAAGGCCAGAACAGTCCGCAGAAGTGCAATTACGGCCTCTACGCAGAACAGCTTTCCGGTTCGCCTTTCACCGCTCCGCGCGGGACCAATGAACGCTCTTGGCTCTACCGCATACGGCCGGGCGTGCGTCACACGGGCCGGTTCAGGCAGGCGGCTTGTCCTCACTGGAAAACAGCGCCCTGCCTCAATGATCATTCGCTGGCCCTTGGCCAACTGCGCTGGAGCCCATTGCCAGCGCCGACGGGGCAACTGAATTTCCTGCAGGGGATACGCACCATGACCACGGCGGGCGACGCGATGACCCAGGTCGGGATGGCGGCGCACGTCTACATCTTCAACGCGGATATGGAAGATGACTATTTCTTCAACGCCGACGGCGAATTGCTAATCGTGCCGGAAGTGGGTGGGCTGCGGATCTTTACCGAAATGGGCATCATGGATGTCGAGCCCTTGGAGATCTGCGTGATCCCGCGTGGCATGATGTTCAAGATCATGCGTCACAGTCAGGATGATTTCTCACGTGGCTACATCTGCGAGAACTATGGTGCGAAGTTTACCCTGCCTGATCGCGGGCCGATCGGCGCGAACTGCCTTGCCAACCCGCGCGATTTCAAGACGCCTGCCGCGGCTTTCGAAGACAAGGAAACGCTCTGCCGGCTGCATGTGAAATGGTGTGGTTCATTTCATGTCACCGAGATCGGTCACTCGCCGCTCGATGTTGTCGCGTGGCATGGCAACTATGCACCATACAAGTATGATCTGAAAACATTTTCACCCGTCGGCGCTATTCTGTTCGACCATCCCGACCCGTCGATCTTCACGGTGCTGACCGCGCCTTCTGGAGAGCAGGGCACCGCGAACGTGGATTTCGTAATCTTTCCGCCACGCTGGATCGTGGCCGAGCATACGTTCCGCCCGCCCTGGTATCATCGCAACATCATGAGCGAGTTCATGGGGCTTATCCATGGCCGCTATGACGCCAAGGAAGAAGGCTTCGTTCCCGGCGGGATGAGCCTGCACAACATGATGCTGCCGCATGGCCCGGATCATATGGGTTTCGAAAAGGCATCCAACGGTGAACTCAGACCCGTGAAGCTCGATCATACAATGGCATTCATGTTCGAAACGCGCTTTCCACAGCAGCTCACGAAATTCGCTGCCGAACTCGAAACCCTTCAGGATGACTATATCGATTGCTGGGCCGGATTGGAGCGGAAGTTCGACGGCACCCCGAGCATCAAGTGAAAAAACGGAACCATGTGATCCCATGAAACTCGCGACATTGAATGATGGCAGCCGCGACGGCAGGCTTGTGATGGTGTCGAGGGATTTGCACCACTGCGTCGATGTTGGCCATATCGCCGGTACGCTTCAGGCGGCGCTCGACGATTGGGCTGAAGTGAGTCCAGATCTCTCGGAGGTGGCCGAGGGATTGGAAACCGGAACCCAGCCGTCGAAACGTTTTCACGAAGCCGGGGCCTTGTCGCCATTGCCGCGGGCCTACCACTGGGCGGACGGTTCGGCTTACGTCAACCACGTGGAGCTGGTGCGCAAGGCACGCAACGCGGAAATGCCTTCCAGTTTCTGGACCGATCCGCTGATCTATCAGGGCGGCTCGGATACGTTTCTCGCCCCGCGCGCGCCGATCCGAATGGCCGATGAGATGTGGGGTATCGATATGGAGGGCGAGGTAGCCGTCATTGTCGGCGATGTGCCGATGGGCGCCAGCCCGACGGAAGCACGCGCCGTGATCCGCCTCGTCATGCTGGTCAATGATGTTTCCCTGCGCGGCCTCATTCCGGCGGAGTTGGCGAAAGGTTTTGGCTTCTACCAGTCAAAGCCTTCGTCCGCCTTCTCGCCCGTCGCCGTCACGCCGGATGAACTGGGCAACGCGTGGGACGGGGGAAAGCTGCATCTGCCGCTCCGGGTGGATCTCAATGGCAAGCCCTTCGGACGGGCGAATGCCGGTATCGACATGACATTCGATTTTCCTCATCTCATTGCGCACGCAGCGAAGACAAGGCCGCTCGCAGCCGGAACGATTATCGGTTCCGGCACCGTATCGAACAAGCTCGATGGTGGTCCGGGCAAGCCGATTTCGGAGGGTGGGAGGGGCTATTCCTGCATCGCGGAACTCCGCATGATCGAAACAATCACCGGAGGTCATGCAAAGACACCGTTCCTGAAATTCGGTGACGTGGTTCGGATCGAGATGAAAGACGATGCTGGCCGCTCGATCTTCGGCGCTATCGAACAGACCGTTGAGAAATACGAAAAGGCGTGATTTTGAATGAGCGAAACCGTTCTTTATGATTACTGGCGTTCCTCAGCCAGCTATCGCCTGCGAATTGCGCTCGGCCTTCTCACCGAGCCTTATCGAAAGGTAGCGGTGGATCTGTTGAAGCACGAGCAAAAATCAGCCGAACATTTGGGGCGCAATCCGCAAGGGTTGGTGCCGGTGCTGGATATTGACGGGCAAAGGCTGACCCAATCGCTGGCAATCATCGAGTATCTGGATGAAACCCGCCCCGCCGGTTTTTTGCCGAAAAATGCCCTTGGCCGCGAACGGGTTCGAGCGCTTTCCTATGCAATTGCGATGGAAATCCATCCGGTCTGCAATCTGCGCGTCATGAGCGAACTTATGACGTTGAGCGGAGATACTGACGAAATCCGGCGCGACTGGATGCGCAAATTCATCGGCGAGGGGCTTGCCGCCTTCGAGCGCCTGCTTGACGACCCGCAAACCGGGCTTTTCTGCCACGGAGATCGCCCGACAATGGCCGATATCTGCCTGATCCCGCAGCTCTACAATGCGCGGCGCTGGGACGTGGATCTTTCCGGCCTGTACCGGATTTTGCAAATCGAGAAAAGCTGCAAGCTGCTGCCAGCATTTGTCGATGCCTACCCGCGAAGCCCGGATACGGAGCGCTGATCACATCATGAAACCCGCCATTGGGGGTATTACGCTTCTACTCGGAAAGCCAGGGTCTGCAAAACCTGAATTTTCTATATCTATTTGACTCAAATCAAAGTCCTAGGGGCGCGTTGCTCTAGATTTCACACAACGAGGTCGAAGCGGCCTTCGTGTGAAGGAGAGAAAAATGCGTATGACCAAGGCGAAATTCGTAGCTGTTGCTGGTGCTCTGGCGCTGCTAACGGGATCTGCTTATGCCGCAGACTTCGAAGTCCATATGTTGAACAAGGGCGAAGCGGGCGCCATGGTGTTCGAGCCGGCTTTCGTGAAGGTCAACCCGGGCGACACAGTGACTTTCATTCCAACGGACAAAAGCCACAACGTGGAAACGATCAAGGGAATGCTCCCGGAAGGCGCGGAGGCTTTCAAAAGCAAGGTCAACGAAATCTACAAGGTTACATTCACCGCGCCCGGCGCATACGGCGTCAAATGCACGCCGCATTACGGGATGGGGATGGTTGGTCTGGTGGTCGTAGGCGATAATCCCGCCAATCTGGACGCGATCAAAGCGCTCAAGAACCCCAAGAAAGCCCAGGAACGGCTTAATGCTGCGTTTGCCGAAGCAACGAAGTGAACCAGCCGAAGGCTTTCCGCTGAGGTTTGGTTCTCACCCCGGCTTTGTCCGCTGATCAAGGCACCGCGCCAGTCCGGAAATCGGCTGGCGTTTTTTGTTACTGCATGGTCGTTGCTGACACCGTATTGCTGACGGATCGGCCGAAACGATCAATATGCTCTTCGTAGGTTTTCCGGGTCTCGGGATCGAATACGGCAATGGGTGTGCTGACAACAACGGTCGCCGCCGTACCAACCGTCTGGGCCGTGCCCATGGCTATTGCGCCGATTTTGTCGCCAAGACCTACTCTGGAATCCGTCACCGTCTGGCCATCGATCAGGCGGTTTCCGATCAGCCGAACCACCTCGGGGCTTTCCGCGAACTTGCCGTGGTTCAGCTTGTCTCCGGTCTTGACCGCCGTCAGGTCGATCACGACGATACCGGCCTTTTCCAGTTGGCTCCTGTAAGGCTCCACCGACGGGTCGATCTGGCCCAGCCTGTCGATATTTCCCGAGATGCGGCGCGAGACGTTCAATGCACGATCATCGCGTGAAACGAATATCGTCAGACCGGGGCGGTTGTCGCCCATGCTATGCCACTGCTGGGCGAAAACATCGACATCGAGATCCGGAGAGGCAAGAATGATGTTCTTGATCTTGGGCGCAACATTACCGTTGCGGATCGCCATTTGTCGAAGGGATTCGACCGCGAGCCATGTGCCCATGGAATGGGCCATCACGGTAACTTCGCCAACGGATGGATCCTTGGCGACGCGTTGCAACATCTCCTCCAGCGCGTCGCGCGAATAGTTCGTGCTTTCCTTGTCGTAATTGTAGTCCAATACGCTTGCCCTGGACGGCCAGGTAAACAGGATCGGCGCAACATCGGCGTCGGAATCGTGTACGATCTGGGCAAAGCGGTAGACGGCATCCTCAAACCGGTTATTGAAGCCGTGGACAAAGACCAGAACCCGCCGGCTGGCCGGAAGGTGCTGCTTCAGCCAACGATTTGCCTGCTCAGGCTTGCTGAAAGGCGTCACGGATACGGTGCTGAAATCCCGCGAGGGGTCGGCTGGAAGTTTTTTGGGCCATTGGACCTCGCCAACTTTCCGGTTCGCATCCGGTGGAATGGAGACCGTGATGTCTGTGAGGGAAAGCTGCATGTTGCGCTCGCCGGAAAACAGCACCCCCGGATCGGAAGATGGCGCACGCGTCGTTGCAACCAACAGATTGACTTGCGAAGCTCCGCTCGCGGTTCGGGCATTGGGCGCCATGACGCCCTCCGGGCGGCCTGCGCATCCCGCGATCATGACGCTGATCAGCAGCATAAACAGTGACAAAATCCGGCAATCAAACGGTTGCTTCTTCACAAACTCTGTTCCCACTCGGCTGCTGATGCATCAATAAGCAGTTTTATTGGAGTATGGGCGTAATCGCTAGGCGTTTTCTTGAAAAGGCAGGATCGCCAAAGATTAACCTGTTGATGGTCGGCGGGATGTCCGCCACGCGGCAATGGATTGCGTTCAAGATACCGTAATGGCGGCGCGCGCACGGGTAAGATCAGTGATGAGCGTGGTAATCCTGTCGACGCTGTCGGCTGCGATGCTGACCGTGAGTTCCGCTCCGGTTGGCGTGAATTCCTCTCCGATCACCCGGGCAAAGGCTTGTGCGGCGAGCCGTGCCTTGATCAGAGCCAAATCGGAAAAATCACAGACGATCCTGGCTTCAACGGTGGCGATGATCTCGGCTTTTTCCGCCTGCCGCAGACAAAGCGCGGCGGTCCCGCCATAGGCGCGGATCAATCCGCCGCTGCCGAGCAGAGTACCGCCGAACCAGCGCGTGACGACAGCGACCACATGATCGAGTGACTGTCCGTCTATGGCCTGCAATATTGGCTTGCCCGCCGTTCCTCCCGGCTCGCCGTCGTCGTTGAAGCGATAGTTTTGCCCGACACGCCAGGCCCAGCAATTGTGATTGGCGGATGCGTTGGAATGTTTCTCGATAAAATCCCTGGCAGCCTGCTCGTCGTCCACCTGACCGCAGATCGCAAGAAACCGGCTTTTCTTTATTTCCTGGCTATAGGTCTCGGTTTTCTTGAGAATAAACATCCAGTGCATCCCGTTTCACGTCTTCATAGGGATGCCCGGACGAAATATCCAGAAAAGCTTCCGATAAAGCGTTGGGAAGTTGCTCGGGTCATGGCTTGCCTGAAAAGTGCTGTGACCGTAATCATGCCACGACGATAAATGCAGATGGCAGGCACGATAAATGAACATACCAGTGGCAGCGCAGCCCGATGACCCGAAACAGCCGCCCGCGGAAGGTGGAAAGGCTCGTATCCGCATGGACGATCCGGAATGGGCATACGCCGTTCTGATCGCCGATCTTCTGGGCCTGCGTTTCGGGGGTGACGGAAAGCCTGATCACAGCGAGATCCAGGCCTATATCGAGGGAAAGGGCGGTTTTTTCCATCTTGGGCCGCTTGAGGACCGGGAGACGTTGGAAAAAGGCAGCATCCATTTTTTTTACCAGCCGGACCTCAGCACTGAAGCGGAAATCCTTCCGCAAACCGACAAGGGGCAATATGATGCCCTGATAGCGGCGGCGACATTCATACCCAAGGCGTCGGTTTTTCGATGCGGCGGCGTTCGCATCGGGGCAGGGACCGGCAATATGGGGTCCGCATCCTGGGGCGGTGGCGACGGAGATGGCGGAACGGCGCCGCTGATGAACACGCCCGGCATCAACAGCCTTGCGACGGCCCAGATGGTGATGAAAGCGATCCTCAAGGTCGCACCCGACCTGCCGGTTGATGAATTGCGTCGCCTTGCAATCGCTGGCCAGTTCGATACCGGCAAGCATTTGAGCCTCTTTCCGACTGAAAAGCTTGAAGGGAAGAGGATCGCGGTTCTTGGCTATGGCAATATCGGCAGAGAGGTCGCTCGCCTTGCCAGGGCCTTCGGGTTGCGTGTGGCGGTCTATGCGCGCGAGCGCAACAGGACGTGGATTGAATCCGAAGGATTCGACTACGCCGCGACGCCGCCCGAAGCGGCGAGGGGAGCGGACTTCATTACCTGTCATCTTGGGCTCGGAAAGCGCGATGGCGGAACGGGCCGATATTCCAATGCGGGATTGATCGGCGAGACGGTACTGGACACCCTGAACCGGGGGGCAGTCGTGGTGAACTACGATCGAGGCGAATTGATCGATGTTCCCGCTTTGGATCATGCAATGGCAAGCGGGAAAGTGCGCCACGCCGCGATTGATGCCGATATCTTTCTTGATCCTGTTACAGGCGGCCTGAGCGGACCGCTCGCCGCTTACCTGCCGCTCGATGCAAAATATCCGGGTCGCCTCGAATTGTTGCCGCATGCGGCAGCCGACACCGATCATCCCTCGCGCGTGGCAGGCGCCAGACAGGCCGTCGATCAGATCTTCAACGCTATCCGGTTCAGGGAAGTCACCAATCTGAAGGGAAATCTTCCCGAAGGCTATACGAATGCCGGATCGAAGTCGCCGTCCGGCATCGGCAAGGTCACGATGCAACAGCTTGCCGGGATTGCGCAACGGACGGAAATCGTCAACGAATTGCGCCAAGCATCCGAAAAGCAAGCGGAAATATGGAACGCCATTGCGATGGCATCCGACCCTGACGATCTAAAGCATGTGCTCGAAGGTCAAATGACAACCCTCATTACCGCCGCCAACCGGCAACGCGCTTTGCTGGAAGATCTCGGTCTCTACGGGCCAGCCGAAGAATAGCCGGACGAAAAAAAATTATGGCGGCAACCGTGCGGGTCGTCGCCATAAGATTCATTCGTCCGCGTCGGTCTCACGCCGCTTTGCTTCTGTAGGCAGCCTCAAGAACGGCAATATCGAGCTTGACCATTTTCAGCATGGCTTGCATGACGTGCTGGCTGCGTTCTGCGTTCTTGTCCCGCAGCATGTCGAGCAGGACCGTGGGCACGACCTGCCATGAAATGCCAAACCGATCGGTCAACCAGCCACATTGCTGCACGCTGCCATCCTTGGAAAGATTGCTCCAGAACCGATCGATTTCGGCCTGGTTGGCGCATTTCACGAAGAGGGAAATCGCTGGCGAGAAAGTAAAATGCGGTCCGCCGTTAAGCGCAATGAAATCCTGATCCGCCAGTTTGAAATTGACCGTCAGGACAGAGCCTTTCGGCCCTGGCCCGGCGTCGCCATAATAGAGGGTCTCATTGATCTCCGCGTTCTGTCCGCAGGCGCGGAAGGTCGAGACGTAGAAATTGGCTGCCTCTTCGGCCTTCCCGTCGAACCACAGGCACGATGCGATTTTGGACATTGTTCCCTCCCTGTGTTTGAAATCGGGTGCAAAAGCGGGCGCTATCAGTTTGCTGCGGCCATGGCCTCTTGCGCGGCAGCGACATCCATCCACATGATCTCCCAGATGTGGCCATCCAGATCCTCGAAGCTCCGGCCATACATAAAGCCATAATCCTGCTTCGGTCCCGGATCGGTTTTCCCTCCTGCTGCACCAGCCTTGGCGACAAGGCTGTCGACGTCCTCACGACTGTCGGCGGAAATACAAATCAAAACCTCGGTGGTTTCCTTCGCATCGGCAATCTTCTTCGGGGTGAACTGGCGAAACTTGTCGTGTGTCAGAAGCATCGCGTGGATCGTTTCGGAAAAGACCATGCCGGATGCGGTATCGTCGGAGAACTGCTCATTCTTCTCCGCGCCTATTGCCTGATAGAATGCTGTTGAACGTTCCAGATCGCGAACCGGCAGATTGACGAAAATAAGCTTGGACATTTGGGCTTCCTCCCTGTTTGAGTTTGACGAGAATGACAGATTGAGTTAAATATTACAACTATGAAGTTAGAAAAAATAACTAGAGAGGTTAAACCCATTCAACGGCGGACCTATGAGGATGCTTGCGCGACGGCGCATGGTCTAGATCTTGTCGGAGAGCGCTGGGCCCTTCTCGTTATTCGCGAGCTTATGTTCGGCGCGAAAAGATTCAGCGATCTGCGTGAGGGATTGCCGGCAATCAGCGCCAATGTTCTTACGCAACGGCTCGAAGGGCTGGAACTGGCCGGCATAGTCCTCAAGAAAAAACTGCCTCCGCCGGCGGCAGTCCAGGTTTATGAACTGACCGAGTGGGGCTACGAGGCTGAACCGGTGTTTCAGGCGCTCGGCAGGTGGGCCTCGCGTTCGCCATTTCACAATGCGGGGCTGCCCTTCAGCGCTGCATCGTTGATGTTGTCGTTGCGAACCATGATAGATGCCGGGCAAGCGGGCGACATTCGCGCAAAGATCGGTTTTCGCCTTGGCGACGAAACTTTTACTGTCCAGATTGCGGATGGCCGTCTTGATGTGAAGCGGGCAGAACTGGATGAAGCCAACGTGATTTTCACCGGCTCGCCGGAAGCCATTGCCGGAGTGATCTACGGTGGACAGCCGCTCGCGGTGCTGGAAGACGCCGGAATACTGAAAGTCGAGGGCGATCATAACCTTGGCGCGCGGTTCGTGACGCTTTTCCCTCTCCCTGAGAAAGTCAGACCCCGGAACTAGGGCAAGCTGCGGACTCTGCAATGGCCTTGAAGAGCCTGCCTTGGTGGGAAACCCCACCATGTCGCATGGACATGGGCTCCGGCTTTGTGTATCGGGTTCTTCCCCCGATAAAGCCTCCCTTTCATTTTCCGGAGATTGATATGAAGCCGACTTGCGCAGGCATCGACTTTGGCACTTCCAATTCGACTGTTGGCGTTGTGAAGGACGGCAAGCCGCAATTGATCGCACTTGAAGACGGTCACAAAACAATACCGAGTGCCGTGTTCTTCAACTTCGAAGACGACAGCACGCGCTACGGGCGGCGCGCCATCCTCGATTATACCGGAAATGCTGAGGGGCGGTTGCTCAGGGCGCTCAAGAGCGTGCTCGGCAGTTCGCTCGTTCAGGAAAAAACCCGCATCAAGACACGGCTTATTCCTTTTACCGATATTGTCGGCTCATTCATCGCCTATTTGAAAACCAGTCTGGATCAGGAGGCAGGTCAGGAGATCACGAGTGTCGTCCTGGGCCGTCCGGTGCAGTTCGTGGATGACGACCCGATCGCTGATGCCCGCGCCCAGAGCGAGCTTGAGAAGGCGGCGCGGAACCAGGGATTCCGCAACATCGCATTCCAGTTTGAGCCAATTGCCGCGGCTCTCGACTACGAGCAAACCGTCCGCGGTGAGGAACTGGCCCTCATCGTCGATATGGGCGGCGGTACGTCGGATTTCTCGATCGTGCGGGTCTCTCCCGAAAGAGCCAAAGCCGCCGATCGCAAGGACGATATTCTTGCCAATACCGGCGTTCATATTGGAGGGACGGATTTCGATCGGCTGCTCAGCATGGCGAATGTGATGCCGGAGCTTGGGTACCTGACGCAGACCAAGGACGGAAAACGAAATCTGCCCGCCGGTTATTTCTTCGATTTTTCGACGTGGCATCGCATCAACATGCTCTACTCCAGCAAGGCGATGGCAGATCTGAAAGCGATCCGCTACGACGCGGCCCGGCCGGACCTCGTCAGCCGTTTCATCGAAATTGTCGAGGACCGCTATGGCCATGCACTTGCAACCAAGGTCGAGCAGGCCAAGATCGAACTGACGGACGCACCCACGGCGACCATGACCGTCGAACTGGAACGGGAAAACCTCTCGCTGCCATTCACGGGAGATCGCCTCGATACGGCTATTCGTCCCGCTGTTGATCGTGTCATGCATACACTGGAGAGCACTCTTCGGGATGCGCAGCTCCAGCCTTCGCAGATCACGACCCTGTTCCTGACTGGCGGTTCGACGATCATTCCACTCGTCAGGCGAAGTGTCGCGACGATGTTTCCGGAAGCAACCCTTGTCGAGGGCGATATGTTCGGTAGCGTTGGTCTCGGACTTACTCTCGACGCAAAGCGCAAATTCGCCTAGCCAAAACGGCTCTCAAGACGGCGCGTCCTGAAGGGTAGGGCCTGCCGATTGCCGCAGATGTTGCTTGATGCATCAAATTTGTTATTAGAATAGATGCTGTCGGCACATTTCCGCCGGAAAAAGTGGAGGCGATCTGCATGTCCGAACTGACCGCGCTGGACCACGATAATCTCAGCAACACGGTGTATGCTACATTGTGCGATGCGTTGATGAAAGGGCGTTTCCAGCCCGGCGACCGGCTGAGAATCCGCGATCTCGCAGAGCAGCTCGGCACGAGCGTGACCCCGGTTCGTGACGCTATCCTTCGGTTGACGCAGGATGAGGCCGTCATCTTCCAGTCAGCTCGCAATCTACGCATCCCGGTCCTCACCAGACAGCGTTATCTTGAAATTCGCGCCATCCGTCTTCGGCTGGAATCGCTGGCCGCGGAGACTGCGGCACAACTCGCCACCAAGGCCGACATCGAATTGCTGGCCGATATTCTCAAACGCAATGAAGTCGCATTGCAGGACGGCGATCGCCTGGCAGGAACGGAACTGAACCAGGCTTTTCATTTCCAGTTGACGCAAATTGCGCAACTGCCTGTCCTGCAAGGCATCTTGCGGCGGCTCTGGCTGCAAATGGGACCACTGATCGCGGATGCCTATCTCGACGGTGGCCGATCAATGATTGACTTTCACTATCCGGTGCTCGATGCCATACGAAGCCGGGATTCCAATGCCGCTGCCGGGGCGATCATGACGGATATCGAACATGGCGGACAGGCCATTTTCCAGCGCGTCAACAAAAACAATTTGAACTGACTGCACCCCGCAATCAAACTCCCTTGCCGAGTCGATGCTTTCAGTTATGATGCATCAAACATCAAAGCCCATGCAAATAACCCGGCAGCACGGATCGACGAAAAGGGAGAGAGTGATGGTTCAATTCGATAATTACGTTGCGGGTGATTGGGTGGCTGCAAACCGCACAATCGGGAATATCAACCCCAGCGATACCAATGACGTTATCGGTGAATATGCGTCCGCAGGTGAACAGGAAACCGAAACGGCGATTGCCGCCGCCCACGCGGCTTTTTCGGCATGGTCGCGATCCAATCCCGAACTGAGAGCTGATATTCTGGATCGCATCGGAAGCGAAATCCTCGCGCGGCAAGAAGAGCTTGGCACACTTCTTTCGCGTGAAGAGGGAAAAACCCGACCGGAGGGCATAGGCGAAGCCGTTCGCGCCGGGCGCATCTTCAAGTTCTTCGCGGGCGAAGCGCTGCGATTGAATGGCGAGCGCGTAACCTCCATCCGAGCAGGTGTCGATATCGATGTCGTTCGCGAACCGGAGGGCGTCATCGGCATCATCACGCCATGGAATTTCCCGATCGCCATTCCGGCATGGAAAATCGCGCCGGCTCTCGCCTATGGCAACTGTGTGGTCTTCAAGCCTGCCGAACTGGTTCCCGGTTCCGCCTGGGCATTGAGCGAGATCATATCGCGCGCGGGCCTGCCAGCGGGCGTCTTCAACCTCGTGATGGGGCCGGGCTCCAAGGTGGGGCAAGCCTTTGTCGCATCGCCGAAAGTCAAGGCGATCAGCTTTACAGGTTCTGTATCGACGGGACGCCGGATCGGCGCTGCCTGCTTTGACACGGGCAAGAAATTCCAGCTCGAAATGGGTGGCAAGAATCCGTTGATCGTGCTGAATGATGCGAATCTCGATCTGGCGGTCAACACCGCTGTCAACGGCGCATTCTTCTCAACCGGGCAGCGCTGTACGGCATCGAGCCGGCTGATCGTGGAGGACGCCATTCATGATCGTTTCATCGATGCGGTAACCAATCGCCTCAAGGCGCTCAAAGTCGGTCATGCTCTTGAGAAGGGAACCGACATCGGCCCTGTCGTCAGCGAAAGTCAGCTTGAGCAGGATCTCGATTATGTGAGGATCGGCAAGGAACAGGGCGCAACGCTGGCCTTTGGCGGCGAGCGGCTGAACCGCGAGCAACCCGGCTACTACATGGCCCCCGCGCTGTTTGTCGAAACAGATAACGGAATGCGCATCAATCGCGAAGAGATCTTCGGCCCTGTCGCCAGCGTCATTCGCGTCAAAAACTATGAGCAAGCCGTTGAGATCGCGAATGATACGCCCTTCGGCCTCTCCTCTGGCATCTGCACCTCATCGCTTAAACATGCCGAGGATTTCAAGCATCGTTCTGCGGCGGGAATGGTGATGGTCAACCTTCCCACCGCAGGCGTCGATTATCACGTGCCATTCGGCGGACGGAAGGAATCTTCCTACGGTCCGCGCGAGCAAGGCGCTTATGCAAAGGAGTTCTACACAGCCGTTAAAACAGCCTACACATTCGCACCCGCCTGAGCGTCTTCGGGCAAAGCGGCAAGTCTCAAAAATATCTTGACTCGGATATGTGCGCGCCTGTTTGATGCATCAAACATCGTTGGCGTGACGTCTGGACCTTCAAGGGGAACATGGAATGACAGCTACACCCAATTCGATCGAAGCGCGTGACGCCGCCTATCATCTTCACGCTTACACCAACGCCAAGAAACACATGGAAACCGGTCCTCTCGTCATTGAAAGCGGTGACGGGATCTATGTTCAGGATGCCGCGGGAAACCGCTATATCGAGGCCATGGCCGGCCTTTGGAGCACCGCGCTCGGCTTCAGCGAAAAGCGCCTTGTTCAGGCGGCGACACGGCAGATGGAAAAGCTGCCATATTATCATACCTTCACCCATAAATCTCACGGGCCGGTGATCGAACTGGCTGAAAAGCTCGTCAGCATGGCTCCCGTGCCAATGAGCAAGGCGTTCTTCACAAATTCGGGTTCGGAAGCCATCGACACGGCCCTGAAGCTGATCTGGTATCGCTCGAATGCACTGGGTGAGCCGCAGCGCAAGAAAATCATCGTGCGCAACCGCGCCTATCACGGCGTGACCATTGCTTCCTCTTGCCTCACGAGCCTTCCGGGCAATCACAAATCATTCGACCTGATCGTGCCGAACGTGCTGCGCATGACCTGCCCCCACCATTGGCGGGAGGCGTTGCCGGGAGAGACCGAAGAGGCATTTGCAACACGTCTTGCGCAGGAACTTGAAGGCACTATTGTCGCCGAGGGTCCAGAGACCATCGCCGCGTTCTTTGGCGAGCCGGTGATGGGTGCCGGGGGCGTCATCGTTCCGCCCGCGACCTATTGGGAGAAAGTTCAGGTCGTTCTGAACAAATACGGAATCCTGCTCGTCGCCGACGAAGTCATTTGCGGTTTTGGACGGACCGGCAACATGTTCGGCAGCCAGACGCTCAACATCAAGCCGGATATCATGGTGCTGTCGAAGCAGCTCTCTTCGTCCTATCTTCCGGCTTCCGCGCTCCTGATCAACGATCGGGTGTTCGAACCGATCATGGAAGAAAGCGATCGCATTGGTACGTTGGGGCATGGCTTTACCGCGGGGGGCCATCCGGTGCCAGCCGCCGTCGCGCTGGAGACGATCCGCATCATCGAGGAGGAAAAGCTGGTTGAGCACGCTGCCGCGATGGGCGAGCGTCTGCGCGCTGGCCTGCAGAAGCTGAAGTCTCATCCGCTGGTGGGCGAGGTGCGCGGCATCGGCCTTATCGCCGCCGTGGAACTGGTGACGGACAAGCAGCAAAAGACGGCGCTCGAACTGCCAGGCCAACTTGGAGCGCTTGCCAACGCCCATGTTCAGCAGGCCGGTGTCATCAGCCGCGCCATGGGCGATGCGCTCGCCTTCTGCCCCCCGCTGATCATCAAGGAAGCCGAAGTCGACGAATTGCTTTCCCGTTTCAGCATGGCGCTCGATACTACGCTCGCTTCATTGCCAGTGGAGGCAATGGCAAAGTAAAAGTTTCGTTCAAAGCAGGGGCTCAGGCCAAGGTCTGGGCCCCAATAAAAAGGGGAATGAAATGAAACATACAGGAAAAACTGCACTGCTGGGCGGAATTCTTCTCGCATCGCTCGGCCTTATGGCAACATCAGCCTCCGCCCGCGATCTGACGGTCGTCTCATGGGGCGGAAATTATCAGGATGCCCAGAGAGACATTTATTTCAAACCGTTTTCTGAAAAGCTTGGTAAACCGGTGCTCGACGAAGCCTGGGATGGCGGCTTCGGCGTGTTGCAGGCAAAGGTCAAGGCTGGCGCACCCAACTGGGACGTGGTGCAGGTGGAAGCCGAAGAACTGGCTCTCGGTTGCGCCGACGGCATGTTTGAAAAGATCGACTGGGACAAGGTGGGCGGCAAGGACGCATTCCTGCCGACCGCCGTCAGCGATTGTGGCGTCGGCGCTATCGTCTGGTCGACGGCAATCGCCTATGACGGCGCGAAGTTGGTGGAAGGTCCGAAATCCTGGGCCGATTTCTGGGATGTGGAAAAGTTTCCGGGCAAGCGCTCGCTGCGCAAGGGGCCAAAATATACGCTGGAGTTCGCCCTCATGGCGGATGGCGTAAGCCCCGCCGAGGTCTATGACGTCCTCTCCACGCCGGAAGGTCTCGATCAGGCCTTCAAGAAGCTTGAGGAACTTCGTCCCAACCTGATCTGGTGGGAATCCGGCGCGCAGCCGCTGCAACTTCTGGCGTCCGGCGAAGTGGCGATGGCCTCCGCCTATAATGGCCGCATTACCGGCATCAATCGTACGGAAAATCGGGATTTCAAGGTTGTCTGGCCGGGCAGCATCTATGCCGTGGATAGCTGGGTCATTCTGAAGGACGCGGAAAACAAGGATGTTGGCCAGGACTTCATCGCCTTTGCCAGCATACCCGAAAACCAGGCGAAGCTGCCGGAATTCGTCGCCTATGGACTTCCGAACAAAAAGGCTGCGGAAATGGTTCCAGCCAATCTGCAGGCCGACCTGCCGACCTCACCGGCCAATATGACAGACTCCGTTCCATTGAATGTCGATTTCTGGATCGACAATTCCGAAGCTCTCACCGAGCGCTTCAACGCGTGGCTCGCGCAATAGCGCCCGGCCCGCGATAACCGGCCGCTCGCAAGCCGATGCTGATCGGCTTGCGAAACCGGACGCGTCTGGCATTCTGTTTGCCACGTCTACTTGTCCGCTCGGTGTCATGCGTCTCAGCGCTGACGGCAAATTCCTATGGAGAAGCTTTTGAGCGATTTCCGCATCCGTTTCGACCACATCAGCAAATCCTATGGTGCACTACGTGTCGTTGACGATCTCAACCTTCAGATCAAAAAGGGCGAGTTCGTCAGTCTGTTGGGACCATCCGGCTCCGGGAAGACGACGCTGTTGATGATGCTCGCCGGCTTTGAAGCCCCGACCGGCGGAAATATCTATCTCGACAATGAACTGATCAACAGCGTTCCCACGCACCGCCGCAACATGGGCGTGGTTTTCCAGAACTATGCGCTGTTCCCGCACATGTCGGTCGCTGACAATATTGCTTTCCCGTTGCAGATGCGCGGCATCGGCAAGGCCGAGATCGAGGAACGGGTCGTGCGCGTTCTGGACATGGTGCAGCTTGGAACCATGCGGGACCGCCGCCCGTCCCAACTGTCCGGCGGCCAACAGCAGCGCGTCGCGCTCGCCCGCGCCCTCGTGTTCGAGCCGCACGTCGTGCTGATGGACGAACCGCTCGGCGCTCTCGACAAGCAACTGCGCGAGCAGATGCAGCTCGACATTCGCGAGCTGCACAAGCGTCTTGAACTGACGATCGTTTTCGTCACCCACGATCAGTCCGAAGCGCTGACGATGTCAGACAGGATCGCTATCTTCAACAAGGGCAAGATCGAACAGATCGGCCCGCCACGAGAAATCTATGACAAGCCTGCAACGCGCTTCGTCGCCGAATTCATTGGCGAGACGAACCTGATGGAAGGGGTCGTGGAAGACCTTTCTGCTTCGGAAGCGTCGATCCGGCTCCGAAGCGGGCGGGATATTCTGGCGAGTTCCGTTGCGGGCATGCGTCGCGGTGACAGGGTGCTCCTGTCCGTAAGGCCGGAACGCATTCACCTGAGCGAGACAGGCTCCCAGCCCAACAGCGTGGAAGTGCGGGTAGCCGACAGTGTCTATCAGGGCGATCATTTGCGTATCCAGCTCGATGCCGAGGGGCAGGATTTTGTTGCGCGGCTGGACCGTAAATCGACCGAATGGACGCCGGGATCGACCGCTATAGCCACGTTCAGCCCTTCCGACTGCTGGGTAATTACGCAATGAGCACGCGCGGTTCTGTATTGGGAGGCTTCAGCGCCTTCGCGTTCGTGGCGCCGTTGCTGCTCTTTATATCGGTGTTCTTTCTTTGGCCGCTGGTGACGATGGTTTCACAGGCTGTTTCCGATACGGCTGTCTTGCACATTCTGCCTGAAACCGCCAAGGTTGCCAGTGGTTGGGACGGGCAATCGCCACCAACCGAAGAAATGCAGTCGGCACTGGTGGCTGATTTGCGCAACGCGGATGACGTGCAGGCGGTCGGCGATATGGTTCGCCGCCTGAACAGCGCTCAATCCGGCTTCCGCACGCTGATGTCAAAAACCATTGCAGCCGTGAAGGATCTGTCGGCGGAGGTCAATCTCTTCGAGATCGATCCGCGCTGGGAGAAGCCGCAATACTGGCGGGCGATAACGAATGCACTTTCGCCAACGACCGACCGCTATCTTCTCGCCGCGCTGGATCTGGAGCGCAGCCAATCCGGCGATATTGTTTCCATGCCCGCAGGCGAATCCGCCAACCGCGCCATCATGCTCCGAACCTTCTTGATCTCGGCGCTTGTCACCCTTTCATGTCTCGCAATCGGCTTTCCCTATGCAATGTTGATTGCTTCATGCGAAGGCTGGAAGCGACAGGTTCTTCTCGGCGCTGTCCTTCTGCCCTTGTGGACTTCGTTGCTCGTGCGCACGGCCGCGTGGTTCATCATTCTGCAAGACAAGGGGCTGATCAATGAGATGCTCATCGCAACGGGTTTGACGAGCAGCCCAATCCCGTTGATATTCAACAGGCTGGGCGTCGTCATTGCCATGACGCATGTGCTGCTGCCCTTCATGGTTCTGCCGATCTACAGTGTCCTGATTTCGATCCCGACAAATCTGATGCCAGCCGCCGCATCGCTCGGTGCCCATCCATTCAGTGCATTCTTCCGGGTGTTGTTGCCTTTGAGTATGCGCGGTGTTGCCTCCGGGTCATTGCTCGTTTTCATGTCTGCCATCGGGTATTACATCACGCCGGCGCTGATCGGCGGACCGGGAGATCAGATGGTCAGCTCTGTCATCGCATTTTACGCGACAGAATCCGCAAACTGGGGCATGGCAGGCGCGCTCGGCATTGTCCTTTTGGTCGTGACAATTGCGCTCTACGCCGTTTATGGCCGGCTTTCCGCCAGCGAACCGAAGGGGGTATGACGCGTGTTGAGCGGCGTAAAAATTGCCTTCGGTATACTGGTCGTCACCTTCCTCATCGCGCCAATTCTGGCCATCCTGCCGCTTGCATTCACATCGAGCGTGTTTCTGACCTATCCCATCCCGTCCTTTTCGACGCGATGGTTCGAGGAATTGTTCACCGCTGACGCCTGGCGCCGATCGATCATCAACAGCCTCATTATAGGAACGGGCGCGACCATTCTGGCGACGGGGCTCGGCACGCTCGCGGCACTCGGCTTGAGGGGCAGGGTGTTGCTATTTCGCGGAACGATCCGGACTCTCTTTCTTCTGCCGATGGTCGTTCCAGCCGTCGTCCTGGGGGTGGGAATGCAAATCCTGTTCGTCCGCCTCAACATCGCGAGCAGCTATCTTGGTGTCATCATCGCACACGCGGTTGTCGCGTTGCCGTTCGTTCTGGTCAGCGTTTCCAGTGTTCTTGAAGGAATAGACCGTCGCGTCGAACTCGCCGCCGCCAGTCTCGGCGCTTCGCCAATCACCGTGTTTCGACGCGTAACGCTTCCGCTTGCCAGGCCGGGCGTTCTGTCAGGGGCCGTTCTCGCCTTTGCCACGTCACTCGATGAAGTCGTCCTGACACTGTTCGTCGCAGGTCCCAACCAACGAACGCTGGCGCGGCAGATGTTCTCAACCATCCGCGAGAACATCAGCCCTGCAATCGCCGCTGCCGCATTTCTCTTCATTGTTGGAACTCTGGTCTTCGCTGCGATCGCGATCCTCATCAGGGGGCGAAGAGTTTTGTCAAAGGCCTGAACATGGCACATGACAGGCATATGATGACAGGGCGGCGCGCTTGTCGAATAAAGATCAGTTTTTGTATCAGGCGCGTCGCAAAGTTTATTGATACCGGGTTGATTTCAAAGGCCAGAACGGTTGGGATGCTGCAATGCAGCAATTCTCAGACAGATATTCTCCATGAACCGGATCGACGAACTGGAGGGCCTGCGCGGCCTGCTCGCCGCCTGGGTCGTGATCGTCCATCTTCTGCCAGCGGCGGGCATCGAACCCAATGCGCTGGGCGTTTTCAAACCATTATTTGGCGAGCTTATTCGCGTTCAGGTGTTCTGCATCATGAGCGGCTTTGTCATTTTCATGATGATGGCCAAGGTGAAGGAGGATTATCCTGTCTATATAGCCCGTAGGCTGAGACGCATTTATCCCGTCTACATCCTCGCTTTCGGTCTATCGATACTCTTTTCCGGCATCGCATATGAAGCCCTGCAGCAAGCGAGGTTTGGTAGCATTCGCAATGCAGGGCGCATCGACCTTCTCGACGCGGGGTTCAGTCAGTGGCCTCAGCATGTGCTGGCGCATGTCACGTTGACACATGGGATCATTCCTCATAACTGGCTTCCCTCAGGCGCCTACACCTTTCTCGGGCAGGCGTGGAATATCTCAACCGAGTTTCAGTTCTACCTCATCGCGCCACTAGTGTTCTGGTGCCTGCACCGGCAAAACCTGATCACGCGCGGCATCTATATTGCCGGACTGCTTTTTGCCTGTTTGTTGTTGAGGCAATGGCCGAACAGCGCGAGCCTCGGAAAGTACATCATCTATTTCGCCACCGGCATTCTCAGCTATTACGCGTGGAAACTGGATTGGTCGGATCGCCGTTTTTTCAATCCCGTTACCGTCGTGTTGGCGGCTTTGGTAATCGGCTGGTTCAAACTGGCAATCGGGGGATGGATCTTTATATTCGGTTCCGCGCTGATCGTGCGTGATCAGGAGCGCTCCGCTGGATATACTGCGGGATTTCTCAAGCATCCCGTCATGATCTTTCTCGGCGGGATCTCCTATTCGCTATACCTCCTGCACATGATTCCGCTCTACTTCTGGATGTACGCAATCAACGGCCTTCCGCTCGATAAAACCGCATATTTTACGCTGCTGACCACGCTGACCTTCGCCACGGCAATCCCCATGTCGATTATGTGTAACCGTTATGTCGAAAGCAGATTCTACAGTTCCAAGGCCAATAAGCCCAAGGCTGTACCTGTGACATCCAGCCCGTAATGAGCGGCGTCGCAGGAAGGGCGGAGCCATCGCACCCCGCCTTTCCTGTTTTGAGGAGAGAATGTTTTTCAGCTTTCCGGCGCGCCGTAGCCGCCGCCTGTAGGCGTGACGATGGTGAAGGTCTCGCCGGGCTCCAGCACCGTTTGCGCGCAGCCGCCAAGCACCTCTACGCTGCCGTCCAGCCGACGAACCTCATTGCGGCCAAGTTGTCCCGGCTCACCATCCTCCAGACCGAACGGACGCACGCGCCGATGGCCGGAAAGAATGGCGAAATCGAGCTTCCGGCGCGTGCGGATCGTCCGTTGCGTGCCGTTGCCTGCCGACCACTTGCCACGCCCGCCCGAATGGTCGCGAATGTGGAAATCTTCAAGCATAACCGGAAACCGTGTTTCCAGTATCTCCGGATCAGTCAGGCGCGAATTCGTCATATGCGTGTGCACCGCATCAGCCCCGTTGAACCCGGGACCCGCTGGCGCGCCTGAGCAAATCGTCTCGTAATACTGATATTCATCATTGCCGAAGGTCAGGTTGTTCATCGTTCCCTGTGCCGCTGCCATGGCCTTCGTTGCACCGAACAGGCAGTTGGTGACGGCTTGGCTGACCTCGACATTCCCCGCAACCACGGCTGCCGGATAGCTCGGCGACAGCATCGAGCCTTGGGGCACAATGATGCGGATCGGCCGCAGACATCCGGCATTCATCGGGATGTTGCCCTTGACGAGAACGCGGAACACATAGAGCACGGCTGCGCGCGTCACCGGCTCCGGCGCGTTGAAATTGTCGGGTCGCTGCGCGGATGTTCCACTGAAATCCACGGTCGCTTCGCGCTTTTCCTTGTCGATCGTAACGCGAACCTCGATCTTGCTGCCCTGATCCATTTCGTAGCTGAACTGGCCATCCGGAAGTTGATCGAGCACGCGGCGCACGCTCTCCGCTGCATTGTCCTGCACGTGGCCCATATAGGCGTCGACCACGTCTTCGCCGAAATGCGCGATCATCTTGCGAAGTTCTGCAACGCCTTTCTCATTGGCGGCGATCTGCGCCTTCAAATCGTTGACATTCTGGGTGAGATTGCGAACCGGATAACGCGCACCAGTCAGAAGACCCGCCAGTTCCTCTTCGCGAAAACGGCCCTTGTCCACCAGCTTGAAATTATCGATATAGACACCTTCCTGCTCGATATTCGTGGCGAGGGGCGACATGGAACCCGGCGCGATCCCGCCGATATCCGCATGATGGCCACGGCTTGCGACCCAGAAGCGAATCGTTTTGCCTTCGTCATCGAAAACCGGGGTGCAAACCGTCAGGTCGGGCAGATGCGTACCGCCATTGTAAGGCGCATTGATCAGGAACACATCGCCCGGATGGATGATCTCGTTCTCCCGGATCGCCGTCGCCACGGATGCGTCCATGGAGCCCAGATGCACCGGCATATGCGGGGCATTGGCCACCAGATTGCCCGCCGCGTCGAATACGGCACAGGAAAAATCGAGCCGTTCCTTGATATTGACGGAATAGGCGGTGTTCTGAAGCGTCACCCCCATTTGCTCGGCAATGGACATGAAGAGATTGTTGAAGATCTCCAGCATGACCGGGTCCGCATCCGTTCCGATAGCCGTGTGTGCGGGGAGGGCCTTCACGCGCTCCAGAATGATGTGATCCTTTTCGGTCAATCGTCCGCGCCATCCATCCTCGATGATGATGGTCTGGTTCTTTTCGATGATGATCGCCGGGCCGGTCACGTTCTGACCAGCGATCATGTCTTCCCGCAGCACCACGGCGGCGTCGTGGGACGCGCCCTGCGAATAAAAATGGGTGCGGCGCGTTGCCGTCGCTTCGCCTTCAGCCCGCAACAGGCCGGTGGTTTCACCTTCACCAGCGCCGCCGCCCACAGCTTCCACTTCCACCGCATCGATGACGAGAGCCTTATTCTCCGCAATGAAGCCGAAACGGCGCTTGTGCAGGGTTTCAAATTCCCGTCGTAGCCGTGCCGCATTGTCGGCGGTGGGAAAGGTGGCTTCAACGGCCAGTACCGTATCCGTTCCCGCATAGCGGATATGGGCACGCAGATATGAGATGACGTCGCTTTGCGCTATGCCCTGCGCTTTCAGCTCAGCGACGCATTCCGCGTCGAGTTCCTTTCCAAGCTCGACGAGAGCCGCTGGCGCATCGGCATCCAGTGGAACACCAAGCGCCTTCTGCCGCGTCGCGCGAATATCGGCGAGCCCCATGCCGTAGGCCGAAAGCAGACCGGACATTGGATGAAGCAGAATGCTTTTCATGCCCAAAGCGTCTGCAACAAGGCATGCGTGCTGCCCGCCCGCACCGCCGAAACAATTCAGGGCGTAGCGCGTCACGTCATAGCCGCGCTGGACCGAAATCTTCTTGATCGCCTCCACCATATTGGCGACGGCAATGCGGATGAACCCGTCCGCGACCTCCTCCGGCGCGCGACCATCGCCAATTTCCTCAGCCATTGCGGAAAAACGTGCACGAACCGCATCGACATCGAGACGCTCATTCTGATTTGGCCCGAAGATTGCTGGAAAAAAATCGGGAATGAGCTTGCCCAGCATGACATTGGCATCTGTAACGGCAAGCGGCCCGCCGTTCCGATAGCATGCGGGGCCGGGATTGGCGCCGGCGGAATCGGGGCCGACACGGAAGCGCCCGGCGTCGAAATGCAATATGGAACCGCCGCCCGCAGCAACCGTATGAATCAGCATCATGGGTGCGCGAACCCGTACGCCCGCTACTTCCGTCTCGAAAGCGCGTTCATATTCTCCGTCGAAATGAGCGACGTCAGTGGACGTGCCGCCCATATCGAAGCCGATAACCTGCGGGAAACCTGCGGCTTCGCCTGTTCTGGCAAGACCGACAACGCCGCCCGCCGGTCCGGAAAGGATCGCATCCTTGCCCTGGAACATGTCCGCCGCCGTCAATCCGCCGGACGACATCATGAACATGACGCGTGCGCCCGTCCTTTCCACGTCGAGCTCCCGCGAAACCTGCGCCACATAGCGGCGGAGAACCGGCGAGAGATAGGCGTCGATGACCGTCGTATCGCCGCGCCCGACGAGCTTGATCAGCGGTGAAACCTCGTGACTGACCGAGACTTGCGAGAATCCGATGGCGCGCGCCATCCGGGCGACGGCAGCTTCGTGATCGGGATATTTGTAGGCGTGCATGAAAACGATGGCGACGGCATCAAAGCCCTCGTTGCGGAGTCCTTCGAGTTCCGCTTCAGCTTTTGAAGGATCAAGCGAAAGCTCGATTTCTCCGTCGGCAAGAACGCGCTCATCGATCTCCACGACCTTCTCATAGAGCGCGTCAGGCTTGAATATCTCGGTAGCGAAAATGTCCTTGCGTTCCTGATAGCCGATACGAAGCGCGTCGCGAAAACCTTTGGTCGTGATCAACGCGATACGGTCGCCCTTGCGTTCGAGCAGGGCATTGGTCGCGACTGTCGTGCCCATGCGGACCTCGCCGATCGCGCCGGCGGGCACCGGTTCGCCGGCTTTCAGACCCAGGTGAAGGCGGATGCCCTGAACCGCGGCATCCTTATAGGCGGAAGGATTTTCCGAAAGCACCTTACGGGCATGCAGCCGCCCTTCCGGGTCGCAGCCGATAACATCGGTAAATGTGCCGCCGCGATCGATCCAGAAGTCCCAAGACCCGTTCGTTGTTCCGCTCATTACCGGCTCCTTCGCGCAGAGATCTGCTACATTCGTAGGCAAGTTCAATAAATGACCATTTCAGTTTATTGACAAAATGTCGATAAGATGATGACATAAATTCGTCAAGACAGGGAACATCAGTATGACGATCAACGCGAAGGAAAGCGAAAACGGCGTCGAGCGCGCCGAGATGGCCTTGCCGAAGCACATGCGCCCCGTTCCCTCGATCGGCCCTATTGTTTCGTCGGCGCATCTCGCTGAAGGCGGTTCGCCCGGTCTCTCCGAGGTGGAGTACGGTCTCATTCTCGCCTCCCATGCTTTCTCGCGCTGGATGGTTCGTTGCATGGCCGCAGCCGGATTGCCCGGCCTTTCGCCCATGGAAGTGCTCATCCTGCACTCGATCCGCCACCGTGACCGCGAGAAAAAACTTGCCGATATCTGCCTCGTTCTCGACATTGAAGACACCCATATTGCCAATTACGCCATCCGCAAGCTCGAAGCTGCCGGGCTGCTGACAACGGGCAAGGCGGCCAAGGAAAAGACCGTGAGGATCACTGAAAAGGGCGCGGAAGCCTGTGCGCATTATGCGGAAATCCGCGAGCGGTTGCTCGTCGATTCGACGGCGAATGCGCGCCCGTCCGAAGAGGCCCTCTCCGAAGTTGCGGCCGTTCTTCGCTTCATGTCCGGGGCATTCAATCAGGCGGCGCGTGCCGCCACAACCTTGTAAAGGGAGCAGCCGAGTGAGCGATGTTGCCTCAGTCCCGCTCCTTGAAGTGGATGATCTTTCCGTTGAGTTTGGCGCTACGCGGGTTGTTGAAAGCCTGAGCTTTTCCGTGGCTGCCGGTCGTACGCTCGCGATCGTCGGGGAATCCGGCTCGGGCAAATCCGTTACATCGCTATCCATCATGCGGCTGGCCGACATGATGGGCGCCAGATTTCCGACGGGCCGCATCCTGTTCCATAGCTCCGATGGTACAAGTGATCTGATCTCCGCGACTCAAAAGACCATGCGCGGCATTCGCGGCAAGGAGATCGCCATGATCTTCCAGGAGCCGATGACTTCGCTCAATCCGGTCTTCACCATCGGCGACCAGATTGCCGAAGTGCTCATGCTGCACGAAGGGGTGACGAAAAGCGCGGCACTCGCAGAAGGCAAGCGGCTTCTCGACATGGTCCGCCTTCCCGATGCCGGTGAACTGCTGAAGCGCTACCCGCACCAGCTTTCAGGCGGCATGCGCCAGCGTGTCATGATTGCCATGGCGCTTGCGTGCCGGCCCAAGCTCCTTATTGCGGACGAGCCGACAACCGCGCTCGACGTCACCATTCAGGCGCAAATTCTTCACATCATTCGCGAGCTTCAAGCGGAACTTGGAATGGCTGTGGTCTTCATCACGCATGACATGGGCGTCGTTGCCGAAATGGCGGACGACGTGGTTGTCATGTGGAAAGGAAACAAGGTCGAGGAGGGCCCCGTCCGCGATATCTTCGCCAACCCGCAGCACGCCTATACGCGTACGTTGCTGTCGGCCGTTCCAAAACTCGGAAGCATGGCCGGTGAGGAATTCCCGAAGCGCATGCCGTTGACCATTCTTGAAAATGGAAAGCCGACCCGCGTCGGAACAGAGCGTATTCAGAATACGGTACGCCGGGGAGGCCAGCCCTTGCTCTCCGTCAGCGATCTTTCCGTGCGTTTCAATATCAAGAAGGGGCTTCTGGGCAACGTCACCCATGTCTGCAATGCCGTGTCGAAAGTCAGCTTCGACATTCATCCGGGTGAGACTTTGGCACTGGTCGGCGAGTCGGGCTCGGGAAAATCCACCATTGGCCGCACGATCCAGCAGCTTCAGACGCCGTTGTCCGGCGATATCAGCTTCAACGGAAAAACCTATGCGTCGATGAGTTCCGCCGAGCGGTATCGAATGCGCCAGGAAGTGCAGTACATCTTCCAGGATCCTTTCGCATCGCTCGATCCGCGCAAGGCTGTGGGCTTTTCGATTGCGGAGCCGATCCGCACACACGGCTTGCTGGACAACGAAAAAGCCATAGCCAAGCGCGTTGACGAACTACTGGAACGTGTCGGCCTGACAGCGGCTCATGCAAGCCGCTATCCGCACGAATTCTCCGGCGGCCAACGCCAACGCGTCTGCATCGCGCGTGCATTGGCGTCTAACCCGAAGCTGATTATCGCCGACGAAGCCCTTTCCGCGCTCGACGTTTCGATACAGGCGCAGATCATAAATCTTTTCATGGATTTGCAAGATGAGCGCGAGCTTGCCTATCTGTTCATCAGCCACGACATGGCGGTGGTGGAAAAGATGAGCCATCGTGTTGCCGTTCTCTATCTTGGGCAAATCATGGAGATGGGGAGCCGCCGTCAGGTTTTTGAAACGCCATCCCATGCCTATACGCAGAGACTGCTTTCCGCCGTGCCGATCGCTGATCCCGCAGCCCGGACACGACGCGTCGTTCTGGAAGGGGAAATACCCAGCACGACGCGCCGTATCGGCGACGAACCCGTGATTCTCAAGCGCGAGGAAGTTTCCCCCGGCCATTTCGTGGCAAGGAGCGCATAAGTTTAGAATTCATTGCCCGATCCAAGAGGAGTAAAAAGGATGATAATGAAAAAAAGGGGACTACAAGCCGCGTTTATCGCGCTCGCCATGGCCGGAACGGCAATAGCTGCGCCGTCATTTGCCGCGGGAAAATTGACCGTTTCATCGCCGCAGGACCCCGGCAGTTGGGATCCGATTGATACGTTCCTCGTGAACTGGGCGTCGGTTGCCACCAATATTTTCGACGGATTGACCTATCGCGGCCCCGACCTGAAGCTCGTTCCAGGCCTCGCCACGTCATGGGAAGAACTCGACGACGGCAAGCGCATTCGCTTCAAGTTGCGCGAGGGTGTGAAATTCCACAATGGCGAACCCTTCAATGCCGAAGCCGTCAAATTCACGTTTGAGCGTCTGCTTGGCGACGAAGGCGCGAAGGGCCCGCAACGCTCCAATTATGTCGCGATCGACAAGATCGAGATCGTCGACGATACGACCGTCGATTTTCATCTCAAGGAGCCCGATCCGGTGCTCCTCACCAAGCTTGCCGGCTATGGCGCGATGATTGTTCCGCCGAAATATATTCAGGAAAAAGGCGATGATTTTTTCAACGCCAATCCAGTTGGAACCGGCCCGTTCAAATTCGTTTCCTATGAACCGAAGGTCGGCATCAAGCTGCAGGCCTTCGCTGATCATTGGGGCGGCGCGCCAAAGCTTTCGGAACTTGAATATCGCTTCATCACCGAGCCTTCAACAGCCGTTGCCGAACTTCAGGCCGGACGGGTGGATATCGTAATCCCGCCAACGATTCCGATTGGCATGATCCCGACCATCGAGGCCGATCCGAAGCTTGAAATCGTGACTTCACCCGGACCGACGGTTTATGCGCTGCGTTACAACACCCGTGACGGCATCACCAAGGATGAACGTGTCCGCAAGGCGCTTATTCTCGGCGTGGATCGCGATACGATCATCAAGTCGATTCTCGGTGGCCAGGCAGAGGCTATTGCCAGCTTCCAGAGCGCGCTGTCCTTTGGCTATGATCCAACGATGGCACCTTTGCCCTACGATCCCGAACAGGCCAAGGCCTTGCTGAAGGAAGCAGGCGTGGCGCCCGGAACGGCGGTCCAGATCGATATTCGCGGCAATGACGCGACATTCAACGAAGTGGTTCAGGCCGTCGCAAGCTATCTCCAGATCATCGGCATCAATGCGACGATCAAGCCGTATGAAACCAATGTCCTGCTTAACGACATCATTCCGCAGGGCAAGACCGGCGCTATGTTCCAGCAGTCCTGGGGCGGGTGGACGTTTGACTACGATAATACGGCCTATTCCATGTATCACTCCGGCGAGAAGTGGAACCCGTACGACAACGATCCGAAGATGAACGAGCTTCTGGAATCCCAGCGCTCGATTACCGATCGCGCCAAGCGCGAGGAAATTCTCAAGCAGATCGCCAACTATGCGGCGGAACGCTCGCTGGAAATGCCGCTGTACAATCTCAATGCGATTTTCGGCGTCAACAAGCGCGTGAAGAATTTCACGCCGGTTCCGGACAGCCGCCTGCGCCTGACCGACGTTACCGTCGAGTAAGCGAAACACCGAACAGGATGCCGCCTTTAACAGTGGCGGCATTCCCTCCCTTTGAAGGACAAGAAGCTTGGCCGGATTTCTGATCAAACGTTTATTGCAGGCGGTGTTTGTCGTCATTGTCGTCACGCTGACAGTTGCCTTTGCGGTTCGCCTGACCGGTGATCCGGCACTCATGCTGACACAGGGCGCAGGCAGCATCACCGAGGCAGACCTTGTCCGCATCCGTGAGGGTCTGGGGCTCAACCAGCCCTTCATTGTCCAGTATCTCAATTTTCTGAAGGGGCTTTTCACCTTCGATTTCGGCCGTAGCTTCCTTGGCGGTACGCCAGTCTCAAGGCTCATCGCCAGTGCTTTGCCGGCCACGCTTCTCCTTGCCTTCGCATCCATGGCCGTGTCGATCGTCATTTCCATTCCTCTGGGCATCAAGGCCGCCGTTTCCCGTGGCAAATGGGCTGACCAGACAATCCGGATCCTTTCCCTTGTCGGCCTGTCCTTTCCGAACTTCTGGTTGGCGACCATGCTGGTTCTGCTCTTTTCCATCACGTTGCAATGGCTGCCGCCGAGCGGCATGGAAGGCTTCGCCAGCTTCATCATGCCCGCAGCCACGATGGGCATCATCCTGACAGCCACAAATGTCCGCCTCGTCCGCACGTCGATGCTGGAAACATTGCAATCGCAATACATCATGGTGGCACGCGCCAAAGGCCTGAGCGAAAGCAAGGTTCTCTACAAGCATGCGTTGCGCAACTGTGCGATCCCGCTGATCACTTACTTCGGACTGCAATTCGGCGGCCTGCTCGGCGGTATTGTCGTCGTGGAGCGGGTCTTCAACTGGCCAGGCATGGGTACACTTGCGTTCGACGCGGTCGCGGGGCGTGATTATCCCGTATTACAGGCTGTCATTACGATGCTTTCGCTCTTGATCATCGGCGTCAACCTTCTGGTCGATATTGCCTATGGCCTTGTCGATCCCCGCATCCGGACGGAGTAAAGCCATGTCTGCTCAAGAATCATCTGTTCGTCCATCCCGTTTCACCAGTCTTGAATTCATTCTGGGCGTCCTGCTGACGGGCTGCATCTGTCTTGCCGTTATTTTCTCCGGGTTACTGTTTCCCGGTGGGGCCGACAAGATCGACCTGATGGCCCGCCTCATGCCGCCCTTTACCAATGCGACGCATGTTCTGGGAACCGATCCGCTCGGCCGCGACGTGCTGGCGAGGGTCGTGACCGGCGGCAAGATTTCACTGCTCGTCGGCTTCACCTCGGTCGCGGGCGCTGTGGTCTTCGGCGTCGCCATGGGGTTGATCGCCGGGTACTATCGCGGCTTTTGGGATATGATCGTCATGCGCTTCGCTGATGTGCAACTGGCGCTCCCGTTCATCCTGCTTGCGATCACCTTCATCGCCATCGTCGGCGGCGGTTTGATGAATACGATCATCCTGCTGATCGTCTCGCAATGGGTGCAGTATGCGCGCCTCGTGCGTGGTTCCGTTCTTGCGCTACGCGAACGCGAATTCATCCTTTCCGCCCGAGCAATCGGCGTGAGGGACTGGCGCATCATCTTGCAGCATCTGCTGCCGAACCTGATCGGGCCGGTCATCGTTTTGACAACGCTGAATGTGGCGAACAACATCCTGCTCGAAAGCAGCCTGACATTTCTGGGTCTGGGTGTCGATCCAACCATTCCGAGCTGGGGCGGTATGCTCGCCGACGGGCGCACCTACTTGCAGACGGCATGGTGGGTCAGCGTATTCCCGGGCCTGGCAATTCTTCTGACCGTTCTCGGTCTCAACCTTCTTGGTGACTGGCTGCGCGACAGCCTTGACCCCACAGGCAGAACATCCCGATGACAGCGATTTTCGAAGCCCGTTTTGAACGCACGATCGACACCCTTCTATCCCGCTATGGAACGGAAGGGGCGCGAGGAACAACGCTCGCGGCCTGGCTGTTTGACGATGAAAAGACCCGGCGCGATGCAGAGAAAAATCTGGCGGCATTTGGCGTCAAAGCCAAATTTTACAGCGCTTACAAACCTCTTGTTCATTTTTTCCTTGAAGAAGTGGAGGTCGCGGCGCTTAAGGATATCGTCGTCCGTTATCCGGTTCACCCCAACTGCCCCAAAAACCGCTTTCTGCTGGAGACCTATCCACTCGCCGCGCTGGTGGCTGATGCGACAATCCGCTTTGAAGCCGTGGAGGAGCCTTCCTTTTTCTATGATGTAGAGCTTGTCTACAAGAACGGGAAGACGGAAAAGCATCGCATATTTGCGCCCAATCGGGTTCATCAGGATTTTGTCGGAGAAACCCTCGTATCACCAACGGGGTGGCTCATCGCCGGGACCGGGGAGGGCGAGATAAACGAGCGTCTGGAAACAGATCTGGAGCAATTATTCACTGCAAGCATCAATTCTATTGCGTCACACGACTGGGGCCAACGGGAACCCTATTTCGAAGAATTGAACATTCGCGCAAATTTGCCGGTCATTGAAAATCGATTGCCGGTCGGCGAGGAAGTCATCAGCCTCATCGAAGCGTTGCATGAGGATTTTTACTTCACTCTCCTTGAAGTGTTTCAGAAAAAGTCGGGCCGTCCGCTCGGCGATCGCGGGCTCCAGCCCGGACACATCGTGCCTGAAATCGTTTTCAGCGATAGCGCTCCTTCTGTAAGAATCGAGACGCGCACCTTGTCAGTGACTGATTCAGAAAGCCCGGGGCAGGACCTGTCGACGGCGCAGGCGCCGATCTCCGCGCATCAGGTCCGGACGGAACTGGAAAAGATCGATGGGCGGGAATTCAAGGCTTATTCACGTGCGGGGCGCAGCGTTTGGGCTCGTTATCACAAGGGAAGCGACGCACCGATCATGATCAGCGGCGGGCAGCATCCCAACGAAACGACCGGCATCGTCGGTGTCCTGCGCGCCGCGCAGGCACTTGCAAAACGGCAGAGGGCTCATTTCACGATTTCGCCTCTGGAAAACCCCGACGGTTACGAGATCCACAAGCGGCTTTGCGTCGATAATCCCGCTCACATGCACCATGCGGCGCGCTACACCGCGCTGGGTGACGATCTTGAATATCGAACAGGCGAGAACCTGAGAGAGAAGGCAATCCGCGTGGAGGCGGAGCGGCTGACCGGCGCGAAGCTTCACGTCAATCTGCATGGCTATCCTTCGCACGAATGGACGAGACCTCTTTCGGGATATGTTCCGCGCAATTTTGCGATGTGGACGCTGCCCAAAGGCTTCTTTCTGGTCATGCGCCATCATGCCGGCTGGGCAGAAATTGCAGAGAACCTCATCGATCGCGTCACCAGACACCTGGCGGCAGTGCCGGGGCTGGTTGAACACAGCAATGCCCAGATCAGGCTTTTTGAAACCCATGCGGGCCAAACGGGCTTCCGCATCATCAACGGCTTCCCGTGTCTTGTTTCGGTCGACGAGCGCCATACAGTGCCCATGACACTGATTACGGAATATCCCGACGAAACCATCTATGGTGAAGCTTTCATCAAGGGGCACACCGCCCAGATGGAGACGGTCCTGGCGGCCTATGATGCGTTGCAGATGATCGCGAACGAAAATGTGCTCAACGAGCCTGCGCTGACAAGCTAGAGCCCGATCTTCTAAATCTGCGGATCGAGCCAGCATGAGCGGCGTACTGTCGTTCATGCTTCTTCGCGCATATTCAGCCCCTCTCAAAAAAATATGGTGACAAACGGGCAGCTCCCGCCGGGTATTTTCGCGGCTCCATGCGAAATTCCCCGGTTGTGGCAGTGACTTCCAGCTTTTGGCTCAAGTGCAACGCGAAGCCTTCATTCGACATCGCGTGTGACACATGAAAGGAAGTTATTAACCTTCATTTCCTATTCCAGATGGTAAACCAATCGGCAATATCCAGCGTGTCTTGCAGGTCCCATGCATATCTCCAGAACAAACAATTTGACGGCCAACACAGATTTCGGAGAGGAGGCGGATCGAACTGTTCCGCACCGAGCAACAGTACAAGGAAGCACAGCTCCCCACGCGGTTAAAACCCCGGACGGTGCGAGCCCGACAGGAAGCGTGAATGCGGGCAACGATGAGGAGAAGCGGATTGGTGGCCCCGTTTCGGCGGAATGGCAAAACGCATTCGCGTTGGCGCCGAATGTTCGTTTCACGCGGACGCCGGACTCCGATTTGCCGAAAAGTGAAGCCGAATCGCAAGAGCCGCCCGTAACACCTCGTCCTGTTGCTGCAGAGCAATCTACGGGGCCAGCCATCGCCGCGCCGCCACCGACACCTGCCCCAAGGGTGCCGGTTTCCGCGCAGCCACGTCCTGCAATCTTCGTACGCCCGCAGGCGACCACAAACCCGGTCGTGCGCAATGCGATCTCCGCAGTCTCGCAAAAGCCGCTGCCAGCCGTCCCAACTCCGATGGCAAAGCCCATGCGTCCCGAACCTGCCTTCGAACCGGAGATGGCAAGCGTTCCCTGCTTCATCGTGTCGAAAACGGCTTCAAAGCCAGCATCCGCTCCCGCCCCTGAGGTCGTTTCGCGCCCGGCAACGCAAACGCAACTCGGGCCTGAGGTGCGAATTGTTCCTGATGCACGTATGGCCAATCTGTCGGATTACGCATTCTGGGACGTGATGGCGTTTGCCGAGGCTTCGGTTCCCGTACGCAGTCCCGTTCCGCCGGTGCAGGCCGTTGCTCGCCACGAACCCGTAGCACCGCCGCGCAAGGAAGCCGAAGCCATCACGGCGATGTTCAAGATGGTTGAAATCAGGCCTGCCAGTCATTCTCGTGATGAGCGCGCGAGCCGCTCGACCGCACCGGACAAGCCAGATACGGGCCTCCCTGAAATAACCGGGGCGGCCACTCCCGTCGTTGCCGCTCTTCCGCCTGTTGTTGAGCTGGTACCGGCGGAAGACATCGTGTCTGCTGATCAGAGCGGCGCCGCGTTTGAAAACGATCATCCGGCACAGGCTGGCGACGAGATCATCGCCGTCGATACGCCGCGGCGCCGGGCGATCATTCATCCGGAAGTATCGGTCATGTCTTACGCTTCGGCACCGGCAGAAAAGCCCACGGCGCTTCAGGGAGAGTATGAACTTCCGCCGCACTCACTCCTTCAGGAACCTCCCGGCCGCGTTGGCGAGATCATGACCCAGGAAACGCTGGAGAGAAACGCGGGACTTCTGGAGAGCGTTCTCGAGGATTTTGGCGTTCGCGGAGAGATCATTCATGTCCGTCCCGGTCCGGTCGTTACACTTTACGAGTTTGAACCGGCCCCCGGCGTCAAATCTTCGCGTGTCATCAATCTTGCCGATGACATTGCCCGCTCCATGTCGGCGCTTTCCGCCCGCGTTGCCGTAGTTCCGGGCCGCAACGTGATCGGCATTGAACTGCCGAACGTGACGCGCGAAACTGTCTATTTCCGTGAAATGATCGACTCGAGCGACTTCCGCAAGACGAATTGCAAGCTCGCTCTCGGCCTCGGCAAGACAATCGGCGGTGAACCGGTGATCGCGGAACTGGCAAAGATGCCGCATCTTCTGGTCGCGGGCACGACGGGCTCGGGCAAGTCGGTCGCCATCAACACGATGATCCTGTCACTGCTGTACCGCATGACGCCGGAAGAGTGCCGCCTGATCATGGTGGACCCGAAGATGCTGGAACTGTCGGTCTATGACGGCATTCCGCACCTGCTGACGCCAGTCGTCACCGATCCGAAAAAGGCCGTCATGGCGCTTAAATGGGCGGTTCGCGAGATGGAGGAGCGTTATCGCAAAATGTCGCGCATGGGTGTGCGCAATATCGACGGTTACAATGCGCGTGCTGCCGTCGCCCGGGACAAGGGGGAAACTGTCAGCTACACGGTTCAGACGGGCTTTGAGAAAGGCACCGGCGAGGCCATCTACCATGAAGAGGCAATGGACCTCTCGCCCATGCCTTACATCGTCGTGATCGTTGACGAGATGGCCGACCTGATGATGGTCGCTGGCAAGGAGATCGAAGGCGCGATACAGCGGCTTGCCCAGATGGCCCGCGCTGCCGGCATTCATCTTATCATGGCGACCCAGCGTCCATCCGTTGATGTCATCACCGGCACGATCAAGGCCAATTTCCCGACGCGAATCTCGTTCCAGGTCACGTCGAAGATCGACAGCCGCACGATTCTCGGCGAGCAAGGCGCCGAGCAGCTTCTCGGGCAGGGCGATATGCTCCACATGGCCGGTGGCGGGCGAATTTCTCGCGTCCATGGCCCGTTCGTATCCGATGAGGAAGTGGAAAAGGTGGTCGCGCACCTCAAGACGCAAGGACGCCCGGAATATCTCGACACGGTAACCGCCGAGGAAGACGAGGAACCGGAAGAGCAGGACACCGCCGTTTTCGACAAGACCGCCATGGGTGGCGACGACACAAACGAACTCTACGCCCAGGCCGTGAAAGTCGTGATGCGGGACAAAAAGTGTTCTACATCCTATATCCAGCGCCGCCTTCAGATCGGCTACAACCGGGCTGCGTCACTGGTCGAGCGTATGGAGCAGGACGGTCTGGTCGGCCCCGCCAACCATGTCGGCAAGCGCGAAATCCTTTCGGGCAATCGCGATCAATCCAGCCATGGCGTCAACGAGGTTGACTGAATTCAGGTAGTATACTTTCATCCGGGCCGTCGAATTGCCGGCCCGGTATTTGCTCCGCTGGTTGCTGCGACACCCGCCCCACAGCCTCAAAGCTTCAAGAATCCTTGAAGCTGTTTCGCCAAAGCGCTTGTAATAGAACACTAGCGGACAGCATTCAGAAAACGCACAATCCGCGCGTTTGGATGGATTTTACGCGACAGATTGTCCTCCATTGAAACCGGAAGCTGCATTTATCAGGGGAGTCTTCGCACAGAGCGGAGGGCAAGGAGGCTTTCGTCTGGAATTCGATCGGATGACCTGCCAGAAGAAGCGGTGACGGACGTGCTCCGTCCGCCGTCCTGCGGGTCCGGCAAAAAATAGGGAAATTGGCGTTTGCCAAGGGGAGGAAATATGCTCGAAAAGCTTTTCAGGCTGAGTGAACACAATACAAGCATCCGCACCGAGGTCATCGCGGGTGTTACGACGTTCCTGACCATGTCGTATATCATCTTCGTGAATCCGGACATTCTGTCGTCAACGGGCATGGACCGCAACGCGGTCTTCGTCGCGACATGCATCGCTGCGGCTTTGGGCTCTCTCGTCATGGCGCTTGTCGCCAACTGGCCCATCGGCATGGCGCCGGGCATGGGGTTGAACGCCTTCTTCGCCTTTACCGTTGTCGGGGCCATGGGCTTCAGCTGGCAGCAGGCGCTCGGCGCGGTGTTCATATCCGGCATCATATTTCTTCTTCTGACCGTGACCGGCGTTCGCCGCTGGCTCGTCGACGGAATTCCAAGATCCTTGCGCAGCGCGATTGCTGTCGGTATAGGGCTCTTTCTTGCGCTGATCGGCTTCAAGAGCGCTGGAATTGTCGTTGGCAATCCTGCAACTCTGGTCGGATTGGGCGATCTGACGCAGGTCGGACCGCTGCTCGCCATACTCGGATTTTTCGTCATTGCGTCGCTTGATGCGCTCAAGGTTCGTGGCGCAATCCTGATCGGCATTCTGGTGGTCACGCTTCTGTCGATGTTTCTGGGCGTGAGCGAGTTCAAGGGCATATTCGCGGCCCCGCCGAGCCTTGCACCAACCTTCCTGCAACTGGACATCATGGGCGCGTTGAACGCCGGTTTCGTTCAGGTGATTCTCGTCTTCGTGCTGGTCGAGGTTTTTGACGCCACCGGCACACTGATCGGCGTCAGCAAGCGTGCGGGGCTTATCGAGGAAGGCAAGCCAAACCGGCTTGGCCGGGCATTGCTGGCCGACAGCACGGCGATCATCGGCGGCTCCCTTCTGGGTACAAGCAGCACGACGGCCTATGTCGAAAGCGCGTCCGGTGTTCAGGCTGGCGGACGCACGGGCCTGACCGCGCTCGTCATCGCAGGCCTGTTTCTCGCCGCGCTCTTCATCTCGCCGTTGGCCGCCGCCGTTCCTGCCTATGCCACGGCTCCCGCGTTGGTTTATGTCGCGGGCCTGATGATGCATGAACTCGTTGAAATCGAGTGGCATGACGTGACCGAGGCCAGCCCTGCCGCGCTGACCGCGATCGCGATACCGTTCACCTATTCGATTGCCAACGGACTGGCATTCGGCTTCATCAGCTATGTCGTTCTGAAGGCTTTCAGCGGAAAGGCGCGCGTCGTTCATGCGGCCACATGGCTGGTTGCGGGGCTGTTTGTCGTTCGCTTCGCGTTCTTCAGCCACTAGCCATCATGATACCCCAACTGCGGAGAGCCTGCTCTCCGCAGTTGGGACCGTCGAAATGCCGAACATGTTTGAAGGAGCGGAATAATGAACGCCAGAACGGATAGCTTCACGGATGTCGGTTTTCTGAACGCGCTTCTCGATACGATGGAGCGCGATATCATTCCCCTTACTGAAAAGGGCGTCGCGGCTGGCAACAAGATTTTCGGAGCAGCAGTGTTGCGAAAATCGGACCTCTCGCTCGTTCTGGCGGAAACCAATAACGAACTGGACAATCCGCTCTGGCATGGTGAAGTGCACACCTTGAAACGCTTCTACGAAATGGCGGAAGATGATCGTCCCGATACACGCGATCTGATTTTTCTCTCGACCCATGAGCCCTGCTCGATGTGCCTGTCAGCCATTACCTGGGCGGGGTTCGACAATTTTTACTATTTCTTCAGCCATCAGGATTCCCGGGATTCCTTTTCTATCCCGCACGACCTGCGAATCCTCAAAGAAGTCTTCACGCTGGAGCCCGGCGGCTACAACAAGGAGAATGCTTTTTGGGAAAGTCATTCGATCGCGGAGATGGTTGCGGCTCTTGACGAGTCTGACCGGGCAAGGCTGCAAAAGCGTATCGCCGCAATCACCGCAAAATACGCCGATCTGTCGGAACAATATCAGTCTGGCAAGCAGGATAACGCCATTCCCTTGAACTGATCCGAATATGAACGCCCCCTTGGCCGGAAGGCCACGGGGCGAATTTGCACAGGGACTATGTCAGCGGCTCGACAGCTTCATATGCCGGTTGACATCCTTGTAAAGCAGATAGCGGAACTTGCCGGGACCACCCGCATAACAGGCCTGCGGACAGAAGGCGCGCAGCCACATGAAATCACCGGCCTCGACTTCCACCCAGTCCTGATTGAGCCGGTAGACGGCCTTGCCCTCAAGCACGTAGAGCCCATGCTCCATCACATGCGTCTCGGCAAAGGGAATGACCGCGCCGGGTTCAAACGTCACAACCGTCATATGCATGTCGTGACGCAGATCCGCCGGATCGACAAAGCGGGTCGTTGCCCATTTGCCTTCCGTGTGCGCCATGGGCGCTGGCGTGATGTCGGCTTCGTTGGTGAAGATTGCATCGGGAACGTCGATGCCGTCCACATACTCGTAGGCTTTGCGAATCCAGTGAAACCGCACCGGCTTTCCGCTTTCGTTCCGGACTGCCCACTGGCTGGACGGCGGAATGAAGGCGAAACCGCCCGGCTGCATGACGTGCTTTTCACCGGAAAGCGTGACCGTCAATTCACCTTCGACAATGAAGAGTGCGCCTTCCGCACCGGGGTCGAGTTCAGGCCTGTCGCTACCGCCGCCAGGCGCGACTTCCATGATATACTGCGAAAACGTCTCGGCAAAGCCCGAGAGCGGACGCGACAAAACCCAGAGCCGGGTGCTTTCCCAGAAGGGAAGATAGCTGGTGACGATATCCATCATCACACCCTTCGGGATGATGGCATAGGCTTCCGTGAACACGGCGCGATCCGTCAGAAGCTGGGTTTGCATTGGTGCGCCGCCGTGCGGTGCGTAGTAGTTGCGATCAGCCATTCTTGTTTCCTTCAGATGGTAGAAAGTCCCGGAGCCTGAGCAGAGCGATGCGTTCTACCTGGGTGCAGGCTGTATTGAATTCGGCCTCGCGATCATTGTCTATCCGGGTGGTGAATGCGGCAAGAATCTGTTCTTTCGCAAGACCTTTGACGGCAATAATGAAGGGAAATCCGAACTTTTCGACGTAAGCTATATTGAGATCGGAAAATTTCCGCCGTTCCTCGTCTGTCAGGGCATCCAAACCGGCTGACGCCTGTTCTGCCGTCGACTCCGGCGTAAGCCGCTTCGCCAGCGCCAGTTTTCCGGCGAGATCGGGGTGAGCCTTCAGCACGCCAAGTCGTTCCTCGGGTGATGCAGCGCGGAAAATGGCCGCGAGCACATCATGCAAGCCCTCTGCGGTATCGTCGACGACTGAAAGCCCGTGTTGAAACGCGCGTCGTGCGACCCATTCGGAATGCTCGAAAATGCCGCCAAAACGCGCCACGAAACTTTCCTCGGTCATGTTCGACGGTCGAGGACGATCAGCGCCGCCTGAGATCGCTTCGGTCTTTTCATGTGTCTGTTTCATAGGGTCCTGTCGTTGGCTATCGCCGCAAAAGTGAATGTTTACCTCTAAATACCTGAATGCCAACAAAGCTATTTCCCTTAAAAATTTGAAAGTCCTCCAAACAAGCGCGGCCTAGCTGGGTCGACTTATTCTGGAGATACTGAAAAATGGCGCAATCAAAACAGACTCGAGGGGGAGTTCGAATGAACATTCGAAACGGAACAGCCGGTCGCCTGACGACCCATGTTCTCGACACAGCGACGGGCAAGCCCGCAACTTCCCTGAGGATCGATCTTTTCCGGATCGATGGCAGCCACCATACATTGCTGGATACGGTTCATACCAACGGCGATGGCCGGTGCGACAAGCCGCTGCTGAGCGATGATAGCATGCGCGCTGGCACCTATGAACTGCTTTTCCATGTGGGTGCCTATCTGGGCGCTGACGCCAAGGCCAACCCCTTTCTGGACCTGATCCCGATCCGCTTCGGTATCGAGGATGAGACAGCGCACTACCATGTGCCGTTGCTCGTTGCCCCGTTTGGCTATTCCACCTATCGGGGGAGCTAGGCCATGGCAGTGTCGATCCGAAATGCAATCCGTTTCCTGCTTAACGACAAGCTGGTGGAACTAGAAAACGCCGCGCCCGCGCAAACATTGCTGGATTTCCTTCGTCTCGACCGGAAATTGCGCGGCACCAAGGAAGGATGCGCCGAAGGCGACTGCGGCGCATGCACTGTGTTGGTTGGCCGGCTGCTCGACGGTGAGCTTAAATATGAATCCGTCAATGCCTGCATACGCTTTGTCGGCTCCCTCGATGGATGCCATATCGTCACCGTCGAAGGGCTGATCAGGGCTGACGGGGCGTTGCATCCGGTACAACAGGCAATGGTCGATACCCATGCGTCGCAATGCGGCTTCTGCACGCCCGGCTTCGTCATGTCGCTCTATGGTCTCTGGATGCAGAACCCGAAACCGTCCTTGCAGGAAATCGAAAAAGCGCTTCAGGGAAACCTGTGCCGCTGTACCGGCTATGCTGCAATCATACGCGCCGCTGAAAGCGTGACCGCTGCCGGAGATCTTGCGAAAGACCCTCTTGTTTCCGAACGTAACCGCATCAAGGAGCGGCTCGCCGCTCTGAAGGACAAGATGCGCGTGGAGGCCGGAGAAGGCAAGGCTCGGCTGATCCTGCCTGCCGACGTGGACGATCTCGCAATGGTTCTTGAACAAAACCCAGGAGCGACGATTGTCGCGGGGTCGACCGATGTCGGCTTGTGGGTAACAAAGTTCATGCGGGACATTTCACCGGTCGTGTTCCTGTCCCATCTCGATGAATTGCGCGCTATCACAGAAACCGGCGAGGGCGTCACGTTCGGCGCCGGTGTCAGCTACACCGAAGCCTATCCCGCCATCACGCATAATTTCCCGCAGCTTTCCGAGCTTTGGAACCGCATAGGCGGTGAGCAGGTACGCAATATGGGAACGGTCGGTGGCAATATCGCCAATGGCTCGCCGATCGGCGACACGCCGCCGGCCCTCATCGCTCTCGGCGCCACCGTGACGCTGCGCAAGGGTGATGCAAGGCGAATAGTCGACGTTGAAAAATTCTTTATCGAATATGGCAAGCAGGATCGCGCACCGGGCGAATTTCTGGAGTCCGTCTTTATTCCGCGATTGGCAGTGCAGGACCATTTCGCCGTCTACAAAATCTCCAAGCGGCTGGATGAGGATATTTCGTCGGTGTGTGGCGCATTTCGCGTCGTTCTGGATGGCGAACGCCGGGTGCAGGAGGCGCGCATTGCCTTCGGCGGCATGGCGGGAACACCGAAACGCGCCATCCATGTCGAAAATGCGCTTATCGGTGCATGTTGGGACGGGGGCAGCATCGAGGCCGCCATCGGCGCATTCCAGAACGACTACGCCCCGTTGACCGACTGGCGCGCAACTGCCGAATACCGGTTGCTGGTGGCGCAAAATCTCCTACGCCGTTTCTATCATGAAACGGAAGGCAAACAGGAAGTGCGCCTGAACCGCTATGCGGTTGCAGGGTAAGGAGGACACGATGAATTCCATTCAACCTCTCGCCCGCATTCGTGGCGGCGTTCACGAACAGGAAAAGCACGAGTCCGGTCACAAGCACGTTGCCGGTTCAGCGGAATACATCGACGATATTCCAGAGCCTTCAGGTACGCTTCACGCCTATCTCGGTCTGTCGCAACGGGCCCATGCCGAGATCGTTTCGATTGATTTCGACGCAGTGAAGGCGGCACCCGGGGTTATAGGCGTGCTGACCGCAGCCGATATTCCCGGTGACAATGATGTGAGCCCGGCAAACAAGCACGACGATCCGGTGTTCGCTGTGGGCAAGGTCGAGTTTCACGGCCAGCCGATTTTTGCCGTCATCGCGGAAACCCGTGCACAGGCACGCCATGCAGCCGCGAAAATTAAAATCGAATATCGTGACCTGCCTCACGTCACCGACGTGCTGGAGGCCGCCGAAGCTGATTATCCGCTGGTCATCGATCCGCTGAAACTGGAGCGCGGCGATATCGAGGCCGGGTTTGCGAAGGCAAAACATGTCGTACGCGCGGAAATGCGTATGGGCGGGCAGGATCATTTCTATCTTGAGGGTCATATAGCCTTCGCCATTCCCGGTGAGGACGATGAGGTGATGGTCTATTCCTCCACCCAGCATCCGAGTGAAACGCAACATATGGTCGCGCATGTCCTTGGTGTTCCGTCCAATGCGGTGACGATCAATGTGAGGCGCATGGGCGGCGGTTTCGGCGGCAAGGAAACGCAGGCCAATCTTTTCGCATCCGTCGCGGCGGTGGCGGCGAAAAAATACAATCGCGCCGTCAAGATCCGGCCGGACCGCGACGACGACATGACCGCAACCGGCAAACGCCATGATTTTCATGTCGATTATGCAATCGGTTTTGACGACGACGGTCGTATCGAAGCCGTCGACGCGGTTTACTCGGCCCGCTGCGGGTTTTCCGCCGATCTTTCCGGCCCGGTGACGGATCGCGCGCTGTTTCATGCCGACAATTGCTATTTTTATCCGAACGTGCGGTTGCGCTCGCGCCCGCTGAAAACCAACACGGTTTCCAACACGGCGTTCCGCGGCTTCGGCGGACCACAGGGCATGGTCGGCGGCGAACGGATGATCGAGGAGGTTGCCTATGCCCTCGGCAAGGATCCGCTCGAAATCCGCAAACTGAATTTCTATGGTGACGAGGGCCGGAATCTCACGCCCTATCACCAGACCGTGGAAGACAACATCATCCCGCGGATCATCGAGGAACTGGAAGCCTCGGCGGATTACGCCGCCCGACGCGCCGCGGTGCTTGAATTCAACCGCAACAGCCGCATCATCCGGCGCGGCATCGCCCTAACGCCGGTGAAGTTCGGCATTTCCTTCACCAAAACCGAGTTTAATCAGGCGGGTGCACTGGTTCACGTCTACACGGATGGGTCCATCCAGCTGAATCACGGCGGCACCGAAATGGGGCAGGGGCTCCATACGAAGGTTGCGCAGGTTGTGGCCGACGAATTTCAGGTCGATCTGGATCGCGTCAAGGTGACGGCAACGACGACGGGCAAAGTGCCCAATACGTCCGCCACCGCCGCATCGTCCGGCTCGGATTTGAACGGCATGGCCGCAGCCAACGCCGTGCAGCAGATCAAGGCCCGGCTCGTGGATTTTGCTGTCGAGCGCTATGGCGTCCCGAGGGAACAGGTGATCTTTGAGCCAAACATGGTGCGGGTCGGCAATGACCTCATTCCGTTCCCTGACTTTATCAGCTCCGCTTACGGCGCGCGTGTCCAGCTTTCTGCCGCCGGATTCTACAAAACCCCCAATATTCACTGGGACCGCGCGTCGGGCAGGGGCCGTCCGTTTTTCTATTATGCCTACGGGGCGTCCGTTTCCGAGGTCAGCATCGATACGCTGACGGGCGAATATCAGATCGACCGCGCGGATATCCTGCACGATGTCGGCAGATCGCTCAATCCGGCGCTCGATCTCGGGCAAATTGAAGGCGCGTTCGTGCAAGGCATGGGCTGGCTGACGACCGAGGAACTCTGGTGGGATGCCAGGGGAAGGCTGCGCACCCATGCACCATCGACCTACAAGATTCCGCTGGCCTCCGATCGTCCTCGTCAATTCAACGTCAATCTCGCCAACTGGTCAGTGAATCGCGAAGAAACCATCCGCCGCTCAAAAGCGGTGGGTGAGCCGCCCTTCATGCTGGCGATTTCTGTGCTTGAAGCCCTTTCCATGGCCGTTGCCAGCGTTGCCGACTATCGCGTTTCGCCGCGTCTCGACGCTCCGGCCACGCCGGAACGCGTGCTGATGGCGATCGAGCGACTGCGCGCGACACGCAGCGAATAGGACAGTGAGATGCCCGGCAGCCGCCACGACATAAGGGATTTCCTGCACCACAGGCCGGATGCGGTTCTGGTTGAGGTGACGGGAGCCGATGGGTCCACCCCCCGTGAGGAGGGGGCCTGGATGCTGGTTGCAACGGACAGGTCTTTCGGGACGATCGGGGGCGGGCAGCTCGAATTCATGGCGATCGACCACGCAAGAAAGGCCCTGGGCAACCACGCCGATTCAGGAAGCATGCCCGCGCAAATGCCCGCGCAAATGATTGTGCCGCTGGGGCCTGAAATCGGCCAATGCTGCGGCGGGCGTGTTGCGCTTGGTTTCAGGCGCATGTCAGCTGATGAGAAGGCCGAACTCATCGAGCGGGTCGATAACGAAATTTCGCAACGCCCCCATGTTTATATTTTTGGCGCGGGCCATGTCGGCGATGCACTGGCGCTTTTGCTTTCCCTCACGCCCTTACGCGTCATCCTGGTCGATACGCGGGAAGAAGAACTGTCCGCTTCGCAGATTTCCGGCATAGAAACCTGCCTCACCGCAATGCCGGAGAAAGTTGTGCGCGATGCGCCGGAAGGCAGCGCCTTTATCATCCTGACCCACGACCACGCGCTCGATTTCCTGATTGCCGCCGAAGCGCTGGGCAGACACGACGCATCCTATGTCGGCATGATTGGCTCTAAGACGAAACGGGCGACGTTCCGAAACTGGCTCAGCCGCGACATTGGCAAGCCGGAACTCTTCGACAATCTCATCTGTCCCGTCGGGGGAACCGCCGTGAACGACAAGCGCCCCGCAGTCATTGCGGCGCTCGCTGCGGCCGAAATCATGACCCATGCGCTGAACCATGCGGCAGCCCGTTCGATGGCTGTTTCAACCGCTCGCTAGTTTAGCATGTCCGTTATCAGGCGCTGGCATCGCTCGCTCATGAAGTCGATCATCAGGCGCACCTTCGGATCCTGAAAGCGCTTATGCGGATAGATGGCCGCAAGCTGTATGCTGCCGGGTGGCGTGTCGTCGAGGATCACGCGCAAAGAACCCTCGTTCAGATGCTGCTTCACCTCAAACAAAGGCTTGTTGATGATGCCCCGCCCGTCCAGAGCCCAGCGGGTCAGCACATCGCCATCGTCCGAATCATACGGGCCTGTCACCTCGAACTTGCGCACGCCTTCCGGCGTTTGCAACATCCAGTAATACTCCTTGGAGCCGGGATAGCGCAAAAGCAGGCAATCATGCTTTTCTGATAGAAGTTCTGCCGCCGTCTGCGGCGTGCCGCGTTTCTCAAGATAGTCCGGAGAGGCGCATATCACCCTTTCGCAGTTCATGATCCCGCGCATTCGCAGGTTGGAATCTTCCAGAACGCCCAATTTGAACGCGACATCGACGCCTTCGCTCATGATGTCGATATTATGATCCGACAGGCGCAGCCGCACCTCTATATCGGGATATTTGTCGTGAAACTCCGGAATGCCCGACGCGATAAGCCGCCGCCCGATGCCGAGCGGAGCAGTGATGCGTATGGAACCCTTCGGATTCTGCGAAAGATCGGCAATCGCCGCTTCCGCCTCGTTGACCGCCTCGAGAATCTTGACCGCGCCGTCATAGAACACGCGACCGTGCTCTGTCGGTGTCAGTTTTCTGGTTGTCCGGTTGAAGAGACGCACGCCGAGATGACGTTCCAGTTCCTTGATGCGATTGCTGGCGACAGCGGGCGACGCGCGCTGGTCGCGGCCGGCGGCGGAAAGGTTGCCCAGTTCGACAACACGAACGAAAACGCGGAGATTATCCAGATATGACATGATGTTCGCCCATGCTTATAGTTTCTTTTTGACCTACCATTTTATAATTTTTTTTGAAAGAGATGAGGATGTAGCGGCGTTCCCCCGAGGGGGACGCTTGGGCAATAGTTCGGTTGGAACCAAGGGGAAATCCGCATGTATGAATATGCCATAGCCTGGGACTGGCTCAGTTTTGCCGTTCGGTGGCTGCACCTGATCACCGGCATCGCCTGGATCGGCTCATCTTTCTATTTCGTCGCGCTCGATCTCGGATTGCGCCAACGACCGGATCTCCCGAAGGGGGCTTATGGCGAGGAATGGCAAGTCCATGGCGGCGGATTTTATCACATCCAGAAATATCTCGTCGCGCCGGAACAGATGCCGGAACACCTGACCTGGTTCAAATGGGAATCCTACGCAACCTGGTTTTCGGGGTTCGTGCTTTTGTGCCTCGTCTACTATGCGGGTGCCGATCTCTATCTGATCGATCCGAACGTGCTCGATGTCTCGGTACCTGTGGCCATCGCGATTTCGATTGGCTCGCTGGTTTTTGGCTGGTTTGCCTATCACAATATCTGCAAGCTGATGCTGGGCAAGAGCGACACAGCGTTGATGGTGTTGCTTTATGCGGTGCTGGTCGTGGTGGCGTGGGCTTACACGCACCTGTTCACGGGCCGCGCGGCATTCCTGCATTTGGGCGCTTTCACGGCGACCATCATGGCGGCGAATGTGTTCATGCTCATTATTCCCAACCAGAAGATCGTGGTTGCCGATCTGATCGCTGGCCGCAAGCCTGATCCAAAGTACGGCAAGATCGCCAAGCAGCGCTCAACGCACAACAATTACCTGACGCTGCCCGTGCTGTTCCTGATGCTGTCAAACCACTATCCGCTGGCTTTCGGCACCCAGTACAACTGGATCATCGCCTCGCTCGTTTTTCTCATGGGTGTGACGATCCGGCACTGGTTCAACACCAGGCATGCGCGCAAGGGCAATCCGACCTGGACATGGCTCGCAACGGCAATCCTTTTCGTCATCATCATTTGGCTTTCCACAGTGCCGAAGGAGTTGCCGGTCGGGATCGAAGCCAGGGCCTCCGCCATGCAGCAGCCCTTCATCGAATCCGCCGACTTCCCCCGCGTGCGTGATACGGTGCTGGGCCGCTGCTCCATGTGCCACGCCAAGGAACCCGGCTGGGAGGGCATCATCGCCCCACCGAAGGGCGTTGTTCTGGAAACAGACAGTGAAATCGCCGCCCATGCCCGGGAAATCTACCTTCAGGCGGCGCGTTCTCACGCCATGCCGCCTGCCAACATAACGGCCGTTTCCGAAGAAGAGCGGAAGCTGCTTGCAACATGGTATGAATCCGTTGTCGCCGGAGCAGAGAACTAATGGGCAAACTTCTCATTCGCGGCCGTGTGCTGACTTTTCGTGACGAGCCGCAAAACCTGGATGACAGTGCTGCATGGCGCTATATCGAGGATGGCGCGGTGCTGGTTGAAAATGGCCGCATTGCCCGCCTTGGGGACTATGCCGAGGTAGGCGCAGAAGTGGGCAGTGACGCAAAGATCGCCGACCATCGCCCGCATCTCATCCTGCCGGGCTTCATCGACACCCATATCCATTATCCGCAGACGCAGGTGATCGCGTCCTATGCGGCCAATCTTCTGGAATGGCTCAACACCTACACATTCGTGGCCGAACAGAAATTCGCCGATGAGCAACACGCCGAATTCATCGCTGAGCGCTTTCTGGATGAGCTGATCCGCCACGGCACGACAACGGCAGTTGCCTATTGCTCGGTGCATCCGCAGAGCGTCGATGCCTATTTCCGCGCTTCACAGCATCGCAATATGCGTATGCTCGGCGGCAAGGTGATGATGGACCGCAACGCCCCGCCAGCGCTCTGCGATACGGCTCAGTCCGGTTATGACGACAGCAAGCAACTGATTGCCCGCTGGCATGGCAACGATCGCCTTGATTATGTGATTACGCCGCGCTTTGCGATTACCTCGACGCCGGAACAGCTTGAAGCCAGTCAGGCGCTCGCCCGCGAGCATCCAGAATGTTTCATCCAGACGCATCTGTCCGAAAACCATGACGAGATCGCCTTCACAAAGTCACTCTATCCGCAAGCGCCGGATTATCTTGGTATCTACGAGCATTACGGCCTGCTCGGCAACAAGACGCTGCTCGGTCATTCCATCCATCTGGAAGAACGCGAAGTGGCGGTGATGGCAGAAACCGGTTCGGTTGCCGTTTTCTGCCCTACCTCAAACCTGTTCCTCGGCTCCGGCCTGTTCGACCGTGACCGGCTGAAAACAGCAGGTGTGCGGATGAGCGTCGCCACCGATGTCGGCGGCGGCACCAGCTTTTCCATGCTGCGCACCATGGATGAGGGCTACAAGATCCTGCAACTGCGCGAACAGCGTCTGAACCCCTTCCAGTCTTTCTATATGATGACGCTGGGCAATGCCCGCGCGCTCTCCATGGAAGACAAGATTGGCACGCTCGATGAGGGCACGGAAGCCGATATCGTTGTGCTCGATTCCTCGGCCACCACATCGATGCGGCTGCGCATGGCAGCGGGCGCGACGCTGGAACAGGAATTGTTCCTGTTGCAGACGGTGGGCGACGACCGCGCTATTGTCGAAACCTACCTTGCCGGAAAACCGCTCAAGGCTGAACTGGCTTGATCACCCAACCCCTGGAGGAGGGCGGCCCGTGGCGGAGCGATCTGCTGCGGGTCTTTTGTTTATCAGAACTCTTCCGGCCGCTTCCCGCCCATGGCGCGGGTCAGTTCGTCGGCAGTCGAGCGGATAACCGGCCCAAGCTGTTCGAGCTTCTTTTTCGGCAGGCGCACGGCTGGACCGGAAACGGAAATACCGGCAATCGCCTCGCCATAGTCGTTGAAAATGGGTGCTGCAATGCAGCACATGCCAAGCGTGTGCTCTTCATCGTCAATAGACCAGCCGCGTATGCGGGTTGCCTGCATGTCTTTGAGAAGGGCGGGCATCGTGTCCAGTGTGCGCTGCGTGAAATGATCGAGCGTCCGACCTGAAAGCGCACGGGCAATCTGTGTATCCGACCATGTGGACAGGATCGCCTTGCCGATACCTGACGCATGGATCGGGCCCCGCCGTCCGGGCCGGAAAAAGGCACGCATCGGCGCATGGCTTTCAATCTGCGAGATGAAAACGACATCACCATCGTCTTCCACGCCGATATTGGCCGTCTCGCCAGTTGATTCCATCAATGTCTTCAGATAGGGGCGCGCCAACGTGCCAAGCTTTCGAAAGCGGCGAAAGGCATTGCCGATTTCAAAAGCCTTGACGCCGATCGTCCAGTCGCCGCTTTCAACATCGTGCGAAACCATACCGTGATTGGCAAGCGATGACAGAAGCCTGTGCACGGTGGAAGGGGCCATGCTGCTTTCTTCCGCCAGATCACTGAGGGTGGAACCGTCATTTGCGGCGATCAACGCCAGCAATTTCAGGCTGCGATCCAGAACCTGCACGGATGAGGGCGCTGCATTTTCCGCAGCCTTGCGGCCTCGCTTGGCCTTTACCTGTTCCATCAGCCCGCCTCCGATTCCTCGATTGTCCATGCTTTTCCATCACTACTCCATAGCCCCGATCCGGGAAAGTACGTCCTATTATCTCCATTTCGTTGAAAATCTTTATTTCCATATAACGGTATCCGTTTCCATTTTTACATAATAGCATTTTTTTAATGGAGATGTATTCCATAGGAGGAGCCGCCATGGCCAGAATGCGAGCAGTCGATGCAGCCGTTCTTGTGCTGGAGAAAGAAGGGATCAGTTGCGCCTTCGGTGTGCCGGGTGCAGCGATCAATCCATTTTATTCGGCGATGAAAGCGCGCGGATCCATCCGTCACATACTTGCCCGCCATGTCGAGGGTGCTTCGCATATGGCCGAAGGCTATACCCGCGCCCGCCATGGTAATATCGGCCTGTGCATCGGCACATCCGGCCCAGCGGGGACGGATATGATTACGGGTCTTTATTCGGCTTCCGCCGACTCTATCCCGATCCTCTGCATCACGGGGCAGGCGCCACGCGCGCGTCTCGACAAGGAGGATTTTCAGGCGGTCGATATTGCGAAGATAGCGGCTCCCGTCACCAAATGGGCCGTCACGGTCATGGAACCGGCACTGGTGCCTTATGTCTTCCAGAAGGCGTTTCACATCATGCGCTCAAGCCGTCCGGGGCCGGTGCTGATCGACCTGCCGATTGATGTCCAGCTTGCCGAAATCGAATTCGACATCGACACCTATCAGCCGATGGAAGCCTACAAGCCTTCTGCCACGCGGGCACAGGCCGAAAAGGCGCTCGCCATGCTGAACGCGGCGGAACGTCCGCTGATCGTTGCTGGCGGCGGCATCATCAATGCCGATGCGTCCGATCTTCTGGTCGAATTCGCCGAAATCACCGGCATTCCGGTCATCCCGACCCTGATGGGTTGGGGGGTCATTCCTGACGACCATCGCCTGATGGCGGGCATGTGCGGTCTTCAGACCTCGCACCGCTATGGCAATGCCAATCTGCTTGCCTCCGATGTCGTTATCGGCGTCGGCAATCGTTGGGCCAACCGTCACACGGGTAATGTCGATACTTACAGGAAGGACCGCAAGTTCATCCATATCGACATAGAGCCGACGCAGATTGGCCGTGTCTTCGCGCCGGATTTCGGCATTGTTTCGGATGCGGGAAAAGCGCTGAAGCAATTGCTCGATGTCGCCACCGAATGGAAATCGGCGGGCAAATTGCGCGACTGGTCGGGCTGGGCAAAGGAATGCGAAACCCGCAAGCGCACCATGCTGCGCAAGACGCATTTCGACGCCACGCCGCTAAAGCCGCAGCGCGTCTATGAGGAGATGAACAAGGCGTTCGACCGCGACACCTGCTATGTCACGACCATCGGCCTCAGCCAGATTGCGGGCGCTCAGTTCCTGCATGTCTATCGTCCACGCAACTGGATCAATTGCGGTCAGGCGGGGCCTTTGGGCTGGACATTGCCTGCGGCTCTCGGCGTTCGCGCTGCCGATCCTGACCGGCCGATCGTGGCACTTTCCGGCGACTATGATTTCCAGTTCATGATCGAGGAACTGGCGGTCGGCGCACAGCATAAATTGCCCTACATTCATGTGGTCATGAACAATTCCTATCTGGGCCTCATCCGGCAGGCGCAACGCGGCTTCAACATGGATTTCGAAGTGAGCCTCGCCTTCGACAATATCAATGCCTCAGGCGATGCGGAAAAGGGCTATGGCGTCGATCATGTGGCGGTCGCCGAAGGGCTTGGCTGCAAGGCGATCCGGGTGCGCAGCCCCAACCAGTTTGCCGAAAGCTTTGAAACTGCAAAAGCGCTGATGAAAGAACATCGGGTGCCGGTCGTGATGGAATTCATCCTTGAGCGTGTCACCAATATTTCCATGGGAGCCGATATCGATCAGGTCGTTGAGTTCGAAGAACTGGCCGAACGCGGCGAAGACGCGCCGACTGCTATCGCAGCTTTGCTAGATTAAAATTTAAAGGAGGCGAAAATGCCGAGATTTGCAGCCAATCTCACCATGCTTTTCAACGAAGCGCCTTTCATGGATCGCTTTGTGCTGGCCGCAAAGGCCGACTTCACCGGGGTCGAATATCTCTTCCCCTATGAATTCAACCGGCATGAGCTGAAGGCGGCGCTGACCAAGCATAACCTGGCGCAGGTCCTGCACAATCTGCCTGCCGGCAACTGGGCTGGCGGCGAGCGCGGCATTGCGGTTCTGCCGGATCGCGTCGATGAATTCCGGCGCGGCGTGTCCGATGCCATCGATTACGCCACGACGCTCAACTGCTCGCAGGTCAACTGCCTTTCCGGCATCGCGCCGCAGGGCGTGGACCCGGACGTTATGCGTGCCACTTTCGTCAGCAATCTGCGTCTGGCCGCAAAGGAGCTGGGCAAGCACGGCATTCGCCTGCTGATCGAGCCCATCAACCACTACGATATTCCGGGCTTTTACCTCAACACGGTAGAGCAGGCGGTTTCGATCATCGATGAAGTGGGCAGCAACAACCTGTTCATCCAGTACGACCTCTACCATCAGCAGCGGACACGCGGCGAACTGGTTGCGACCTATGAACGTTACAAACCGCTGATCGCCCATATCCAGCTTGCCGACAATCCGGGTCGCAACGAGCCGGGCACAGGTGAGATTAATTATCCGAACGTGTTCGAGGCACTGAAAAATGCCGGATACAAGGGCTGGATTGGCTGCGAATACAAGCCGAAGACCACCACCGAGGAAGGTCTGGGCTGGTTCAAAAACTACGAAGCCGAACGGCTGACCGCATAGATTTGATTAGGGAGTAAGTGACATGGCCAAGATAGGCTTCATCGGACTGGGGATCATGGGCACGCCGATGGCGCGTCATTTGCAGGATGCGGGACATCAGCTTTTCACCTCCCGGTTCAATCCTCCACCGCGTCAGGAGCTGATCGATAACGGTCTGCAAATTCTGGAAACGCCGAAGGCTGTTGCCGAAGAGTGCGACACCATCATCCTCATGCTTCCGGACACGCCGCAGGTGGCCGACGTCATCTTCGGCGAGGGTGGCGCGATCGGTGGCCTTGGCAAAGGCAAGCTGCTCATCGACATGAGCTCGATTTCTCCCATCGAAACGAAGGAGTTCGCAAAAAAAGTCCGCGCAACGGGTGCTGAATATATCGACGCGCCGGTTTCTGGCGGTGAGGTTGGCGCGAAGAACGCAAGCCTTTCCATCATGGCAGGCGGTTCGCAGGAATCGTTCGACCGTGCCCTGCCTCTGCTGAAGCTCATGGGCAAGAACATCACGCTTGTGGGCGATTGCGGTGACGGCCAGACCACAAAGGTTGCCAACCAGATCATCGTCGCGCTCAATATCGAGGCGGTGGCAGAAGCGCTGGTTTTTGCCTCCAAAGCAGGGGCCGACCCGGAAAAAGTGCGTGAAGCGCTGATGGGCGGCTTTGCATCCTCGCGCATTCTCGAAGTGCATGGCGAGCGCATGATCAAGCGCACCTTCGATCCGGGTTTCCGCATCTCGCTGCACCAGAAGGATCTGAACCTCGCGCTTCAGGGCGCGAAAGCCCTCGGCGTCTCGCTGCCCAACACGACAACGGCGCAGGAACTGTTCAATTCTTGTGCAGCCCACGGCGATGACGCACTTGATCACTCCGGTTTGGTTCGCGCTTTGGAGCGCATGGCGAACCATGATGTCGCCTGAGGCACTTGGCTTTCCAGCGGCAGCAAGCAATAGTGCTGCCGCTCACAGACGAATCCGGGAAACTTATGACTGCCATCACCGACCCGAAGAAATTTCTCGTAAGCCTTTTTGATGCTGCTGTTGCGGCGGCTGATCCTGAACTGGTGATCCGCACCAATCTGCCCGAAAAGCCGAAAGGCCGCACTATCGTCATTGGTGCTGGCAAGGGTTCGGCGCAGATGGCGGCGGCTTTCGAGAAAGCGTGGGAGGCACCGCTGGAAGGCGTAGTGGTGACGCGCTATGGCTATGGCACACCCTGCGAACGCATCGAGATTATCGAGGCCGCGCATCCCGTGCCGGATGAAGCCGGACTCGCCGCCACGAAGCGCCTCTTCAATGCGGTGTCGAATCTCACAGAAGACGATCTTGTGGTCGCGCTCATTTCCGGTGGCGGCTCGGCGCTCCTGCCGTCACCGCCAGACGGGCTGACACTCGAAGATGAAATCGCCGTCAACAAGGCTCTGCTGGCCTCCGGCGCGCCGATTTCGGCGATGAATGCGGTCAGAAAACACCTGTCCACCATCAAGGGCGGCAGGCTGGCCGCTGCCGCACATCCGGCAAAAGTGTTCACACTGGTTGTCTCCGATATTCCCGGCGACAATCCGGCTTTCGTCGCCTCCGGCCCGACCGTTCCGGATGAAACCGCCCGCGACGAGGCGCTGAAAATCGTCGAACGCTACCGGCTGAAACTGCCGCAAACCGTCGTGAACCATATCAACAGCGAGAATTGCCACGCGCCTAAGCCGGGCGACAAGCTGTTCGCCCGCAATGAAGTGCGGGTCATCGCCTCCGCCGCCGTATCGCTCGACGCTGCGGCCAAACACGCCAAACGCCATGGTATTGAGGCCGTGATCCTCTCCGATGCGATGGAGGGCGAGGCGCGTGAGGTAGCTCATGTTCATGCAGCCATTGCGCGTGAAGTGGCGGATCGCGACCGCCCCTTCAAGAAACCGGTGGTCATTCTTTCCGGCGGCGAAACCACCGTCACCATTCGCGGGAAAGGCGGCAAAGGTGGGCGCAACAGCGAGTTCCTGCTGTCATTTGCGCTGGATATCGATGGCTATACGAACATCCATGCATTGGCGGCAGATACTGACGGCATTGATGGCTCGGAGGATAATGCCGGAGCCTTTGCCGATGGCACCACTGTTTCTCGTTTGCAAAAACTGGGCGAGGATGGTGCAGCACGGCTGAACGCCAATGACGCATGGACGGCATTCGATGCCATTGGTGATCTGTTCATGCCGGGACCGACTGGCACCAATGTCAACGATCTGCGTGCTATTCTCGTAGTTTGACGCATTAATCGGGAATGAAAACGATTTCATTCCCTGCTTCTTATTATGCAGCCTGCACAGCCTTGATCCTGTCGAGCCCGCCAACGACGGGTGCGAATTCCTCCCACACCGCTTGCGCCCCGCTTTGCCAGGCTCCGAAATCCTCTGGCTTGATGATCTGGCCGCCATTTTGCGTTGCTATCGCCATCGAGGCCGCCTCGTCCTCGACGATTAACTGGTTGAAATAGGCGGCACCCTCGCTTGAGGCCTCCTGAAAAACCGCCTTTTGCTCATCTGTCAGGCTGCCCCAGAATGCCGCCGAATAATAAACCACGCCCGATGCCCAGATATGGCCGGTTTCCGTGAGGCAAGGCACCACTTCATAAAGCTTGAACCCGGCATAGGCCGATTTCGTCAGGTCCATCGCGTCGGCCACGCCGGTCTGCAACGCATTGTAGGTTTCGGTGATCGGAATGCCGATCGGGTTGGCGCCGAAGGCGCTCCAGAGCTTGGTATGCAGCGGGCTCTGGATGACGCGAATGCGCTTTCCTTCCATTTGATCGGATCGAGAAACCGGCTCCTTGGCAAGCAGGTGCCGCGCTCCGTAATTGATGTAACTGCCAACGATAAAGCTTTGCGCCTCGAACTTTTTTCGAAGATCCCCACCTGTTTCGCCATTGACCACACGGGAGACATGGGCCGCGTCATTGTACAGAAACGGCAGGTCGAGAATCTGCGCTTCCGGAACCCAGCCCGAGAGTGACGAAACCGTCGCAAGACTTGCCTGTATCGATCCGAGACGAACACCCTCAGCCACTTCCTTTTCGCCGCCGAGCGCGCCATTCCTTACGACGTTGAACCTGAACTGGCCGGGAAGTTTCGCTTCAACGATTTCACCGATCCTGAGCCAGATTTTCGTCTCCGGCTTGTCGTCACCGAGCAATGACGCCACGGTCAGCGTTTTCGTCTGCGCGGCTGCACGTCCGGTAAGGGCAGGGGCCGTGATGGCTGTCGACCCGGCGAGGGCTGCAAGCTTGAGAAAATGGCGGCGATGAATTCCGGTCATGCGTTTTCCTGATTCTAGAAAATGGTCGCCCACAGGCAGAGGACAAATAATGAGACGAGAAGGGCAGAAAGATAAGGCATGATCGCTCTGAAAATGGCCATTGCGGGCAACCGTGTCACTCCGCTGACGACAAAGACGAGCATGCCGACAGGCGGGGTCAGCCCGCCGATCATCAGATTGACCACGAGAATCACGCCGAACACAATCGGATCTATGCCCGCGGCGATGGCGGCAGGCAGCATGATCGGCCCGAAAAGCAAAATGGCCGCGCCAATGTCGAGAACGAGGCCGACAACAAGAAGAATGACGTTGGAGAGCAGCAGAACGGCAACGGCGGAGCCGCCCAGCACCAGCGTCAGCTCACGCACCATGCCCCCGATATTGTCGACGGCAAGGAGAAAGGCGAAGGGCGCGGCCGATCCGATCAGCAGGCCTATGGCCGCAGCTTCGACTGCCGATTGGCGGAAAGCGCTAAAGAGGGATGCCGCCCCAAGGCGCGTCGCGAAACCGAGGATCAATGTATAGAGCGCGGCGAGTGCCGCCGCTTCCGTGGCTGTCACCAGCCCGAAGCGAATACCGACAACCACGATAATGCCAAGGCCGAAGGCTGGCAGGGCAGAAAACGCGCTGCGCCAGCGTTCCGTGGTATCTGCCTTCGGTTGGAGCGCAATCTTCCTAACCGTTAGATGGATTGCAACGGCGAGAGAGAGAGCCATGACGCCACCGGCAAAAAATCCCCCGAGCAGAAGCGAGCCGACGGAAAGATTGGTCGCTGCCGCCAGGATCAAAAAGGCGATGGACGGCGGGATGACATTGTCGAGCACCGACGTCGCCGCAATGATCGCCGCCGATTGCGCCTGGGGATAGCCATGCCTGACCAGCGCTGGCTGGAAAGTCGAGGCACCAAAGGCCGCATTGGCCACGGACGAGCCGGAAGCGCCAGAAAAAAGCACGCTGGTCAGCAATGTCGTCTGCGCCAACCCCGCGCGCCGATGGCCGACAAGACTGGAAGCAAAACGCACGAACTGGTTTGCAACGCCTGAAGCCGTGAGCAGGTTTCCGGCAAGCAAAAAAAACGGAATGGCGAGAAGCAGGAACTTCGACATGCCGCCGACCGTCGAGGAAACGATGGCTGATTCCGGCAGCGTGCTGCCGAACGCGACAGCGACATAGGCTGCGGCAAGAAAGACGTGAGGCAACGGAGCCGCAACGATAAGCCCAATAGCCGCCACCAGCCCAAGCATCAGGCTGGGCGGCATGGAGACCGCAAACGAATAGTAAGGCTGCATGAAATATGCGGCAGCACCACCAACCAGAGCGCAAAGCAGGGACAAAGCCTTGCCAGCCGCAAGACTGTGTAGCGCAAGCATGAGGAGAACGAGGAAGCCACCAGCGCCCAGAAAGCCGAACCGGATCCATTCCGGCAGGCCGAGCGTCGGTGAAACGCCACCCAGCATCGCCATGATCTTGCTTCCGCCGAAGACCAGGACCAGGCCGGAAACCACCGTGAACATATCGGCCATGATATTTGTGAGCGAGCGGACGGATGCGGGCAGCAAGCGCACGAAAACGTCCAGCCGCATGGCGAGCGCGCTGTTCAGCGCAAGGGGTGCGCCAACGCCAATCAGAGCAACATGAAGCCAGATGCCGAGTTCTTCCGACCCGACAAACCCGGTGCTGAAAGCATAACGCATCGTGACTGCGGCCAGCACTGAGAGCAGCAGCAGCGCAAGAATCAGCGTAGCAAGCGCACCGAGGCTCCGCTCCAGACCGCGCAACGCCGCGCCTGCCACTTTTGCGCAGGTCCGCAACGGCATCGCGGTGGGAGGCTCGCCCATGGAATCGAGAGATAACGTCATCAGTCATCCTGACGTTGGAATATCAGTCGAACAAACCCGCCTCGCGGGTGTGCATGGCCTCTAATAGTTCAGCGCGACGGTCAAGCATTCTTTGCGGGATGCTATCGATTTCCGGCATGATGAAGGCGCAACCAACGAAATTCCGCGCCAAATCAAATACTGCGTAGCTCTTGCCGCCCGCGCTGGTTCATGGTTGATCCAGCAATGCCCGCGCCGTCTCCATATCGGTAATGAGCACCTTGACCGGCATCGCGTTCAACGCTGCCCTGATTGCCTGCACTTTCGATTCTCCGCCCGCCGCAAGTACGATATTGGGAATGCTTGCCACGATATCCAGATCAATGGCCATGACCTGCCGGTTTACCTCATGGTCGACCAGATTGCCGTGCGCATCGACAAAATAGCAAAGTATATTGGCGACAGCCCCTTTGCGGCGCAGGTCGCCGATAAGATCAGCAGGCACTATTCCGTGCTGGAAGATCGTCGCCTCATTCGACACTTCGCCCACCGTCAACAGCGCGATGTCGGCTTGCCCGGCGCGCTCCTTCACACTCTTCAGTGTCGATTGCTGCCATAGCGCATCGCGCAATTTCGCGTCATCCACGATCACCGGAGCGGTAATCTGGTAGCTGTCGATCTGATAGGCTTCCGCCACCCGTGCAGCTACAATGGAGGGATTGACCCAGCGCGAATGCGGCAGGCTGCCGACCAGCGCCACTGTCGAGGCATCTGAAAGTTTGCGCCGTTCGATGAATTTGAGGCTGGCAAAGAGCGTCGCGCCACCGCCGATCGCAAGCGTCCTGCCATCGGTCATCTCGTCACCGAGATAACCGGCGATAGCGTGGCCGAGCGTCGTTTCGAGGTGTTCGGCGCTGGAAGGCGTCGGGACGACAATAGCTGCTGCCAGTTTCCACTGCTTTTCGAGCGCCCGCTCCAGCGCGATCTGAGACGACGACTCGCGATTGATGGTCGTCACCACGATTCCTTCTTCCGAACAGGCGGCCAGCGTGCGCATGACCTTGACACGGCTCACCTGAAGCCGTTCGGCGATCTGTTCCTGAGTCAAACCTTCTACGTAGTAAAGCCATGCCGTTTTAACCTTGAGATTCGAGGAAACCATTGGCGTTGATGGCCTTTTGTCTTTTCCGCTGATATCCACCGTTTCCTCCTCGGTTCATTTTTCCGGCTCTTCATAAATCAGTTTTGCGACTGTCATATTACTGAAGCGCAACTGGAATATCTGCTGCCTGCCATCCCGCTTTCCTGTACCTTCAGGTAAGGTGGGAATTGGCTTGGCTGGAAAAATTTTGTTCAAATGTATTTGACAGGTGACAAATGAACATGAATGATGAAACCGTTCAAGACAAAAGCTGCCTCAGGGTGGTCGCGTCCGCGGAAAAACCGACGCTGATGCAAACCGCATCGACAAGAAAGCAGCGTGAACATTTGGGAGGAGATAAAATGGGCAGTTACCTAAGGCGTATCGCGTCGCTTCCGCTCGTTCTGGCCGCGACATTCTTCGTGGCACAGGCACAGGCGGAAACCCTGACGCTTTACACATCACAACCGGACGCCGATGCCGCGAAAACGGTCGAGGCATTCCGCAAGGTCAATCCGGATATCGACGTTCAGATTTTCCGTTCGGGAACGAGCGATATCATGAGCAAGCTAGCGGCGGAATTCGCTGCCGGTGCGCCGCAACCCGATGTGCTTTTCATCGCGGACGCTGTGACCATGGAGTCGCTGAAGAAGGAAGGCCGCCTCAAGGCATATGAGAAGGCCAATGTGGAAGGCTTTGCAGCCGACACCTACGATCGGGACAAGACCTATTTCGGCAGCAAGCTGATTACGACCGGCATCGCCTACAATACGGGTGCGGCAACGAAGCCGGAGCATTGGTCCGACCTCGCCAAGCCTGAATTGAAGGGCCAGATCGTCATGCCCAGCCCGCTTTATTCCGGTGCAGCGGCCTATCTGCTCAGCGGCTTTGCGGAAAATGCCGACCTCGGCTGGGACTACTTCAAGAAGCTGAAGGACAACGAGATCGTCAGCGTTCGCGGCAATGGCGCTGTTCTCAAATCGGTCGCGAGTGGCGAAAAGCCCTATGGCATTCTTGTCGACTTCATGGCTCTCAACGCCAAAGCCAAGGGATCGCCTATCGAATTCGTATTCCCTCCTGAAGGCGTTCCCGCCGTAACCGAACCGGTTGCCATCATGGCAACCGCAAAGAACGTTTCCGGCGCGGAAAAGTTCGTCGATTTCATTCTTTCCGATGACGGCCAGAAGCTGGCGCTCGAACAGGGTTATCTACCTGCGAAAGCCTCCGTCGGGCGGCCTGCATGGCTGCCGGAGGGCGTCGAAGTCAAGCTGATGCCAATCGATACGCAGAAGGTTCTTCAGCGGACCGAAGAAGACAAGGCCGAATTCTCCAAGATGTTCGGCGGCTGAGGACAAAACACAATGTTCAACCTGGGAAAGGGACGTCAGGGCCATGATAGGGCCCTGATAGGGGTGGTTGCATTTGCCGTTGCGGCCCTCTCGATCCTGCCGATGTTCCGGCTAGGTCTCGAAATCATCGCGCCACAGGGGCGCTTGTCGGCAGAAGCGCTCGTCTCCGCGTTGTCAAACACCTCGACATGGACTGCGACCAAGCATTCGCTGCAAGTCGGCGTTGGCGGCACATTGCTGGCGGTCTTGGTCGGTACATCGGTTGCGCTCCTCGTCAGCCTGACAAATGTGCGGAGCCGAAGCCCGTTCGTGCTTTTTTACGTCGTGCCGCTCCTGATCGCGCCGCAGGTCACCGCGCTCGCATGGCTACAGCTTTTCGGCCCCGCCAGCCCCTTTTTGAAGCTCATCGGCATGGCTCCCCCGCTGGGAAGCCGGAACCCGCTTTATTCCACCGAAGGTATCGTCCTGCTACTCGGTGTCCAGTATTCTCCGCTTGTGTTCTTGATCGTGCGCGCCGGCTTGCGCAAACTGCCGCGCGAGCTTGTCGAAGCCGCGCTGAGCAGCGGCGCAGGCAAATGGACCGTATTGCGCACCATTATTCTTCCCCTGATGACGCCGTCGATCATTGGCGCCATGGCGCTGGCATTTGTGTCCTGTGTCGGTAATTTCGGCATCCCGGCGTTTCTTGGCATCCCTGCAAACTATCTCGTCCTTCCGACCCTGATCTATCAGCGCCTTGCCGGTTCCGGTCCCTCCGTGCTGTCGGAAGTCGCGGTACTTTCCATGCTGATCGGCGCCATCGCGATCACCGGCATTCTCGCGCAGGATTATGCCTCGCGCCGCCGTGACTATCGCATCGCGTCCACGTCGCTGCCCGCCGCCCCGTTCGAACTCGGCCGCTGGAGGCCGTTTGTCGAGACAGGCATGTGGCTGCTGATCGTTCTCGTGCTGGTCCTGCCGCTTCTCGGCCTCGCGCTGACCTCGCTCGTCTCGGCCTATGGCGTTCCGCTTAACTGGCAGACCGCAACGCTGGAAAACTATAGGTTCGTCATGTTTGAGCATGCCGCCGCCAGCCGCGCATTTTTTAACAGTTTTGGCCTGTCCCTTACGGCCGCGGCCTTCGCAGTCGTGCTCGCCGTACCGCTCGGCTATCTGATCACATGGCGTCAGCGCTGGTGGACGAAATTGCTCAACCTTTCGGCAGAGCTTCCCTACGCGCTGCCCGGCGTCGTTCTGGCCATTGCGTCGCTTCTGCTTTTCCTGAAGCCGGTTCCGGTACTCGGGCTGCATATCTACAACACGATCTGGATCATTCTCTACGCCTATCTCGCGCGCTTTCTCGTGCTGGCGCTGCGTCCGACGATCAGCGGTCTGTACCAGATTGACCGGTCACTGGAAGAGGCCGCACAAGTCGCCGGTGCGGGTTTGCTGACCCGCATGAGGACGATCATTTTCCCGATGGTCGCGCCTGCCACTATCGCGGGAGGCGTACTGATTTTCATGACCGCGTTCAGCGAGTTGACTGTTTCGGCTCTTCTTTGGGCGTCAGGTTCCGAAACCATCGGCGTCGTGATCTTTTCCTTCGAGCAGGGTGGAGATTCCAGCTACGCGTCGGCCATTTCCGTGCTCACCGTCGCCGTTACCTTTACCTTGATGCTGCTCACCAATCTTTTCGCGCGGCATCTTCCCAATGGAGTTCTCCCATGGCGGGATTGAAAATAGAAAACGTCACCAAGATTTTCGGTGACTACAAGGCCCTTTCCAATGTTTCCCTCGACGTGAAAAACGGCGAATTCGTCGCGGTTCTGGGGCCGTCCGGATGCGGAAAAACAACGCTTCTGAGACTAGTCGCAGGATTTGAGCAACTTGATGCCGGGCGCATCGAGGTTGGCGATCAGGAAATGTCCGCGCCCGGGTGCAATGTGCCGCCCGAGCATCGCCGTGTCGGCATCGTGTTCCAGAATTACGCTCTCTGGCCGCACATGACCGTTGCCGAAAATATCGGCTACAGCCTCAAGGTTGCCAAGGTGGACCGCGCAACCCGCGAGCGGCGCGTGACGGACGCGCTGGCTCTGGTGGACCTGCAAGGCTTCGGCGACCGACGGCCGGCCAATCTTTCGGGCGGGCAACGCCAGCGTGTTGCGCTCGCGCGGTGTCTGGTGGCCGCTCCCTCGCTCGTTCTCTTCGATGAGCCGCTGGCCAATCTCGACGTGCATCTGCGCGCCGCGATGGAGGATGAATTCGCTGCCTTTCACAAGCGAACCGGAACGACCATCGTCTATATTACTCATGATCAGGCCGAAGCCATGGCCCTTGCGGATCGTATCGCGGTGATGGATCACGGTGTTCTTGCCCAGTTCGCGACGCCGCGCGAGCTCTATGAGCAACCAGCCAGCGAAATGGTCGCGTCCTTCATCGCGCATGGCATGGTGCTTCCAGCCGAGGTTTTGACCGATGCGGAAGCCGGGCTTTGCAAGGCGCATGTGCTCGGCCATGAAACAGTTCTGCGGTGCCGCCCCGAACAGAAGATCATGCAGGCTGCGAAGATTTGCGTGCGCGGGCCAGATCTTGAGATTGTGGCAGAAGGCGGCTTCGCAGTTCATGTCCGGCGTGCGATCTATCGCGGCGGCGGGGCGCGCATCGAAGCCCATCCAATGGACAGGCCCGACATCAGTCTTCATTTCGACGTATCCGACCCGGTTCAACTGGAAGAGGGCTCGCAGGCTAGGCTCCGGATCAAATCCGGCTGGGTCATTCCGCAAGGAGAAGCACGTTGATCCGCATCGATCTTCACGGCGGGTTCGGCGAGAAGGGGCGAACCAGTCTCGGCGTCAGCAATGGCGATACGCGCATTCTCTTCGATGTCGGCATCAAGGTCGGGGCGGCGGGCGACGAATATTATCCGTTGATCGATGACGCCAAGATCGAGAGGCTCGACGCTGTCTTTATCTCGCATGCCCATGAAGATCATATAGGCGGCCTTGCGTGGCTGTCGTCACGAGGGTTCAAGGGGCGCATTTTCATGACGCGCGAGACGCTGACGGATGCGCCCGCCATGCTTGCGCAATATGGCGACCCATCCCATCTCGCAAATTTTTCACTGCCGGATCAGCAGGTTCGGATTTTTTTCCCGGGAGACCGGATTCAACTTGGTTCGCTCGCTATCGAAACCGGGAGATCCGCTCATGTCGTCGGTGGCGTCTGGTTCCGCATCAGCGATGATGACAGGAAAATCGTCTATACGGCCGATGTGGTGCCAGACAGCAATGTTCTTGCGATGGACCCCATTCCACCATGCGATCTTCTGGTTTTTGACGCATCCTACGGCGACGACCCCGTGTCGGGGCAGGAAAGGGCGGAAGCCATCCGAAACTGGACAGGCGCAAACGGAAAAGCAAGCCTGCTTCCCGTTCCGCTGGCCGGAAAGCCGCTGGAACTGATGGCGATCCTGCCCGACGGGTTTGCCGTTCATGCTGACATGCGCCGCGCGATCGAAGCGCAGATTTTGCAGGCAGATGCGCTCTTGCCAGGGGTGGCGGAAAGATTGCGCAGGCGTCTTGCGGCAGCGCCGGACTGGAAAGACGAAGACACCTTTCCCGAATGCCCGCTGCTGACTTTTGACGGCATGGGTGCTGCCGGTCCCTCAGCCACGGCGATCCGTCGGGCAGACGCCGAAAACATCCCGATCCTTTTGACGGGGCATATTCCGCCCAATACGCCCGCGAGTGAACTTTACGCGCGCGGCCGCGCGTCATGGATAAGGCTTCCGACCCACCCGACATTATCCGGCGCAATCGGGATCTGGGAGACCGCCGGACGGCCTTCCGCCATTGGTCATTCCTGTGATCTGGCGTCCATCGACAAGCTGTCGCATCACATTCCTACGGTGCAACGATCGGTAAAAACCGGCGACCACGTAATCCTTTAACCGGAGTTTCTCATGAGAATTCTGATCTGCAATGATGACGGCATCGATGCTCCGGGCATTGCCTTTCTAGAACAGGTGGCGCGCCGCCTTTCCGACGATATCTGGGTGGTGGCACCCGACGGCAAGCGCACGGCGGCAGGGCCATCACTGACCGTCGCCCGCCCGCTGACAATGAAGCGTCTCGGTCCCAATCGCTATTCATGCTCGGGTACGCCCGCGGATTGCGTCGTGACGGCGATGGCATGGTTGTTCAAGGACGCAAAGCGACCTGACCTCGTGCTTTCTGGGGTCAATGACGGCAGGAATGTTGCCGAAGACCTTGCCTATTCCGGTACGCTCGGCATAGCGCGTGAAGCGACGTTCTGGGGTGTTCCCGCCATCGGCTTCTCACGCGTGAAAAATCCGGAAATCATGGACACGGATATCAATTGGCTGGCGAATTTCATTGCGCAGCTATGGGACCGGCGTGATGACTGGGTGAAGGACGGGCACTGGCTGAGCGTCAACCTGCCGACGGCTCTTCCTGCTTCGATACAGCAACCGGCGATCGGTCGTGACAAGATCGCGCGACATGCCGATATCGTTTCGCAAGAGGGTGATACAACCATCCTGACCGTACCGCGGGGCCGCGAACATGCGACAAACCCGGGAGACGAAAATGCCGTCATCGATACCGGGAATGTCAGCATCAACCGCCTGAACTGGTTCGGCAACACACCGCTTTCCGAATCTCTCGTTGATACGCTGAGCTAGACATTTCGGCAAATTATCTTGGAACCTCAACGGGTTTCTGGCGTTTCCTTCCAGTGGGCCGGCTCTGTCCGGCTCAATCTTTCATCAAGATACTGGAGGTTTGGAAGCGCAACCGATGTGTGGAATTTGCGGCGAAATCAGATTTGACGGCGAACAGGCTTCAGCGGAAGTCATAGGAAAAATGAATGAGGCGCTTGCGTCTCGCGGCCCGGACGATGCCGGGATCGTATTGCGGGGCAGGGTGGGTTTCGGCCACCGGCGTTTGAAGATCATCGATCTTTCCGACAAGGCGGAGCAGCCCATGGTGGACTCCGACCTTGGCATCACGCTCGCCTTCAATGGCTGCATCTACAACTATCCCGAATTGCAGGCCGAATTGCAGGCTCTGGGCTACCACTTCTTTTCCACGGGCGATACGGAAGTCATCATCAAGGCGTGGCACGCGTGGGGCGAGCGCTGCGTCAAGCGGTTTCACGGCATGTTCGCCTTTGTCCTGCACGAGCGTGACAGCGGGCGGGTCGTCATGGCCCGCGACCGCTTTGGCGTGAAGCCGCTCTATGTGACTGACAACGGAAAGCGGGTTCTGCGTTTCGCATCGTCGCTGCCCGCGCTGCTCAAGGCGGGGGACATAGACACCTCGATAGACCGCAATGCCCTGCATAACTACATGAGTTTTCACGCGGTGGTGCCGCCGCCCCGCACCATTCTCAATGGTGTGAAGAAAATGCCGCCGGCCACGCTCCGGGTGATTGAAAAGAACGGCGACAACAGGGACATCCTCTACTGGAACCCTCCTTTCGACCGCGACCCGGCCGATAGCGGCCTGAAATCCTCAGAATGGCGCGACCGTGTGCTGGAAGCCCTGCGCCTCGCCGTCAAGCGCCGCATGGTGGCGGATGTGCCGGTTGGTGTGCTGCTTTCAGGGGGCGTCGATTCAAGTCTCATCGTCGGCTTGCTTGCCGAAGCCGGACAAAAAGACCTGATGACTTTCTCGGTCGGCTTCGAGGAAGCCAACGGCGAGAAGGGCGACGAGTTCGTCTATTCGGATCTCATCGCCGATCACTACGCGACGGATCATCGGCAGATTTTCGTACCTTCCGCCGATTTGATGGGCGCATTGCCCGGCACGATCGCAGCCATGTCCGAACCGATGGTTTCCTACGATAATGTGGGATTCTATCTGCTGAGCAAGGAAGTATCCAAACATATCAAGGTGGTCCAGTCGGGTCAGGGCGCCGACGAGGTGTTCGGCGGTTATCACTGGTATCCGCCGCTGATGAAATCCAACGACGTGGTGGAAGACTATGCAAAAGTTTTCTTCGACCGTTCCCATGCGACCCTGAAAGCCCAACTCGCCGCCGAATGGCTTGCGGAAACGGACTACAGCCGGGAACTGGTGGCTCAACATCTCAATCATCCGGGTGCGGGAAGCCCCGTCGATCAGGCCCTGCGCCTCGACAGCACGGTGATGCTGGTGGACGATCCCGTCAAGCGCGTGGACAACATGACAATGGCGTGGGGGCTGGAGGCCCGCGTTCCCTTTCTCGACCATGAACTGGTGGAACTGGCAGCACGTATTCCGCCAGAGGAAAAACTCAAGGACAACGGCAAGGGTATCCTGAAGGACGTCGCTCGCCTGATCGTGCCGCAAGACGTTATCGACCGGAAGAAGGGCTACTTTCCGGTTCCGCAGCTCAAATACATTTCCGGCCCCTATCTCGAAATGGTGCGCGACGCGCTTGCATCGCGTGCCGCGGTCGAGCGCGGGCTCTTTTCCCAGGGCTATCTCGGCCGCCTCCTCGAAGCACCATCCGATCACATCACGCCTTTGCGCGGTTCGGAATTGTGGCAGGTCGCGCTGCTTGAAATGTGGCTGCAAACACACGGGATTTGACTCATGACACGCAAGAAAAACCGGGAACCCAGGGCACTGGACCATCGCCTGCGTCGCTTGCGCGACCAGTCGATGCAGCCTCCGATCACTCATGGTGACGGCGACGGCCCCATGATGAAAACGAATGTCGCTTTCGATTGCGGCTGGGGGCGGCTGATCTTCGCCCAGACTTTCGGAAGCAACGAAGCCATCGTCGAAACGCTCAGTCGCGAGGGAGCGGGACGCCGCGATATCGCATTCTACATACGCGACCCCCAAGTTCTGCTTACTCTTGCGCCGCAGGAGATCTTTCTCGATCCGTCGCATGCCTACAGGCTCGATCTTCCGACCTATCGCGCCAGCAAACGCCAGCCGAAAGGGTTCTTCATACGCCGGTTGAGCTCTGAGGCTGATGCGAGAGCCGTGAACGGAATCTATGCCACGCGCGGCATGGTTCCGGTGCATCCCGATTTCTTCTGGTCCCGGCGTGACAGCCGCGCCATGATCTGCCTCGTTGCGGAAGATGAAGCAAGCGGAGAAGTCATCGGCACTGTCATCGGTGTCGACCATATGCGGGCGTTCAACGACCCGGAACAGGGTTCGTCACTCTGGTGCCTCGCCGTTGATCCGCAGGCGAAATATCCGGGCATTGGCGAAATGCTGGTGCGGCGTCTGGCGGAGCATTTCAAGGCGCGCAGCGCCCGGCAAATGGATCTTTCCGTCATCCACGATAACGAACAGGCCATCGCACTCTATGAAAAACTCGGGTTTCGCCGGGTGCCGGTCTTCACTGTAAAGTGCAAGAACTCAATCAACGAGAAGCTTTTCGCGAGCCCTCTGGAAGACTACGACGCGCTCAATCCTTATGCGCGGATCATCGTCGACGAAGCGCGGCGAAGGGGCATACAGGTGGACATCACCGATCCCGAAGGCGGCTTTATCCGCTTGTCCTATGGCGGTCGGTCGATCCATTGCCGGGAAAGTCTTTCGGAAATGACATCCGGCGTTGCCGCTTCCATCTGCGACGACAAGGCCGTGACGCGGCGAGTTGCGGCCCAAGCCGGGCTTGCCGTGCCCGAACAGATTGAAGCGGCCGCAGGTTCCAATGAGATCAAGGCCTTTCTGGACAAGCACAAGAGCCTTGTCGTGAAGCCGGCGCGCGGCGAGCAGGGCAGGGGCGTGGCCGTCGATCTTTCCAGTTTTGATGAGGTGGAGAAGGCCATTGGCGTGGCGCGCGACGTTTCCGATCGGGTGCTCATCGAATCCTGTTTCGAAGGCGAGGATTTGCGTCTCGTCGTGATCGATTTCAAGCTCGCCGCCGCCGCTATTCGCCGCCCGCCGCGTATCATTGGCGACGGACAGAACAAGATTCGCATGCTGATCGAGCGCCAGTCGCGGCGGCGCTCGGCTGCGACTGGCGGTGAAAGCCGCATCCCTATCGACGCTGAAACGAAACGCTGCCTTGCGCTGGCGGGCCATGATCTTGAAAGCGTTCCGCGCAAGGGGGAGGAGATCATCGTGCGCAAGACAGCCAATCTTCATACAGGAGGCTCGATCCAGGACGTCACGGCGATGGTGCATCCGCAGTTGGTGGAAGCCGCCTGCAAGGCGGCCCGCGCCATCGACATTCCTGTCGTCGGGATCGATTTCATGATAAAATCCCCGACAGATCCTGACTATGTTTTCATCGAGGCGAACGAGCGTCCGGGACTCGCAAACCACGAACCGCAACCGATTGCGGAACGGTTTATCGATCTTCTGTTTCCGTTGTCCCGTCCTGATGCCATCAACCGGTATTTTGCCCCAACGCAAGATATTGCGCATTAGCTCCTGATTTCCCATGGGAAAACGCAGGGAGCCGCTCCCTGCTGTTCCATTTGCCAGCATGCCGCGTTCGTGAGATACTGGCCGGGAGTTCTCTACAGATTGCAAATTCATGTCCGCGGGGCCGATAACGGCAAGGAGGGACAGGGAGTGGCTGTAGCAGTAGTTCTGGTTCTACTGGCTATCGGGTCCGTGGTGTTTCACCTGTTGAGCCCGTGGTGGTGGACTCCGATTGCTTCAAACTGGCAATATATCGACGATACAATCATCATCACCTTCTGGATTACCGGCATCGTGTTTGTCGCCGTGGTGCTGTTTGTCGCCTATTGCGTCCTTCGCTTCCGGCATCGCCCCGGCAACAAGGCAATGTATGAGCCCGAGAGCACGAAACTCGAAGGCTGGCTGGCGACGATAACGGCAATCGGTGTTGCCGCCATGCTGGCACCGGGACTGTTCGTCTGGAATCGCTTCATAACCGTTCCTGAGGGTGCCGCCGCAGTGGAAGTGGTGGGGCAGCAGTGGCTGTGGAGCTTCAGGTTGCCGGGCAAGGATGGACGGTTGGGCACGGTCGAAACCAGCAATGTCAGCCCGGAAAATCCATTAGGACTGAACACCAGCGATGCCAGCGCGCTGGACGATATCATCATCGAAGGCGGTGAACTGCATCTGCCCATTGGCAAACCCGTCCAGCTTCATCTTCGCTCCCTCGATGTGCTTCATAATTTCTATGTGCCGGAATTCCGCGCCAAGATGGACATGTTGCCAAGCATGGTGACGTATTACTGGATTACGCCGACACGCACCGGAACATTCGAGGTTCTTTGCGCCGAGTACTGCGGAACGGCCCATCCCCAGATGCGCGGAACAGTCATCATCGATAGCGAGGAAGACTATCAGGCATGGCTGCAGGAGCAGCAGACATTCAGCCAGTTGCAAGCATCATCCAAGCAACAGACCACACCGGCGGCCAGCGTGGCGTCGTCCGAATAAGGGGCAGGGAGGAATGACATGGTAGACATCCGGACCGGCGTCGACGCTATACCACCAGCGGAAGTCGAGGATGTCGAACTTTATCATCCGCATAGCTGGTGGACGAAATATGTTTTCAGCCAGGATGCCAAAGTCATTGCCATCCAGTATTCACTAACGGCGATCGCGATCGGTCTGGTGGCGCTGGTGCTGTCCTGGCTGATGCGCCTGCAACTGGCCTTCCCCGGCTATTTCGAGTTCATCGACGCTGAACGCTATTACCAGTTCATCACCATGCACGGGATGATCATGGTGATCTACCTGTTGACCGCGCTTTTCCTTGGCGGCTTCGGCAACTATCTCATCCCCCTGATGATCGGCGCGCGGGACATGGTTTTTCCGTACGCAAACATGCTGAGCTACTGGATCTATCTGATTGCGGTGCTTGTTCTGGTGGCGGGCTTCTTCGTGCCGGGCGGGCCGACGGGCGCAGGCTGGACGCTTTATCCGCCCCAGGCCATCATGACCGGCACGCCGGGCGGGCAGGACTGGGGCATCATCATCATGCTCTCGTCACTGATCATATTCATCATCGGCTTTACAATGGGCGGCCTCAACTATGTCGTCACGGTGCTGCAAGGGCGCGCGCGCGGGATGACGCTGATGCGGATGCCGCTGACCATCTGGGGCATATTCACGGCGACCGTGATGGCGCTGCTGGCTTTTCCAGCTCTTTTCGTGGCCTGCGTCATGATGTTGTTCGATCGGCTCCTTGGAACCAGTTTCTTCATGCCAGCCATCATCGAGATGGGCGAGCACCTGCAACAGAGGGGCGGGAGCCCGATCCTTTTCCAGCACCTGTTCTGGTTCTTTGGTCATCCGGAAGTCTACATCGTAGCACTTCCGGCCTTCGGAATTGTCTCGGATCTCATCAGCACGCACGCACGCAAGAATATTTTCGGCTACCGCATGATGGTCTGGGCCATCGTCATCATCGGCGCTCTGAGCTTCGTTGTCTGGGCGCATCATATGTATGTGAGCGGCATGAACCCGCAGTTCGGCTATTTCTTCGCCATAACGACGCTCGTCATCGCGGTGCCCACCGCCATCAAGGTCTACAACTGGGTGCTGACCCTGTGGCAAGGGGACATTCATCTCACACTGCCAATGCTCTTCGCGCTGGCCTTCATCGTTACATTCGTCAATGGCGGGCTGACGGGGCTTTTCCTCGGAAATGTCGTCGTTGACGTGCCCCTGTCGGACACGATGTTCGTCGTTGCGCATTTCCACATGGTCATGGGTGTCGCGCCCATTCTTGTCATCTTCGGCGCGATCTACCATTGGTATCCCAAGATCACCGGACGAATGCTCAACGGACCCATGGGGCATATTCATTTCTGGGTCACGTTCCTCGGAACCTACGCCATCTTCTTCCCCATGCACTATCTCGGCCTGATGGGCATACCTCGCCGCTACAGCGAGATGGGCGAAACGGCATTCGTTCCAGAATCAGTGCACAGCCTCAACATCTTCATCACCGTCATGGCCCTGATCGTTGGCGCGGCGCAGGTGGTCTTCCTGTTCAATCTGGTCTGGAGCCTCTTCAAGGGCAAGGAAGCCGGTGGAAACCCATGGCGCGCAACGACGCTCGAATGGCAAACGCCCACGACGCCACCCCCGCACGGCAACTGGGGCAAGGAACTGCCTGTCGTCTATCGCTGGGCCTATGACTACAGCGTTCCCGGCGCAGCCCAGGATTTCATTCCGCAGAACCAGCCCGGTACCGAGCGGATACACAAGGTGGCCACGTCATGAACACGTCGCTGATTTTCCTGGCCATTATCGGCGCGATCGTCATCTGGTGGATGAGGCGTCAGGGATTGCTCTCAAAACCATGGCTCGAAGTCGGCATCGCGGGTGAACATCACACCGGCAGCAAAACCGCGCCAGCACCGAACAAGAAAATCGGCCTCGGCGTATTTCTCGCCGTTGTCGGCGCATTGTTTTCATTGGCCATAAGCGCCTATTTCATGCGCATGGGGCTTAACGACTGGTGGGCCATTCCCCTGCCGCGGATCCTCTGGCTCAACACGGCCGCGCTGGCGATGAGCAGCATTGCCCTTCACTGGGCGAAGGTCGAGGCGCAAAACGGAGAGAATGGGGCGGTGAAGCTTGCCCTGTCGCTCGCTCTCATGACGACGCTCGCCTTCCTTAGCGGGCAGTTCATCGCGTGGCAGGAACTGGTGAATGCGGGTTATCTTGTCGCCGACAATCCATCGAACAGCTTCTTCTATCTCATTACCGGAATGCACGGCCTCCACATTATCGGCGGACTTGTCGCATTGGGGCGAACGATGAATGGCTTCTGGAAGAAGCCCAACGGCGGTGCGGCTGTTCTGAACATTGAGTTGTGCGCCATATACTGGCATTTCATGCTGCTTGTCTGGCTTGTCCTGTTCGGTCTGTTCGCGGGCTGGGCAAATGATTTCGTGGCAATTTGCCGACAGTTGTTGTCTTAGGGAGCGCGCGTGATGTCACCCAACGACCAGACCTCTACGCAACAGACACCGAGCCTTCCCGCCGGGCTGCATGGCTTGGCCTCGGACTGGGCGTCCGATCAGCGAACATTCAAGAATGTCGCCTGGGGCAAGGCCATGATGTGGATCTTCCTTCTGAGCGATACTTTCATATTCGGATGTTTTCTGCTGGCCTATATGTCGTCGCGGATGTCAACGACTGTTCCGTGGCCCAATTCAAGCGAAGTGTTTGCCTTGACCATCGGCGGCCATCACATTCCCCTTATACTGATCGCTATCATGACATTCGTCCTGATATCAAGCAGCGGGACGATGGCGATGGCGGTCAATTTTGGCTACCGTCACGACCGTCGGAAGACTGCGGCTCTGCTCTTCGCCACGGCCGCGCTCGGCGCTACTTTTGTCGGGATGCAGGCTCTTGAATGGAGTAAGCTGATCGCTGAAGGCGTCCGCCCGTGGGGAAATCCATGGGGCGCAGAACAATTCGGGTCTTCCTTTTTCATGATCACCGGCTTCCACGGCACCCACGTCACGATTGGTGTGATCTTCCTGCTGATCGTCGCACGTAAGGTGCTGCGCGGCGACTTCGACAAAGGGCGCCGGGGGTTTTTCACCAGCCGCAAGGGTCATTATGAAGAAGTCGAGATCATGGGCCTTTATTGGCACTTCGTCGATCTCGTTTGGGTATTCATTTTCGCGGTCTTCTATCTGTGGTGAGGAAGCAATGGCAAACATTACGACACAGGCGGATCAGCAGCACCATCCCATCAAGCTCTATCTCGTGGTATGGGGCCTGCTCTTTGTTCTCAGCACATTTTCCTACCTGGTCGATTACGCCGGAGTTCAGGGATATCCGAGGTGGGCCCTCATAATTCTCTTCATGATCCTGAAGGCGGGCCTGATCGTTGCGATCTTCATGCACATGGCATGGGAGCGGCTGGCACTGGTTTACGCAATCCTGCTTCCACCACTTGCCGTCATCATATTCACCGCGCTGATGGTGTCGGAATCCAATCATACCCTTCTAACGCGGCTGCTGTTTTTCGGGCCTGCTTCCTGACATCCACACGATACTGCCCGCGTTGAGCAACGCGGGCAGCATCGTAAAGCGCGGCAAATATCCCTTATCGGGCCGGCTGCCGGGCGTTATGCAGCGTAAGATCGGGCTCCGGTTCCACGACCTTTCGATAAAGGTGCCACGTCGCATGACCAAGCACGGGCAGGATCACCGCAAGCCCGGCAAACAGCGTCAGAAACCCGACCAGCAGCAAGGCCGCGACGATCAAACCCCAAAGCGCCATGACCAGAGGATTCCGGCCGACGGCCATGATCGAGGTGCATATGGCAACAAGAGCGCCGGAGTCCCGGTCAAGCATGAGAGGGAACGCGACAACTGTTGTGCACAGTACGGCGAGAGCGAACAGAAATCCGATCGCATTACCCCAGATGATCAGGCTTCGGCCTTCGGCCGTCGTCAAAATCTGGTTCACGAAAGCCGATATGGTTTCCGGTACGGCGAAGCCGAAAGCGCTCTCATAAAGCGATTGCGCCGTCACGAGCCACGCAATAAAAATCGCGAAGAGCATGATCCCCACCGCGACAATCGATGGAATGGCAGGGGAATGCACCACCTCCAGTGCGTGTCTCCATGAGGTATCGAGGCCAAGCTCGCGGCGGCGACTGATTTCGTAAAGGCCGATCGCGGCCAATGGCCCAAGCAAGGCAAAACCCGACATCAGCGGATAAAGCAGCGGCAGGGCATTCGCGCCCGATGTCCAGCGTGCCAGCACCACACCCGCAATGGGATATATCAGGCAAAGAAAGACATAATGCGAAGGTTTTTCCCAAAAATCATCCAACCCTTCCCGCAACGCGGCAAGGAGATCCGATACGCCAATGCGGCGTACTTTTGGAAAAACAATATTGTCGTTTGCACCTGCAAGGACGTGAAACTGTGCCATGGCCATCCTCCCGAAACGGTTGGGGCTTTAACGTGGCGCAGGTGGCTCCTGCCGAAGCAAGGGGTCATAAGCGACCAAGAGCAGCCCTGAGCGGACAATACGCTTTTCCACCCCGCTTTTCCAGAGTTTACAAATCACAATCACGGATGAACCTGCGGTCTACGCAAGCATCCGCGCCGGAACTCCTGACCAGAGGAACAGCATTCCAATGTAACTCTAAATTTTGATAAGTTGTTACTCTACTGGTGATTTAATAGAATATCATACCACGATTTCACGTCAGAAAGGCCTAAAAAGAGAAAACATTTCCCTCGTCGGCGATAAGGAGTCGTCCTATGCGTTTCTCTTTCCTCACCACACTTGCTGCGGCGACCGTCGCCCTTGTCAGTGCTGCTCATGCGGACCGGCTGACGGATCAGCCCCTTATCGATGCCGCCTGGCTCAAATCCAACCTTGGCAATGAAAACCTTGTCGTTATTGACGTCCGCGACCCTACCAAGGAGGCCAATCCCTACGCGCTGGGCCATGTTCCAGGCAGCGTCAGCGCGCCGTATGGAAGCTATGGCTGGCGCACCGAAGTAAAAGGCGTTCCGGCTCAACTTCCGCCGATCCCCCAGATCGCGGGTATCATTGGCAAGCTCGGCGTCGATAATGACAAGCAGGTCGTCATCATTCCGGCAGGCAAGGACTCGAGCGACTTCGGCTCCGCAACCCGCGTCTACTGGACCTTCAAGGTTCTAGGTCACGATGCCGTCACCATTCTCAACGGTGGATGGCAGGCATGGGAGGCCGCACAGGGCGAGGTGAGCACGGTCGCCAGCGCGCCAGAGGTCGCAACCTTCAAGGCAACGTTCCGTCCCGAGCTTTACGCGACAACCGCCGATGTCGAAAAGGCACGTACCAATGGAACAAAACTGGTCGATGGACGTCCGGCCGCCCAGTTTGAAGGCAAGGCCAAGAGCCCGGTTGTTCGCGCAGCAGGCACGATTCCCGGCGCGATCAATATCGAGCAGGGGAAATTCTACGATGCGAAAAAGGCGTCCTTCGTCAGCAAGGATGTTGTCGCCGATCTCGCCAAAAATGCCGGACTGAAAGAAAACGAGAAGAACATCGCTTTCTGCAACACCGGGCATTGGGCGTCTGTGGCCTGGTTTGGCCTGAGCGAAATCGAGGGCAACAAGAACACCAAACTCTACGACGGCTCCATGGCCGAATGGGCTGCCGATCCGGCACGTCCAGTCCAATAACCACTTTTCAACGCCCTGATCTGCATGTTCCCTGAACATGCAGATCTTGTGTATTCAAGCGACAGACCATGACCCATTTGAACCCGACCGTACGAGCATCGTCCCAAATACCGGCGATCGATAAAGCACCTGTATTTCTGATCACGTTCATTTTTGCGCTTTCCGCGCTGCTGGTTGCTCAGGAAATCAGCGTGCGCCAGGCTGTCCTTTTCCTCATAGGCGGTTTTCTCGGGCTAACCCTGTATCACGCCTCATTCGGCTTTACGGGCGGCTGGCGGCGGTTGGTCGTCGAGCGGCGCGGCGCAGCCATGCGCGCACAGATGCTCATGATCGGCGTTGCAGCTATTGCCTTCATCCCCTTGTTATCCTTGGGGAATGTCAGCGAGCAAGCACTGGTCGGCGCATTGGCGCCGGTCGGCATATCCGTTCTTGTTGGCGCGGCTATGTTCGGCATCGGTATGCAACTTGGCGGCGGCTGCGGTTCTGGCACCTTGTTTACCGTGGGCGGTGGCAGCGCACGCATGCTCGCGACACTCGCTTTTTTCGTCGTGGGTGCAGTCATCGGCACGGCCCATCTGCCGTGGTGGCTGGCGCTGCCGTCCTTGCCTGAAATCAGCCTCGGCAGGACATTGGGCGTTCCCTTTGCGCTCACGTTGACGCTTGGCGGTCTTGCTGCGGTTTCCTGGCTCACGATTCTGATTGAGCGTCGCTCCCATGGATCTCTGGAACAGACGAAGCAACCGCCCCGGAACGGCCTCGCCCGCCTTCTCCATGGTTCATGGCCGATCATTGGTGCAGGCCTTTTGCTCGCCATCGGTAATATTGCGACCCTGCTCATCGCCGGGCATCCGTGGTCGGTGACATTCGGCTTTGGCTTGTGGGGGGCGAAAATCGGGCAGGCGGCAGGCCTCCCCATCGAAACATGGGCTTTCTGGAATTGGCCGGGTCCTGCCAAGGCGCTCAATTCGAGCGTTCTTGCCGATGTAACATCGGTCATGAATTTCGGCATCATTCTCGGTGCGGGTCTTGCTGCCGGATTGGCCGGAAAATTTGCGCCAAAGGCGAAAGTTCCTTTTGCCTCTTTTCTTGCGGCGGCCATCGGCGGCGTGCTGATGGGCTACGGCGCGCGACTTTCCTTTGGCTGCAATATCGGGGCGCTGTTCAGCGGCATCGCGTCCGGCAGCGTGCACGGCTGGCTGTGGTTTGCTGCGGCCTTCGCGGGAAGCTTCGTCGGGATCGCGCTGCGACCCTTGTTTGGACTGGATGGATTTAAATCGAAATGAGCAACCGCAACACTCTTCTTTTCGGCACCGCATTCGTGGTCGCGGCAACCGCTGTTACGGCGGATCACATGGCTCATCGGGTTCAACCGGTCGCTCGTCCTGTCGCAAGTCAGGGCGCTTTTCCGACCCCTGCGCCCTGTGCTGCCTCGCCTTGTGCTGCTTCCCCCTGCGCCGCATCTCCCTGTTCTGCGGTTTCCCCATGTTCAGTCGCATCGCCTTGCGCAGTAAGTGCGCCATGTGCTGTATCTTCGCCCTTTGCCGTTGCCGCGCCTTGCTCTGCCGCGTCTCCCTGTTCAATATCAGGACAGTAATCGTCGCAAAGGGAAGGGCATATCATGGAGGCGGAGCTGACGAGGGCAGCACGGGAAGTCATGTTCTGCGAACGCGTTCTGGCCAAGACAGGCGACAGCGTCCTGCATGAAACCCTGCGCGGCGCTGAGCGTGTGGAAACCTGGGCGCATTATCCCAAGGGCGACGTGTTCGATCCGGAGACTGGCGCACAGTGGTACTATCATTGTCATGCACCCGAAACGAGCAGTGGGGAGCACGGCCATTTCCATTGCTTCATCAGACCGCAAGGCAATGCCGGATCCGTCCACCATCTCGTCGCGGTGGGTGTGGACGCGCATGGCCGGCTTTTGCGGCTTTTCACGGTCAATCAATGGGTTGTCGGCGACGATTGGCTTGACGCCGCACCCACGATTGCATTGCTTCCTCATTTCGACGTGCACCTCGCCAAGCCGTCCTATCTCGTCAACCGCTGGCTTACGGCCATTCTGAAGCTTTATGAAAACGAGATCGCAAAGCTGATCAACGAGCGGGACGTGGTGATTGCCAAACATACCGTCCCTGATGGCACATCCGCCAAGAACGATCGGGAACTCGAAGTAACGTCCGAGCTGCACGTCAACCTTCTGGATCGCGTCCGGGAGCTTGGCCTCGACTGACGATGCGGATGCTGGCGAAACGTCGCGTCAATCGGGCTCGTATATCCGGTTTTCCACAGTGTCTGTGCCGACAGCAATACGTCAGACCCGCGCGCTCTGAAACCCCGAAACACCGGGAACAGAGCGCCCAAAAGCACAGAAAAAATGCGAATGCATTTCACCAAAGAATATAGGAAATAACGGATAGGGATATCCCGAATTTTCGCCTTGGGTGGACTTTTATGCAAAATACTATTATAAACCATTATCCAATATCGATTTATACGTGGCTCATTAACTCAATTGAGACTGCGATATTCGCCGTGCCATATTTCATATTATTTTGATTGGGCGCAAAACATCTGAATAAAGGAGATATAATCTGCCCCTTGGCGGAATTCATTTTGCTTATGACAGGTAAACCAGAAGTACCCGCGTCAGATCTTTCCAGAAAGATCAAGATCAGCCTGAAGAATGTCTACAAGATTTTCGGAGACCATCCCCAGAAGGCGATGGAACTCCTGCGCTCAGGCAAAGACAAATCCGAAATCCATGCAGAAACCGGCTGCACGATTGGCGTCAATGACGCGTCGTTCGATATCATGGATGGCGAGATTTTCGTCATCATGGGCCTGTCCGGTTCCGGCAAATCCACCTTGCTCCGGCTGCTCAATCGCTTGATCGAGCCGACTTACGGATCAATTGAGGTCGATGGTCAGGACATCACCAAAATGTCCAGCCGTGAGTTGATCGAATTGCGCCGCCGCGACATGAGCATGGTGTTCCAGTCCTTTGCACTTCTGCCCAACCGCACAGTTCTCAACAACGCTGCCTTCGGTCTGGAGGTGGCGGGCGTCGCCGATCGCGAACGCAAGGAAAAGGCCATGCTGGCCCTGGAGTCGGTCGGGTTGGAAACATATGCCGACAGCAGGCCGGACGAACTTTCCGGGGGGATGAAACAACGCGTCGGATTGGCTCGTGCACTGGCCAGCGAGCCGACAATCTTGCTCATGGACGAGGCATTTTCCGCGCTGGACCCGCTCATCCGCACCGAAATGCAGGATGAACTGGTGCGCCTTCAGGCGGAACACAGCCGTACAGTCATCTTCGTTAGCCATGACCTCGACGAAGCAATGCGCATTGGCGACCGGATCTGCATCATGCAGCACGGCAATGTCGTGCAGGTCGGCACTCCCGATGAAATCGTTCTCAATCCCGCCAATGACTATGTGCGCTCATTCTTTCGCAATGTGGATGTTTCACAGGTCTTCAAGGCCGGTGACATAGCCAGGAAAAGGCAGGTGACGATTATCGAACGTCAGGGCGTTTCTGCCGCTGCGGCGCTGGAGCGCATGGAACAGCACGACCGCGAAACTGCGATCATCCTCGGCCGAAGCCGGGAGTATCACGGGATGATCAGCCGGGAATCCCTCATCGCAAAGTTGCGTGCCAAGGACGCTGATCCCTATCGCGGCGCGTTCCTTTCAGATGTTGAACCAATCCATGCGGACGAGCCGCTTTCCAATGTTCTGGGCAAGGTCGCCGACAGCCGCTGGCCAGTGCCAGTGGTCGACGAGAAAAATCGTTATGTCGGCTCGATCAGCAAATCAGCCCTGCTGGAAACACTTGACCGTACAAGCTGAACGCGAACAGAACGGATAAGCACATGGAACTCAGCTTCAGTATCGGCGAGGGCGCCGATGCAGTCGTCAATTACATGCTGGACAACTTCACCCCTGCGCTTGACGCCATTGCCACGGCAATTGGCTTCATCACGGGGGGGATCCAGCAGGCCTTGAGCGCGCTCCCGCCTACGATTGGCATCGCTATTCTGGTCATCCTGTCGCTTTGGCGCGTGGGACCGGCTTTCGCGGTTTTCGCTCTCGTCTCGCTCTGGCTTGTCCAGCACATGGACCTTTGGGCTGCAACGATGGAAACACTGTCGCTCGTGCTTGCGTCCACCATCATCGCCATTGCTCTTGGCATTCCCATTGGCATTGCCATGGCGCGCAGAAGCGCCGTCGCATCGATTGTGCGTCCATTGCTCGACCTGATGCAGACCATGCCGGCATTCGTCTACCTTATCCCGGCGGCCATGTTTTTCGGTCTAGGTGCCGTGCCAGGCACCATCGCGACGGTCATCTTCGCCATGCCGCCGGTGGTCCGCCTCACCAATCTCGGCATCCGGCAGGTCCATGCCGAGTTTGTCGAAGCTGGCCTCGCATTCGGTTGTACACCAATGCAACTCCTGTTCAAGGTGCAGCTTCCAAATGCGATGCCCTCGATTATGGCGGGCATCAACCAGACGATCATGCTGTCGCTTTCGATGGTGGTGATCGCCTCAATGATCGGGGCGGGTGGTCTCGGAAACACTGTCCTGACCGGCATTCAGCGCCTGGACGTTGGCACCGGATTTGAGGGCGGTCTGGCGGTCGTCATTCTCGCCGTCGTACTTGACAGGATCACGCAGAGCTTTGGCAAGGAAAGGGCGGGGTTTCTAGGCTTTTCCGCCCTTCGCAAAACTGCGAGTCGCTCCCGCGACGCCACCGCCTGATCGGCAGCTTTTAACCTGACGGGCAAAGACCGTCCGTCTGAACTATCCCGAAACCAAAAAAGGAGTAGATATGTTCAGGAAACTCGTACAATTCGGAATAGCCACATTGCTGGCTGGCACCATGGCAACAGGCGCACTCGCGCAAGACGCGAACAAGACCGTCAAACTTGGCTGGGCCGCCTGGTCCGATGCGGAATTCGTCACCAAACTTGCCTCGAAACTGATCGCGGACGAATATGGCCAGAAGGTCGAACTGGTGCAGACTGATGTTGCACCTCTCTATCAGGGCGTGAGCCGGGGTGATCTCGATGCGATGATGATGGCGTGGCTGCCGGAAACCCACGCGGATTATTACGCCCGTATCAAGGACAAGGTCGAAACGCTCGGCACGGTCTATGACGGCGCCAAGCTGGGATGGGTCGTCCCGACCTATATTCCTGAAGATGAGATCAGTTCCATCGAAGACCTGAAGAAAGATGAGGTGAAAGCCAAACTCAAGGGCACGGTGCAGGGCATCGATCCCGGCGCTGGTCTGACCCGTCTTTCGGAAGAGGCGATCAAACAGTACGACCTCGACTACAAGCTTCAGATTTCCAGTGAAGCCGGCATGTTGACGGCGGTTGACCGGGCTGTACGCTCGAAAGACTGGTTCGTTGCGACGTCATGGAGCCCACATTGGATGTTCGGCAAGTATGAACTGCGCTACATCGACGATCCGAAGGGCGCGCTTGGCAAGGCCGAGCATGTCGACGTGCTCGCCCGAAAAGGCTTCAAGGAAGACAACCCGGATGTGGCAGGCTTTCTGTCGCGCATGAAACTGCCGATCGATGAACTCGAAGCGGCTATGTTCAACGCACAGGAAACGTCCTACGAGAAGGCTGTTGAACAATATATCGCCGACCATCCCGATCGCGTGAAAGAGTGGGTCCAGAAGACCGACTAACGCCTCAAAGGGAAGAGGGCCTGGTCAAGCAAATACTTGACCGGGCCCTCTTCTCAAGTATCACCGTTAAGCTGCTTCATCATAAAGATATTTCTCGGCCAGAATCCAGAATTCCGACCATTGCCGATGATGAAAGCGCAAGCTCTGGCACACCGGGTAAGAGCTATGCCGCCTGACGCTTCTTGCGCGTGTAGCGCGTCGTCATGATTTGTTTCCAGCTACCATCATCGGACTGAACCTCAGATGTGAAGGTTCGGTGATCACTATCCGTGAACGCGATGATTTCCCGATACTTTGCGGTCTTGCCTTCCTGCGCAAAGTCCGGGCCTTCCGTATCAAGAACCAGGGTCTTTCCGGTCCCGTCGATAGCTCCCTTATAAATCCACATGTGAGTCATCATCGACCCAATCCACGTTCCCACATAGCTCTTCTTCGCCGGGTCGTAACCGAGCGTCAGGATGGTCGTGGCCGCGCCTCCGCCGGGCATCTCGCCATTGCCTTCAGCAACGATCCAGAGTCCCTGCAGCGAACGGACATCTTCAACCCATTCGATGTCAGGCGACTCTGGCATCATGTCGGACGTTACAGTCCATTCACCAATCAGCTTTTGCAGGAACTCATGCTCTTTCTGAGGTTCTGACTTCATTGTGTTCTCCTCCTTGAATAACTTCAGGCACTGCGGACGTACGCCTTGGGCTTATCCTCATACTCGTCATGGCGACGGACGAAATCCATGATGGTGTTTTCGTTTCTTCCCTTGGGGGCTCGATCAAGGATCATGAAAGTCCCGATCAGTTCCTCCAGCCCGCGAGCATAGGCTGAATAGGTGTTGTATATTTCTCCCGCCTCATCCTTGTAGAAGGCGCTCAGGCCTGGCAGTTCGTCAAAGGCATCCGATGCGGGTATCTCGGCGAAATTATAGGTCACCTTGTCACCAGCCAGATCATCCTTCGTGAACGAGACATGATAATCAAAATTGAAATTATTATTGAAGGACGATACCCAGGGTATGCGCCAGCCCATCCGTTTCTTGTAGGCAGCGATTTCGGCCAGTGGCGCATGCGATATCATGATCATCGTCACGTCATGATGATTGAGGTGTATCAATGTGCCTTCCAGATGATCGGCGACAAACGAGCAACTCGGGCAGCCGGCCTGCCAACCCGGGCCGAGCATGAAGTGATAGACGACAAGCTGGCTGCGTCCGTTAAAGAGTTCAGCCAATGATTGCCTGCCGTCAGGCGTATCGAAAACATAGGTCTTGTCGATCTTCACCCACGGCATCGAGAGGCGTTGCGCATTGATGCGATCTCGCAATCTTGTCGCTTCCTTCTCCAGAGCCAAAAGCGCTTTTCGGGATTCAAGCCATTCCTCACGGGCTACGACTGTATTGTTAGCCATTTCATGCTCCTCCTTGATAAGATGTCACATTGCTTGACTTAATAAGTTGATATCAACATATGTGCCTTATGTCAAAAATTGCATTGATTCCTTTTGAAACAACATTGCGCGTGCGTGATACATGCCTCTGCCTGCATGTGCAGAGGGCGGCGCGCGCACTTGGCCGACGTTTCGACGAGGTTCTGCGACCGTTCGGCCTGACCAACGGGCAGTTCTCGCTGCTGATGTCGTTGAACCGCCCGCAGCCGCCAGCGATGGGTTCAGTGGCGGACTTGCTGGCCATGGATCGGACGACACTGACGGCAGCCCTGAAGCCGCTTGAACGACGCGGGCTTGTCGAAATTATCAACAGCCCCGATGACAAGCGCGCCCGGCTTCTGCTCTTGACGGAGCTGGGCGCTCAGCTACTTGCGAGCGCTGTTCCCGTTTGGGAAAACACCCACGCAGCCATCGAGAGCGCCCTGAGTGATCCGGACAGATTGCGAAAGGATCTCATCGCATTATCCTAGATTCTTGACCGCCTCGCCGTTCCCGCCCGTCATTCCTTAACGGCGCCCGTCATCGACGAGACATAGTGGTCGACGAAAAACGAATAGAGGATGACGACTGGCAAGGAGCCGAACAAGGCCCCTGCCATCAGCGCGCCCCATTCGAACACGTCACCGCGCACCAGTTCCGTCAGAACGCCCACGGGGATCGTTTTGTTTTCGGACGACTGGATGAATGTCAGCGCGTAGATGAATTCGTTCCACGAGAGCGTGAAGGCGAAGATGCCGGCGGAGATCAGGCCCGGCACGGCAAGCGGCAGGATGATCTTCGTCAGGATCTGCCAGCGCGACGCGCCGTCGACCAGAGCGCTTTCCTCCAGTTCATACGGTATGGAACGGAAATACCCCATCAGCAGCCATGTGCAGAAGGGAATGAGAAAGGTGGGGTAGGTAAAGATCAACGCCAGCTTGCTGTCATAGATCCCGAACTTGAAGACGATCACCGCAAGCGGAATGAAAAGAATCGACGGCGGCACCAGATAGGCCAGAAAGATGAGCAGACCAACCGGACGCGATCCCGTGAACCGGAGACGTTCGATGGCATAAGCGGCAAACACCGATGCCGCCAGAGAGAGAAAGGTTGAGCCAATTGCGACAAGCATCGTGTTGACCAGCCAATCGGGATAGGACGTCTCGAACAGCAGATACTTGATATGGTCCAGTGTCGGGCTGACCACCCAGAACGGGCTGTAGCTGCTGTAGTCCGTCAATTGCGAATTGGGCTTCACCGCTGTAATCGCCATCCAGTAAAATGGAAAGAGCAGCACAAAGACAAAGACCGCGAGCGGAAGATAGAGCGTAACCAGTCTGCGCGGCAGGTTATTCAGATAGCCCATGCCTTCGACATTGTCGGTCATTGGGGCAGTGGTTTTATCGATTATCGTCATCGTGCTTCTCCTAATCCTGACCGCCCTGCTGCCACTTGCGCCTTTGCAGGCCGAAGAAGCTGAAAAGAATGGCCGCCAGCAGGAAGGGGATCATGGCCACAGCGATAGCAGCACCTTCGCCAAGCTGACCGCCGGGGATGCCGCGCTGGAAGGAAAGCGTCGCCATGAGATGGGTGGCGTTCACCGGACCACCCTTGGTGAGAACATAGATCAACTGGAAGTCGGTGAAAGTGAACAGGACCGAGAAGGTCATCACCACGGCGATGATCGGCGTCAGCATCGGCAACGTCACAAAGCGGAAGCGTTGCCAGCTTGTGGCACCATCAAGGGAAGCGGCCTCCTGCAAGGACGGAGAGATCGTCTGCAACCCCGCAAGCAGGGATATGGCCACGAACGGGATGCCGCGCCAGACATTGGCAGCAATGACCGAAGCTCGCGCATTGACCGGATCGCCCAGAAAGTTGATGGGCTGGTCGATCCAGCCAAGCTGCATCAGAGACCATGAAATAATCGAGAACTGAGCGTCGAAAATCCACCAGAAGGCCAACGCCGAGAGAACGGTCGGCACGACCCAGGGCAGCAGAACGATAGCGCGAAAGAATGATTTGAACGGCAGATGCTCATTGAGGATCAGGGCCAGCCAAAGCCCGAGCGCAAACTTCAGAATGGAGGCGACGAACGTGTACATGACGGTGTTGAACACCGATAGCCAGAACACCGAATCGTGCCAAAGGAACGCGTAGTTCTCGAGACCGATAAAGACACCATCGCGTCCGATTGTTGTGTCGGTGAAGCCCAGCCATACGCCGAGCCCCAGCGGGTAGGTCAGAAAGCAAAGGAGAAAAACCGCGGCGGGCAGCATGAACATCAGGCCCAGCGCATTATTGCTCCGGAACAGCGCAGCTGTCGATGATTGGGATTTCTCGGATTGTGTTGTGTTCATGGAACTCTCCGTGTCCGGGCATCGGCTGGTCAATCCTCCCGCCGCCGGAGCGACGGGAGGTTGCTGTGCAACTAGACGCGGTAGTAGCGGTTGGCGCGCTTTTCAGCCTGTGCGATCGCATCCTCGGGCGACATCTGGCCCGTGACTGCGGTTGCGAACATGTCGACCAGAACATAGTCGGCCATGGTTGCCGCGGATGCGGTTCCAAGTGGCCCGGCATATCCATTCGGCCGCAACGATGACGACGCCTTCGCATATGCCGCGTGGATCGGATTGCTCGTCCAGATCGGATTATTCGCAAAGGCTTTCAAGGGTTGGCAACAATAGGCGTTGGCTCCCTCGATCCATGCGTTCATGTTGTCAGCCTGATACATGAACTGGAGGTAGGCCTTGGCAGCTTCCGGATATTTCGTGTGCTTGAAGATCGAGAGGGTTGAGGTTTGATGCAACTCGACCGATTCCCCCACCGGGCCGATCGGCAGGTTTGTCGAGCGCATATCCGCGGCGATTTCGGCCATGGCCGGATCGTTTACGGCTGCATAGTAGACCGAAACGCCATTGGCCGTCAGCGAAATCTGTCCCGCGAGAAACGCGCGATTGTTGTTGACGTCCTGCCAGCTCTCGGTGCCTGGAATGAAGGTCTTGTAGAGGTCCTGCGCATATTTGACGGCTGCAAGCGTTTCCGGGCTGTTGATGACAACCGTGCCTTTCTCGTCAACCATCTTGCCGCCATGGCTCCATAGCAGCCAATGGGCATAGTTGTTGCCGTCACCCACTGCCTTGCCGTGAGGGAAACCGGCTGGCGTTCCTTTCGCCTGCATTGCCTTGCAGAGTTCGAGGAAGCCGGCTGTATCGTTCGGAAACTCGTTGAATCCGGCGGCTTTCATGTGGCTCTCGCGATAAACGATCGCATTGCCGATGGCGCAGAGTGGCAAGGCGATGAATTTTCCGTCTCGCTTTGCGTATCCTTCCAGACCCGGATACCAGCCGCCATGGGCATTGCCGAGATATTCGGCGAGTTCTGTAACATCCACCAGCTTGTCGGGATATTGCTGCGGATCATCGAACCAGCTCATGACCATATCCGGTCCCGAGCCGACATTGGCCGCGACAGCGGCTTTCGGACGAACGTCTTCCCAGCTTTCCTTGTCTATACGAACCTCGACGCCCGTTGCCTCTGTGAATTTCTTCGTGTTTGCCAGCCATGCCGCTTCTTCGGACGGAACGAAAGGCACCCAGCGGAGCAACCGCAGGCTTGCGCCTTCTTCCGGCTTATAGGCCGGAGCGTTTTGCGCAAAAGCAGGTCGCACACCGAATTTTCCAAGGCCCGTTGTGGCAACAAGACCAGCGGATGCAGCAAGAAGATCGCGTCTGTTTATCGTCATTGGTTTCCTCCATTGTTCACGGGATTTCCCTTATGCGTCAGCAACGCGCCGTCCCGAGGCAGCACCCGCCGTTATGCACTCTGGACAGGAATCCAGATTCTAGAACCGACGCCCGCTTTCGGCGTCGAAGATATGCGTCGCAGACGTATCGATAGCGATTTTCAACGTATCCCCCGGCTTGGCCGCGACGCGTTCGTGAAACAGGCATGTCACATCATGACCCGCCAGTTTTGCGATGATTTGCGTCTCGGACCCCGTGGGCTCGATGACGACAACGCGTGCCGGCAATCCGGATGGATCAAGGCGCATGGCCTCCGGTCGCAATCCATAAACAAGGTCGCGGCCTTTCGCACTCTCGATCGACTTGCCGACCGGCAGCACCGTGCCGTCTTCGGCAAGAAACCGCGTTGCGTCGGCAGGATCGAGACGGCCTTTGATCATGTTCATCGCCGGCGAACCGATAAAGCCTGCAACGAAGAGATTGACCGGCCGATCGTAAAGCTCAAGCGGCGCGCCAATCTGCTCAACGATGCCGTCATGCATGACGACGATCTTGTCCGCCATGGTCATGGCTTCGATCTGGTCGTGTGTGACGTAGACGGTGGTTGTCTTGAGCCTCTGGTGCAGTTCCTTGATTTCCGCGCGCATCGCCACGCGCAGTTTGGCGTCAAGATTCGAAAGGGGTTCATCGAAGAGAAACACTTGAGGATCGCGGACAATGGCGCGGCCCATTGCAACGCGTTGCCGCTGGCCACCCGAGAGCTGCCGGGGGAACCGATCCAGTAGATGGGTGAGGCCCAGAATTTCAGCAGCCGGTTTCACCCGCTGTTCGATAATCGATTTGTCCGCACCCTTGAGCTTGAGCGAGAACGCCATGTTATCGGCGACCGTCATATGCGGGTAAAGCGCATAGTTCTGGAACACCATGGCAATGTCGCGTTCCTTTGGCGGCACGCGGTTGACCACCTTGTCGCCGATACGGATTTCACCAGCGGTAATATTCTCAAGCCCCGCCAGCATGCGCAGCAAGGTCGATTTTCCGCAGCCCGAGGGGCCGACGAGAATGACGAACTCGCCATCCTCGATCTCGACATCCACACCCTTGATAACGGGATGCACACCAAATGATTTTCTTACGTTTATGAAGTCGACTGACGCCATACCTGTTCCTCCCAGAATTCCTGTGCGAGCGCCGCGATTGCTTCCTGTCCTGCCTGTTCAGCCTCCCTTTGCGACCAATCTCTTCCGTCAGCCTCTCCCGACCAGTGGCATTTTCGTTGCCATCACCGTCATGGTGAGGACGTTGGCTTCCAGCGGCAGGCCCGCCATGTAGACCACCGCATCGCCGATATGGCTGGCCGGTATTGTCGGTTCGCTCGCAATTTCACCATTGGCCTGCAACACGCCACCGGCCATTTTCGAAGTCATCTCCGACGAAGCGTTGCCGATATCGATTTGCCCGCAGGCAATATCGAACGGCCTTCCGTCCAGCGCCGTGGATTTTGTCAGACCGGTAATCGCATGTTTGGTTGCCGTATAGGGCGACGAGTTGGGACGCGGCGTCGTTGCTGAAATCGATCCGTTGTTGATGATGCGCCCGCCATGCGGTGTCTGGGCCTTCATGATCTTGAAAGCCTGTTGCGTGCAGAGAAACGCACCCGTCAGGTTGGCGTCAACGGTCGCTTTCCAGTCATCGTAGGTCAGGTCCTCAAGCGGCACCGATGGCGGGAAAATTCCGGCGTTGTTGACCAGCACATCCAGCCTTCCATATGCCTTTTTGATCGCATCGAAAAGCGACGCTACGGATGCGGGGTCGCCGACATCTGCGGTGATTGCCTTCACTTCGCCGCCGGTTGCCCCATCAAGCTCTTTCGCAGCCAAATCCAGCACCTCCAGACGACGGCCCGAAATGATGACTTTAAAGCCCGCTTCGGCAAGGGCCTTGGCAATCGCCTTGCCGACGCCGGTGCCTCCACCCGTGACAAGCGCTATTCTGCCCCGTCCTGTATTAGCAGTGCTTGTCATGCTTGAACCTTGCCTCCCAATTCATCCTCGACATGCGCCCTGATGATGTCATCAAATTTGCTTTCAGCCTTGAAGCCAAGGCTCATCGCTCGACTTGCATCGAAATCGCGTGGCCAACCGGCAACAATATTCTGTATCACCGGGTCGGGCTCCCGGCGGATCAACCTGGTTGCATTCTCGCCACCGACACGCGACAACGCCGCAATCTCCTCGCCAATTGTCGCCGAAAGACCGGGCATGGTGAGGTTTCGGCGCAGTCCGATTTTCTCCAGATCAAGCGTGGCCGCATGAATGAAGAAGTCGACTGCCGCGCGAGGGCTGGCAAACCAGTGGCGAACGCTTTCATCGACCGGCAAAACCGCTTCCTGCCCTGCCAGCGGCTCGCGCAGGATATTGGAGAAGAAACCCGAAGCCGCCTTGTTGGGCTTTCCGGGGCGAATGCAGATCGTTGGAAGGCGTATGCCAATTCCATCGAAAAACCCGCGACGGCTGTAGTCCGACAGGAGTAGTTCCGCGATCGCCTTCTGTGTTCCGTAACTTGTCAGCGGCGTGGTGAAGAAATTGTCGCCGATCTTTTCGGGGAAGGGCGCGCCGAAAACGGCGATCGAAGATGCAAAAACCAGACGCGGCTTGTACGGCTCCTTTCGACCTTCGGCCCGGATTGCCTCAAACAATGCTCTCGTGCTGTCCAGATTAACGCGGTAACCCTTGTCAAAATCCGCCTCCGCTTCGCCCGACACGATAGCGGCCAGATGAAAGATCAGGTCGGGCCGTCCAGCTATCAGCTTCTCGGCAACACCCGGTTCCGCCAGATCGACGGAGAGCGTCGTCGAGATATCCGCGAGCGCAGAAGGCGCTGACGGCTCGACGACATCCACCAGCGTCAGGCGATCCAGTTCGCCCCTGAGAGCGCCCTTGTCCTTTGCTATCCGCTCGAGCAGTTTGCGGCCAACCATCCCGGCTGCACCAATAATCAGAACATGCATATGCGATCATTCCTCCCAGAACGCAGCTTTTCGCTCGCGTCATTCCTGTTTCGCTCAGGGTTTCCCCATTACAAGACCTTGCTGTCCAGCATCTCCCTTGTGGTGCCGTAGATTCGCTCCAGATGCCTCTGAAACGAGGAAACCACGGACTGCCGGTCATGCGCCTTGAGCCCCTCCACAATGGCAAAGTGATCGGCATAACTTGAACTGATTGCACCCGGACAGGCCATCGCATAGCGCCGCCGCTCCATCAGGTAGGTGTAGAGATCGGTTACAAAATCCGCGAGAAGCGGATTTCCGCAGGCCCGATACACCGTCACATGAAATTCGCGATCGCAGATCAGAAAGCGTACCGGATCATGATTGGCCTGCTTCTGGGCGGCCAGCGAGCTTTCGAGCCGCGCCAGGTCTTCCTCGCCTATTTTCTCCGCCGCATCTCCCACAACCTTCAATTCAACCAGCAATCGCGCTGCATGCACCGATTCCAGATCGTACCCGTCGATAGCGCTTGGCGCGACAATCGTCACCGGAACGTGGGTCAGATCCACCGAGGAAACGCGCGTCCTGCTCCCTTGCGAAACCTCAACGATACCGCGCACGGCAAGTGATTGAATGGCGCCGCGCACTGTCTCGCGGCTTACATCGAGGGAGGCGGCCAGTTCGCGTTCTCCCGGCAATTCATCGCCCGGCGAAAGCACACCCGTTGCAATCAGGGTCATAAGCTTGTCCGCGATCAGATCGCGCGTCGTCCGACGAGCCAGACTAGGCCTCAGCTCCGGCACCTGCGCCAAAATGTCATTGCCAACAACATCCATTATAGGCTCACTGATATAGTGGTTGGTCCAGCAGACAAGTTAGATTAGTCATACTTTTCATTAGAGGTCAACGATGCTTTTTGCCTATTCTCCAACCGCTTCGGTTACGACCAGAATGACCGTTGAAATTATGGCAGTACGAGTTGTGCAAGCGCCATGCGCTTATAGGCCTCTACCAGTGCGTCGCCTTCGGTCCGATCCAGTGCAACAGCCGTCCGCATGGTTGCCTCGCCGAGATGCATGATGAGAAAAGCCATAGTCGAAAGTGCAGACGGATCAGCCTGAGGTGAAAGCCTTTGCAACACATTGGCAAGGAGACCGCCGTTCCGCTTGCTGTCAGCAAGCTCAATCTCGGCAAGCCCCTTGTCGGCCTGCGTGCCCGACCAGATGTCCCGCATGACCGGCTCAGAGAGAAACAGCCCGTAATAGGTGTCTACTAGACCACTGAATGCCTGCCGCAACCCCTCAACGTCCCGCACCTCGGCAAGTTCAGCTTCGATACAGGCGCGCCCCTCGGCATTGTATCGTTCGGCCAGAACGCGGATGATCGACGCCTTGTCTGGAAAATACTGGTACAGCGAACCAATCGATATTCCGGCCTTTTGCGCGACTTCACCCATGCGCAACGCATCGCTGCCATTCTCCGCGATGAGCGCCGTTGCAACGGCCAAAATCCTCTCAACCCGCTCGCGGCTGCGGTTCTGTATGGGCAGGCGGCGTTGCGACGAGCTTTCGATCGGCACTGCGATTCCTCCAAATGATTCCTTGACTCCAACAATATGAGGGTTTATCACATTAATCAAATATGAGGATTACTCATATTAAGGAGGAGAAGATGAATACCACCAGACATGAACATCATGATGCACGGGAAACACTGATCCTTGGCGGAACGGGGAAAACCGGACGAAGGGTCGCTGAACGGCTGAAGGCCGGGGGGTGGCCTGTGCGCATCGGCTCACGCGCAAGCCAGCCGTCTTTCGACTGGACGGATCAATCGACATGGGATGGCGCATTGGAGAATGTGCGGGCAGCTTATATCACCTATTACCCGGATCTTGCAGTTCCGGGTGCGGCAGATGCCATTGGGGCATTCGCCCGAATGGCTGTCGCCAAGGGCGTGAAGCGGCTTGTTCTTTTGTCCGGGCGAGGGGAGCCGGAAGCGCAGCGCGCCGAAAAAATGCTCATGGCTTCAGGCGCGGACTGGACCATCCTCCGGTCAAGCTGGTTCTGCCAGAACTTTAGCGAAAGCTTCATGTTGGATCTCGTACTCGAAGGCACGATTGCGTTGCCGGTTGGAAATGTTGGAGAGCCTTTCATCGATACGGATGATATCGCCGATACCGCGGTGGCCGCGCTTACGGATGAGAGCCATGCCGGGCAGCTTTATGAACTGACCGGTCCACGCTTGCTGACCTTCGCCGATGTTGCTTATGAAATCCGCAAGGCTAGCGGCAGAGACGTGCAGTTTGTGAGTATACCGGCCGACGCATTCCGCTCGGCCCTCACGGATCAGGGCGTTCCGCCGGATATCATCGCGCTTATGCTCGATCTGTTCACTCAGGTTCTTGATGGCCGCAACGCACATCTGACAGACGGCGTTCGTCGCGCGCTCGGACGCGAACCGCGCGACTTCGCTGTGTACGCACGCAACGCCGCCAGCGCCTGGCAATAACGCCACTCCAGTTCTTTACGAAAAGGCCCATCGGGATGAATGGCCCTTTTCGTCAGGTCTTCCATATTGAGGACTACATCCGTCCAAGCGCTTTTTCCGTCTTGGCATCGAATGTGTAAAGGTTGCGAGGTACTGTCGAAGCCTTGATTGTGCTGCCAACAGCCGGGATGAATTTACCCTGGGCGGTTGCGATCACCGATTTTCCGGCAACATCGAAATGCACCAGCGTCTCGGACCCCAGCGGCTCAACGGCTGTGGCCACACCTTCAAGCCGCAAGGCAACCGGTGCGGTTGCTTCCTCTTCTTCGACAACGAGATCATGCGGACGAATGCCGATGAGCAGATCGCCTTCCGGTGCAACCTCAATGCCAGCACCCGTCAAACGACCGGAGATCAGGTTCATCGACGGGCTTCCGATGAACCGCGCCGTGAACACATCCACCGGATTGTCATAAAGCTCCATCGGCGTGCCGGTCTGAAGGATATGACCGTCGCGCATCACGACGATACGGTCCGCCATGGTCATGGCTTCCACCTGATCATGCGTGACATAGACGATTGTGGTGCCCAACCGCTGGTGCAGACGCTTGATCTCGATACGCATCTGGGCGCGAAGCTGGGCATCCAGATTCGAGAGTGGTTCATCGAACAGAAAAGCCGACGGATTGCGCACCATAGCCCGCCCGATGGCAACGCGCTGCCGCTGACCGCCCGAAAGGGCCGCAGGACGACGGTCGAGCAGGCTTTGCAAGCCCAGGATCTGCGCCGTTTCGTCTATCCGCTTGCCTTTTTCCGCGCGCGACATTTTCGATGTATAAAGGCCAAAGCCAATGTTCTGACGCACCGTCATGTGAGGATAAATGGCGTAGTTCTGAAACACCATCGCGATATTGCGTTGTTTCGGATCGCGTTCATTGACAACTTCATCGTCAATTCGCAACGTGCCGCCTGAAATATCTTCAAGACCTGCAATCATGCGCAGCGTTGTGGACTTGCCGCAGCCCGAGGGGCCTACGAACACGACAAACTCTCCATCCGCAATTTCGAGATCAATGCCGTGAACGGCTTCCACCTTCCCATAGCGTTTTACAAGACTTTCCAGTTGAATTGTCGCCATCAGGCACTTCCAATCAATGCTTTGAATTTGCGCTCGAGTTCGGCTACGGCCTCGGTCTCGCCCTTGGCCAGATCACCGGCGCTGGCCGCGAATTGCCGCGCCCTCTCACGGTAGGACTGAAGCGCAGCGGCCATCGGCTCCGGTGCCGGACCGCCAAAGCGATCCCGCACCGCCACGAAATGTTCCGCCGACACCAGTTGGTTGAACTGCTCGCTGCCGATATTTGTCTGTCGCCCGGTCGCATGCTCGAAGGATTTGAGGAACGGTTCAAAGCCGTCTTTCGACAGATCCCCGTTTACGGCGACAACCGCCTTCGCCACCGATGCCGCAATCTCATGGGCTTCACGGAACGACAGGCCCTCAAGCCTGACCAGCGAATCCGCAAGTTCGGTAATCGTTATGCACGACCGCCTGATGTTGTTCGCCACCCTTTCCGGATCGATGCGGATCGCGGAAATGAATGCAGCCATCAGGTCGAGAACCCGACCGGCCGAGGCAAAGGCTTCATATCCCATGGACTGCGTTTCGCCCTCACTGTCGTTCATATCGGTGAACGGCGTATTGTGCATCACATCGAGAACGGTGCGGGCGCGCCCAAATGTCTGGCTGGCCAGATGGCGCATATGCTCGATCGGAACAGGATTGCGCTTCTGCGGCATGATCGATGAAATCTGGACCAGTGCATTCGGCACGTAGATCTGGCCGACTTCAAAGCTCGTCCAGAATTGGAAGTCCTGAATGAGACGTCCAAGATGCAGGAACATCAGTTCAATGGCGCTGTAGGTCGCGGTCGTATAATCGACCGCTGCGATGCAGCTATATGAGTTCCGAAGAGGAGCGGAAAAGCCGAGCAATTCCGCAACCCGCGCCCGATCGATCGGGAATCCCGACGTCGTGATCGCCGCCGCACCCATAGGGCTCAAATTGACGATCTTGCGCGCTTCGACAAAGCGCTCGATGTCCCTGATCAACACTTCAATCGTGGCAGAAAGATAGTGGCCGAATGTTGTTGGTTGTGCCGGTTGCCCATGTGTATAGGCGACGATGAGGGTTGATTTCTCGCGTTCCGCCGCCTCGATCATTACGCCAAGCAGGTGTCTCGCCTTGCCCAGAAGGGCATCGATACGCTCTCTCAGGCCAAGCTTGAACAGCGTGTGGTCTATATCGTTGCGCGACCGTGCAGTATGAAGCCGTCCGGCTATATCGACGCCGATACGCGCTTTCAGCTCCTTTTCGATGAGAAAGAAAAAGTCCTCGACCTCGCCGGTGTAAACAAGCGCCGCCGGATCGATTTCCCGGTCTATCGCTTCGAGCGCGACAGCAATTTTCGCGGCCTGCGCTTTGTCCACGATGCCGGTTTCAACCAGCATGACAAGGTGGGCGCGGTCGATGCGGCGGAACCCATCGACATGATGGGTCTTGGCACCGTCAAAGAGAGGCCGCAGCACCGTCTCCTTGTAAACAGGGTCCGGAAAAATGCTGCGGTCGCTGGTGCGTGGGTTGATGTCCGTCATGTCATTATCCCTTCAGGCCGGCCAGCATCACGCCGCGCACGATGTATCGCTGCAACACCAGGAACACGAGAAGCGTGGGCAGGGTGGCAAGCGCTGCGCCTGTCATGATCATTTCCCACTGGATCGATGCTTCGACAGCGAAGCTCGAAAGGCCAACAGGCAGCGTATAGAGTTCGGCGCTCGTGGTTACGATCAGCGGCCAGAAGAATGCAGTCCAGTTGCCGAGGAAGGTGAAGATCGCGAGCGCCGAAAGGGCAGGCGTCACCAGTGGCATGGCCACCTTCCACCAGATCTGGAACTCATTGAGACCGTCAACCCGCGCCGCCTCCAGAAAATCGTTCGGAATCGTCTCGAAGAACTGCTTCATCAGGAACGTGCCGAACGCAGTCATCATTCCGGGGAACATGATGCCCCAATAGCTGTCCAGCCAGCCGAGCTGGCTCGACATGAGATACCACGGAATGACCAGCATCTCGGTCGGGATCATCAGCGTTGAAAGGATGGCCAGAAAGATGAAATAGCGGCCGCGGAACTGGAATTTGGCCAGCGTATAGCCGACAAGGCTGTCGAAAAAGACGTTCGAAAGGGTGACGCAAACCGCTATCAGCGTCGAGTTCAGGAACCAGCGCACGAAACGTCCGTCGGACAATACTTTCGTGTAGTTCTCAAATGTCGGGGCGGAGGGAATGAGCCGGAGGTCATAGACCTGCCCCGCCGTTTTCAACGACGTTGAAAACATGAAAAGCAGAGGCGTGATCATGATAAGCCCGCCAATCAGCAATATCGTCCATGCAAGAATTCTGCCGGGGTGTATGTTCTTCATCGCGCTCCGGGACTGCTTCTGGTCAATTGAAACTGTGGTCATGTCAGCGATCCCTCAATATCCAGAGCTGAAGCAGCGAAACGACGAGAAGGATGGCGAAGAGGACAACAGTTTGCGCCGCCGCATAACCCATCGCATAGGATGAGAACGCCGTCTGATAGATCATGAGAACCAGCGGTTTGGTCGACCCAAGCGGCCCGCCCGGATCATTTGAGGTCATGTTGTAGACCTGATCGAAAATCCGCAGAAAACCAATGGACGAAAAGACTACGAGAAACACGGTCGTCGGCTTCAGCAGCGGCAACGTAATCTTGCGCAGAATGGCCCATTCGCCGAGGCCATCGATACGCGCAGCTTCATAGAAAGTCGATGGAATAGCTCTGAGGCCAGCCATGAAAATGATGATCTGGAAGCCCAGACCGGCCCATATCGCTGTGACCATGATGGCCGGAAGCGCCTGGCTGACGGAACTCAGGAACGGTTGCTGGGGAAGCCCTAGGGTGGACAGAAAATCATTGATCACACCGATGGGTGCAGGTTGATAGAACCAGCGCCAGACCCACGCCATGGCTGCGGCGGTCGTCAGGAACGGTAGAAAATAGAGCGCGCGGATGAACCCGTGCAGAAAACGCACGCGGTCGAGGTAAAAGGCAATCAGAAACGCCAACACCAGGCTGATGGGTGTGCCGATGATCAGATAGGTGAATGTGTTGCCAAACACCTTCCAGAACTCAGGGTCTGCCAGAAGTTTCTGGTAGTTTCCGAACCCGATGAACGAGGGCGGCTTCATCAGGTCCCAGTCCGTCAGGGAAAGCCAGAATGCCTGCAACGTCGGATAGAAGCGGATAATGCTGTAGAACAGGATCGGAAGCGCGAGGAATGTCCACACCCAGATCAGTTGCCGGGATCGCATCGACAGACGGTCTGCCAGCCGACGCTGGCCACTACTTTCGAGGCGGCGCTGCGCCGCCCCAGTTGATTTCGTTGCAGCCGTGGCCATTGACGACTGCTCTTAGTTTTTGACGTTATCGATGATAGCCTGCTCGGCCTTGGCTGCCTGAGCAAGCGCATCTTTTGCGGACTGCCCTTCAAGCAATACGCGGTTCACCATGTCCATCGCCGTCTGGCGTTGTGCGGCTTCATCGAAAAAGATCGTCGTTTGTGCATATTCCAGACCTTTCAGGAACGGTCCGTAAATCGGGTCCGCCAGATTGGCTTCCGTCATCGCTGCCTCACGACGGGCAGGAAGCTCGCCAACCGTATCCAGCCAGATTTTCATCGCTTCCGGCGAGGAGATATAGGTAAGAAATTTCTTGGCTGCCTCAAGGCGCTCACCTTCCGCGCGCGATCCGATGGCATTGGCGAAATAGCTCGCATAATTGGAGCGGACGCCCTCGGCATTGGCCGGAAGCTCAGTTACGCCCCATTCAAACCCGTCGATGGACTTGAACGAGCCCAGACGGAACGTGCCATCGATGGTCATGGCGGCCAGACCGGCGCGGAACGCCGCCTGTCCTTCATCCATGAAGCCAACGCGGCCAACTTTCTTGTCCAGCTGAAGATCGGTGTAGAATTTCAGAGCGGCTTCACCCGCTTCATTGTCATAGGTTACCTTGGTGTAATTGTCCGCATAAGGCTCTCCACCGTACTGACGAACCAGCACTTCGCGCCACCAATGATGATCCTGACCGGCCATGTCGAGCGTGATGCCCGCGACAGTGATGTTGTCCGACGCATCGCGCTTGGTGGTCTTTTCGGCGGCGGCTACAAATTCATCAAGCGTTTTCGGGGGATTGTTTGGATCAAGCCCAGCCTCCTCGAACAGCTTCTTGTTATAGAACAGGGCAAGCGAACGAACAGCCGTCGGCAACCCATAATAATCGTCGCCACGCTTCATTGCGCTGACGATCGGGAAAAATTCGCTCTCGATCTTGTCGTGCGGGAACGTATCGGCAGGAAGCGGCTGAACGAGCTTGCCGGCGACGAACTTGTCAAGCCAGCCGTAGAAGATCTGCATGACGTCGGGGCCTTTCTGCGCCATGTTGGCGGCCACGACACGGGTCTGGTAGTCGGCGTAAGGGAAGGTCGTTTGCTTGACCGTGATTCCGGGATTGGCCTTCTCGAAGTTTTCGATGAGCTGATCCATCGCCTTGACGCGGGTATCGAATACATACTGCCAGTATTCGATTTCAACCGCCTGAGCCGCATTGAAGGCAAAGGCGCTGAAACCCGCCACCAAACCTGCAAACACCATATTCCTGCGCATGAGAACCTCCTTTTGCCCCTGTTCGTCCTTGCCGTACAGGTGTTTTGACTTCCCCCGAACTGCCGCGCGCGACGCTACGGCGGTTCAACCCAACTCACCACTCATTATCAGGCAATGATCTCGTCATTGCCTGAATCGAACCGATTCTTGCTGCGGAAACTTCGCGCCGCCACCCATATACGGTTCATTCAGAGCCATCGTTTGTCAATAAAATAATTTACTTGATTTATTATATCTCTGTTGGCACCGTTTCGCCAGGAGAAGGCATCAGGTATAGGATGACATAATGAATGGGCGGATGGGCGGCAGGCATCAGATCGCAATAGGCAAGAATCCTGAGCGTAGCCGCAGTCACAACAGGCGTGTTGTGCTTGAGGTCGTCCGGACTCATGGCTCTCTGGGTCGCACACAAATCGCGAAGCTAACCCATCTCTCGGCGCAAGCCGTTGCCAATATCGTCGATGAACTGGTTAGCGAAAATCTTCTTATGGAACTGGGTCGCCTTCGCTCGGGGCGAGGACAACCACCGGTGCAGTTTGCGGTCAATCCCGATGGCGCAGTGACGATAGGCGTTGAGATTGCCGCCGATCACATGGTAACCGCCGTTCTGGATCTTGGTGGTTCGATCCGCTCCCAGACGATAACGCCCGTTGCAAACACACAGCCAGAACAGATCATTCCCCGCTTTGTCGATGAACTGGCGAAGATTCGTAAAATCTATAAATCGAAACTGCTCGGTGTCGGCGTCGTCATGCCGGGACCTTTCGAAATCGAAGGAATGACATCCGTCGGTCCGACGACGTTGCCCGGCTGGGCCCAGGTGGATGCAGCCAAGGTGTTGAGCGAGGCGAGCGGAGAAACGGTCACCGTTGAGAACGACGCGACAGCCGCCGCCGTCGGTGAGCGTCTTTTCGGTGCGGGACATACGATCTCCAATTTTTGCATGATCTATTTTGGCGCGGGCGTCGGCCTCGGGATGATCCATGACGGCGTGCCGTTTCGCGGAGCATTCGGTAATGCAGGGGAAATTGGCCACGTCGTCGTTGCGCCCGGTGGCAAGCCGTGCCCATGCGGTCAGCGCGGCTGTCTGGAACGCTATGCTTCACTCTATGCGCTACAGGAGCGCCTTGAGGAGGCCGGTATCACCGGAACTGAATTTTCCGATATTGAGAAGCTCCGGGCAGACGGAAACCCCGTGCTTCAGGCATGGGTGCGCGAGGCGGCGGAATATATTTCGCCGATGATCGCCATGCTCGAAAACATTCTCGACCCCGAGACGGTCATACTTGGTGGTGCGCTTCCCGATGCGGTGATCGACGACATCATCAGGACCATGGAAAATCTGCCGACATCCGTTGCCAGCCGTAAGGCTCGCACGCTGCCGCGCGTGCTGAGAGGCCAGACAGGACAGATGACCGCGGCACTTGGCGCGGCGGCTCTTCCGCTCTTCGAGATCGTTACGCCGAAACTCGATATTTCAGCCATCTCGCCGGAAGACGCCGATCATTAGTCGATTTTGGGAGTAAGCCATTGCTGACCGCTCACGAACGTTTTCAACGCCAGAAGGCCAACCCTGCACTCATCCGCCTGCACCGCGCTCTTTCCCGGCTGAAATCAACGGTTACGCTGATGAACACCGGCGCCCATCCCGACGACGAGCAAAGCGGCCTGCTCGCCTGTTTGCGGTTTGGCCTCGGATTGCGCGTGATCGTCGCTTGTTCGACACGCGGCGAGGGCGGGCAAAACGCACTCGGCCCTGAGCGTTCTGGTGCGCTGGGCGTATTGCGAACGAGAGAGATGGAGGAAGCCGCCCGGGGGCTCGACGCCGATATTGTCTGGCTGGGGCACGGTCCCGACGATCCAATTCACGATTTCGGCTTCTCGAAAGACGGAGACCAGACATTCGCCCATTGGGGAGAGGAGCGGATCATCGAGCGGCTTGTTCGCGCTTACAGAAGCGAACGGCCCGACATCGTTCTCCCGACCTTCCTCGACGTTCCCGGCCAGCACGGCCACCATCGCGCGATGACCCGCGCCGCCGAGAAGGCAATCGCCCTTGCCGCAAGCCCAACGGCCTTTCCGGAGCATTTCTCGGAGGGGCTCACGCCATGGCGTGTTTCGAAATATTATCTGCCCGCATGGTCCGGCGGCGGCGATACCTATGATGACGAAGTTCCTCCACCGGTTGCAACAATCATCGTTGAGGCGGAGGCATCCGAACCGGCAACAGGTGTTGAGTACGACCGGATAGGCGAATGGTCGCGCGCTTACCACGCGTCCCAGGGCATGGGTGTCTGGCGCGATACGCCAAAGACGGCTTGGCCACTGCATCGTCTTCATGCCTCGGGTGGGGGTACGGCGGAAACATCCATCCTCGATCATATACCCTCAACACTAGCAGATCTGGCCGACGATCCCGATTTGCCGCCAACAGCACGCGAAGCGCTCAACCTCGCTCATACAAGGCTTGAACAGGCGATTGCGTCGTTTCCTCGTCGCGGAGATATCGAAAACGCGTTGCTTGCCGCCCTCGGTCAGATCGGCAGGGTACAGAGCGACGCGCCGGATGATTTTATAGCGCGGCATGGCCATCGGCTCACCCGCAAGCTTGCCGAAATTCACGCTGCTCTTCTTGAAGCCCAGGGCCTTCTAGTCCGGGCTTGTTGCAATCCGGCATCCTTGGCTCCGGGCGATAAAAGCGAACTCGTTGTCCAGATCGAAGGGGCCAGACCCGGTCAGATACCGGACATCGCACCCGTCATGCCGGAAGGGATTCATTGCGGTGAAGGCGTCACGACCGGACCGATAACGCGCTTCGAATTGAGCGTTGATTCCGACGCGTCTCTTTCAACCCAATACCCACCCGCATGGGCTTCACTCGGCGGCAATGACGACGGATTCATTAATATCTGTGTCGAAATAGCGGGTGGGACAGTTGATTGCCCGATCGATTTCGAAGAGCCTTTGCGTATCATTCCGAAACATTCGGTTGAGTTCGTCCCGGACGCACTCATCCTGTCCACCCATACGAAACAGCGCCCTTGGGCGTTCAAGCTCAAGCGACCGCTGGCGAGCGGAGCCTTGCAATTCGACGCACCCGAAGGCTGGCAAGTCAATCGGAACGGCGAGGGCTGGGCGCTATCGGCTCTGGCCCCTCCAACGGCGGGCCAGATAAAACTGATCCCCATCATCGACGGACGCACGGCCTCGCGTATCACGCCCATTGCCTACCCGCATATCGGCAGAACGCAACACGTCGCGCCGGAAACCCTGCACGTTCTGTCGCTTGACCTCAAGCTGCCCGAGAATGCCCGTATCGGCTATGTCGGAGGTGGTGCAGACCGCGTTGCCACATGGCTGCAACGGTTGGAACTGGACGTGACAGAAATGGACAGTATCGCCCTTGCGGGAGATCTTTCCGCCTTCACGACCATCATTATCGGCATCTTTGCCTTTGGCCTTCGGACGGATCTTGCAGCGGCCAGAGACCGACTGCACCGGTTCGTTGAAGACGGTGGCCATTTAGTCACACTTTATCATCGCCCGAGCGACGGCTGGAACCCGTTGGCGACGCCGCCGCGCTTCCTTGAAATCGGCTCGCCATCGCTTCGCTGGCGTGTGACCAATCCAAACGCTGTGGTTGAAATTCTGGATGCGAACCACCCGTTGCTGATCGGCCCCAACCGAATAGGACCGCAGGACTGGGGCGGATGGGATAAGGAACGCGGCCTTTACTTTGCTTCAAAATGGGACGACGCCTATCAGCCGCTTCTTGCGATGCATGATGCCGATGAAGCCCCGCTGAGGGGCGCACTGGTTTCGGCCGCCATCGGGAAAGGGCGGCACACGCATACGAGCCTCGTGCTGCATCACCAGATGGACAGGCTTGTGCCCGGCGCTTTCCGCCTGATGGCAAACCTCGTCCAACCCGCTCGAAACAACTGCTGATTGAGTTCTGCGCGCGATGGCGGTCCGCCTCTTCGAGAAGAATGGCAAGGTCGCTGGATAAACCCCGGCGTACTCAGGATTTTTTCGACAAGCCTTGACGACACAGGTCTTCCAGATAGGGATTGTCCCTGATCGAATCCGCAAAACGGTCGGGATCTATTTCAGCAAAGAGGAGCCGTTCGGCATTGTCATCACATTGGGCGATGAGGCTGCCATCGGGCGCGGCTATCTGGGAGCGGCCGGCGAAACTGAACATCTCATCGGCTCCCGCATGGTTGGCATAGGCGATAAAAATCTGGTTCTCGAAGGCGCGGACCCGGATCATGTGTTCAGTTATAAATAGGCCGGATGCCCCTTGTGGAACAGCGGTCGGAACGAGGATCACATCGCAACCAGCCAATGCCAGCCGCCGGACATTCTCCGGAAACTCGACATCGTAGCAGATCAGGATTCCCAGCCGAAGCCCCTGGTATTCAACGATGCTGCTGGAGGGTGGAGCAGATACAAACAACGCCCGTTCATAATCGCCATAGAGATGCGATTTGCGATAAACAACGGGCGTTCTTTCGCCTTCGACAAAAACAACACTGTTGTAGATGTCCTGCCTATCGCTTTCCGCAAACCCGGCGACAATTGCAATGCCGGCCGAGCGGGCGATGACTTGAAGCCTTCTGATCTGCTCGCGATCAACGGGTTCGGCCAACCGCCTCAAGGCTTCACCAGCGCCGTAGCCGGTGAGCGAAAGCTCAGGCGTGACCAGCAGCGAGGCGCCGCCGCGTGCCGCTTCCTGTGCAGCACTGTCGATACGTTCAAGATTGGTATGAACGTTGCCAGCGGTGGCTTGCATCTGGAGAACGGCTATTTGCATCATTTGTCATCCGAAGCCATTGCGCCGAGAAGTCTTGGCAGATCGCCGAACTTTGCGACGAGCGAGAAAATGACCGCCGCAACCGCAACGAAAAGGACCGTTACAGACGCCATGGTCGGCGTATAGCCATAGCGCAGCGCGTTGAAAATCTTGATCGGCAGCGTCTCCATCGTAAACCCGACCGTCATATAGGCGACGATATATTCGTTGAGCGATAAAACGAAAGCAAAAGCGTAGCCGGAGATCAGATACGGCATGATGAGCGGCAGAACTACCGTGCGAAAGATCATGCGATCATTCGCGCCCATTGTTGCTGCTGCTTCGACAAAAGAACGATCGATGGACGAAAAACCGAGCGACAGCGTAACGAGGGGCAGCGTGACGAAAAAAATTGCGTGGCCTATGACAGCCGTCCAGGGTTGCCCGTAAAGTCCGGTTGTTGCCCAGAAAGTCAGCAGTCCCAACGCCGTGATAACGGGTGGCAGGGTGAAGGGTGCGATGCCGAGAACCTGAAAAATATTGGCCCACGGGGCCAACCGCCGCCACAGGAACCATGACAGGGGCAGGGCGATAGCGACAGCCAACGCCGCTGAGGTCAGCGCGAGAATGATGGAAGCAAGGAGCGCGTTTCGCCATTCAGAGTTTGCGAATATTTCCCCATACCACCCAAGGGAAAAGCCTTTCGGAGGAAAGGCAAGCGTTTGCTTCTCGTTGACCGATACGCCAGCGACCATGATCAGCGGCAGCGCCAGAAATATACCGATTGCGAAAAAATACAGACGCTTGAACAATGTGCTCATGCTGCGGCTCCCTTGCGTCCCACGAGGAGCGTCAATGTGACCAGACCGAGCGTAACCAGCACAAGAAACACCGCCATGGCAGCCGCAAAAGGCATGTTGGATTGATAGATCGCCTGATCGGTGATCAGCACGGACAGCGTCCAGTGTTGCGGGCGCCCGAGTATCTGCGGAAGCAGGTAACAGCCTAGCGCGAAGATGAAAACCATGATGAGCGTCGCCGTGATCGTCATGCGCAATGCAGGCACGAGCACATTGAAAAAGGCGCGGACAGGCGATGAGCCCAATGTACGGGCTGCCTCCATCAATGTCGGGTCAAGGCGAACCAGAGCCGGATAGAGAACAAGGATCGTATAGGGCAACGCCTGATAGACCATGCCGGTGAGAACCGCCCAGAAACTTGGCGCCAGCGCTTTCGCTTCACTCATAAGCCCGAGCGCCACAAACAGATTGGTGATGCCAGCGGTGCGCGAGAACAATGTCGACCATGCAAAGCCGATGATCACTTCCGAGAGCGACAGGACTGACAGCAGCGCCACGAGCCAGACTATCTGCCAACGACGATGGATTTTGGTCAGCAAATAGGTGAAGGGGAGAGCGAGGGCCACGCAGCAAATGGCCACGGCGATAGCCAGCATCAGCGAGAAGCCAAGAACTCCACCAAAGAATGCTGACAGAAACCGCTCATAATTACTGAAAACGAAGGCAGGTGTGTAGAAACCACCCTGTTGCCGCTGGAAAAAGCTGACGACGATCATCGTGCCGAAGGGTATCACGAAGAAGACGATCAGCATCGTCGCCGGGAAAAACAGCGGCGCATAATCGGCGACGGATTGTGGCGCTTCCCGCTTCATTATTTAAGCACCACGCAGACGTCCGGCGAAAGCACGATCCCGACGCGCTGCCCAACACTTACATCCGGTCGCGCGCGGGGAGTCGATACAGCGACGATCTGCTGCCTGCCCGCTTCAATGAATGTTTCGATAGTGCCGCCAAGATCGCGAACGAAAGTGACGGTCCCTTCGATCGCCCCTTCACCCGGCGCAGAGAGACGCACGTCTTCAGGCCGGACGGAAATCGTCGCCTTGCGGGTGCCTGACGGCAAGGCGAGGCCGCTAACAGTTCGGCCTAAAACAATTGCGGCACCGGAGGCATCCGCTTGCGTTTCGATCAGATTGGTGGAGCCGATAAAGTCGGCGACAAAGGTGTCGGCCGGTTTGCGATAAACTTCAATGGGCGACGCAGCTTGCCTGATCTGGCCACCGCTCATCACAACAACCGTATCGGCCATGGTCATCGCCTCACGCTGGTCATGTGTCACGACGATGGTCGTTATACCGAGTTTTTGCTGAAGCTGGCGCAGTTCCACCTGCATTGCCTCGCGCAATTTGGCGTCAAGCGCCGAAAGAGGTTCATCAAGCAGGAAGAGCTTTGGTGAAATGGCAAGGGCGCGTGCTATGGCAACGCGCTGGCGCTGGCCACCTGAGAGTTTCGACACAGAACGGTCGTCATAGCCGGTGAGATGGATAAGCGAGAGAAGTTCGTCCACGCGCTTCTTCTGTTCCTCTCGCCCGCGATTGCGAATACGCAGCGGATAGGCGATGTTTTCGCCAACCGTCAGATGCGGAAAGAGCGCGAGCGACTGGAACACCATGCCTAGATCGCGCTTGTGTGTCGGAATTCGGGTGATGTCGTCATTGTCAAGCAGGATCGAACCGCCCGTTGGATCATCAAGTCCTGCAATCATGCGAATGAGGGTGGTCTTGCCGCAGCCTGACGGACCAAGCATGCAGACAAATGTGCCATGAGGGACGGAAAGATGCACATTCTCGACCGCTGTGAATGTCCCGAACTTCTTGGTCACATCATTCAGAACCAATCCAGACATGGGTTCTCTCACTTTTCCAACGACACGCTGGCCGGGCGTCCGATTTCCTGATGCGCCACCTCCCTTCGGAGGTGGCTTTGATTGCTTGTGTCTTGACTAGCCTACGATCAGTTCGGTCCATTTCTGGTTCAGCCAGTCTGCCTTTGTCGTGTAGAGGTCATAGCGCGGGATAATCGGGGCGATATCCGAGGAAACGGCGGCGAATTCCACGTCCGTCAGATCCAGAAGCTCACGCTTGATCGTCGGTGCAGTACCGACCTTACGCGAAAGTGTCGCCTGTATCGCCGGTTGGCTCATATAGTCTATGAAAACATGTGATTCATCGATTTTCTTCGAGGCTCGGGTGAGGGCCCAGCAGCCTGAATCCTGAATCCCGCCTTCCTTTGGGAAGGTTGACCGAACCGGATGCCCATCGGCAGCGGCGAGTCCGGTCACATCGTGATAATACTGGCCCATCGGAATCTCGCCGGATTTCAGCGATTGCTCGAACTGGGCCTCGTCGCGATACCAGAGACGCACGTTCGGCTTGACTTCCGCTAGCTTGTCGAAAGCTTTCAGTATCCCTTCTTCGGTATCGAGCGCATTCGTGCCGCCGAAGAATGTCTTGGCGGTCACCTCGAGCAAAAAAGAATTGGAAACCAGCGCGAGAAGGCCGAGCTTGTCTGCATTGGCCGGATCCCAGAACGCGGCCCAGGATTCCGGCGCTTCCTTGAAAACATCCGTGTTGGTGACGAGCGTGATGTACCACGCTACGGCACCGATACCCGCGACGCGACCATCAGGATATTTGTTGACGAAGTGATCAAGCAGGTTTTTCGAGTTGGGAATCCTCGCCATATCCAGTGGCGCCCACAGGTCCGTGGATTGCCCCTTGAGCATGGCAACCTGAGACATCATTGAAACATCGGCGGGAGCGGCGCCAGCCTTGGCTGCCTGTTCGAGCTGAACCAGCCATGCCTCGCCCGTCGGCTCCGCGATGGACTGAATGGCTATGCCCGTTGCCTTGGTGAATTCGGGAAAGATGTTCTTATCGAAGGAACCCTTGAAGTAGCCGCCATAGACGCCGACCTTCAGCGACTTGTCCTGCGCCCGCAAAACCGTCGGCATGGCCAGCATAGCGACTCCCACCGCCCCCGTAGCGAGCACCGATCGGCGACTGACGCTCTTGTTGAGAATCTCGTTCATGTCTCTAACTCCTCTTTATCCGGTCGTTTTTTGCCGGTTGTCCCCATGTGCATATTACCGGAATCAGCTGCGTTGTCCTGTGGCAAACGGGCTGAAAGCCATCAAACTCAGAATTTCAAACAGTATTTGGGCGCCCGCCTGCGCGGTATTCGTCGTTGCGTCATATTGCGGGGCGACTTCCACGACATCACCGCCAACGAGGTTGATGCCTTTCAATCCACGGATAAGTTCCAGCACTTCGCGCGTTGTCAGCCCGCCAATCTCCGGTGTTCCCGTACCCGGTGCAAAGCTCGGGTCGAGACTGTCGATATCGAACGAAAGATAGGTCGGCCCGTCACCCACGATCGCCATCGCCTTTTCGATGATCGCGGGAATGCCAAGGCCCGTCACCTCTTCCGCATGAATAACGGTCATGCCGGACTCATAGGAAAATCCCCAAAGATATTCCGCCGCGCCACGAATACCAATCTGGATCGTGCGCCTCGGATCAAGCACGCCATCGAGAACCGCATTGCGAAACGGCCCGCCGTGATGAAATTTCGTCTGGTCGAACGCTCCGCCCGTATCGCAATGCGCGTCGATATGGATGAGGCCCACGGGCCGGTCCTTACCGACAGCTTTCAGGATTGGATGAGTAATGGAATGATCGCCGCCAACAGCGAGCGGCACAACACCGGCATCGACAATCTGGTTGAAGCGACGCTCAATGTCCTCATGGCTCTGCTCCAGCCGATAGCGGCTGGCAAAGGGAACGTCACCAATGTCCGCAACGCGCAGATCAAACACCGGCGCACATCCAAGAACGTGGTTATAGGGTCCGATGCGCTCGATGCTTCGCACTGCACGCGGCCCAAAGCGGGAGCCTGGCCTGTTGGTGACGCCCAAATCCATCGGCACACCGGTGATTGCCACCTGCAGATTGCCGAAATCGGGATCATCGGCGTCAACCTGCATTGACGGGGCTGAAAGAAATGTCGGGATGCCCGCATAAGGAGCGAGACGTGTGCCGCTCTTGGAAAAAATCTTGTCGGCAACCTTGCGGAACGTCGGATCGAACAACTCCCCGCCATGACCCTCGCCGTATTTGGCACGCAGATCATTCAACTGCTCCGAATCCCACGCTTTATCATCCGTCTTCATCGCTTTGTCCCGCTTGTATCAGCCCGGAAAAACAAGAAGAACAGCACAATGCGGAAGCACTGGCTTGATCTGTTCTGTCGGTTCCCCTTGGGCTTTTTGCCTCTATTGGCGACATTACGTTACAAAACGGATGGAAAATCAATTGACATTGTTATAGCGTATGATGTGAAAAATTCTCACATCACAATTCTAACCGATCAACCCGATGACCCTTGGCCGCCTGCCACCTTTGAACCCTCTGCGCGCCTTTGAAGTCACCGCAAGGCATGGCTCCGTTTCCGCCGCCGCTCGCGAACTCCATGTGACGCACGGAGCCATCAGCCATCAGATCAAGGCCTTGGAAGCAGCGCTGGACGTGCAGCTTTTCGAGCGCGGCGCGCAGCGTCTGAAACTCACCCCGCAGGGCGCATTGCTGCTGCCCACCGTATCGAAGGCATTTGAGGACATAGCGACAACGACGGCGCTGATAAAGCGTCCCACGACCAGCGGCGAACTGGTCATCACCTGCGTTCCCGCGCTGCTCTCGCTCTGGCTCATCCCCCGAATGAACCAGTTTACGGAGAAATACCCGGATATCCGGCTCACCCTGATCGCATCCAATGAAGCCGATCAGCTTCGATCGCCCGGCGTCGATATCTGTATCCTCTATGGTGATGGCAACTGGAGCGACTGCTGGGCGCGCCTGTGGAGCAACCTGCGGCTGTTTCCGGTGGTAAGCGCGACGCTGCTCAACAGCAGGCCATTGCGCACCGTGCGCGACCTGCGCAATCACGTCCTGCTTCACGGCGATGACGGGCGCGAGTGGAACACCTGGCTTGCGGCCGCCGATGCCATCGACCTGACCCGCGGCGCGCAGCACTTCATGAGCGATGCCCGGTTGTCGACGGAGGCTGCACTCTACGGGCATGGGGTTGCACTCGGCGACACCATCACGGCCAGCAATCTGATCGCGAAGGGCGAACTTATCGTTCCATTCGATCTTACGGTTCCGGCCAACGACGCGTTTTATGTCGCCTGCCGCAACGAAGTGCGCAATGCACCCATCGTCAAGGTTTTTATTGACTGGCTCTTCGCTTCGCTTGATAGCGACACCATGACCGAACCACAGACCTCCGCGCGCAGGGTCTTGCGCCGCCGTAACGGAAAGATCAGCGCGCCCGAAAGCAGCAAGGCCGCGAACAACCAACCCAAACGACCCGGACGAGCCGCAAAGCGCCGTTCAAAATCCATTATCCGTTAGGACCACCCTATGATTGAAGCATTGCTGAATTCGAATGTTACCCGATTGTCACCGCCGCCAGTCCCGTCGGTTCAGGCCTGGGGGCGATCCTACGACGGGCGACAGGGGCCTTTGATCGATCTTTCACAGGCTGTTCCCGGCTATCCGCCCCATCCCGATATACTTGCCTGGCTGGGCGAGGCTGCCTCATCGCTCGCATATACAGGTTATGGGCCGATCGAGGGTGAAACCGCGCTCCGCCGGAGCTATGCGGGACATGTTTCATCGCTCTACGGGGCAACGATCGGGAACGAGAATATTCACGTCACATCGGGCTGCAATCAAGCCTTCGTTTGCGCCGCCATAGCGGTAGCCACCGCCGGCGAGCGCATCCTGATGACAAGCCCTTTCTATTTCAATCACGAAACAACACTGGCGATGCTCGGCATCAAGACCGGCTATGTTCCATGCGCGGCGCAGAACGGCTTCGTCCCGACCGTCGAAGCGATCCAGCAGGCATTGGCACCGGATGTGCGTGCGCTGGCGCTTGTTACTCCCAACAATCCGACGGGTGCGATCTATCCGGCCGAACAGTTGCGGGCTATATTCGACATCTGCCGCGAAAACGGCATATGGCTCATCCTCGATGAAACCTATCGCGACTTCCTGCCGGAAGGCTCCGGGGCCCCTCACGATCTGCTGGCCTCACCCGGATGGCAGAGCCACCTGATCCAGCTTTACAGTTTCTCTAAATCCTTCTGCATTCCCGGCCATCGACTGGGCGCGATAACGGCGGGTGAGGCTGTTGTCGCGGAAATTGCCAAGATCATGGACAATTTGCAGATTTGCGCGCCGCGCGCCGGACAAATAGCCGTCGCGAAGGGCTTGCCCGCGCTCGTTGACTGGCGGTCCGGCAACCGGCACGAGATAGAACTGCGGGCCAATGCGTTGCGGGGTGTCATGACCAACCTGGACGACTGGAAGCTGGAGGCCATCGGTGCTTACTTCGCATTTGTGCGGCATCCGTTCCCGGAACTTGCCTCGAGCGAAGTGGCGGAGCGGCTTGCAAAGGAAGCTGGTATCCTTACCATCCCCGGTGAGTATTTCGGACCTGAACACCGCCAGTTCCTGCGGTTTGCCTTCGCGAATGCGGATTCAGGGACAATCCGGAAATTGGAGGAACGATTGCGAGATTTTACGATCTGAGAGCAAATCCTGGCCAATTTCCATCCTGCACCCTTGAAAAGTGAACCAACTCCGTATCTCCTGACGCGATCAAGCCTATCCGATCCCGATCACGCAGAGAAGCGCATGACTCCGTTCATTTTCAACACGACCGGTCAGATCATCTTTCGCAATGGCGCGGCGCAGGAACTCCACAGTCTCGCTGCACAATGTTGCGGCCCGCGAATTCTGTTCATCACCGATCCGGGATTGCGCAAAATGGGCCTGTGCGACCCCGCGCTTGACAGTTTCCACAGGGCAGGGGTGGAAATCGCGCTGTTCGACGAGATTGAACCCGATCCTTCACTCACAACCTTGATGAAGGCCGTTGAACTCGGAAAACAGGCCAAGGCAACCGGTGTCATCGGTTTTGGCGGCGGATCCTCTCTCGATGTCGCCAAGCTTGCCGCACTGCTGTGCGGTTCCGATGAAAAGCTTGAGGATGCCTGGGGCGTGGGCAACGCCGAGGGGCCGCGGCTTCCGCTTGTGCTTGTTCCAACCACGGCTGGCACCGGCTCGGAAGTCACGCCTGTATCGATCATCACCGTCGGCGGCGACGAAAAACGGGGCGTATCGTCCCCGGTCATTCTGCCGGATATCGCGATTCTCGATCCCGAACTGACGCTGGGCCTGCCGCCGCACATAACTGCTGCAACGGGCATCGACGCAATGGTGCATGCAATTGAAGCTTACGCGTCGAAGAACCCCAACAACAACCCGTTGTCGCGCGCGCTTGCAAGACAGGCGCTCCAGCTTCTCGGCAGCAATATCGAGAAAGCCGTTTTCGATGGCGGAAATATCGAGGCGCGCAGCGCCATGCTTCTGGGCTCCATGCTCGCCGGGCAGGCCTTCGCCAATTCCCCGGTTGCGGCCGTCCACGCCCTCGCATATCCGATAGGCGGCTCATTCCATGTGCCGCACGGGCTTTCCAACGCTCTCGTTCTCCCGCATGTCCTTCGCTACAACGCCACGGTTGCCGCAAATTGTTATGCGGAAATCGCATCCGACGTATTTCCCGATATTGCGGCGGAAGACGGTGTTCAGGGCCGCTGTGCCGCCTTCATCGAGCGATTGGCGCAATTGTCTTCGAGACTGGGCTTGCAATCGCGATTGCGAGAACTCAATATCGAAGAAAAGCATCTGGCAGGCATGGCGCGTGATGCAATGAAGCAGACGCGCCTCTTGGGGAATAATCCACGCGACATTACCGAGGCCGACGCCTTGGCGATCTATCGGGCCGCGTGGTGAGCTGCGTGTCAAAAGGCATAGAGCTTCCCTGCAACAGCAGTATTATCACTCGTTCGGGCGAAACAGTTTTCAGAACTTCTTTATAGTCGCATCTCGCGTTAGCATTGATCATGGCGTCCTTCCTCGTGGCAACAATCCAGCCTTGAGGACAATGAACATATAAAAAAGGGAACTCTGAAATGTCATCAACGACTCATCCGGTCGATGAGGTGCTGCCCGCGTCGCGCCTTGCTGCACTTGGAATGCAACACGTTCTGGTCATGTATGCCGGGGCTATCGCGGTGCCGCTGATCGTGGGCCGCGCCTTGAAGCTGGAGCCGGAGCAGGTCGCCTTCCTGATTTCTGCCGATCTCTTTGTCTGCGGCCTCGTCACTCTCATACAGGCTTTCGGCGCCACCCAATGGTTCGGCATCAAGCTTCCGGTCATGATGGGCGTGACATTCGCCGCTGTTGGCCCGATGGTGGCAATGGCCAACTCCAATCCGGGGACGGACGGCGCACGAATGATCTTCGGTGCGATTATCGGTTCAGGTATCATAACGATCCTGATCGCGCCGCTTGTCAGCCGGATGCTGAAATTCTTTCCGCCGGTCGTCACTGGCACGATCATTCTTGTCATCGGCGTTTCGTTGATGAAAATCGGCATCAACTGGATTTTCGGAAATCCCTTTGGGCCAACGGCCCCAAAGATTGTCGCCCCTGAACATGCGGAATGGCTGAAGAGCATTTCGGAGCTTGGCACTGCGGCCGGATCGACCCTGCCTGCAATGCCGCCAAAGCTTGCGCTCGCACCGAGCGTCCAGAACATGGCCTACGCCCAGCCGTCGCATATCATTGTCTCGGCGATCGTACTGGCGGCCATACTTTTCATCGCACGGTTTGGAAAGGGTTTCCTGTCCAACATCGCCGTTCTGCTGGGTATCATCATTGGCGGTATATTGGCGGCATCCTTCGGCATGATGCATTTCGACAAGGTTGGCAATGCAAGCTGGTTTGAGCCTATCGCGCCTTTCCACTTCGGCATGCCGATCTTTGATCCGATACTCATCGCGACAATGACACTCGTGATGATCGTCGTCCTGATCGAATCGACAGGGATGTTCCTGGCGCTCGGCGAAATGACCGGCAAGCCTGTGACTCAGCCTATGCTGTCACGCGGATTGAGGACCGACGGATTGGGAACTGTTATCGGCGGCATTTTCAATACCTTTCCCTATACGAGTTTCTCGCAGAATGTTGGCCTCGTTGGTGTAACGGGTGTCAAAAGCCGGTTTGTCTGCGTTGCCGGTGGTATCATCCTGATGATTTTCGGGCTGGTTCCGAAAATGGGAGCGCTCGTTGAGGCCCTGCCCATATTCGTGCTTGGCGGCGCGGGCCTGGTCATGTTCGGCATGGTCGCCGCTACCGGAATCCGGATCCTCTCCGCAGTCGATTTCAAGACCAACCGCAACAATCTTTTCGTCGTCGCGGTTTCCCTCGGCTTCGGCATGATCCCGCTGGTTGCGCCCGATTTCAAAATGTGGATGCCTCACGCGATACACCCCCTGATCGAATCCGGCATTCTACTGGCTTCGCTCGCAGCCGTATTGCTCAACGCATTCTTCAACGGCGCAGTGGGCAGCGCAGAGGATCTGCGCGAAGCGGCAACCGCCGTCGAAGGCGGCCACTGACCGCACACCGCTCTGATAGCGGCCGGGTAGCTTCGTTGCTGCCCGGCCGTTTTGTTATACACCTCCCGATGCAGCCGACGCGCTCTGCTTCGGAACTGGCGCTCAAAAATACCTGAACCGGATTGTTGGATTGCCCAGACAGGCTTGACAAGTCGTTATCACGCGATACTATTCCAAAATAACGTATACCATTACATAATTACGTAATAAATGGGGAACACAAGATGAAAACGCTCAAACTCGCATTGTTATTGGGAACCGCCCTTATCGCAGTCGCTTCGTCAGCATTCGCGCAGGAGAAGGGCGGCGTTATCAATGTCGCCACAGTCGGCGAGCCACCGACACTGGACCCAATGGTCTCGACTGCTGATCTAGTGGGCATTGTAAGTCAGCATATTTTTGAAACGCTCTACACGTTCGACAAGTCCTGGAAGCCCACGCCCTTGCTGGCTGAAAGCCTGCCGGAAATTGCCGATGACGGAAAAACCTACACGATCAAGCTGCGCTCCGGTATCACGTTCCACGACGGCTCAGAGATGACGTCAGAGGATGTCGTGGCGTCGCTCAATCGCTGGATGAAGATTGCCTCTCGCGGCAAGCAGACGGCTACGGTCATCAGCGGCGTCGAAGCCATCGATCCGTCGACGGTGAAAATCACACTGAACACGGCCTATGCACCGCTGACATCGCTTCTCGCGTTCAACAATTCAGCAGCAATCATTCTGCCTTCAGAGAAGCAGGAAGAGCCGATGACAGCGTTCGTCGGCACTGGTCCCTACAAGCTCAAGGAGCGCAAGCCCGATCAGTATATCCAGCTCGAGCGCTTCGACGGATATAAGTCCCGCGAGGGCGAGGCCGATGGTTATGGTGGGGCCCGTCACCAGTATCTGGATGAAATCCGCTTTGTTCCGGTGCCAGACGCGAATACTCGTGTCGAAGCCGCCGTGTCCGGCCAGTATGATTATGTTGACTCCCTTCCCGTTGAATCCTTCGATCGGCTGAAGACCTCCACCGCTTCCGAACCGGTCATGCTCAAGCCATTTGGCTGGCCAGTCTTCGTGCTGAATTCCAGCCAGGGCATCACCAAGAACGCCGATCTACGTAAAGCGGTCCGTACGGCGCTCAACATGGAAGACATGATGGCCGCCGCGTTTGGCGGTACGGACTTCTATGCGCTCAACGCGTCCCTCTATCCTGCTCAATTTTCATGGGCCACCGAGACAGGCTCCGAAGCGGCCTATAATGTCGGAGATCCAGAAAAGGCGGCGGAGCTTCTCAAGGCCTCGGGATACAATGGCGAACCGTTGCGCATCCTGACCAGCCGTCAGTACGAATTTCACTACAAGATGGCGCAGGTCGCGGCCGAATATCTGAAGCTCGCCGGTTTCAAGGTCGATCTTCAGGTCGTGGATTGGGCAACGCTGACGCAGCGGCGCGCCGACCCCGGCCTTTGGGATATCTATATTACCCATAGTCCGTTCCTGCCTGAACCGGCCCTGATCGGCATGATGTCCACAAGCGCCCCCGGCCAGTGGGATACGCCGGCGCGTGCCAAGGCGGTTGATGCCTTCAACGCGGAATCGGATCCTGAAAAGCGCGTCGCGCTTTGGGCCGATGTCCAGAAAGTCATCTACGAGGAAGTGCCTTTCATCAAGATCGGCGACTTCAACGCATTGTCCGCGCAATCGGTCAAGCTTAAGGGCGTCAATCCTGCTCCATGGCCTTATTTCTGGAACGTGTCGCTTTCCAAATAAAACACATATCGAAAACGTTCAGGGCGCGCTGTTGCATGACATCGCGCGCCCCGAATGCACTGCATAATATTCCACGAACAACCGGCATAAGCGACAAGGGTTTGAACCACTGATGATACGCTACATCCTGCAACGTCTGCTTGGTATGATCGTCGTGATGTTTCTCGTCGTTACGATCGTCTTCGTCATTGTACGGATCACGCCTGGCGACCCCGCAGCCGTCATGCTCGGTCCGGAAGCGACGCAGCAGGATATAGCCGAACTCAGGTCGCGGCTCGGCCTCGACCAGTCTCTGGCAGTGCAATATGTTTATTATATCGGTCAACTGGCGAGAGGCGATCTCGGCCAGTCCATCTTCCTGAACCAGCCCGTTGCCGCCGCTCTTGCCGATCGCGCGGAACCAACATTCTTCCTCACCATCTTCTCGATCCTGATTGCCAGCATCATTGCCTTGCCGATCGGCATCTATGCCGCTTACCGGCGCGGTTCCTTTCTCGATCAGGCTGCGACAACCATCGCGATGCTTGCGGCGAGCATTCCCAGTTTCTGGCTCGGCCTTATCCTGATGCAGATCTTCGCCGTGCGGTTTGGCTGGTTTCCCGTTTCCGGCTATGGCGGCCCGGATTCATCCTTCATCGAACGAATGTATCACCTCACGCTTCCCGCATTCGCGCTCGGTATCGTGTCGTCAGCGCTGATCATGCGTTTCACGCGCGCATCGATGCTTGATGTTTTGGGGGACGATTTCATTCGCACGGCCCGTGCGAAAGGGCTTGGCGAGCGCCGCGTCGTCATGAAACACGCGCTCAAAAACGCGACTATACCGATCCTCACAGTCATTGGGCTTACAGCCGCCGTGCTTATCTCCGGTGCGGTCGTCACGGAGACGGTCTTCGGGCTTCCCGGCGTCGGCAATCTCGTCGTCTCGGCAGTCCTGCGCCGCGACTATCCTGTCATTCAGGGCGCGCTTCTGGTCATTGCGGCGCTCTATGTGCTCATCAATTTCGCGATTGATATGCTCTATCTCTTCGTGGACCCAAGGGTACGTTACTAATGTCGGTCATTGTATCAAAAGCAGCCACGAGCGAGCGATCCAGGTTCATCCGACGATTGCTGAAGCGGAAAACCGTGGCGTTCGGCGTGTTCGTTCTGGCTGTGTTCGTCATCCTCGCGCTGTGCGCACCGTTGATCGCTCCCTATGCGCCGGGCAAGCTTTCCATTGTCAATCGGCTGACGCCACCGGGCGCCGAGTGGTTCTTCGGTACGGATGAATTCGGGCGTGACGTCTTTTCACGAACCATCTACGCTGGAAGGCTGTCGCTCCTTGTGGGTATTGCCGTTGTCGCGCTCGCCTCGGCCATTGGCGTAACAATGGGCCTGCTCGCCGGCTTCTTTCCCCGGCTCGACGCGCCGATCGCACGTCTCATTGATGCCATGATGGCCTTTCCCGACATTCTTCTGGCCATTGCACTTGTGGCCGCGCTTGGACCATCCCTCACCACGGTCATCATCGCGCTGAGCATCGTCTATGCCCCACGCCTGGCCCGTGTCGTGCGCGCCTCGACACTGGTTATCCGCGAATTGCCTTATGTCGAGGCGGCGCGGGCTCTTGGCATTTCGACGCCGCACATCATGACTCGTCACGTCCTGCGCAATCTGCTTTCGCCAATACTGGTGCAAGGAACGTTTCTCTTCGCCCACGCCATGCTGGCGGAAGCCGGTCTTTCCTTCCTCGGCCTCGGCGTCAGCCCCGAGATTCCCACATGGGGAACCATGATCGCGTCCGGCCGCCAGTATATCGGACAGGCCGACTGGATGACGCTGTTTCCCGGCATTGCCATCGTGCTCTCCGTTTTGTCGCTTCAGATGGTAGGCGACGGCTTGCGCGATCTTCTCGATCCCCGTCTCAGAAAGGACATTTGATCCATGACTTCCGCATCCGAAATTCGCGGACCGCTTCTCATCAGCGATGTGAAACCGGTGGCGTTCGGTTCCACGCCGTCAACCCCCGCACTCGATATTCTGGTTGCGGCTGATGGCACCATTGCCGATATCGGGCCTTCACTCTCCGCGAGCAGCGACGTTCGGAGGATCGACGGAAAAGGCGCGTGGATTTCACCCGGCTGGATGGATCTTCACACGCATATCTGGCACGGCGGGACAGACATTTCGGTTCGGCCCAATGTTTGTGGTCTTCAGCGCGGCGTCACGACAATCGTGGATGCAGGCTCGGCAGGCGAGGCCAACTTCCATGGCTTTCGCGAGTATATCATTGAGCCATCACATGAGCGCATCAAGGCATTTCTCAATCTCGGCTCAATCGGCCTTGTCGCCTGCAACCGCGTCAGCGAATTGAGCGATATCCGCTCCATCGATATCGACCGCATCGTTGCCTGCTATGAAGAAAACCGCGAGCATATTGTCGGCCTCAAAGTGCGCGCAAGCCATGTGATCACCGGCTCATGGGGCGTCACCCCGGTCAAGGTCGGCAAGAAGATCGCCAAAATCCTCAAAATTCCGATGATGGTGCATGTTGGCGAACCCCCGGCGCTTTATGACGAGGTGCTGGAAATTCTCGGCCCCGGCGATATCGTCACCCATTGCTTTAACGGCAAGGTCGGCAGCAGCATCATCGAAGACGAAGATCTGTTTGAACTGGCAGAGCGCTGCGCTGGCGAAGGCATCCGCCTCGATATCGGGCATGGCGGGGCGTCATTCTCGTTCCGCGTGGCTGAAATTGCGATCCAGCGCGGCCTCTTGCCATTCTCCATTTCCACCGACGTGCACTTGCGTAGCCTCAATCAGTCCGTCTGGGATCTTGGCACCACCATGTCAAAGCTGTTGAGCGTCGGCATGCCTTTCGAGAAGGTCGTGGAAGCTGTCACGCATGCACCGGCGTCGGTCATAAAGCTGCAGATGGACAATCTCCTGAGCGTTGGTGCGCGCGCCGAGTTTACGATTTTCGATCTGGTCGACTCCGATCTACAGGTCACCGACTCCATGGGAACGTCCGCTCATCTCGGCCGCCTTTTCGAGCCTCGCTACGCTGTCATGGCCGGTGTGGCCGTCGCTGCGAACCGTTATCAACCGGTGAGGGCTGAGGCGGTCGATCACAGCCACGGTTACAGCTATCGCTAGTTCCGGCAACAGACAGACAAAACATAACAGGATTTCGCGTGAACAGCTTGAGCTACAAAACCGGGGATCAATTGACAGCCTCGCCCTATGAGCGCCTGAAAGCGCTCGGCATCGAACTGCCGCCACCGCCGCCGCCCATTGCCAATTTTGTGACGCATGTGCTGGAGGGCAACATTATGTATCTCTCCGGGCAGGGGCCACGCGAAGCCAATGGCTATCTCCATACGGGCAAGGTCGGAGCGGAAGTGGATGTCGAAAGCGCCTATGCCCACGCGCGGTTGACCGGTATCAATCTTCTTGCCGTCATGCAGGATGCGCTGGGCGACCTCGCTCGCGTCAAACGGGTCGTCAAGTTGCTTGGAATGGTCAATGGCGCGCCCGAGTTCTACGATCATCCAAACGTGATCAATGGCTGCTCGGACCTGATGATCGATGTTTTCGGCACTGCCGGGCAGCATGCCCGCTCCGCTGTCGGTTTCGGGTCGCTCCCCGGCAACATTACCGTCGAAATCGAAGCGATCATCGCGCTTCACGACTGACAGAAGGACGTGTCCGACCTAATGGTTTCGCCAACCCATCATCTTCTCGATACGAGCCGCGGAGTTCTTCACCTGATCCGCGTAGTGTTCGCGGTCGTCGAGAATCTTTTGCTCCGGAAGGACGATGGAAATCGTGGCCATGCAGTTTCCCTTCTCGTTACGAATGGGCGCTGCGACGCAGGCGACGGCATAGTCGGATTCACCGGCCTGAATGGAAAGCCGCGCCTCGAGCGTGCTGGCCGCTGCTTCCGAAAGAGTGGCCGGGTCGACATCCGCGCGGCCAGTGGGAGAAGAACGGGCGCAGCGCTTGAACAATTCAAGGCGCTCATCTTCCGGAAGGTGCCCGACCAGCAGGCGGCCGGAAGCCGTCCAGTTCAACGGAACGCGCGTGCCGACGCGGGATGTGACTTGAAAATGGCCCGGCCCATCCGCCATGGCGAGCACCAGCATATGATCACCGTCCCTGCCGCAAAGCTGGACAGTTTCGTTGGCCTGCCGGCAAAGATCATGCATTTCATGGGTAGCAACGCCCAGAAAATCGAGCGAGCGGGCATAGGCCAATCCGTAGTGATAGAGCCGGTCGCCAAGCCACACCGAACCGTCGGTATCGCGGCTCAGGAGGTTTTTCTCAACGAGATCGTCAACGATGACATAGACTGTCGACAGGGGCGCACCGATAGCCTTGGCAATGGCATAGGCTCCGGCCGGGTTTCCTGTTTCATACAGAAGGTCAAGCACCTGAAGGGCGCGATCGATACCGCTCACACGAGAGCGGCGCGCCTTTCCGCCGCTGTCTTCCGCAGTTCCGGCTTTTACGGGTTTTGTGGTCTTCACTTCCAAATGCAGGCCCCCATGTCAAAACGGGCAAGTCCACGCCCTTATACTTCATTACTATGGCATATAGTCTAAACAAACGGAATAGCCGGTCCAGTTCAACGGATCAGGAAAAATCTGGAGAAGTGAATGTCTGACCGCGATATTCTTGAAACCCTTGGGCTTCGCCCGATCATCAATGTTTCCGGAACAATGACCGGCCTCGGCGCGTCCATTGCGGTGCCCGAAGCAGTGGCGGCGGCCGCCGAAATCATGCCGCGTTTCGTCGAGATCAATGATTTACAGCGCAAGGCAAGCGCGGTGATCGCCAGACTGACGGGCAGCGAAGCCGGTTTCGTCACGGCATCCTGCTCTGCCGGAATCAGCCTCGCGGTGGCAGGCGCCATGACAGGCAACGATATCGCGGCAATCGAACGCCTGCCCGACACAACCGGACTGAAAAACGAAGTTATCGTCCAGATGGGCCATGTGGTGAGTTATGGCGCGCCCGTCGATCAAGCCATACGGATCGCGGGAGCAAAGCCGGCCATCATTGGTCAGGCGACGTCCGCATATCCCTATCATTTAGAAGGCGCTATCAACGAACGGACAGCGGCGGCGGTTTATGTCGTCTCGCATCATGTCGTTCAGTATGGCCTGGTCGGGCTCAAGGAGTTTGCTGAGATTTGCCACAGCAGGGGTATTCCGGTGATCGTCGATGCTGCTTCGGAATATGATCTTCGGCTGTTCCTCGAACAGGGAGCGGATATTGTGCTCTACTCGGGGCACAAGTTTCTGGGCGGTCCCACGTCGGGCGTTGTCGCCGGTTCCAAACAACTGGTTCGGAGCGCATTCCTGCAAAATCTCGGCATCGGACGCGGCATGAAGGTCGGCAAGGAAAGCATTCTCGGCATCGTTGCCGCCTTGGAAGCGTGGGAAACGCGCGACCACGATGCCATCCGCGCTCGCGAAACCGGCTATCTCGATCTTTGGCGCGATACGCTGGACGGAAAGCCCGGTGTCAAAGCCGTGATAGAACCCGATCCCACCAACAATCCACTGGACCGATTGCGCGTAACTCTCGATCCGAAGGAAGCCCACATTACGGCGTGGGATCTCGCGGACGCTCTCGCGCGCGGACAGCCGCCCATCATCGTTCGCGATCACGAGGCCGAGCACAATTACTTCTATCTGGATCCATGCAACCTCCATCCCGGACAGGAGATCATCGTCGCCAAACGGCTGGCGGAGGAGATCGCCACTGCGCGGGCCTCAAATGAAATCATCGCGACACCGCTTGCCGAGCGCAGCAAACGCCGGTTCGAAGCGTTGAAGCGCTGGCCCGACTGACGCGGCTCCGCCCCTGATGGATAGACAAGGAAACATCGATATGAACCACGCCGATATGAACAGGGTAGGTGTCGAGACCCCGGTTCTCGAGGTCAGAAACCTCAAGACCTCGTTTCTGGTCGATGGCGCATGGAAGCCGGTGGTTCGCGATATTTCCTTTTCGGTCGCGCCGGGTGAAACCGTAGCCATCGTTGGTGAATCCGGTTCTGGAAAAAGCGTGACATCGCTTTCGATCATGCGGCTTCTGCAAAAGGACAGCAGCCGCGTCCAAGGCGAGGTATATCTTGGCGGGCGCAATATTCTCAATCTGCCCGAAACGGAGATGCGGAAAGTTCGCGGCAATGAAGTTGCCATGATTTTTCAGGAACCGATGACAAGCCTCAATCCGCTCTTTACGATTGGCGACCAGATTTCGGAGGCGCTTCTTTGCCATAAGGCGATGACGAAAGCTGAAGCGAAGGCCGAAACCATTCGCCTTCTTGAAAAGGTGCGCATTCCGTCGGCTGCCACTCGATTCGATGAATATCCGCATCGGTTTTCTGGAGGGATGCGCCAGCGCGTGATGATCGCCATGGCACTGGCCAGCCGTCCCAAACTGTTGATTGCTGACGAACCGACGACCGCGCTCGACGTGACCATTCAGGGGCAGATTCTCGACCTTATCAAGGTTTTGCAGGAAGAGGAGGGCACCTCGGTCCTGTTCATCACGCATGACATGGGCGTCGTTGCGGAAATCGCCAATCGGACGGTAGTCATGTATCGCGGCGAAGTGGTCGAAACGGGCCAAACTGACGATATTTTCAACTGCGGGAAACATCCCTATACACGGGCGCTCTTGTCTGCCGTTCCCATACTTGGCTCCATGAAGGGGCATGAACGGCCGCTGCGCTTTCCCGTGACCAGCATTGAAACGGGTCTCTCCGATACGCCCGTGGAAATCGTGGATACGGTCGCAGCCGGGCAAGCACCCGTTCTGGAGGTGAAGAATCTCATCAAGCGTTTCGACATTCATTCCGGCCTGTTCGGGAAATTGCAGGGGCGCGTCCACGCCGTCGAAGATGTGTCTTTCTCGTTGCGGGCTGGCGAGACATTGTCTCTGGTGGGAGAATCCGGCTGCGGCAAGTCGACAACCGGCCGCGCCATCATGCGCCTGATCGAACCGAACAGCGGCTCTGTGATCGTCGGCGGAAGGGATGTGCTCGCCATGGACACAAAGGACCTGCGGGACATGCGCAAGACCATGCAGATGATCTTTCAGGACCCGTTCGCCAGCCTCAACCCGCGGATGACGGTCGGCGCTGCGATCGCCGAGCCTTATCTGGAACACAAGATGGGAAATGCGAAACAGGCGCGCGAAAAAGTGGCTGATCTGTTGGAGCAGGTCGGTTTACAGGCGGATATGGCCTCGCGTTACCCGCATGAATTTTCCGGCGGGCAGCGCCAGCGCATCTGCATCGCACGTGCCCTGGTGCTTGATCCCAAGGTGATCGTCGCCGATGAATCCGTGTCGGCACTCGATGTTTCGATCAAGGCGCAGGTAATCAACCTCCTGCTCGACCTGCAAGCTAGCCTGGGCCTAGCTTACCTCTTCATTTCGCACGACATGGCGGTTGTCGAGCGGGTGAGCCATCGCGTTGCCGTAATGTATCTCGGCGAAATCGTCGAGATCGGCTCACGAGCGGAGATTTTTGAAAATCCGCAGCACCCTTATACAAGGAAGCTGATGGCCGCGGTTCCCATCCCCGACCCTGCACGGCGCGACATGCGTCGGAACATTTCGAATGATGAGATCAAAAGCCCGATGCGCGCGCCGGACTATATCATTCCGCAAAGGCAATACCGGCAGCTATCGCAGGAGCATTTCGTTCAGGTCTGATCAAACCAGCTTGTTTCCTGAAGTTTTGCAGGCGTCAGCGATGGTTGTGAGTGCCCGTGCAAGTTCGTCGACCGCCTTGGAGCGGGGCCGGAATTTGCACGAATGTACGTATGCCGGAATTTCAACACTGTTTTCGACCGGGATCGCACTCAACCCCAACCGCTCGCATCCCATTGCCGAGAATTCATCGACGATCGTAATGCCGATTTTCTCGCTCACAAACGAGATTGCCGCTTCAACAAAGTGAATAAACACGTCGGTCTTGCGCGTTGCGCCGCATTTCGCGTAGGTGGCATCGATATATTTGCCGTGCGGGGTATCGGCAGTAAAAGAAATGAGCGTTTCACCCTTCAGATCGTGCGGAGAAATGATCCGCCGGCCAGCAAGCGCATGATCGCTTGGTACGAGGCAAACGAGTTTTCCCTTGGCAACAATGGCAGTGTCCAATGTAGGATCGTCCACGGCTGCGATGGTGGCAACGCATGCTCCCTGGCCGAACAGCAAATAGTCCCTGATGTCTTTCTGGGAGAGGTAATCACAAAAATAGACGCTTCCGCTGTGGCGCTCCCTCAATATCTTCAACGCCTTCGGGATAAGCCGCATTCCCATGCTCGGCGTGGTGCCAAACCGAAAAACCGACGTGTCGCCTGTCACGATGGAATGAACGGCGTCCGAAAGCCGGTCGAACTGGCCATAGACACGCTCAACCTCGATGAAAATCAGTTTCGCCTCCTCCGTCGGCACAAGGCGGCCGCCAATGCGCTCGAACAGCTTCGCGCCGATTTCATCTTCAAAACGGCGGATTGTCATGCTCAGGCTTGGCTGCGATACCCCCAATTGTTTTGACGCGGATGTCACCGATCCCAATGCCATGACCGCACGGAAAACCTCGATCTGTCGCTCCTTGAGTTTCGGTCGTACCATTATTTCAACCCTTCTAATAGTCATTATCCATAACATTAGATTATAGATTTCATTTCATATCCTATTGGTGGCAATGTTTGAAGACCTCTATCTTCCCGACCATGGACAGGATGCATCACGGGCGCAGCGCCCGTCGATCTTGTATCACAGGAGTTGGAATGATCAGCGGCAAAACCCGTCTCGTGGCGATTATCGGAACGCCGGTCGCGCAGGTAAAATCTCCTGACAATTTTAATGCGCATTTCCGCGAGCGCAGTGAAGACACCGCGATGATCGCGATGGATATAAAGTCCGAAGGAGTGAGTGATTTTGTCTCGCTCGTCCGGTGCTGGAACAATCTCGACGGGTTCGTCGTAACTGTCCCGCATAAACAGGCTATCGCGGCCTGTGTCGATGAGGTCAGCGAGCGGGCCGCCGCCCTCGGCGCGGTCAATGTCGTACGGCGCGAGCCGGATGGCCGGTTGATTGGCGACATGGTCGACGGGCATGGTTTTCTGGACGCAGCAAGGATGAAGGGCTTCATTCCTTCCGGCAAGAATATCCTCGTCGTTGGGGCGGGAGGCGCGGGCAGCGCAATCGCGCATGCGATGTGCGAGGCTGGAGCGTCAAGCCTGTCATTGCTTGATACTGATGTTGCGCGAGCGGAGACGCTGGCCTCGCTCCTGCAAGAAGCCTTTCCCAAGGCGGAAACATCCGTCGGATATCCCGATCTCGGCTCAATCGATCTTTTGGTCAATGCCACTCCAATGGGCATGAAACCGGACGATCCGCTCCCCGTCGATGCCATGCTCCTGAACATGCTGGATCGCGCGACATTGGTGGCGGATGTTGTGACATCTCCCGAGATGACGCCCTTTCTGAGAGAAGCCAGCGCACGCGGCTGCGTGATCCAGACCGGGCCGGAAATGGCAAAGGCGCAAATGGAACTGCTTGGCAGATTCATGGGCGTCATGACCGCACCGGCAACAGCAGATTGACCCGCAGCCTCCACCGGACGGCGCGGACAGCATGTGAATGAGGATAGAATGAAGCAATCCGCTCAACGATATGATGTGGTGGTTATCGGCGCGGGCGCGGGTGGCATCGCTGCCGCTGTCGGCGCGGCCAGAACCGGCGCAAAGACATTGCTCGTCGAACGCTACGGTTTCATGGGTGGCGCCGCAACCAACGCGCAGGTTCTGGCCTATTGCGGTTTCTTCGCCAAAGGCAACAAGCCTCGCCAGATGGTCGCGGGTGTTGGACAAGAGCTTCTCTTGCAACTGAAGGCATTGGGCATCGACACGGCGCCGATGAAATCCAGCAGTGGCAACTGGATCATTACGCTGGATCCGGAAGCGACCAAGCTCGCATTTGACAGGCTGGCGCTCTCTGCCGGTCTGGACATCCGCCTGCACACGCGGCTTGCCGCAGCGCATGTGACGGATGGCCAGTTAAAATCCATCGAGCTTCTCGACCATGAAGGAACCACGGTGGTCGAAGCGGGCGCCTTTGTCGATGCCAGCGGCGAGGCCAATCTTGCAGCGCTGTCAGGTGCGCCTCTCAGTCAGCCAGGCGGAGCGGACGCGCATATTCAGGCAGCTTCACTCCCGATTCGTATCGGCGGTGTTCCGGCGGACGTGTCATGCGACAGAACGATCATGGCGGAACTGATCCGTGAGCATAACAGGACATCGGACGAACCCATTTTGCGGGCTGATGGCGGTGTCATGATGCGTGTGCCGCTCACCAATGATTACTGGTGGATGGCGGTCGATCTGGAAACGGACGGTTTGAGCGGCGGCAGCCTTACGGCGGCTGAACTCAAGGCACGCGAGCTGGCATGGCGCAATCTGAATGTGTTGCGCCGCCATCCCGGTTTCGAAAAGGCCTATCTCGCCTCTACCGGTCCTCAGCTCGGAATTCGGGAGACGCGCCGACCGGTATCCCGCGAAGACATAACAGAACAGGACGTTGTGGGCGGCCGCCGTCGTGACGATGCGATCGCGCGGGCAAGCTGGCCCGTTGAAGTGCATGAAGCACCGGGACGCGCCCGGTTCATCGATATCGGGGGCGAGGGCTTCTGTGACGTGCCGCTTGGTGCTATCGAGGCTGCGGGCATTTCGAACCTGCGCCTTGCGGGCCGTGTTATCGGCGCGGACTCGAAAGCCTATGGTTCGATAAGGGTGATGGGAACAGCCTTTGCGACGGGGCAGGCTGCTGGTGTTTCCGCAGCATTTGCCGCGAACGGACAGCCTCGTGATCCCGACTTGCTCAGGCGTATCCTGACAAAGCAGGGCGCGATAGTCTGACAGCCTGAAGCGGGGAGAAGCGGCGCATGAGCGACGGGCACGAAGGACAACTTCTCAAGAGCACGGGAGCAATTCCGGGCGAGGAAGTTCGTGCGCGCAATCCTGCGATGGAAAAGCTGTTTCCGGATTTTCGGGAATCCGTCATCGAAACACCTCAGGCCCGAATATCCACTTTGATTGGCGGCGCAGGATCCCCCGTGTTGCTGCTTCACGGCTATCCCGAAACAAAGGCCGCATGGCATCGCATCGCGGGATCGCTCAGCGAGGACTTCTCGGTCATCGTACCGGATCTCCCCGGATATGGCGACAGTGAAGTTGCAGGCGACAATCTGGAAGCGGGCAGCAAGCGCTGGATGGGATCTCAGCTTCACGCCTTGATGGAAAGCCTCGGATATTCACGATACGCGGTTGTCGGGCATGATCGCGGCGCGCGCGTAGCCTATCGTATGGCGCTGGACAAGCCGGACGTCGTTACGTCGTTAACTTCCCTTGCGGTCGTTCCTACCTGCGACATGTGGTCCGGAGCCGACAAAAATTTCGGCATGGGCGCCTTTCACTGGTTTATGCTGGCGCAACCCTTCGATTTACCAGAGCGTCTGCTCTCGTCCGATCCGGATTACTTTCTGGATTATACGCTTTCCAGGATGGCTGAGAACCTTAACGACCTCGACCCTGTCGCGCTGAACGAATATCGCCGTTGCTTCCGTAAGCCTGAAGTCCGTCACGCCATGTGCGAGGACTATCGTGCTGCGGCCAGCGTCGATGAGGCCTACGATCTACAGGATCGCGTCGATGGCCGCAGGATCGAATGCCCGGTGCTGGCGCTCTGGCCGGAGGGACGCACGTTTGGAGGCGGGCGGGTTCCAATCGATATCTGGAAAGACTGGGCAGCAGATGTCACCGGCAAACCCCTGAAGGGCGGCCACCTCCTGCCCGAACGCGCGGCGGAAAGCGTACTGTCTGAGTTGCGCACGTTCCTTGGGGCGACTCAATGACCGGACGGCACGCTCACACGGCGGAAAACGCTGCCGAACCCGTGCTCAGTCTCAGGCAGATCGAGGTCTTCCATGCGGTCGTCATCGCACGCTCGATCACCGGCGCGGCAAAGGCGCTGAAGGTTTCTCAGCCATCGCTCAGCCGAACTATCCGGCGGATGGAAGACCTGCTCGGCGTGGAGCTTTTTGCAAGGGAAAAGGGCGGGCTTATCCCTACGTCCGAGGCGCTAAAAATTTTCGATGAGGTCGACAACATCATTCGCCAGATCTCCGGCCTTGGCGCGCAGATCAATCGTATCACACGCGGCGAGGGCTCGGTGTTTCGGGTTGGGGCGACGGCAAGCGTCGCGCGCGCCCTCGCACCGCAGGCGCTGAAGACCCTTTCGCTGGGCGTGCCATCCCTTGAACTGTTTTTCGATGTGCTTTCCGTGGACCAGATGGAGCATTATCTCGTTTCAGGCGAGGGCGAATGCCTGATTACCATCGCCAATATCAGCCACGCGCTGATCTCCACGGAGTTGATCGGCAAGGCGGCGCTGATGGCCGTCGTACCCCGAAGCCATCCCTTGGCGGCGAGGGAAAAGCTTACCGTGCACGACCTTGCCAATGTGGATTTCATCTCGTTTCCACAGGGCGGTGCGCATCATCTCGTTGTGGACAGGTTTTTGAAAAAGGCCGGGGTTTCGGTCAACATCAAGGCTGTCGTTCGCTTTTCGGATACGGCGATCGCTCTGGCCAATCAGGACATGGGTGTGGCCCTGGTGGACGAGTTGACCGCAATGGGGCCAATCGGGAACGATGTTGTGATCAAGCACATCGAGAAATCGCCTTATTTCGACGTATCTGTCTTCTGGAACCACAAGCACCCGCGTTCCAGAAATCTCGGAAAACTTGTCGATATTCTGCGCACGCATCTGCGCCAGCTGGATGAGGAAAGGGGAAAAACCCATGCTCGGAAGGCATGACCTGCGCAAATATCGGTTGTTGTATGTTGCATCTTAAGCTGTCAACAGATTAGAAAATGCCCTGCAAGAGGCAGTCATTCAGGAAGGAGACTCAATTTATGCGTGATATTCGGTTGAATCGTCGTCAAGCTCTCATCGGCTTTGGCGCTGCCGGAACAATGATGGCGTTCGGCATCCCGGCCCGGGCGGAAACGAAGGTCAATCTGGGCGTTATCCGTCTGGCAAGCCATGCGCCGAGCTTTATCGCTTTTGAGCGCGGCTATTACAAGGACGAGGGACTGGACGTCGATCTCAAGTATTTTGAGGCTGCTCAGCCCATGGCCGTCGCTATTGCCTCCGGCGACGCGGACTACGGCGTGACCGCGATGAGCGGCGGACTGATCAATCTCGCCGAAAAGAATGCGATCAAGGTGATTGGCGGCGCGCTCACCGAGGAAAAAGGGCTCGTCGGCGCAATCATTCTTGCCTCCAACAAGGCCTACGAGGCCGGCCTTAAGAGTCCCAAGGATCTCGCAGGCAAAAGCTTCGGCATCACCACAGCCGGCTCATCCTTCCATTTCATGGCCCATAAGATCGCGCAGGCCAACAACATCCCGCTTTCGGATATCACATTGCGTCCGCTACAGAAGGTTGGCGCTGTTATCGGCGCGCTGACGTCTGGCCAGATCGACGCTTGGGCGATCCAGCCAAGCATTGCCAAAAAGATGATCGCGGAGGGCGCTGCAAAGCAGATCGGAGTCGTTTCCGACTACGCGCCGGACTATCAGGTTACGACCGTCTTCACCTCGACAAAGAACGCGGCTGACGAACGCCAGAAGACTGAAGCCTTCGTCCGCGCCTATTCCAAGGCCGTCGATGACTACAACGCGGCTATGGTCGACAAGACTGCCGACGAGAACGAAGTGAACGAAATCGCCAAGATCGTTCACAAGTATGTGGAGATGGACCTGCCGTTCGAACAGGCAAAAACCAACCTCATCGAAGGTGCGATGCGCATCAACAAGGGGCTGGCCCTGTCAACCAAGTCTGTGAATGAGCAGCTTGATTGGTTCAAGAGCGAGAAACTGGTCAAGGGTGAAATCACCCCGGAAGTGCTGTTCGACACATCTTACGTCAAAAGCATCTAAGCCTGTTCTCTATAAATTGTCATGTCTTGTGAGGGGCCCGGTTCGGGCCCCGAATGGAGTAATCCATGGATTTGCTGCTTAAAAATGTCAGTCACGTTTACGGCAACGTAGAGGTGTTGAGCAATATTTCGCTGGAGATTCCGCAGGGGCAGATTGTTTGCCTTATCGGTCCGTCCGGTTGCGGCAAATCCACCCTCCTGCGTTTTCTTGGCGGCCTTGAAGTACCATCCAGCGGCTCTGTCCTTCAGGTTGGTAGTCCGTCCGCTGAATCCCTCAATCCTCTGACCTACGTATTCCAGCACTTCGCGCTTTTGCCCTGGCGAACGGTCGAGGGAAACATCAAGCTGGTTCTGGAAGATCATGGTGTGTCGCGCGCCGAAATGGATGCGATTGTCACCGACGTCCTCGCGCGGACACGTCTTTCCGATTTCCGGCAAGCGCTCCCCAAACAGCTTTCCGGTGGCATGAAACAACGCGTCGCCATCGCCCGCGCGCTTGCCGTGCGGCCCGACGTCATGCTGATGGATGAGCCGCTGTCGGCGCTCGACAGCCAGACGCGTGAACTGCTGATGGACGATCTCGTTTCACTCTGGACGCGCCAGCCTTTCACCGCCGTTTACGTAACGCACAATCTGGCCGAGGCGGTTCGCCTAGGCCATCGCATCGTGGTCCTCTCCCGTCGTCCCGGTCGCGTCAACGAGATCGTGTCAATCGATACCCCGCTTCATGAAAGGGCGCTTGGCAATCCGGAACTCGAAGCAAAACAAAAGCAGCTTTGGGAACTCATGCGCGAGGAAGCGATGGCTGCCGATCAGGAGTTGGTCAATGTCTGATATGTCTGCAACCGATACATCGGTCCGCCCGGTCAAGTTTCGCGGTCGGGGATTTGCGCCCTCGCAAATGCGCATCGTGGCGCCCATTGTCTTCATCGTCCTCATTGCGCTGGCCGAAATCGGAACACGATCCGGTTTCATTTCCAACCTCACGCTACCGCGACCGTCAGCCGTGCTGGATACGTTCGTCCAGCTCTATCAGACGGGGTTGCTCTGGAAACATCTTCTGCCATCGCTCCAGCGTCTTTTCATCGGCGCCGTCATGGGTGTCGCCGCGGGCGTCACTCTGGGTGTGCTGATCGGCCTGTTCAGCCTCGTTCGAGCCGGGCTTGTACCGTTGGTGGCGGCGCTCTTCCCCATTCCGAAGATCGCCCTCTTGCCGTTGTTCGTCATCTGGTTCGGCATTGACGAAATGTCGAAATATGCCCTGATCGCGTTCGGCACGTTCACGCCAACGGTTGTGGCCACCTATGGCGCGGTCGACAATGTTGACCGGAGTCTGATCCGCATGGGTCAGAGTTTTGGCCTTTCATGGTGGTCCATCGTTCGCAAGATCGTTCTTCCCGGCGCTTTTCCGAGCATCCTGTCGGGTCTGCGCGTCTCGATCGCGATCGCAATCATCCTGCTCGTCGCCGCCGAAATGCTGGGTGCCGAATATGGTGTCGGTGCCTACATTCTTGAAGCGGGCTCCCTCTACGATCTCGAACGCCTGTTTGCCGGCGTCACGATTCTCTCGGTCCTGGGGTTGATCGTCAGCTGGCTTATCGGTCGCATAGAGCATCATTTCCTGGGGTGGCGAGGCTAGTCTTCGCCAACCACCACTGGACAAGAAAGCTATTCAAATGTTGGCATTACAAAAGGTGCAGCCGAAGGCTGGCATCGAGCTTCGCGACGTACCTGAAATTACGGAAATCGCGGCAAATGATGTCCTGATCCGGACAGAAGCTACCGGCATATGCGGAACGGATCTGCACATCGCCCTATGGACGCCCGGTTATGAATCCATGCAATCGGCCATGCCAGTGACACTGGGCCATGAATTCTCCGGCACGATCACGGCAATTGGAACCGGCCTTGATGCAGGTATCGTCGGAAAGCGGGTGACGGTTCGCCCTTCCGTCGTTTGCGGCAAATGCGCTGCTTGCCTTGCAGGAGACGACGATAACTGCACGGGGCGCAAGGGCATAGGGATCGGTCGCAACGGCGCTTTCGCAGCTTTTGTCGCTGTGCCCTTTGTCAACTGCGTCGAAGTGCCGGACGGCCTCGATCCGGAAGTTGCCGCACTCACCGAGCCGATGACCGTCTGCGCAGAAGCCGTAGACACGGCGGAAATCAAGCGCGGCGATAGGGTACTGGTGTTGGGACCGGGCACAATCGGTCAGGGCATCGCCCTTTTCACGGAGGCCGCCGGGGCCTCGGAGGTCGTGATTTGCGGCCGTGACGATGATGCTCGGCTGGGCACGCTGAATGCGCTCGGTTTTAAAGCCACGGTCGATACAAAAGAGCGCTCGCTTGCGGAAGCGCTGCAACCTTTCATTGAGCACGGGAAATTCGACGCGATCATCGAGGCGACGGGCGCGCCGCAGATCGTGGAGGAGGCACTTCCATTCCTGAAAAAACGCGGAATATTCGTTATTGCCGGCATTCATCCGCGTCCCGCGACAATCGATCTGACGTTACTGGTGCGCCAGCATCAGCAGATCCGTGGCTCCTACCGCGCGCCAGTGGAAACATGGTCGCGCGTGCTGTCTTTCCTGAGCAGCAATCAGGAGCGCGTGCGCAAGCTGATCACGCATCGCGTCGATCTGGCCGATGCAGAACGGGGTTTTGAGTTTGCGCGTAACAAGATGGCGTCGAAGGTCATGATCTGGCACCAGCAGGCTTGAGGACAAAAATCATGTCACATAGAGGCACGGCCTTTCTCGCTCTCTGGAACGATTTCGATCCTGCAATGCAGGAGGAGTATGAATGCTGGCATACATTCGAGCACGTTCCGGAACGCTTGAGTTCGCCGGGTTTTGTGCAGGCAAGGCGCTATGCAGCCAATAACCGTAAGGACCACCGGTATTTTACGCTCTATGAACTGGAAAATCTCGATGCGCTGGCGACGACGGCCTATCAGGAACTGATAGACAGCCCGACATCATGGTCGGCGGAAATGCGCAAATCGTTTCACGATTTTCTCCGTTTTCCCTGCGAACCCGTCGCCACGGAAGGCATGGGAATGGGCGGCGTGCTTGGAACATTCGTGTTCTCACTGGACGGTGACGCGAGCGAGGTTCCCTCCATGCTGACAGCCGAATTGCACCGGTTGTTGGCGCAAGGCAGCATCGCGATATTTCGCGTGGGTGTCACCCGTGGCAACCCAGGCTACAAGGTCTTTCAGCAAAGTTTTGACGGAACCGCCGACAGCACGGTATTCACTGTTATTGTCGAAGGGACGAGCAGCGCCTTGCTCGACGAATGCGGGGTGCAGCTTTCCACCAAACTGGATGAGCAGTTTCCTTCGCTCAAAAAACTGCGTTGGGAAACATTCGATTTCCTTTATGCGATTTCAAAGGCCGAACTGCTTGCCGCCAAAGCATCACGCCTTCCTCCACGGGAAGATCTCCGACGCGTCTTTCATCCGGCCTGAGTTTTCCCTTGAAGCATCGACTTACGCTGGGTCGAGCAGCCTCGGTCCAGCCCCTTCCTGAGCAAGCGCGTCAAGTGGGTTTCGCAATGGACAGTCGCGAACTGAAAGGCAACCACACCCGATGCAGCCTGCAAGCTGATCGCGCAGCCGGGTGAGCCTGTCGATCCGCTCATCCAGATCGCTTTTCCAGTTTTCCGAAAGCGTCCGCCAGTCCGCAACTGTCGGCACGTGATCTGCCGGAAGCGCTGACATGGCATCGGCGATTTCCCTGAGAGGAATTCCCGCCCGCTGAGCCACTTTGATAATCGCGATCCGACGCAGAACCGCGCGAGGATAGCGGCGGTGATTGCCATTGTTGCGCCATCCCGTGATGAGCCCTTTGGCTTCATAAAAATGGATCGTCGAGACAGCGACGCCGCTGCGCGCGGCAAGTTCTCCCACGGAAAGATCCCGTTTCACAGGGATTCGCGAGCCACAACTATTTTCTTCAGCCACGCCATTTTCCTCTTTACCTCAACCAAAGTTGAGGTTGTAGCGTGCAATCACCTTCAGATCAAACAAGGAATTGGAGATGAATTTGGAACGCGTAAAATTCTCCGCAACAGCATTGCTGCCGCCGCCCGATCGGCCAGCACGCATGAATGTCGGACTGATCTATGGCAGCACCCGCGAAGGACGGTTGTGTGACAGGATCACGAACTGGGTCGCCGCCGAGATCAATAAGAGTTCACGTTTCTCGCTCGACCTGATCGATCCCAATGCGTTCGATCTTTCCTTTCGCCATGAGCGACAGGAGCGGGCCGGCCTTAAGGCACTCAGAAGCCGCTTGCATCAGGCCGACGCCTTCATCATCGCGACACCGGAATACAACCACGGCTATCCTGCACCGCTGAAATTCATTATCGATTCCGCCAAGGGCGAGTGGCGGGCAAAGCCCATTGCTTTTGTTTCCTATGGCGGCATTTCCGGCGGCCTGCGTGCGGTAGAGCAATTGCGATTGGTTTTTGCCGAACTCCACAGCGTCACGATCCGCGACACGGTCAGCTTCGCCAATGCGTGGAGCCGGTTTGATGAAGCCGGCCGGCTTATGGAGCCGCAAAACGCACCGGAAGCGATGAATACACTCCTCACCAATCTCGGCTGGTGGGCGGGCGTGCTCAAAAGTGCTCGAAGCGAAACCATATACGGGGAACTGATTGCATGAAGCCGCTGGATATGAAGGAATTGAACGCCGCCAGTGAATTTACTTCTGTCTCGGCTCGACTACCTCGAAAAATCGATCCGAGGGCGCTCAAGGCGACACTTCTGCTCGTCGCGTCGCTTACGATCATGTCGGGCGCCACGATTTCTCCCTCACTTCCCGAAATGGAACGGCAATTCGCCGACACGCCCAATGCCGCCCTGATGACCCGCTTCGCCCTGACGCTGCCTGCCTTGCTCGTGGCGATATTCGCGCCGCTGGCAGGCGGTTTGGCTGACAGGTATGGGCGCAAGAGGTTGCTTGCCTGCTCGATCCTTCTCTTCGCATTTGCTGGAATGTCAGGATTATTCCTGGATACGCTTGGAGGCATTCTGACGGGGCGTGCCTTCCTTGGTGTTGCCGTCGCCGGCGTGATGACGGCCACGACAGCGCTCGTCGGCGATTACTTTGCCGGGGAAGAACGCGACCGTTACATGGGCCTGCAAATGGCATTCACCGGCTTCGGCGGACTGGTTTTCCTGAGCGGCGGCGGTTTTCTGGCCGATTTTCACTGGCGCGCGCCCTTTGCCGTTTATGCGCTGGCTTTTGTAATCCTTCCTGCGGCAATGCTGTTCCTTTACGAACCAAGCGTTGCGAAGCAACAGAATGGATCAACAGATAAAAAACGCGACCGCGGCCTATTCACCCTCCCAATTGTCGCACTTTTTATTGTCGGTTTTATCAACAGCGCAGCCTTCTATCTCATTCCGACCCAGCTTCCGTTTTTCCTTAGAACTCTCGGTATCGAGACCCCAAGCAGCGTGGGCATGGCGATGGGACTGTTCACGCTCTGCCAGGCGGTCATGGCTCTTGGCTATGGCAGGTTGCGCGGCAAAGGATTGACGATTCCAGCGCTGTTCGGCATCGGATTTGCATTCATGGCTATTGGCCTTTTCATGATCGGTGGGGCGGCAAGCTATTCGGCGGTCCTCGTTGCAATCGGGATAACCGGTGTCGGCATGGGCATGGTCATGCCTAATCTCATGGCAGGCGCCTTGTCCAACGCAACGCCCGCCATGCGAGGCCGTGTCGCGGGCGGGATGACCGCCAGCATATTCCTGGGCCAGTTCATTTCGCCGCTGGCGAGCCAGCCAATCATCGCAGTCTATGACTATGCAACGGCGTATCGCGTGGCGGGCGCAACTCTCGCTCTGGTCGCAGCCCTTGCTGTTGTCATCCTCATGCGTGAGCAGTCCGGCATTCGCCCCAAACGGTCCCTGAATGGATAGATCATTCATCCTGAGAAATGAAAAAAGCCTCGCCGAACCTGTGTTCGGCGAGGCTTTTCATGATCGATGCAATCGCTATCAGGCGAAAGTCAGCGGACGATCGCCTGCCTCGTCCTTGATACGGGTCGGCAGGCCCATTTCGTTGAGAAGACCAAGGAATGGCTGCGGCGGTAGTTCTTCCACATTCGCCATGGCCTTCACATCCCAGGTGCCGTTTGCAATCAGGATTGCGGCCGCGACAGCCGGCACGCCAGCCGTATAGGAAATACCCTGACTGCCAACCTCCTCATAGGCGACCCGATGGTCCGCGACGTTATAGATGAAAACTTCCCGTTCCTTGCCGTCCTTGACGCCCTTGACGATGTCGCCAATGCAGGTTTTTCCTGTGTAATCGGGTGCAAGCGACGATGGATCGGGCAATACGGCCTTGACCACCTTCAACGGCACCACTTCAAGCCCTTCTGCGGTCTTGACCGGCTGTTCCGAGAGAAGACCAAGGTTTTTCAGTACGGTGAAAACATTGATATAGTGCTCGCCAAACCCCATCCAGAAGCGCACATCGGGCACCTTGAGATGATGGGAGAGCGAGTGAACCTCGTCGTGACCGGTCATATATGTGGTCTGCGTGCCAACGGTCGGCAGGTCGTCCGTGCGTTTCACCTCGAACATCCTGTTGGAGGTCCATTGGCTGTTCTGCCATGACCAGACCTGGCCGGTGAACTCGCGGAAATTGATCTCCGGGTCGAAATTGGTCGCAAAATAGCGGCCATGGCTGCCCGCATTCACATCGATGATATCGATGGAATCCACGCGGTCGAAGTACTCGTCGAAGGCAAGCTTGGCGTAGGCATTGACGACACCGGGATCGAAGCCGGCACCTAGAATGGCCGTTATGCCCTTTTCCTTGCATTCATCGCGATGCTTCCACTCATAATTGGCGTACCATGGCGGCGTTTCGCAGATCTTGGATGGATCTTCATGGATGGCCGTATCGAGATAGGCAACACCCGCATCGATACAGGCCCGCAGGACCGACATGTTGATGAAAGCTGAACCGACATTGATGACGATCTGGGATTGCGTCTTTGCGATCAGTGCTTTCGTTGCTACGACGTCCAGAGCATCAAGCGCATGTGCTTCCAGCGCGCCGGGAACTTTCAGGCTTTTCTTTTCATGAACGCTCGCAACAATCTTTTCGCACTTGGCGACACTGCGTGAGGCGATATGAATATCGCCAAGCACGTCATTATGCTGCGCGCATTTATGAGCAACCACCTGGGCAACGCCGCCGCCACCAATAATCAGAACATTCTTTTTCATTTCACACGTAGGTCTCCATAATTGCGTGTTGATTAGGTGAAATACTTCCGAGCCTCAGGAGAGGCTCTGAACATAGTCATCATAAGAAAACTCTTTTATGACGTCGATGCTGCCGTCGAGTTGCTGGACCACGATTGCGGGCATCTTGACACCATTGAACCAGTTCTTCTTGACCATGGTGTAGCCGGCTGCATCCTGTATCGAGAGACGGTCGCCGATCTTCAATTCCTGCTCAAACTGAAACTCGCCGAAAATATCACCAGCAAGACAGGACTTGCCACAGATCATATAGCTGTGCGGCCCGGTGTTCGGTTTCATCTTGGCGCTCTGGCGATAGATCAGCAGGTCAAGCATGTGCGCCTCGATGGAACTGTCCACGATCGCGAGGTTCTTTCCATTATAGAGCGTGTCCAGAACGCTCACTTCCAGCGTCGTGCTTTCAGTGATCGCCGCTTCGCCGGGCTCCAGGTAGATCTGAACCGAATAGCGTTCGGAAAACTCTTTCAGGCGCACGCACAAAGCATCGAGCGGATAGCCCGCACCCGTGAAGTGAATACCGCCGCCAAGACTGACCCATTGAACCTTGTGCAACAGCGGACCGAAGCGCTCCTCGATCGTGTTGAGCATTTCGTCGAACAGTTCGAACTTCCCGTTCTCGCAATTGTTGTGGAACATGAAACCGGAAATCTGATCGATCACCGCTTCGATCTTCGCCGGATCCCATTCGCCAAGACGGCTGAACGGGCGCGCGGGGTCGGCCAGCGTGAAATCCGAACTGCTCACCTGCGGGTTGACCCGCAGGCCGCGCAGCTTGTCCGCAGCCTTCGCCTTAAAGCGCGAAAGCTGGCTGATCGAGTTGAAGATGATCTTGTCGCAATGATCGAGCACTTCATCGATTTCGTCGTCAGCATAGGCGACGCTATAGGCGTGGGTCTCGCCACCGAATTTCTGATTGCCGAGTTTCACCTCGTAAAGCGAGGATGATGTCGTGCCGTCCATATACTCGCGCATCAGGTCGAAAACCGACCATGTGGCGAAACACTTGAGCGCCAGCAGCGCCTTTGCACCAGAATGCTCGCGCAGATAGGCGATCTTCTCCAGATTGCGCAGCAATTTGGCTTTATCGATGAAATAATAGGGCGTCTGGATCATGGAAATAGCTCTTGCTCGACCCCTCTTCGGGGAGTTTTTTCATTCGGAAGGATTGTGCAGGCTGAATGCGCTGCGATATCCGGCTCTAGCCCTTCGGGATAGTTCTGGCTTTGGTCGTCCGGCACCTTTCGGCAAAGCCGTGGCGGGACCGTTCGGCAGCCATCACCGACGACTGGTCGCTGGGCATTGTATCACTCTTGGGTGACAAATCGGTGTATCGATAAAAATTGGGCGGGGCGACCAGACCTGGCCTTGGCTCAGGTGCGTTCAATTCGTTTCGCCATCCTGTCTTGGTGCAGCACGCTCGCGCTGTTTGAGCAACTCGTAATGCGCCAGTTCGCTCGCGCAAAGATAGGCGCCGATAACGCGTCCGTGGCTCGTCACATTGATGATTTTCGCCTCGATCGCCTCATCCTGATAACGGGCAAAATGGCGCGCAAAATCCGTTGCCGAAACTGTCAGGGTATGTGCCATTGTCTATGAGGGTTCATCGAAGGCTAGTATTGAAACTCAATTGGCCGCACCGTCCGGTACGCCGTTCTTTCTACACAAATTACACATTTTACGCAGAAATTCAAGGACCGCCTGAAACAGCACCCGGCGAAGCCCTCCCACTTCAGACGGCAGACTGGATAAGATCGCACGGCAACATGCAAAGCCGTGCGATAGGCCGGGCTATTTGTCCTTGCGGCTAATACTTATATGTGAAATATGTATTTAAATAAGAATAAAGGAGGAGTGAATGCCCACCAGTGCCAAAGCTGACGCATTATTGCCAGCCGGTTTCGATTGTACCGTTCCAGCGCAATCTCAATTACAGATTTCCCCGGAGCAGACATGACGCAACAAATGGATTTGCCCCTAGAGGGCTTGCTCGTACTCGACATGAGCCAGTTTTTGTCCGGTCCTTATGCGTCGTTGCGGCTCATGGATCTGGGTGCGCGCGTCATCAAGATCGAGCGTCCGGACGGTGGAGATCTCTCGCGGCGGCTGTATTTGAGCGATACGGAAATCTGCGGTGATTCAACCATCTTCCATGCGATCAACCGGGGCAAGGAAAGCCTTGCGATCGACATGAAGAACAGGGCTGACATGGCAGCGCTAAAAAAGCTGATCGCCAGGGCCGATGTCGTCATCCAGAACTTCCGACCAGGCGTCATCACGCGGCTTGGCCTCGACTATGAAACAGTGAGACAGATCAACCCCGCCATCGTCTATGCGAGCATCAGCGGCTATGGCGAAGAGGGGCCATGGATCAAGCGCCCGGGGCAGGATCTGCTGGCGCAGGCGCGTTCCGGCCTGATGTGGCTCAATGGCGACGAAGGGCAGGGGCCGGTACCCTTCGGTCTCGCCGTCGCGGACATGCTGGCGGGATCGGCAATTGCGCAAGGCGTTTTGGCCGCGCTGGTGCGCAGCAAAATGACGGGCAGGGGCAGCCATGTCGAAACAAGCTTGCTGGAAGCGCTGGTGGACTTCCAGTTCGAGGTTTTGACCACGCATCTCAATGATGGCCGCCGCCTTCCCAAGCGCTCCGATTTCCGCAGCGCCCATGCATATCTGGCTGCACCCTATGGCGTTTACCCAACGCAGGACGGCTTCCTTGCCATCGCGATGACGCCGATCCCCAAGCTCGCGGGATTGCTTCAAATCGAGGCGCTGGAGCAATACGCTGGCGATCCAGCATCATGGTTTACCGCGCGCGATGATATCAAGCGGATCATTGCTGGCCGGATCGTCAGCCAGTCCACTGCACACTGGCTCTCGATCCTCGAGCCGGCGGACATCTGGTGCTCGGCAGTACTGGATTGGAAAGACCTCCTCGACAGCGAGGGCTTCAAGGTGCTCGACCTCCTGCAAACAGTCGAGAGGGGCGACGAAGTTTCAATCACCACCACCCGCTCACCCATCCGTATCGATGGCGTTCGGGCAAAGAGCGATCGCGCGGCACCGCGGATTGGCGAACATAGTCAAGTGATTCGCGAGGAGTTTGCACTATGAGTGGCATCGTTCTCAAAGGCATGACATGGAGCCATCCGCGCGGATATGATCCAATGGTCGCATGCTCCAGGCTCTGGCGGGAAAAGACGGGTGTTGTCATCGAATGGAGCAAACGCTCCTTGCAGGATTTCGAGAGCTTTCCGGTCGAGGAATTGGCTCGCGCCTATGATCTGATTGTGATCGACCATCCGCATGTCGGGCAGATCACCAAGGAAGCGTGCCTCGCGCCCCTGGACGCCGCCGGGCGCGAAGACGATCGCGATGCGCTGGCGCGCGGCAGCGTGGGCTTTTCCTACCCGAGCTACAACTGGGAGGGGCATCAATGGGCGTTCCCCATCGATGCGGCGACACAGGTGCAGGCGTGGCGGCCCGATCTCATCCCAGCTCCGCCGAAAACATGGGGAGACATGCTCGAACTGGCGCAAACGGGGCGGGTTTTTCTGCCACTTCGGCCGCCACATTCATTGATGACGTTATATACGTTGACCGGCAATCTTGGTCGCCCCTGCAACAATGTCGACGGGAACGATCTTGTCGACATCGAGACCGGCGTTCACGCCTTCGAAATGATGCAGGAAATATCCGCACTGATCGACCCCGCATGCTTCGAGATGGACCCGATAGCAGTGCTCGAAAAGATGGCCGAGGAAGACTCCGCGATAGCCTGCTCGCCTCTGATCTATGGTTATGTGAGCTATGCGATGAAAGGGTTCCGCCCCAACCTTGTCGCCTTTGCCGATATCCCGGAGGCTGGTGCTTCCGGCCCGGTTGGTTCGGCGCTTGGCGGGACGGGGATTGCTGTATCGGCCTTCTCGCCGCACAGACAGGAAGCTATCGATTTTGCTTACTGGATTGCCAGCGGCGATGTCCAGCGCGGTCACTACGCACCTTCCGGCGGGCAACCCGGCCATGCCGATGCTTGGAAGGACGATGCCGTCAATGACGCGACCACGGACTTCTACAAGGCCACTCGCGCAACACTTGAAGGGGCCTGGCTGCGCCCGCGTCACCACGGCTATATGGGTTTTCAGCAGGAAGCGTCCGACCGTATCACCAGCGGTTTGAAAAACCGTGAAGCAGCGCCAGCGGTTATCTCCGATATCAACACGCTCTACCGCAGCAGTTTCCCTATCTGAGCAACGGTGGCGGCGCATTAATCCCTTGCGCCGCCGCTTCAATCAGAGCGTCCAGATGCGTTTTGCATTGCCTGAATAAAGTTTCTCGCGCTCGGTGATGCTGCTGCCCGCGAATAGCGCATGGGTCGCGCCAACCCACGTGGCCAAGCCGCCACCAAGCGTGCAAACGGGCCAGTCGCTGCCCCATACTAGCCTGCCGAAGCCGAATGAGCCAACGACATGCTCCACATAGGGACGGATAGTATCAACGGTCCAGCTTTCCGCATCGGCATAAGCCACGACCCCGGAAATCTTCGCCGTCACATTGGGGCGCTTCGCGATTTCCGCGACGTTCTCGCGCCAAGGCTCAAACAACCCATCCTTGATGGATGGCACGCCGCAGTGATCCAGAATGAACTGGGTGTCCGGGGCGAGATCCACCAACGCAACAGCCTTTGTGATCTGATGTGGCAGAACACACAGATCGAAGCTAAAGCGGCTATCATTGAGCCGCTTCATGTTCTCCCGGAAAAGCGCGCTCTCCGAAAGGTCATCCGGCACCACATGCAATACGCGACGAAACCCTTTCACAAAGGGATTCACATCCTGGCGCTCAAGATAAGCCGGAAAGTCTGCGGACTCAGGCCGGCAAGCGGCTATTGCCCCTCTGATCAGGCTGCCTTGCTGCTCCGCCAATCCTTGCACAAAAGCGGTTTCGGTCTCGATCTGCAAGGGATCGACATCGACCTCCATATGCAAAGCGCCCCCGATGCCCAGACGGCGGGCCTGCTGCGCATATTCCGCATAGAGAAAATTTCTGTTCAGATCGCCCGCACTCGCGAGCCACGGATAGTTGAGTGCGGCCTGATCAACCAGATGGAGATGGGTATCGATAAACAACGCGTCCTCCCGACCCGATATTTCATATGGAAATTATGTATTCACAAGCGCCATGGCGCGGTCAACAGATCAGACCATATTCGCCCCGGCAAGAACTGAGAGTTCCCGGGCCGTTTTGACGATCAGCTCGATTGTCTGGCTGATATCCGGCGCATCAGGGCTGTTTACCAATGTGATATAGGGGCATGTAAGCGCCGCGATCGCGCGACCATCCGGGCCGAGAACCGGCGCTGACAGGTTGTGTACGCCGGCCGTTTGCAGACTGGTCATGATCTCGTACCCGCGTTCGCGGATCTGGTCGAGCCGGGCTATCAGTTCAGCGGGCGGGGAGGCCTCTTCCGTGTTTTTCCGATTTTCAGCGATCATCATTTCCCGCTCTTCCGGCGTGCGGAAAGCGAGAAGAATATGACCGGAACCCGTGTTGAAGAGACTGATATGAGAACCAATCCGAATTGAAATCCCCCAGTAATCCGGAGCTTCCTGCTGTGCAATCACCACCACCGAGCCGCGATCGAAAACGCTTAACTGATTGGCTTGCTTGGATTTCTGCGCCAGTTCACGCATCAGCGGCGTTGCGTAGGAAGCCAACCTGCGAACCGGCGCATGCAACTGCGCCAGCCCGAAGAGCTTGAGCGTCAGCGAGTAGCGGTCGCCATCAAGACGCGTGACGTAGCCGCGTCGCACCAGGCGGTCGAGCATTCGATAAAATTCATTCGGCGTTCGGGCCAGGTATTTGGCGATTTCAGCCTGCGTCAAGCCCCCGTCTATACCAGCCAGAAGCTCCAGAATGTCCAGCCCCTTGTCCAGTGCGGGCGCGCGATACTTATCGTCCTCTTCGCTCATAACCCCTCCATGAATTAGCACATTCATATACGAAATGCGCTTTTCCATAAACGCTTTTCAACCTTGACAGACTCGTTTTCCGAATGTTTGTATATAAATGAATTTCTTATATGTGAGAATACATATGGGAATGGAGGGTGCCTGTGGGAGTGCGCCTGCCAAACCGGGAGGATCTAATGAACAGATTGCTTGCCAGCGCTTCCGCTGGCGTTATCGCATTGACAATGGCGTCGGGTGCGGTTTTCGCTGCCGAATTGCCAGGAAAATTCGAAGGTGTCACCGTCGACACCAAGCTGATCGGTGGGCAGCAATATGAAAATCTCTATGAGCGCATTGCCGAATGGGAAAAACTGACCGGCGCGAAGGTCAATGTACTTTCAAAGAAGAACCACTTTGAACTGGACAAGGAAATCAAGTCCGACATCGCCACGGGCAGCCTGAAATGGTGTGTCGGCTCCAACCATTCCTCCTTCGCACCGCAATATCCCGACATCTACGCAGATCTGGCTGCGCTGCTCCCGGCCGAAGAAATTGCTGCGTTCGTCCCCTCGACGATCAGCGCCTCGACGCTCGACGGCAAACTTGTCATGCTGCCGCGCGCTCAATTCGACGTCTCGGCCCTCTATTTCCAGAAGAGCCTTTATCAGGACGATGCCAGGAAAGCGGCGTTCAAGGAGAAATACGGCTATGATCTCGCACCGCCCGATACATGGGCGCAGGTTAGCGATCAGGCTGCATTCTTCGCCGACCCGCCAAATTTCTACGGCACACAGTTCGCAGGCAAGGAAGAGGCCATCAACGGTCGTTTCTATGAAATGCTGATCGCGGAAGGCGGCGAATATATCAACGCAGGCGGCAAACCCGCATTCAATTCGGAAGCCGGTGTTCGCGCGCTCGACTGGTTCGTAAACCTCTATAAGAGCAAGGCCGTTCCGGCCGGCACAACCAACTATCTCTGGGACGATTTGGGGCAAGGCTTTGCCTCGGGTTCCGTTGCGCTCAATCTGGACTGGCCGGGCTGGGCTACCTTCTTCAACGATCCCGCATCATCAAAGGTCGCGGGCAATGTTGGCGTGATGGTCCAGCCGGCGGGAACGTCGGGCAAGCGCACCGGCTGGTCGGGTCATCACGGCTTCTCGGTAACGGAAGCCTGCGCCAACAAGGAGGCTGCGGCTTCTCTGGTCTGGTGGCTGACAAACGAAGACAGCCAGAAATTTGAATCCGCGCCTGGTCCGCTACCGACCCGCACCGCTGTGTGGGAGTTCAATATCAAGGCCGCCGAAGGCGACGCATACAAGACAGAAGTTTTGAGCGCGTTCCAGGAAGCAGCGAAACATGCATTCCCGGTTCCGCCGCTTGCGGAATGGATTGAAATATCCAACGCGACATATCCCGAGCTTCAGGCCGCAATCCTTGGCGACAAGACTTCCAAGGAAGCCCTTGATGCCGCCGTGCAAAAAGCAACGGAAATTCTCGAGGACGCCGGAAAAATCTGACCGGTTCAATCTGGAGGCGCTGCATTGTTGCCGCAGCGCCTCCAGTTTCGTTTCATCTTGCTGCGGGCGAACCTTTCGACCCCGGCTTCACCCAGGGTTTCAGGCCAAGACGTCCGATGAAGTTTCCCAAATTATCCGCACCGGCTCTTTTGCTGCTCCCGGCCTTTGTCGTGCTGGCCGCGGTGATCATCCTGCCGCTGCTCTTTTCATTCTATACGAGTTTCACGCCATTCCGCCTGACCAAGCCGGACTCGCTGTGGGTGTTTGTCGGCCTGCGCAATTACACCAAGGTGCTCAGTGACTGGGAGTTTTGGGTCGCCTTCGGGCGCACCGTTGTGCTACTGACCATTGCACTCAATGCCGAAATGCTGCTGGGCCTCGGGCTTGCACTGCTCGTCAACAAGGCCACGCGTGGCCAGCGATTGCTGCGCACCTTGATGATGTTCCCGATGATGTTTTCGCCGGTTCTGGTCGGCTTTCAATTCAAGTTCATGTTCAATGACAATATCGGCTTCGTGAACAACGCATTGCAGTCACTGGGCCTGACGGATCGCGCCATTCCGTGGTTGATAGACGGAAACCTGGCGATGTTTTCGATCATCGTTGCGGAAATCTGGTCCTCGACAGCCGTCTTCGCGATTCTGATTCTTGCTGGCCTTCTTGCCATGCCGCGTGACCCGATCGAGGCAGCGCATGTGGACGGCTGTACGCCATGGCAGACCTTCCGCTACGTTACCTGGCCCTATCTGATGCCATTCGCATTCATCGCCATGACCATCCGTTCGCTGGATGTGGCGCGGGCCTACGACATTGTGCGGATCATGACCGATGGCGGCCCGGCGAAACGCACGGAGCTTCTGTGGACGCTCATCGGGCGCACGGCCTACAGCGATGCCCGCATGGGCCTTGCGAACGCCATGGCCTATATCGCGATCCTGCTCTCGATTGTTTTCACCGTCTATTTCTTCAGGAAGCTTGCCGCAGCGCGCGAGCAGATCGGAGCGGAGTCGTAAGATGGATATCAATGTCTCCCACCGCATCAAGCGGCGCGTGCTGAAACTGGCGCATCTGATCGGACTGCTCGCCGCCATGATGATTATCTGCCTGCCGGGTTTCTGGATTGTGCTCAGCTCCCTAAGGCCGACCGTGGAAATCATGACGAAGCCGCCAGTCTGGATACCACAGGACATTTCCTTGGATGCCTATCGCGCCATGTTCAGCGGCGTCGGGCAGGGCGGCATTCCTGTCTGGGACTATTTTCGCAATTCGCTGATTATTTCCGTCACCTCGACAGTCATCGCACTGGCCATTGGCATGTCGGGCGGCTATGCCTTCGCGCGGTTCCGGTTCAAGGGCAAGTCGGCGATTTTCCTCAGCTTCATGCTGACGCGGGCCGTTCCCGGCATCGCATTGTCGCTGCCATTGTTCATGCTCTATGCCCGCACCGGCATCATCGACACGCATTTCGCGATGATCCTGACCTATGTGGCATTGAATGTGCCGTTCACCATCTGGCTCATCGACGGCTTTTTCCGGCAGGTTCCCAAAGACCTCGCAGAAGCGGCTCAGATCGATGGCTGCACGCGCTGGCAGGCATTCTGGCAGGTAGAGTTTCCACTTGCTGGCCCCGGCATTGCTTCGGCAGGCATATTCGCATTCCTCACATCATGGAATGAATATGCGCTTGCCTCGCAAATCACGCGCTCGGTCAACTCCAAGACCCTGCCCGTCGGCCTGCTCGACTACACTGCGGAATTCACGATCGACTGGCGCGGCATGTGCGCGCTCGCCGTCGTGATGATCATTCCCGCGCTCACACTCACCTTCATCATTCAGAAACACCTCGTCTCGGGACTGACCTTTGGCGCGGTAAAAGGGTAATTCTTCATGGCTCCGGTAACGCTCAAAAAGCTGGTGAAACGCTATGGCACGGTCGATGTCGTGCATGGCATCAACCTGGAAGTGAAGGATGGCGAATTCATTGCCTTGGTCGGGCCGTCGGGTTGCGGCAAATCCACGACATTGCGCATGATCGCTGGGCTTGAAGGCGTCAGCGACGGTGTGATTGAAATAGGGGGAATCCCTGTCAACGACCTGCCGCCCCGCGCCCGCAATATCTCGATGGTGTTTCAATCCTACGCGCTTTACCCGCATATGACTGTCGCTGAGAATATGGGCTTTTCGCTCAAGATCGCTGGGCGTCCGCAGGAGGAAATCAAGCGGCAAGTCGCGGAAGCGGCCGCCATTCTCGATCTCGGACACCTGCTGGAACGCCGCCCTTCGCAGCTTTCCGGCGGCCAGCGGCAGCGCGTTGCCATGGGCCGCACCATCGTTCGCCATCCGGATGTGTTCCTTTTCGACGAACCATTGTCGAACCTCGACGCCAAGCTGCGGACGCAGGTTCGCACCGAGATCAAGCGCCTGCACGCCAAGGTGCAGTCCACGATGATCTATGTCACGCATGACCAGGTCGAAGCCATGACGCTTTCAGACCGTATCGTCATCATGCGTGACGGCTATATCGAACAGATCGGGACGCCGGAGGAAGTGTTCCAGCGACCCGCCACCAAGTTCGTTGCCAGCTTTATCGGTTCGCCGCCGATGAATCTCGATGATGCCGAGGTTTCAGATGGCAGGCTGATTTTTGGAAACGGCCAGAGCTTGCCCGTTCCACCGCAGTTTCGAAACAACTTGCGACCCGGCCAGAAGATCACTTTCGGGCTTCGGCCGGATGACATCTATCCCACCGGCCACGGGCTGCATTCCGGGGATACCGGTGCGGTTCATGAAGCCGAACTGCCGGTCGCGATCACTGAGCCGTTGGGCAATGAAACACTCGTCTTCATCGAGTTCAACAATCGCGATTGGGTTTCCCGCATGTTGAATCCACGCCCGCTGCAAACCGGCGAGAAGGTCAAGCTCAGCTTCGATCTGTCGCAGGCACATCTGTTCGACGTTGAAACAGGCGAGTCGTTGCGAGGCTGACATGGCGAGAATAGAAAAAGTCGAACTGCGCATGGTCGATCTGCCGCCAAAGGTGAAGCGGACCGATGCCATCCAGAGTTTCGTCAGTCAGGAAACGCCAATTGTAACCATTACCGATTCCGATAGTGCGGTCGGCACGGGTTACAGCTACACCATTGGCACGGGCGGTTCGTCGGTCCTGCGGCTTCTGTCCGATCATCTGGTGCCGCGACTGATCGGCAAGGATTCGGACTGCATCGAAGGCATCTGGCGCAAGCTGGAATATGCGACACATGCGACGACAATCGGCCCGATCACGGCCCTTGCGCTTGCCGCAATCGACACGGCTCTCTGGGATTTGCGAGCGAAGAAGCAAAATCTGCCGCTCTGGAAGTTGGCTGGCGGCGCAAAGGATCGCTGTCCGCTCTACACGACCGAGGGCGGCTGGCTGCATATCGAAAAAGAAGCGCTCATCGATGATGCGCTGAAGGTAAAGGCCCACGGCTTCCGCGGTGCCAAGGTCAAGATCGGCAAGCCGCGCGGCTCTGAAGATCTGGAACGGCTCTCGGCACTCCGCGATGCGGTCGGTTCCGGTTTCGAGATCATGACGGACGCCAATCAGGGGTTCCTTGTCGATGAAGCGATCCGGCGTTCCTATGTCCTGAAGGATATCGATCTGGCCTGGCTTGAGGAACCTTTACCCGCCGATGATATTGACGGTCATGTCCGGCTTTCGCAAGCAACCACCATTCCCGTCGCCGTGGGTGAATCCATCTATTCGATCCGCCAATTCCGTGAATATCTTCAGCGGGGCGCTTGCTCGATCATTCAGGTGGACGTGGCGCGCATCGGCGGAATCACGCCGTGGCTGAAAGTGGCTCATATGGCCGAAGCCTTCAATGTGCCTGTGTGCCCGCATTTTCTGATGGAACTGCATGTCAGCCTGACTTGCGCAATCCCGAATGGAAAATATGTCGAATATATTCCGCAACTCGACGATCTGACCCATAAGGGCATGACAATCGAGGACGGCCATGCCGTCGCACCAAGCGAACCCGGCATTGGGATCGATTGGGATTGGGATGCGGTCAAGGTGCGCAGCATTCCCGAATTCACGACGGAAATCAGGGGCTAGGCCATGCAAAAAAGCGGACAGCGCATGGGTATGGTGATTGGCCTCGAAGCGGATAAGATTGCAGAATACAAATGGTTGCATGCAGCTGTCTGGCCGGACATTCTCGCGTTGATCTCGGAATGCAATATCCGCAACTATTCGATCTTTCTGAAAGAGCCGGAGAATCTGCTTTTCGGCTATTGGGAATATGTCGGCGGCGACTTTGAATCCGATATGGCAAGAATGGCCGCGAGCCCCCGAAATCAGGAATGGTGGTCGGTCTGCATGCCATGCCAGAAGCCGCTCGAAACCCGTAAAGAGGGCGAGTGGTGGGCGATGATGGAAGAGGTTTTTCATCATGACTGATTTCGACGCCTCCACCCTCGCTCAAAGCTGGCCATTGCCATCCCGACCGCGCCCGATCGTTACTTTCGGGGCTGGCAGCATCGTCGGCGACGCCCATTTCCCGGCCTATAAAAAAGGCAACTTTCCGATTGCGGGAATTTACGATCCTGACCATGCGAAGGCGGCAAAGCTGGCATCGGAATGGGGTATCGAAGCTTTTGGCAACGTGGAACAGGCGGCATCCGTCGAGAATGCCATCTTTGATCTTGCCACGCCGCCCGCACGCCATGCCGACCTGTTGAAAGCCTTGCCCGATGGCGCTGCTGTGCTGATCCAGAAGCCGATGGGCAGCAATCTCGTTGAAGCGGCGGAAATCCTTGAGATATGCCGCAGGAAAAACCTTCGCGCGGCAGTGAATTTCCAGTTGCGTTTCGCGCCAATGATGCTGGCTTTGAAAGACGCGATTGTCAAAGGATGGCTTGGCGAGGTTATTGACTTCGATGCCTGGCTCGCGCTCGATACGCCTTGGGGCCTGTGGCCGTTCCTGAAGGGGCAGCCCCGCGTCGAGATCGCCATGCACTCGATCCATTATCTCGATCTGATCCGGCAGGTGCTGGGCAATCCGCTTGGCGTTCATGCCAGAACGCTTGGTCATCCTTCCCACGATGTCGCACAGACGCGCACCAGCGCGATACTGGATTATGGAGAGGCGGTGCGCTGCGCCCTGTCGATCAATCACGACCATAAATTCGGCCGCAAGTTTCAGGCCTGTGAATTTCGTATTTGCGGCACGGAGGGGGCGGCCTATCTGAAACTTGGCGTCAACCTCGATTATCCGCACGGTGAACCCGATGAATTTCTGATTCATCCAAAGGGCGGCAAAAGCTGGGTGAACGTACCGCTGGAAGGCGCATGGTTCCCCGACGCCTTCGTCGGGCGCATGGCAAATCTTCAGCGCTTCGCCAGTGGCGAGGACGATGTGCTTGTCAGTTCCGTCGAGGACGCATGGCACACCATGGCACTGGTCGAAGCCGCCTACGCCTCTTCGGCAGCCCCCGCGACGCCGCTTGCCGCAAAGCCCTGAAAGAAAAACTATGGCTGAACAGACGATTTATTTTGACGATTACGAACTCGGCCACGTCCGCATCACGACCGGTCGAACCATCACCGAAACGGACTTCGTTGTCCATGCCGGTCATACAGGCGATTTCTTCCCGCATCATATGGATGCCGAATTTGCGAAGACGACTCCCTTCGGCCAGCGGGTCGCGCATGGCACGATGGTTTTTTCCATTGGAGTAGGGCTCACTGCAAGCTTGATAAACCCGGTCGCTTTCTCCTATGGGTATGATCGGCTGCGGTTCGTGCGTCCGGTCTTTATTGGCGACACGATCCACACGCGCATTACCATAAGTTCCAGGGACGATGACCCTAAGCGGCCTCGGGCCGGTCGTGTCGTTGAGCGATGCGAAGTCATCAACCAGCGCGGCGAAGTGGTTCTGGCAGCGGATCATATTCTGGTCGTCGAACGCAAATCGCAAGAAGGATAAGAACATGGCAGGAAATCTGGCAGGCAAGACCGTTCTCATTACGGCTGCCGCGCAGGGCATCGGAAGGGCAAGCGCAATCGCGTTTGCAAATGCCGGGGCAAATGTGCATGCAACCGACATCAATACGGATGCGTTACAGGAACTGGCGGGCGAGGCCAATATCACCACGCACAAGCTGAACGTGCTCGACACGGAAGCGGTCGACGCGCTCGTTGCCGGGATTGGCGCCGTCGACGTTCTGTTCAACTGTGCTGGCGTTGTTCATGGCGGCAACATCATGGAAATGAAGGACGAGGATCTCGACTTCGCTTTCGATCTGAATGTCCGTGCCATGGTCCGTACGATCCGCGCCGTTCTTCCCGCCATGCTGGAACGCAAGGATGGCGCCATCATCAACATGGCGTCCGTCGCCAGCAGCACGAAGGGCGTGCCGAACCGCTTTGCCTATGGCACCACGAAGGCCGCCGTCATCGGCCTTACCAAGGCAGTCGCTGCCGATTATGTGGCTCAAGGCGTCCGCTGCAATGCGATTTGCCCCGGCACTGTCGAGAGCCCATCGCTTCAGGGACGCTTGCGCGCGCAGGGCGATTATGAAGCCGCCAAAGCGGCTTTCATCGCACGCCAGCCTATCGGGCGCATCGGCACGCCGGAAGAAATCGCGGACCTTGCGGTCTATCTTGCTGGCGCGACCTATACGACAGGCCAAGCCTATAATATCGATGGCGGCTGGTCCATCTGACGTTTTTTGATTCAAAGGAAACCAATTCATGAAATTTCTTCGTTATGGCGCTGCCGGGCAGGAAAAGCCGGGCCTTATCGATAACAACGGCACGATCCGCGATCTGTCTGCTCATGTAAGCGATCTGTCGGGTGCAGCTCTCAGCCCGGATGCGCTTGCAAAGCTTGGCGCGCTTGATGTGAACGCGCTGCCAAAGGTCGATGGCAATCCACGTCTTGGCCCCTGCGTTACCGGTACCGGCAAATTCATCTGCATCGGCCTCAACTATGCCGATCATGCGGCCGAATCCGGCATGGCTGTGCCGCCCGAGCCCGTTATCTTCATGAAGGCGACTTCGGCCATCGTTGGCCCGAATGATGACCTTCTCATCCCGCGCGGCTCGGAAAAGACCGACTGGGAAGTCGAGCTTGGCATCGTCATCGGCCGCACCGCGAAATATGTCTCGGAAGAGGATGCGCTGGACTATGTTGCCGGTTATTGCACCGTGCATGACGTCAGCGAACGCGCCTTCCAGACCGAGCGCTCGGGCCAGTGGACCAAGGGCAAGTCTTGCGACACATTCGGTCCGACCGGCCCATGGCTGGTCACGAAAGACGAAGTTGCAGATCCGCAGAACCTCGGCATGTGGCTCAAGGTCAATGGTGAGACAATGCAGGACGGCTCGACCAAGACCATGGTCTATGGCGTGCGCTATCTCGTGTCCTATCTGTCCCAGTTCATGTCGCTTCAGCCGGGCGATATCATCTCCACCGGCACACCTCCGGGCGTTGGCATGGGCATGAAGCCACCGCGCTACCTGAAGGCCGGAGACGTGATCGAACTTGGCATTGAAGGTCTGGGCACCCAGAAGCAGACGGCTCGCGCCGACATCTAGGCCGGACCGCGTATGACAGAGGTTCCCATGACCCGCATTACCGATCTTCGCGTTTTCGATCTTCGCTTCCCGACGTCGCAAAGCCTCGACGGATCGGATGCGATGAATCCGGACCCGGATTATTCTGCCGCTTATGTCATTCTCGACACCGACAAGGAGGGGCTTTCCGGACACGGCCTGACCTTCACTATCGGGCGCGGCAACGACATCTGCTGCATGGCGATTGAAGCCATGCGGCATCTGGTTGTCGGCACCGATCTCGCGACGGTTCTGGAAAATCCGGGCAAATACTGGCGGCATCTGACGAGTGACAGCCAGTTGCGCTGGATCGGGCCGGAAAAGGGCGCGATGCATCTGGCGACTGGTGCGGTGGTGAATGCCGTCTGGGATCTTCTCGCAAAGGAAGCTGGCAAGCCGGTTTGGCGGCTTGTCAGCGAAATGACGCCGGAGCAGATTGCCGATATTGTCGACTATCGCTACCTGACCGACGTGCTGACCCGCGACGATGCGCTTGAAATCCTGCGCAAGGCCGAACCCGGCAAGAAAGAGCGCATCGCGACGCTTGAAAAAGAAGGGTATGCCTGCTACACGACGTCCGCTGGATGGCTTGGCTACGACGATACGAAACTGCGCCGCCTCTGCCAAGAGGCCATCGATGCCGGGTTCAATCACATCAAGATGAAGGTCGGACGCGATCTGGAGGATGATATTCGTCGCCTGCGGATCGCGCGTGAAGTCATGGGCCCGGATCGGTATCTGATGATCGATGCCAACCAGGTCTGGGAAGTCAATCAGGCTATCGACTGGGTGAAGCAGCTCGCTTTCGCAAAGCCGTTCTTCATCGAGGAGCCCACCAGTCCGGATGATATCGCCGGGCATCGCAAGATCCGTCAGGCCATCGGCCCGGTGAAAGTCGCGACAGGCGAGATGTGCCAGAACCGCATCATGTTCAAGCAGTTCATTGCGGAAGGCGCGATCGACATCGTACAGATCGATTCCTGCCGCATGGGCGGGTTGAACGAAGTGCTTTCCGTGCTTCTGGTTGCGGCAAAATACGGGCTGCCGGTCTGGCCGCATGCCGGTGGCGTTGGTCTTTGCGAATACGTGCAGCACCTGTCGATGATCGATTACGTGGCCGTATCCGGAACGAAGGACGGGCGCGTCATCGAGTATGTCGATCACCTGCATGAACATTTTATCGATCCATGCGTGATCCGCGACGCGGCCTATATGCCGCCGAACCTTCCGGGCTTTTCCATTGAAATGAAGCCGGAATCCATCGAAGAGTATACGTTCGGCGCTTGAAGCTGTTGAAACCATCCTGTCGCCTGTTCCCTTGCGGGCGATGGGATGCAAGGCTGGCGTAGCATTGGATTTCATCGGAAGCGGGGAGGGGACGAACGCCGTGGCGCAGGATCTTTATTTGGCCGTGGGGAGCCTCAACCGCACCACCCCTTATTTTCAGAACGCCCATGGTGTCGGCCTTGCCATTTTTGCTTTCGACACGAAGAGGCTTGAAGCCCGAAAACTGGCTGAAACCGGTGACATCGACAACCCAACCTTCCTTTCGGTCAATCCGGCGACGAATTGCATCTACGCCAATTCGGAGGTGTTCGGTTGGCATGAAGGCACCGTAAGCGCCTACCGCTTCGACCGAGCCGCTGCATCGCTTTCCTATCTCAACAAGCAATCCGCGCTCGGCAGCATAACGGCTCACAACACGATCAGTGCAGATAGCAAACATCTGCTCCTCGCCAATTACTCCGCTGGTCGAGGCGGCCCAGACCGGTCGCTCGCCGCTTTTCCCATTCTTGCCGACGGTTCGCTGGCGCCCGCGTGTGGCAGCGTCGCGCATCAAGGTGCCGGCACCGACCCCGAACGGCAGGAGCGCAGCCATGCACACTGCATCGTTCAAACGCCGGACCGGCAATACTATCTTTCGGCTGATCTCGGCATCGACAAGCTTCTGCTCTATCGCCTGAGCGAAGACGGACAATTTTTACCAATATCGTCACTGTCCATGCCTGAAGGGGCTGGACCGCGGCATGTCGCGCAGCACCGGGACGGCAAGCTGCTCTTCGTTGCCAATGAACTCAATTCCACTGTTGCAACGGTCACGAGAGATGGCGAAACGCTGACGCTGACCGATATGCAGCCTGCTGTTCCAGCAGGTATCGAGAGCCATCTCGCGGATATTCATGTCTCGCCAGATGGGAGATTTGTTTACGCCTCGAACCGCGGGCATGACTCGATTGCGATCTTCACCGTCAACGCTGAAAAAGCCGCGCTCTGCCTTGTCGGGCACGTGCCGACAGGGGGCAAAACACCACGTAATTTTGCTCTTTCCCCGGATGGCAGGCTGGTCTTCGTCGCTAACCAGAACAGCGATAACATCGTGGTTTTTACCCGCGACAGCGAAACCGGTCTGCTGACTGACACGGGCAAGCATATTGAAATCGGCACGCCCATGTGCGTGCGGCCTTTCCTGTAACAGATATCTGGGAGTTCGAGCCGTGACCCTATCGCATGACGCATTCGAAAGCGGAACTTTTGTTGGCCGGACGTGGCGGCCTGATGTGGAAGGGCCGTCTCTGGTTGTGCTTCGCGACGGCGCATTGTTCGACATCACGTCGCGTGAGGTGCCGACCATGCGCGACCTCCTGGAACTGGACGATCCTGTCGCCCATGTCCGCCAGTGCGCTGGAGAAAGACTGGCGCCGCTTGGAGACATTCTCGCTTATTCCACAGAAGCGAGCGACCTGAACGGGCTGCATCTGCTTGCACCTTGCGATCTGCAAGCCGTGAAGGCCTGCGGCGTGACCTTCGCGCGCTCCATGATAGAGCGTGTCATCGAGGAGAAAGCCGCGGGCAATGCGGCGCTTGCGGAAAAAATTCGCGAACGCGTCACCAGTATCATTGGCAACAGCCTGCGTGACCTGAAGGCCGGTTCGGCAGAAGCTGCGAAGGTCAAGGCGGCGCTGATCGAGGAAGGCGTATGGTCGCAATATCTGGAAGTCGGCATCGGGCCGGATGCCGAGGTGTTTTCCAAGGCGCAAATCCTTTCATCCGTCGGCTTTGGCGCGGCTGTCGGCTTGCATCCGATTTCAAGCTGGAACAATCCCGAGCCGGAAATCGTGCTAGCCGTCAACAGCAAGGGCAAGGTGCAGGGCGCGACCCTCGGCAACGACGTAAACCTGCGCGACATCGAAGGCCGTTCGGCCTTGCTGCTCGGCAAGGCAAAGGACAACAACGCCTCGTCATCGATCGGCCCGTTCATTCGTCTCTTCGATGAAACCTATTCGATTGATGATGTGCGCAATGCCGACCTGTCGCTGCATGTCAAAGGCGAGGACGGTTTCGAGCTGAATGGCAAGAGCACGATGAAGGAGATCAGTCGCGATCCGCTCGATCTCGTTTCGCAGACCATCGGCCGTCACCATCAATATCCGGACGGCTTCATGCTGTTCATGGGAACCCTGTTCGCGCCGGTGGAAGATCGGGGAGCGAAGGGGCAAGGCTTCACGCATAAGGTGGGGGATATCGTGACGATTGCGAATGCGGAACTGGGTGCGCTGGTCAACACCGTTCGCCTTTCAACAGAATGTCCGCAGTGGACTTTCGGAACGGCAGCCATGATGCGCAATCTGGCGAAGCGCGGACTTCTCTGAGCCCGGATCTCGCGGAGGTCGGCGACCTGGCCTCTGCGCGACCCGTCAAAGCATCCGGATCAGGCCGTAGCTGATCGCCGCAAGCACCGAGACTGAAAGAACCGCTGTGCAGATGACCTTGCCCCCGGCATGGGCGACGGAGCGGACGTCCACCATAAGCCCGAGCGCGGCCATGGAAATGACGGTCAGAACCGTTGAGAGCGATGCCATCGGCCGCAACAACAAATGCGGAATGAGATCAGCGGAGCGCAACACCATCATCAGTAGAAAGCCGACGATAAACCACGGCACCATATGGGCGAGCGAAACGCGGCCATTTCCACGCGCATTCACGAGCGCCAAGGTGAAGATGACCGGCCCCAGCATCAGCACCCGGACCAGCTTCACCAGCGTTCCAACCTGCATGCTCAATGCCGACACCGGCGCGGTCGCAGCAAGTACCTGCGGCACGGCGTAAACCGTCATGCCCGCAAAGATACCATATTGAGCAGCAGAGAAGCCGAACATAGGCACGGCCAGAGGCAGCACCAGAACGACGATGACACCCAGCACCGCAGTGAAGGCTATCGAGGCCGCCACATCGTCGGCGTCCGCGCCAATGACCGGCGCTGTCGCCGCAATCGCCGAATTACCGCAGATCGAATTCCCGCAGGCGACGAGCATGGACAATCGTGAGGAAAGGCCCATGCTTCGACCAATCCAGTAGCTGAACAGAATCCCGAGCACGACAACCACCGCAATGCTCGCCACCAGTTTCAGCCCCGCATCCTGTATCGCGCCTATGCTGATGGAGGCGCCGAGCAGCACGATGGCTACTTCAAGCAGTGTTTTTGCGCTGAAGCTTATGCCTCGCGCATAGAGCAGGCCCGCCCCCCGGAACGAGCGCACAGCAACACCCATGAGAATGGCAAGAACAAGTGTTTCCAGCCATGCCTGGCCGAAGAGCCAGACTTCAATCATTGCAGTGCCCCACGCGGCGGCGGCAACGGTCAGGCACAGGGCAATGCCCGGCAGGAGGGAAGTGGCTCGCGAATGATGATTGAAATGCATTTTCAGGCCGTATGAGAAGTGTCGGCGCGAAAATTACATTCAAAAATCATTCGGTCCATGGCATAATATGCTACGTTTCATTCAGTAGAATCGAATAGTTTTCCATGACTCTCGAACAATTGAATATTTTCGTTGCGGTGGCGGAACGTGAACATCTGACCCGCGCGGCCACCGCATTGCATCTCACGCCATCGGCGGTCAGCTCGGCGATCAAGACGCTTGAAAATTACTACAGCGTCCCGCTCTTCAACCGCGTTGGCAGGCATATAGAGCTGACCGAGGCCGGACGTCTTTTCCTTTCTGAAGCCAAGGCCACTCTCGCCCGCGCGCACATGGCGGAACTGGTTCTTTCGGAACTCGGCGGTTTGAAACGCGGCACCCTTGCTGTACACGCCAGCCAGACCATTGCCAGCTACTGGGTTCCGTCCCTTCTGACGCGATTCCACACACAATACCCTTCCGTGGAAATAGACCTGACCATCGGCAACACGCAGACAGTCGCGCAAGCGGTCCACGAAGGGGCGGCTGAAATCGGTTTCATCGAGGGCGATATAGACGAGCCGGCATTGTCGTCCCGTGTCGTCGCGAATGATCGCCTCATTATCGTTGTGCCACCGGATCACCCCTGGGCCGATGGTGAGCTCCTTGAACCCAAGGCGTTGAAGCAAGGCCAGTGGATCATGCGCGAGGCCGGCTCCGGCACGCGTTCGGCTTTTGAGAAGGCAGTATCGAACTCCAGAATCGACCCGGCGAAGCTCGATGTGGGTCTGGTTTTCCCCTCCAATGAAGCCGTGCTTTCCGCCGTTCGATGCGGACAGTATGCCGCGGTCGTCTCTGAAATGGTGGCGCTGCCGCACCTCAAGACGGGAAATCTTGTTAAAGTCAATTTCGACTTGCCAACACGCCGCTTCGTTTTGCTTCGGCACAAGGAGCGCCACAAAACGAAAGCGTCGCTTGCTCTGGAAAGTCTGATCGATTTCAAGCTACAGTCGCCATGATAAATTTGCCGGACGCTGGCCAGCGTCCGTTCCGATGATTCCGCATGTTCCCCGGGAGACGATTTCGATGAAGACAATCAAGGGCCCCGCAATTTTCCTTGCGCAATTTACAGGCAATGAACCTCCGTTCGACACTCTGGAAAATCTCGCGCGATGGGCCTCGTCTCTCGGATACAAGGGGATACAGATTCCAACAGACCCGAAATTGTTCGACCTGGCCAAAGCAGCAGCCTCCAAAGCCTATTGCGACGATGCGAGGGGCATTCTGGCCGAGCATGGCGTGGAGGTTACCGAACTTTCCACACATTTGCAGGGTCAGCTCGTCGCCGTTCATCCAGCCTATGATGCGCTGTTCGATACCTTCGCGCCGAAGGAGGTCCACGGGAAGCCAGGCGAACGGACAGCCTGGGCCGTCGAGCAACTCAAATTTGCTGCCAAGGCATCGGAGCATCTGGGATTGAAGGCGCACGCGACCTTTTCCGGCGCGCTTGCATGGCCCTATATCTATCCGTGGCCGCAGCGGCCGTCCGGCCTTGTGGAAACAGCATTCGCGGAGCTTGGCTCGCGGTGGAAGCCGATTCTCGATACGTTCGACGAAGCTGGCGTCGACGTCGCCTATGAACTGCATCCCGGCGAGGATCTGCATGACGGCGTGACGTTCGAGCGGTTTCTGGATTCCGTAGGTGGCCATGCCCGCGCCAATATTCTCTATGATCCATCGCATTTCGTGCTTCAGGGCCTGCGATATCTCGATTTCATCGATATTTACCACGAACGGATCAAGGCTTTCCATGTGAAGGATGCCGAGTTCAACCCAACGGGTCGCTCGGGCGCCTATGGCGGCTATCAGGGCTGGGTGGATCGTCCGGGCCGGTTCCGGTCACTGGGTGACGGACAGGTCGATTTCAAATCGATTTTCTCGAAGATGGCGCAATATGACTTCGACGGGTGGGCGGTTCTGGAATGGGAATGCGCGCTCAAGCATCCGGAGGACGGCGCACGCGAGGGCGCGAGGTTCATCGCGGATCACATCATCCGCGTGACAGAACATGCCTTCGACGACTTTGCTGCCAGCGGAACCGATGAAGCCGTAAACAGGAAACTGCTTGGCCTTTAACCGCTCGGCGGCGGGTAGACGTGTTCGTTACCCCGGAAATCCGACACGGAATAGCACCCTTGGCCATGGTTGCGCAGGGTGCTCTCACTGATCACCGCCTTGCCGTGCCCGCCGGGAATATCGAGAATATAGGTGGGCTGGCACAGGCCGGAGACCCGCCCATGCAAGTTTGCCACGAGCCTCTGGCCTTCCTCTATTGAAAGCCTGAAATGGCTTGTGCCCGGGGCGAGGTCAGGATGGTGCAGATAATAGGGCTTGATGCGGGTTTCGACGAAAGCGCGCATCAACGCGGCAAGCACATCCGCATCGTCGTTGACGCCCTTGAGCAATACCGATTGGCTGACCATCACGATACCCGCATCGACCAGTCGGGCGCAGGCAGCGCGAGCTTCTTCCGTCAATTCACGCGGATGATTGGCGTGAAGCGCGACATAAACCGTCTTGCCACAGGCTTTCATCGCCGCGATCAACGCGTCATTTACCCGCTCCGGTTCAACGGCCGGAACGCGCGTGTGGAGCCGCGCGATCTTGACGTGCTCGATATCCGCCAGTTGTTCCATGATCCCGGAGAGGCGGCGCGGCGAAAGCACCATGGGGTCGCCGCCGGTGAGGATGACCTCCCAGATCCCGACATTTGAGCGAATGTAATCGATTGCAGCCTGCATCGCCTCGGGCGAAAGGGTGCCAAGACCTTGTGGGCCGACCATCTCGCGTCGGAAACAGAAACGGCAATAGACCGGGCAAACGTGAACGGCTTTCAGCAAAACCCGGTCCGGATAGCGATGCACGATGCCTTCTACAGGGCTATGCGCCAGATCGCCGATCGGGTCGTCACGTTCTTCTGCCGTATGAACCAGCTCGTCAAGGTTTGGCACAAACTGTCGGGCAATCGGATCGTTCGGATCATCCGGATCGATCAGATCGACCATGGCGGGTGTGAGGGCTATAGCGTATCGCTGCGCCAGCTCATGCATGGCTGCATGGTGATCGGATGAAATCAGACCAGCGGCTTCCAGTTGCTCGACGGCTTTAACGGGCGCTGGTTTGATGGGGTTATTCGCGTTCATGACCTGAATTCAGCTACGGGTGCCCAAAGCACCTGATCAATCCGGGCGGCACCGGTGGAAAGCATGATGAGGCGGTCGAACCCGAGCGCAATACCGCTTGCCTCCGGCATGATGGCCAGCGCCGCCAGAAAATCCTCGTCAAGTGGATAGGTCTCACCATAAACCCGCATTTTTTCCTTCATCTCCAGCGCGAAGCGGTGGCGTTGCTCGCTCGCATTGGTCAATTCGCCGAAGCCGTTGGCCAATTCAACGCCGCAGGCATAAAGCTCGAACCGTTCCGCCACCCGACGGTCCCGCGCGGTGGGGCGTGCAAGCGCTGCTTCGGAGACTGGATATTCATCGAGAATCGTGGCGCGCCCATGGCCGAGATTGGGCTCGACCCGCTCAACGATCACCCGGCTGAACAGATCCGCCCACGTGTCGTCATCAGCAACGCGTATATCGGCACTGCGTAGGCTCGCCGCAAGTCCATCGCGATCCGTCTCTCCGCCAGTCGTTACGGTCGACAAAAGATCGACGCCCGCAAAGCGCTGAAAGGCTTCGGCGACGCTAAGGCGCTCCGGCTCCAGAAACGGGTTCGTTTCCCTATCGCGAAAGGTCAGGTGCTTTACCTTCGCCGTTTCAGCGGCGAGCGCCAATATGTTGCTGCAATCCCTCATCAGGCTGTCATAGGTTTCGCCCGTCCGATACCATTCCAGCATGGTGAATTCCGGATGATGCAGCGGCCCACGCTCGCGATTGCGATAGACATGGGCAAAGCAGGCAATGCGCGGCTCGCCGGCCGCCAAAAGCTTCTTGCAGGCAAATTCCGGCGAGGTGTGGAGATAGAGTGGCATCCTGGAGCCATCATGGCCGATCGCTTCGGTCGCAAATGCATGGAGATGCGCCTCGTTACCGGGTGACACCTGGAGCGTCGCCGTATCGACCTCGACGAAGTCCTGCCTGGCGAAGAAGCCGCGCAAAGCCGCCTGAATCCGGTTGCGCGCAACGAGGAAAGGCCGCCGATCGGCATGAACATCGGGCGTCCACCAGGGAGAGGGCGTTTGCGAGGCGGTAGTCATCTGAGCACTTCTTCCGGGTTCTGCATGCTGGAGACTGGCAATTAACACAAAGATAGTTTAGTTGCGGCACCGACAATACTTTCAGCGTCCGCTGGACGGATCGCTCCGATCCTCTACGACGCGTTTACCCCTGTTACAAGGAAGACTTATGGTAAAGGTCATCGCCTCTTCGATCCGAAAAGGAAACGTCCTCGACGTCGACGGCAAGCTTTATGTCGTTCTCACCGCAGAAAACTTCCACCCCGGCAAGGGCACGCCCGTCACGCAGGTTGACATGCGCCGCATCGCCGACGGCACGAAGGTTTCCGAACGCTACCGCACGACCGAGCAGGTCGAGCGCGCGCATGTCGAAGATCGCGAGCACACATTCCTTTATGAAGATGGCGATGGGTATCATTTCATGAACCCGGAAAGCTATGATCAGCTCACCATGTCGGCAGAAGACATCGGCGACCAGAAAGCCTATCTTCAGGAAAGCATGGCGGTAACACTCAGCGTTTACGAGGGTATTGCCATTGCCATCCAGCTTCCGCGTCTTGTCACGCTCGAAGTCACCGAGACAGAGCCGGTCGTGAAGGGCCAGACAGCGTCTTCGTCTTACAAGCCTGCGATCCTTTCCAATGGCGTGCGCACCGGCGTTCCGCCACATATTGGCGTCGGTACCCGCGTCGTCATCATGACGGAAGACGGTTCCTACGTGGAACGCGCCAAGGATTGATCCTGACCTCAACGGTTTGCAGATGCAGCGGCGGCCTTCATGGCCGCCGTTTTTGTTTGATTTGCCGGCAGCGGATAATTTGCGACAATTCTTTGATAAAACTCAAAGCGCATTCAACAATGGCATGAGATGAACTTGAAAAATTCCGGAACTTCCCGAATGATCGGATGAGAAAGCGGTGATGCCGATTGTCCGCGATTTCCGAAATCGGATTGAAACTATTCAGTATCGTTGAATACCCGTAGCATAGAACCTGCTGCCTGATTTGAAGGATTGAACCATGCGTTACCGTTGGTCTGCCACAGCATTGATCGCCATCGCAACGATTTATGGTGCGGACCTTCTCAATCGGCAGACGCAAACGGACCTGAGTTTCATCGCTTCAGCGCAGGCGCAAAACAAGCTGTCCGACCTGATCGCTCGTCTGCGCGGCAATCCCCTTCCAAAGGGCATCGCGCAATCGAACGGACGCATCGAGGGACAGGAAGTCGAAATCGCCAGCAAATATCCGGGGCGCCTTGCGTCAGTCGATGTGGAGGAAGGCGATACGGTGGAAGCCGGACAGGTGGTCGCCCGGATCGACGACCGCGAATATCGCGCGCAATTGCTGGGCGCTCAGGCGCAGGTCTTGCGGGCCGAGAGCGCGTTGAGCGAGGTTGATGCGATGATCGCCCAGCATGACAGCGACCTGCAACTGGCGAGGACCAGCTTCAACCGTCTGGAAGCCTTGTTCAAATCCGGACATACGACAGCACAGGTGCGCGATGAAGCACAGAACAAGCTGAATGTCTCCGAGGCCGCCTATCAGGCCGCCATCGCCGCGCGCGCGCAATCGGCAGCAGCCATCAAGGCGGCGGAAGCCGACGTTTCGCGCCTCAACGCCATCATCGAGGACATGGTGCTGGTTGCGCCAAGGCGGGGGCGCGTTCAATACAAGCTGGCGCATACCGGCGAGGTCGTCGGCGCGGGTTCAAGGGTCATCACCTTGCTCGACCTGAGCGACATTTCCATGTCTATCTATCTTCCAGCGGCTGATGTCGCGGGAATAACCATGGGCGATGATGCGAGGATCATTCTCGACCCCCTCCCGGACTACGTCATTCCCGCCACCGTTACTTTTGTATCCTCCGAAGCGCAATTCACGCCCAAGACGGTCGAAACCAAGGAAGAACGCGAAAAGCTCGTCTTCCGTGTCAAGATCAAGATTCCCCGTGAACTGGTTCAGCGGTTCGAGAAACAGGTCAAGGTCGGGGTGCGTGGCGTCGGTTTTGTGCGGACAACGCCTGATGCGCAATGGCCCGAAAGCCTCACGGTGAATGTTCCGCAATGAGCAGGGAACCTGTCGCCCGGCTGGTCGGCGTGACCCACCATTATGGGAAACGCGCCGCGCTTGACGATCTGAGCCTCGACATTCCGGCGGGCTGCATGGCCGGATTGATTGGCCCGGATGGCGTCGGCAAGTCAACGGTTCTGGGGTTGCTTTCGGGCGTGCGCAAGATCCAGACCGGATCGGTCGAAGTGCTTGGCGGCAACATGGCGGCAAGACGTATCCGCACTGAGGTATCGCCGCGCATTGCCTATATGCCGCAAGGCTTGGGTCGTAATCTCTATCCCACGCTTAGCGTATTCGAGAATCTCGATTTCTTCGGACGGCTGTTCGGTCAAGGTGCAGAGGAACGCCATGCACGTATCGAGGAATTGCTTGCGGCGACAGGGCTTGCTCCCTTTCCGGATCGGTCCGCAGGAAAGCTTTCGGGCGGCATGAAGCAGAAGCTTAGCCTATGCTGCGCCCTGATCCACGATCCCGACTTTCTCATTCTCGACGAGCCGACGACAGGTGTCGACCCGCTGTCGCGCCAGCAGTTTTGGGAATTGATCGACAAAATTCGTGCACGGCGGCCGCAAATGAGCGTCATCGTCGCCACCGCCTATATGGAGGAGGCAGAGCGTTTCGACTGGCTCGCAGCGATGGATGACGGAAAGGTGATCGCGCAGGGAACACCCGGCGAAATTCGCCGGAAGGCAGAAAAGGATACGCTGGAGGAGGCGTTCATCGCGCTTCTCCCCGATGAAAAACGGCAGGGCTATCAGGCCGTTGTCGTACCGCCGCGCACCATATCCGAAGACACGGCTCCGGCTATCGAGGCGGAAGGGCTGACATGCCGTTTCGGCGATTTCACCGCAGTCGACAATGTGAGTTTTCGCATATCGAAAGGAGAAATTTTCGGCTTTCTTGGCTCGAATGGCTCCGGAAAATCCACCACGATGAAGATGCTGACGGGCCTTATCACGCCAACGGAGGGCTGGACGAAGCTTTTTGGCCAGTCGCTGAGCAACAACGAAATGGAGATCCGGCAGAATGTCGGATATATGTCGCAATCGTTTTCGCTCTATACGGAGCTGACGGTCCGGCAGAATCTGGAACTTCACGCCCACCTCTTTCATGTCCCGGCGAACGAACTGGACGCGCGCGTCCATGAGATGCTGACGAGTTACGATCTCATTGATTTCGCCGATATGGCTCCCGACAGCCTGCCACTTGGAATAAAGCAACGTCTTCAACTTGCCGTGGCGGTTATTCATCGCCCCCAGATTCTCATCCTCGACGAACCCACGTCCGGCGTCGATCCGATCGCTCGCGATTCTTTCTGGCGCACGCTGGTTTCGCTCTCGCGCGATCACGGGGTGACGATATTCATCTCGACCCATTTCATGAATGAAGCCTCGCGCTGCGACCGCATATCGCTGATGCACGCGGGCAAGGTCTTCGCGGTTGGAACTCCACAGGAGCTCGCCACGAAACGCGGCGAAGATACACTCGAAGCGGCATTCGTGTCCTATCTGAAGGAAGCGGCCGGCATATCCAATGAACAAGGCGAGGAAGAACAGGCAGCCGTGCCGACGGCTCATGCGCCGCCCGGCAAGCCCAAGCGTTTCGATCCACAACGGCTATGGGCTTATGCGCGGCGTGAAACCATGGAGTTACTGCGCGACAAGATCCGGCTCGCCTTTGCCGTTATGGGCCCGGTTCTGCTGATGATCACCTTCGGTTACGGCATATCGTTCGACGTCGAAAACCTCGCCTATGCCGCATATGACCAGGATCAGACCTACGAAAGCAGGCAGCTCCTCGAGAATTTTTCAAGCTCGCGCTATTTCAGCGAGCAGGCGCCCGTCGGCTCGACCGCCGAAATGAGCAGACGTCTCGAAAGCGGTGAGGTGAACATAGGCATTGAAATTCCCTCCGGCTATGGCCGCGATCTCATCTCCGGCAAGCAGCCAGAAGTCGCCGTCTGGCTGGACGGGTCAATGCCGTTCCGCGCGGAAACCGCCAAAGGCTACATTATTGGCCTGGCCAGCAACTATGCCACGGAACTGAAGCGGCAAAACGGTCTGGACACGACGAGCGACGTTTCGATTGAAACCCGCTTCCGGTTCAATCAGGCATTCAAGAGCGTCTATGCCATGGTTCCGAGCGTTATCATGCTGATGCTGGTTCTTATACCAAGTATCATGTCCGTCATCGGCATTGTGCGGGAGAAAGAAACCGGCTCCATCGCCAACTTCTATTCAACGCCGGTCACCAAAGCCGAATTCCTGCTCGGCAAGCAATTGCCCTATATCACCGTCTCGCTGTTCAGCGCGGCCATCCTCTTTTTGCTGGCGCTGTTTCTCTTCAAGGTGCCGCTGACGGGGTCGCTTTCGCTCTTCGCGTTTGGAACTCTGCTCTACGTCATTTCGACGACCGGCTTTGGGCAATTGGTCTCCAGCTTCACAAAAACGCAAATAGCAGCAGTGGTCGCGACGGCCATTATTTCAATCATTCCGGCGGTCAATTTTTCCGGCCTCATCATTCCTGTTTCATCGCTGACCGGATCGGGCAGGGCGCTTGGACTGGCTTTTCCGCCAGCCTGGTACCAGCCGATCAGCGTGGGCGCGTTCACAAAGGGGCTGGGATGGATCGACCTGTGGCCGAACGTGCTGGCCCTTGCTGGATTCTGTCTCGGGTTCTTCCTTCTGGCGCAAGCCTTTCTCCGTAAGCAGGAGGCCTGAGCAATGAAGGGGTTCATCAGGTGGTGCTCAAATCTTTATCGGCTTTTCATCAAGGAACTGCGCAGCATCAAGGCTGACTCGATCATGCTGGTGCTCGTGCTCTATGCGTTCACACTGGCGATTTACTCCGTATCGACCGGCGCATCGACTGAAATCAAGAACCTGGCCATCGCGGTCGTCGATGAAGACAAGTCGCAACTGTCGCGCCGCATCACCGATGCCCTGCAACCACCTATATTCCTCAATGCCGCCGAAATTTCCGCAAGCGAAGTCGACGTGGCGCTCGACAAGGGGCGCTTTGTCTTCGTTGTCGACATTCCACCGAATTTTGAGGCGGACGTTCTTGCCAACAGGCCAACAGCATTGCAGATCGAAATCGACGCCACGGCAATCGTCTTTGCCGGCAATGGTTCCGTCGCGCTGCAAAACATTATCACGAATGAACTTATGGAGTTTCAGTTGGGCAGGGGGCAGACCTCGGCGGCACCCGTCAATCTTGTGATTCGCAGCAGTTTCAATCCCAACCTGACATCCATGTGGTTCGGTTCGATGATGCAGGTGATGAACAACATCACCATGCTCACGATGATCCTTGCCGGTGCCGCGCTTATCCGGGAGAGGGAGCGCGGGACAGTCGAGCATCTTCTGGTGATGCCTGTCCTTCCCAATCAGATCGTGCTGTCCAAAATCCTGGCCAATGCGCTCGTCATCGTTCTGGCGGCGATGCTTTCCCTGGTCCTCGTCGTTCAACAGTTGCTGCAAGTGCCGATTGCCGGCTCGCTTGGGCTTTTTCTTTTCGGTACAGCTATTTACACGCTTTCCATAGCGTCGCTCGGCATATTGCTCGCCACATTCTCAACCTCCATGGCACAGTTCGGCCTTCTCGCCATACCTGTGCTGATCGTCCTCAATCTTCTGTCAGGCGGTATGACGCCGATGGAAAGCATGCCCGTGTTTCTGCAATACGCGATGCAGATTTTCACCACGACGCCGCATTTCGTGTCATTCACGCAGTCGGTTCTTTTCCGCGGCGCCGGTATCGAACTCGTCTGGCGCGAACTGCTGATCTTCATCGGTTATGGAATGATCTACTACCTAATCTCGCTGGCGCGCTTCCGAAAGGCTGTTCTCAAGAGTTGATCGCAGGAACGACTGTCTCAGTTTACGGAAGACGTCCGCCGCTTGATGCGGACACCGGGGCCTTTTCTTCCTGATTCGAGAAAACTGACGCCTGCCTGTTCAAACGCGCTGATCAGCAAGATCTGGGTGGCTTCATGCAAGGCATGACGGCGGCATTCGAAGTCCTTGATCGTGCTGCGGGATACGCCAGCCATCACCGCAAGCTGTTCCTGCGTCCAATTCAGCAGGCCACGGGCAGCTCGGCATTGTTCCGGGAGCAGATTCATTGTGAAAAACCCTTGCTCATGACCCTAAAAGTCAACCATAATGGATGACATTAGGCAAGAGTCTCAATTTTCAGCAAAAGAACAGTGAAAGTGCTTAAAGCAGGATGACAGGTGCAGCATTATTGAATGTCATGATCGTCCTTCCCTTCCTGGGAAGCGTGATTGCCGTGCTGCTTCCCGCCAATTCGCGCAACATTGAGGCATGGCTCTCGGGCGTGGTCGCACTGGCTGCCCTCATACTCGTCATGATGCTGTATCCGTCGGTCATGAACGGGGCCGTCGTTCGCAGTGAACTGGAGTGGATTCCATCGCTTGGGCTGAACTTCACCTTGCGGATGGACGGCTTTGCATGGTTGTTCGCCATGCTGATCTCGGGCATCGGCTTCCTCGTCGTTCTCTATGCCCGGTACTACATGTCCCCGGAAGATCCGGTGCCGCGCTTCTTCTCGTTTTTCCTTGCCTTCATGGGGGCGATGCTCGGAATGGTCCTTTCCGGCAATGTCATCCTGCTCGCGATCTTCTGGGAACTGACGAGCATCTTCTCTTTCCTGCTGATCGGCTACTGGTATCAGAACGCCAATGCCCGCGATGGCGCTCGCATGGCGTTGACCATAACCGGCATCGGCGGGCTGTGTCTCCTTGTCGGTCTGCTGATCCTCGGCCACATTGTTGGCAGCTACGATCTCGACAAGATTCTTGCTTCGGGCAACCAGATCCGCACGCATGACCTCTATGTGCCAGCGCTGGTGTTGATCCTGCTTGGTGCGCTCACCAAAAGCGCGCAGTTTCCGTTCCATTTCTGGTTGCCCAACGCGATGGCGGCCCCGACACCCGTTTCCGCCTATCTGCATTCGGCAACCATGGTCAAGGCGGGCGTCTTTCTGATGGCGCGCTTTTGGCCCGTCCTTTCCGGAACGGAGGAATGGTTCTGGATCCTCGGGTCCGCGGGCATGACGACGCTTCTGCTGGGCGCTTATTTCGCGATGTTCCAGCAGGATCTGAAAGGGCTGCTCGCCTATTCCACGATTAGCCATCTCGGCCTGATAACGCTGTTGCTCAGCATGGGCAGTCCGCTGGCGGCTGTCGCGGCGATCTTCCATATGGTCAATCATGCGACCTTCAAGGCATCGCTCTTCATGGCCGCCGGTATCATCGACCACGAAACGGGGACGCGCGATCTCAGACGCCTCAGCGGATTGATGCGCTACATGCCAATCACCGCCACACTGGCAATGGTGGCGAGTGCGGCCATGGCCGGCGTGCCGCTGCTCAACGGTTTCCTGTCAAAGGAAATGTTCTTTGCCGAAGCCGTGGAGACGCATCTTGAGTCATGGCTCGATTGGATCACGCCCTATGTCGCTACTCTGGCTGGCGTTTTCAGCGTGGCCTATTCGCTGCGCTTCATTCACCAGTCCTTTTTTGGCCCCCCACCGGTCGATCTTCCGCGCGAACCGCACGAACCTCCGCACTGGATGCGTTTCCCGATTGAATTGCTGGTTCTTGCCTGTCTTGTCGTGGGCATCGTTCCGGGCATCACCATTGGCCCTTATCTCCACACTGCGGTCGTATCGGTGCTTGGTCCAGCGACACCGAAATACGATCTGGCTGTCTGGCACGGCTTCAATCTGCCGTTGATCATGAGTATCATCTGCCTTATCGGCGGCATCGCGCTCTATGCATTGCTGAAAAACTATCTCTCGACCTGCGAGGAGGGGCCTCCGGTTTTCCGGCTGCTCAAGGGGCAACGCATCTTCGAGCGTATTCTCGTGGCCGTTTCGTGGAAATGGGCTCGTTTTGTTGAAAACAACCTCGGAACACGCCGCCTGCAACCACAGTTGCGGGCGCTTGTGTGCGTCGCCTTCGCCGCTGCATTCTGGCCGCTGTATCGGAACGGTGTCAGCGCTGGTCCCAATCCGCTGACGGATATCGATCCCGTTTTTGCCCTCGTATGGGCAGTCGGCATGGTTTGCGCCGTCGGGGCTGCATACCAGGCGAAGTATCACCGTCTTGCCGCGCTTGTCCTGCTTGGCGGTGCCGGGCTCGTTACCTGTGTCACTTTCGTCTGGCTTTCCGCACCGGATCTGGCCCTCACGCAGTTGCTGGTCGAAATCGTGACCACCGTTCTCATTCTTCTCGGATTGCGCTGGCTGCCCCAGCGCATTGAGGATCCCGCGGGCGAACCCACAACCTTCAGGGCCAGGGTTCGCCGCTATCGCGACCTGCTGATCGCCATCGTCAGTGGCGCGGGCATATCCCTGATTGCCTACGCCGTCATGACACGTTCGCTGAACGATTCCATCTCGAGCTATTTTCTGGAGCGTGCCTATTCGGAAGGCGGCGGCCGCAATGTCGTGAACGTCCTGCTTGTCGATTTCCGTGGTTTCGATACCTTGGGCGAGATCGCAGTCCTGTGTATCGTGGCCATTACCGTCTACGCCCTGCTTCGGCGTTTCCGTCCCGCTTCTGACAGTATCGACACGCCGGAACAGCAGCGTATCCAGAATGAATATGACGACGCACAGCCCGATCGCGAGGTCGGCGCCACGGTCCGGGACTATCTTTACGTACCATCGGTTATCATGCAGTGGCTTTTCCCCGTTATCATCGTCCTTGCGATTTATCTGTTCATGCGAGGGCATGATCTGCCGGGTGGCGGTTTTGCCGCCGGTATCGCCATGGCCATCAACTTCATTCTGCAATATCTCGCGGCAGGCAGTCTCTGGGTCGAGGAGCGGTTACGGATTCGTCCGATCCGCTGGATGGGTCTTGGCCTTCTGATATCGACTGTAACGGGCATGGGCGCGTGGGCACTCGGCTATCCGTTCCTGACAACCCATTCCCAATATCTGGACATTCCCCTTATCGGCAAGGTGCCCGCCGCCTCGGCGCTGCTTTTCGATCTCGGCGTCTTCTCCCTCGTTGTGGGCGCAACCGCTCTCATCCTCGTCGCATTGGCCCACCAGTCCATCCGCAGCCATCGTGCGGTGCGCGCCGCCGCAACCTCAGCCGCAGGGGAGAGCGCATAATGGAGCTTATCCTCGCTCTCGCAATCGGTGTCCTGATCGGTTCGGGTGTGTGGCTACTTTTGCGGCCGCGCACCTATCAGGTGGTCATAGGGCTTTCCCTTATTTCCTACGGCGTCAACCTGTTCATTTTCAGCATGGGGCGGTTACGGATGGATGCGCCGCCGCTCGTCGGCTCCGGCCCTGTCGATCCGGCGCAGTATACGGATCCCTTGCCGCAGGCGCTGGTTCTCACGGCCATCGTCATCGGCTTCGCCATGACGGCGCTGTTTCTGATCATTCTGCTTGCTTCCCGCGGCTTGACCGGCACTGACCATGTCGACGGAAGGGAGCAGGGCCGATGACCGGCTGGATCAATCACATCATCATCGCTCCCATTATCATTCCGCTTGTGGCGGGCGCGCTGATGCTCCTGCTCGATGAACGCCGCCGCACACTGAAGGCGGCCATCAGCATCTTTTCGGCATCATTGCTGTTGATCGTCGCCGCCTTGCTTGCCCATTTCGCCGATACGCCTTCCCCGGACGGTTCATCCGCCGCAGGTGTGTATCAGTTGGGCAACTGGCCCGCTCCATTCGGCATCGTGCTGGTCGTCGATCATCTGTCTGCCCTGATGCTCGTGCTGACGGCCGTGCTGGGACTGTCCGCCCTGATCTTTTCGCTGGCACGCTGGCACAAGGCAGGCCCCAATTTTCACATGCTCTTTCAGTTCCTCCTGATGGGGCTGAACGGAGCTTTTCTGACAGGCGACCTGTTCAATCTTTTCGTCTTCTTCGAAGTGATGCTTGCCGCTTCCTACGGCTTGGCCTTGCATGGTTCCGGGCCGCAACGCGTGAAGGCGGGCCTGCATTATGTCGCGATCAATCTGGCGGCATCCTCGCTCTTCCTGATCGGTGTGAGCCTGATCTACGGGGTTACCGGAACATTGAACATGGCCGACCTTGCGCAACGCATACCGCTCGTCGCGGCGCAGGACAGGATGTTGCTCGAAGCGGGCGCAGCGATCCTTGGCGTCGCGTTTCTCGTCAAGGCTGGCATGTGGCCCTTGAGCTTCTGGCTGCCGACCACCTATATGGCCGCCGCCGCACCGGTTGCCGCGATCTTTGCGATCATGAGCAAGGTCGGCGTCTATATTCTGCTGCGTTTGTCATTGCTATTCTTCGGCGCAGGTTCTGGCGCGTCTGCCGGATTCGGGAATGAATGGCTCCTGTTCGGAGGCATGGCGACGATGGCCTTCGGTCTGATCGGCGTGCTTGCCTCGCAGGCAATGGGGCGACTGGCCGGTTATAGCGTCCTCGTCTCGTCCGGTACGCTGCTCGCCGCCGTCGGCGTGGACAATACCGGCGTCACCGGCGGAGCACTTTTCTATCTGGTCAGTTCGACGCTCACCATCAGCGCCTTCTTCCTGCTCATCGAATTGGTGGAGCGCGGACAAGACGCCGGCGCCAACGTCCTTGCGGTGACGATGGAAGCCTATGGCGACGTCGATGAGGACGAGCCTGAGGAGGAAGTTGGCGAAACCATCCCAGCGACGCTCGCTATTCTGGGCGTCAGCTTCGCCGCCTGTGGGCTATTGCTGGCGGGCTTGCCGCCACTCTCCGGCTTCATAGGGAAATTCGCCGTGCTGGCGGCGGTATTCAACCCGACAGGCCCGGGCGATACGACCGCTATCCCTCCAACCGTCTGGGTGCTGGTGGGGCTCGTCATACTCTCGGGTCTTTCGGCACTGATCGCCATGACGCGCGTCGGTATCCGTACGTTCTGGGCCTCTCTCGAAGGCACGGTTCCCCGTGTCCGCGTCATAGAAATAGCACCGGTCGCAATCCTGCTTTTCCTCTGTGTCGTCCTGACGGTTCGGGCCGAGCCGGTCATGAACTACATGACGGAAACAGCGCGGACGCTCCACGCTCCCCGCGACTATATCGAGAAAGTTTTGAACGCGCCTCGCGTCATGAAAACCCCGGCGGAGGCGACGCAATGAACCGCTGGCTGCCTTATCCTCTGCTCTCCGTCGCCTTGCTTTTTATGTGGCTGCTCCTCAACAGTTTCTCCCTCGGGCACCTCCTGCTGGGAAGCGTAATCGCTGTCACGGCATCGTGGGCAATGTCCGCTCTGGAGCCTTCCAAGCCACGGATCAAGCGCTGGGATGTCATCGTCCGAATGCTCTGGATATTTCTGATCGATATCACCAAATCCAATATCGCCGTGGTCAAGATCATTCTGGGTGGCAGCAGGTACAAGGCTCAGCCCGGTTTCATTTCGATTCCACTCGAACTTCGGGACCGGACGGGGCTCGCCATCCTCGCCTGCATCATAACCAGTACGCCGGGAACCGCCTGGATCAATTTCGACCCGAAGAAGGGAACATTGCTCATCCATGTGCTTGACCTGACGGATGGCACGGATTGGAAAAAGCTGATCAAGGCCCGTTATGAAAAGCTTCTGATGGAGATATTCGAATGAGCGCAATCATCCTCGAATGGTCTGTAACCATTGCACAGCTTTTCCTCGCCATAGCCATGGCACTTGCCACATACCGGATTCTCAAAGGTCCGCGCGCCCAGGATCGGGTTCTCGGGCTGGATGCGCTCTACGTGAACGCCATGCTTCTGCTGCTGACATTCGGCATCCGCACCGGCAGCACGCTGTACTTCGAGGCCGCGCTTGTCATCGGCCTTCTCGGCTTTGCCGCAACGGTTGCGCTTGCCAAATTCCTGATGCGCGGGGAGGTGATCGAATGAGCCACGCTGCCGAACTTCCCGCCTGGGCCGCACTTCTGACCGCATTTCTGGTCCTGCTCGGCGCAACGCTGACCCTTATCGGATCAATCGGCCTTTTCCGGTTCAAAACTTTCTACGAGCGCATTCATGCCCCGACACTGGGAACAACATGGGGTGTCGGAGCAATCCTGATCGCTTCGATCCTTTGCTTTTCCGTGCTCCAATCCCGTCCGGTCGTGCATGAGTTGCTCGTCACCGTATTTGTCACCATAACAACGCCCGTAACATTGATGCTGCTCGCACGGGCCGTCCTCTATCGGGATCGGTCAGAGGGCAATTCCGACCCGTCCGATTCCGAATAATGTGTCGTTTCGACCAATCGCATTCGTTTCCGCTTGAATATCGAGATTGTTGCGCACCAGACGGCGAGCCTTGACAAGTTTCCCACGCTTCCTTTAATTCATCAGGTCATCTGATGACTTTATCAATTAAAGACCATGCAATCAGCCACACGCGTCAATCTTGCAGAAACTGCCGTCGAAAGCATTCGCGCTGAAATCATCGCGAAACGCTGGGCCGTCGGAGAACGCCTACCCAACGAAAGCATGCTGGCGGAAATGCTGTCGGTCAGCCGAGGCACGATCCGCGAAGCCGTGCGGGTACTTGTCGCGCAAGGTTTTCTCGAAACGAGGCAGGGTTCCGGCACCTATGTCTGTTCAACGGTCGATCCGGTCAGCAGTCTGTCGCGTATAAGGCAGGCGAGCCTGCGCGACCAGTTTGAAGCACGTTGCGCGCTTGAAGCCGGGGCCGCGCGGCTGGCGGCGTTGCGGCACACGCCAGCCATGATCGCCGGGTTGCGCTCCCTGCTCGCGCAGCGCGGCAATCGACGCTCCGACAACCCCGATCGCTATATCGGGCTCGATCTTGCATTTCATAAAGCGGTGATTTCGGCTTCCGGCAATCATGCCATGGTTGAAATCTACGAATTCTTTTCCGCGTCGATTCAGGAAACCATTGAGGCAACCTTGACGGACGAACTCCCCGAACCGGACCTTCAGGCCCATATCGCCATCATTGACGCCATAGAAACCCGTGATCCGGACAAAGCGGCGTCAACGGTGCGCAATTTCATGGCCCCTGTCCTCAATGCACTCGATCGGCTGCTCCTGTCATGAACCAACATCCTCCCCAAGGCAGCTCAACGGCGACCCAAAGAGCCAGGGATCTGGCGGACGAGCAGCTTATCGATGCGGAAGCGGACAGCGTTCCGCCACCGCGTCCTCCCGTTCTGCACAGCAGCGGCGCACGTTTCATACTTGGACTAAGCCTCGTCCTGATCGCGTTTAATCTGCGACCTGTGTTCTCGAGCGCATCTGCTCTTTTGCCTGAAATCATCAAGGGCATGAGCCTGTCGCCAATCGGCGCAAGCCTTCTCACGACGTTGCCGGTGGTATGTCTAGGCCTTTTTTCGCCATTGGCTCCGCAACTCGCGCAACGCATCGGCGCGGAACGGACGCTGCTCGGCGTTTTGCTTCTGCTGGCGCTTGGCATCGGCCTGCGCGGGCTGGACTCGATTCCCATGCTGTTTCTGGGAACCGCTTTGGCCGGAGCCTGTATCGCAGTTGGCAATGTTCTTTTGCCGGGGCTTGTAAAGCGCGATTTCGCAGACAAGGCGGCATTGATGACCGGCTTCTACACCATGGCGATTTGCGCAGGAGCGGCAAGCGCCGCCGGGCTGACATTGCCGGTCGAACGTTGGCTCGGAAATTCCCTGTCGGGGGCGCTCGCTTTCTGGGCACTTCCCGCAATTCTCGTCGGGCTTATCTGGCTGCCACAAGCCTTTTCCAGGAGCATCAGGCCGAAGCATGCCGGTTTCCGGGTCGAGGGTCTCTGGAGGGACCCTCTCGCCTGGCGGATCACACTGTTCATGGGTCTGCAATCCGCCTTGGCTTACAGCGTGTTCGGCTGGCTTGTTCCCATTTTGCGTGAGCGCGGCCTGGACGGTCTCACAGCAGGTGCGATCGTCGCGGCTTCTGTAATGGTGCAAGGCCTTTCCTGCCTTATCGTGCCACATATAGCAGTGCGGTGCAGGGATCAGAAGGCGATCAATGTAGCACTTTGCGTTGCAGCCGTCGTGGCATTGCTTGGATTGTTGTTTGCACCGCTGTCCACGGTCTGGCTCTGGGCGGTCCTTCAGGGCATCGGGCAGGGCGGGCTGTTCGCGGCCGCTATGACCGTCATCGTCCTGCGTTCGCCCGACGCGCATGTCGCTGCACACCTTTCAGGAATGGCGCAATGCGTCGGCTATCTTCTGGCGGCCGTCGGCCCGCTGATCGTCGGTTTCATCCGCAGCCTGACTGGCAGCTTTGCCGCCAGCGCCGTATTGTTCATCCTGTTGGGGTTGGGCGCGGCAATCAACGGCTGGGCAGCGGGTCGCGCCACGCACGTCGGAGCGCGAACCCGAAAGATCTGAGGCGTCCTACTCCTCAACCCAGACAACGGTACGTGAAGCCATGTTCACCAGAACAGGAATACCGTCGACATAAAGATAGGCGTAGTTCGGACGATCAGGCAGTGGTGTCAATGGCACGCCGTCAGGGATGATCGTTCCAGGCTGCACCTCGCTGTCAACGGTTACCGGGTCCAGCGGATGCTTCTGGATATAGGTGATAGCCTCGTTCGGAACCTCGGCTTCGTGCAGATAGACCACCTGACGGCTATCGAGTTCCACGATCACGGGTTGTCCATCGACGTAGATATAGCCATAGGCCGGATTTTCAGGGATCGGATTGACGACCACGCGTTCCGGCAGGAAAAAGCCTTCCGCAAGATCATCCTCGATCACGATCGGGTCAGCGGGGTGGGCGATGACATATTCATGAACCGTGACGGGTATGTCCTGCGCAAGAGCTGCACCCGCTATAAGTACAACGGTCGAAGCAGTCAGCGCGAATATCCGTTTCATGGTTTTTCCTTTCCATTCACAACCCCTCTCAAGTGTTAAAACGCCTCGGAACGCCGATGGTTTCAGGCTGCGGCTCCTGAGGTCTTCAACAATATGGGGAGATGCGTCACGATCGGTGATCGAGACGGGAAGGACCACCCGGAGAGTGGATCAGCCTGCGGGCTGCTCCGTTTTCAGAAAGATTTCCTGTCCGCCATAGCTGCGCGGCGTGGTGGATATGGCTAACGAGGCGATTTTCACTGCAGCGGTGAGGCAATCCTCCAGTCTCAGCCCCTTCGCCAGCGACGCCAGAAAAGCCGCGTTGAACACATCACCCGCGCCGATCGTGTCAGCAACGGCGACGTGAGGAGCGGGAACCGAAGCCATCCCGCCGTCCGGCCCGATCGCAAGAGCGCCATCCGACCCTCGCTTCACGACCGCGCAGGCAGAGGCCGGCATCAGCGTTTTAAGATGGCGAGCGGCTTTCAAAGGGTCGGTCATCCCCGTCATCACCGTGGCTTCCACCTCGTTGAACAACACGCATTGGCATCGCTTGAGCCAGCCAAGCGTGGCATTGCGGTTCGCTTCTGTCCAGCCATCCAGCGGCCAGCCAGTATCCAGCGCAACTGCGATATCGTGCCTGTCCGCCCAGTCAAACAACTGTTCGTAGCTCGTTACCAATGCATCGGTGAGAAAACTGCCGCAGAGCAGAAGAATGCCGCCGCGAAGCCGTTCCACGTCGATCATGGATTCAACCTCCGTCCAATTGAAGAGAGGCAGGTGTCCGCGCGTTGTGAAGAATGTGCGCTCGCCATCGGGGTGCGTGATCCCGACCGTCAGCGTCGTGCCTCCCGGTTCCGACGGCCAGTTTCGCGCCCGCTCGCCGAAAGCATCTCGCAGCCACGCGCCATGCTGATCCGACCCGACATTGGCCGCAATCTGGAAATCCACGCCAAGCCCCATCCAGGCTAGCCCGCTGTTACCCGCCGAACCACCAACGCGCAGCTCGTCATAATCGACAATCGTTTCCGTTCCAGGTGTCGGCCAAGGTTCGGCAGGGCCCAGAATAAGGTCGACATTCACATTTCCAACGATGGCAAGGGGACGCATTCTGTCACTCATTTCAGGCCGTTATTCGCTTCCGGGAATTTTCATGGAGCGCACCGGCCTTGCCAAGCTCCAGCATTTTGGAGGGTTTCCGTCAGGCCAGCCATTTCCTTGATAACAAGTCTTTCGCTTTCCAGGATTTGCTCGTCACTCGAATAAATCAATTGTCTTGATTTATTCTTTGTTCGATATTGAAACGAAGTCAAGGGGCGTCATTCCTTGATGCACAAGCCCAAAAATTCGATGCGGGTTCTGCTCCGTCTCCACTCAAGGATCATGGGCAAGACACATTAGCTGGTGAAATTCGCGTCTGCCCATAGCGAACCAGCGAACCTTGGGCTAATCGGGAAATCTGTTCAGGAGGCACCATGATCCAACCGATGATTTCATGTCCGAAATGCCAGAGTGAAATCAAGCTGACGGAATCGCTCGCCGCACCGTTGATCGAAGCAACGCGCGCCGACTACGAACGCAAGATCGCCGAGCAGGCGGAGATCGTTCTCCAGAAGGAAGAAAAACTGGCTGCCGAACGCGACGCCATTGCAAAGGCGCGTGCCGATCTCGACGAGCAGGTTGCCGAAAAGCTGAAGGCCGAACGGCAAAAAATTGCATCCGAAGAAGCTCGAAAAGCCAAGGCGGCTGTCGGTGACGATCTCGAAGCCAAGGCCAAGGAGATCACCGAGCTTCGAGAAATTGCACAAACCCGCGAGGCAAAACTTGCCGAGGCGCAGAAGGCGCAAGCCGAGCTGATGCGCAAGCAGCGCGAACTGGATGACGCCACGCGCGAACTGGATGTGACGATTGAAAAACGCGTCAACGAATCCCTCGTCGCCGTTCGGGAGAAAGCCAAAATCGACGCCGAGGAAGGGTTACGGCTGAAACTGCTTGAAAAGGAAGAGCAGATGTCGGCGATGCAGCGTCAGATCGAGGATCTCAAGCGCCGCGCCGAACAGGGATCGCAGCAGTTGCAGGGGGAGGTTCTGGAGCTGGATCTCGAAGCCACGCTTAGAACCCGCTTCCCGTTTGATACGATTGAGCCGGTGCCCAAGGGAGAATTGGGCGCGGATGTTTTCCAGCGCGTATCGGGCCCGACAGGACAAATCTGCGGCACGATCCTTTGGGAATCCAAGCGAACCAAGAACTGGAGCGATAGCTGGCTGGCCAAGCTGCGCACAGACCAGCGCGCCGCAAAGGCGGAGATTGCGGTTCTGGTTTCGTCGGCCTTGCCCAAAGGCGTCGAGAGCTTCGCCCAGGTCGACGGCATCTGGATCACCGAACACCGCTATGCTTTTGCCCTCGTCAGCGCACTTCGGCAAACGCTTGTTGAAATCGCCAATGCACGACTGGCCCGCGAGGGACAGCAGACGAAGATGGAACTGGTCTACGACTATCTCACCGGCCCACGTTTCCGCCACCGGATCGAAGCCATTGTCGAGAAATTCTCCGACATGCAGGCTGACCTCGACAAGGAGCGCAAAACCACCATGCGGCTTTGGGCAAAACGGGAAGCGCAGATTCAAGGTGTAATCGACTCAACAGTCGGCATGTATGGCGATTTGCAAGGCATCGCGGGCAGGGCGCTTCAGGAAATCGAAGGGCTGGACATGCCGTTGATTGACGACAGGGGGCACGAAGACAATCTGGGCTGAGGCGATCGCGTCGCGCATTTTGCCGCACCTATTTTATCGATAATCGCGCATTTTTCTTTGAATTGTCCGGAAATTGGACACTCGCGAGATCCCCGCAACGCCTCACGCTTCGAGTTGCGGCTGCTTCCTGCTGCCGACTGCCTGTTGATAAGTTTCGATGTTTAAACATTGTTAGGAATGGGCTTCTATGCCATCCGCATCGCGCCTCCCCGGTTCATGCATGATGCAGTGTCTCTCGCGAATGTTTCCTCTTGTCTGAGCAGATGCGGAGATCGCGATGAGCACTGTCGAGCCGAAAACCAAGGAATTAAATGAGCGCCTGAACTTTATTGGCCTGAACGCCGAACAGCGCAATGCACTCGCCACCGCCGCGCCAGTCATCACGGAATCACTCTCACCCGCCCTCGATCGCTTCTATGAACTGTCGACCACCAATCCTCATACAGCGCGTTTTTTCTCAAGCAAAGAGCACGTAAAAAGCGCCAAATCGCGCCAGCAAACGCATTGGACACGAATAGCAGCCGGCAAGTTCGACGCGCAATATATCGACGCGGTGACAAGCATTGGCAAGACGCATGCCCGCATCGGCCTGGAACCAAGCTGGTATATCGGCGGCTATGGGCTGATCCTGGAAACGATCATCAGTTCGCTCATTGCCGACCACCTTTCCGGTTTCATTCACGGGAAAAAAGCCGCCCGGCTGAGCACTACATTGGCAGCGGTCATCAAGGCTGCCCTTGTCGATATGGACTATGCCATTTCCGTTTATCTCGAAGCGCTGAACAATGAACGCGTCAAAAGCGAGCACGAACGGGAAAGGATGAGCGCCCAACAGAAGGACGCGCTCACCGCACTTGATACTTGCCTCAACAGGCTCGCCAACGGCGACCTCACAGCGACGATCGATCAGGAACTCGCACCGGAATTCGCCAGCCTCAAGACAAACTACAACAACGCCGTCGGCGGCTTGGCCACCACTTTCGGAAAAATTGCCGCCGCTGCTGCCGACACCTCATCGAACGCACAGGAACTGACCGTCGCGACCGACGACATGGCGCGCCGCACGGAACAACAGGCTGCCGCATTGGAACAAACGGCGGCGGCGCTTGAGCAAATCACGGCCATCTCGGACCAGTCCGCCCTCCGCACGAAGGAAACCCAGCAGTCGGTCGCGGCTGCAACCGAAGAAGCCCTGCGTTCACATGAAGTGGTGGCGCAAGCTGTCGAAGCGATGAGTGCGATCGAGGATTCCTCACAGAAGATCACGCAGATCATCGGGGTCATCGACGATATTTCATTCCAGACCAATCTGCTTGCCCTCAATGCTGGGGTAGAGGCGGCGCGCGCCGGCGACGCAGGAAAGGGCTTTGCCGTCGTTGCACAGGAGGTACGGGCGCTGGCGCAGCGTTCAGCAGTGGCCGCAAAGGAAATCAAGACGCTCATCGGGAAGTCATCGGACGATGTGGCGCTCGGCGTTTCGCTGGTGAACCGGACTGGCGAGACCCTGACCACCATCGGCAATCATGTGCAGAAGATCAACGGGGACATTGGTTCCATCGCAACCTCCGCCCACGAACAACTGACTGGTATTCGGGGAATCAATATTGCCGTGACGAGCTTGGATCGTGTCACGCAGCAGAATGCGGCAATGGTCGAACAGACCAACGCCGCAACGCACAGCTTGATGGGCATCAGCCGGACGCTTACAGACCTGATTAATCACTTCAACGTCGCAGCACGATATCAGGAACAGGGATCACGCCGTTAAAAAATGGCGGTGCAGCGATATTGGGCGGCTTCTCGCCCGATATCGCGCTTTGAACGGCATCCGGGCTTCCTTCTTCAAGGCCGATAATACTACCGCTTGCGCTCAGGCATATTCCTTGTACTGCTTCGCTGAGCGCTCCGTACGAATGAGCATCGCCGTATCCTCTTCTGACATCGGGTGGCCAAAATAATAGCCTTGCGCCCTTGGGCAGCCAAGCTCCCGAAGCACTTCCAGTTGGGTTGTCGTCTCGACGCCCTCGGCAACACATCCCAAATTGAGATCCGCACAAAGCGTGATCAGCGATTTTACGATCATCCGGTTGACGGGGCTTCCTTCGATATTGGAAACAAAGCTACGATCGATCTTGATCTGGTTGAGCGGCAATCGCTGTAAGTGGCTCAAACTCGAAAAGCCCGTTCCAAAATCATCAAGTGAAATGCCGATACCCAGCGCCTTGAACGCTCGAATGGCGGCCGATGCGCGGTCGAAATCGTGGATCGTCGCCGTTTCGGTGATTTCGAAAACAATCTTTCCTGGATCTGTACCGCTTTCCATGATCTGCGCGATCAAGCCAAGTCCGCCTGTCGAGGTGGAAATATCCTGAGCCGACAGATTGAACGAAAGTTTTATCCGATCCGGCCAGCCAGCGGCAACCGACAACGCACGATCAAGAAGGTTTCTCGTCAACTCATTGATAAGACCGCAACTTTCGGCAGCAGGTATAAAGTCGCCGGGACTGACCGGGCCAAGCTTCGGGCTTTCCCATCGTGCGAGGGTCTCGAAGGAGACAATGCTGTCCGTTGGCAAATCGATGATTGGCTGGAAGAAGACAGAAAGTTCAGTTTCCAGATCTGCTGAAAGCAGTGCCCGCTCCACATCGTGCCGACGAAAACTTTCCGCCTTATGGCCATGAGGCCGGACATGAACAAGCGCCCCGACTTCCTGCTTCACCGGCAACGCTATGACAGACTGCCCAGATCCGGCGTTCGAAACCGCTCGCATTTGAACAGCATTGCGGGCATACAGGCGTGACATGACGGCAAATTCCCAACGCCCAGCCTGCTTTCATGGCAGATCAGACGTCGCGCAAAGCATTGGCGGCTTCATGCCCCATATCCTTGCCCACGTTATTTCCGAAGAAAGGGAGAAATGCAAGCTTTCATCCCAACAGCCTGACAGGGAGCTACCCCAATGTCAGGCCCAAGTAGTTTTTTATTTATTAATTATTTTTATTTCCGGGAATTGCTGCAATAAAATCTCATCCTCTCCTTTGGATCAATAGAAACACAGGGTCAAGCAACGACGATTCGGTACTCATTGGATATTGCTGCAAAGCGAGACGGCCCATTGAATGTTGCGCCTCTTTAATCATTCATTAATCACTCAATCCTTGTGCATAACTTTTGCTAAAATTGTAATTACTTGGCCAAAATTTCGGGATTATGGCAAAGATGAGTCGTTGATTTTTCGATTCCACGTTAGCTGAAATTTTGGAATTCGATCGGATGCGGGTGTTTTAGAATGCCCGCATGGGGCTGATTTGTATCTTGGGATAGCTTGGGAAGCGATGAGCGTTGATATTATACATTTGCCTAAATTTCGAATAGGTGCCTCTGCGGGGCAAAGAAAAGAAGAAATTCGCAATATGCTTTGCGATGTACGTCAAGAAGTGGGGTGCAACCATATTTCACATGCAGCGCGCACCCGGTTCGACGAAAGCCGTAAGGCTAAGCCCCGCGATTTAACGGTGGTTATGACGCTGCCTACCAAATGGCTGTTTCACCACGTTGAAAAGAACTACTTCAGATTCGAAACCATCAGGCGTTATTCCACCCCTCTTTTACAACCTCAACTGGCAGGCACCATGCGTGAACTGTCCCCGGATACTGAAGAAGATCCCGAAGTTCGCGAGTTTATCCGCGATGGCATCAGAGAGGGACTCGGAAATCTGTATTTGAACGTTACTGCGACGAATGTTCACGGTCTTTTGGGTAGTAGTCTCTTCATATTCAATGTGAGCGAGTCTGATAGAAAAGACTTTAGCGAGCGGATGCACACATCGCTGGTCAAGGCGGCGCATCTCATCCACAATTCGCTTTATGGAGATCGTTATCCGACGCCCAGCAACAACATCAACCCGCTGACGAGAAGGGAGATCGATTGCTTGCGATGGGCGGCTTATGGAAAAACGGATGGCGAAATCGCCGATATTCTCCATATAGCGCGCTGGACAGTCGTGACCTACCTCCAGAACGCCAAGGCAAAACTGGGTTGCAGCAACAGGACAGCGACCGTCGCCACCGCCCTGTCACTCGGAATTTTCGATCTGTCGTTAAACAACGGGCTCAACATCTAAGGAGCGCCCCAAACAGTTTGATCCATGTTTTGATGGTGCATTATTTTCCTTTGGGTGGAAGGATGTACTATGGGCCGGGTTCCACATGGCGGCGTAAGGAATCAGGCACCTGCCGGACGTCGCAACAGGCAGGTCGGCCACGAAGAAGTTCAAGAGTTGCCCGAGATGAATCGCATCATCAAGGAAACGATTGTCAAACGTTTGCACTATGATGACCGACTGTATCGGCAAGCGTGACCATCCCTCAAACATCATCTGCATCTCGGTGTTCTGTTTTCTCTGCGGGCATTCGCCTTCAGCCACATTTATGTTGATGAGAGACCCCGAAAAACGTTCAACGGTATATGCATCCTCCTTCGGTTATGAAACAATCTAAGTAATACATTGTGATGATTGTGTTGCCAGATTGCATGTCAATCTACGGCATTTCAAGAAGACTGGAGGGAACTGTGTGGCAGCCTGTGCTGGAGAAGCGCAAGGGAGCAACGAAACACCGGCTCCTGACCGAGAAAATCGTCGAAGACATTGACGGAGGAATTCTCAAGCCATCGACCCAGATGCCGACGCATCGCGATCTGGCACATAGGCTTGGCTTGTCAGTCCAGACCGTAAGCATCAGCTATAAGGAAGCGGAGCGGCGCGGCTATCTGCGTGGCGAGGTGGGGCGGGGAACCTACGTATGCAATCGCGTCACCGAACGCGCAGATAGTTTTATGCTCGACCGTGATCCAAGCGGCGCTGCCGATCTGTCGATCATCCGTGCGGTCTATACTGAAGCTCATGAAAATGCATCGCGGCGTTTGTTCGAGGAAATGAGCCAGTCTGAAAATGCAAGCTTCATGCGCCCGTGTCGACCGATCGCAGGCCTTGACCGGCATCGCGCAATCGCGCGCGATTGGTTGCGTGGGCTCTCCGTGGATGTCGATCCCGGACGCATCATCATCACGAATGGCGCCGCGCATGGGCTTTTTCTCGCCGTGGCCGCGGTGGTGCAGCCAGGCGAAGTGGTGCTGACTGAAAGCCTGACCGATCATGGCATTATCGGATTGGCTAACGTGCTCGGCTTCACCTTGCGCGGGCTTCCCACCGACCGGGAAGGGATCATCCCGGAAGCATTTGAAATCGCCTGCAAGGCCGGCGATGTGAGAGCGCTGGTGCTCATACCGACGCTCAGTAATCCGACCAGTCATCTGATGGGAGCGGAAAGACGCATAACGGTTGCCGAGATTGCCCGTCGATATGGGGTTTGCGTTATCGAGGACGAGGTTTACAAGCCGATCCTCGACAAGCCGCTGCCATCGATGCCGGAACTGCTGCCGGAGCTTGGCTTTTTTGTAACCAGCTTCACAAAAACCGTCATGACCGGACTTCGCACTGGCTATCTCGTTGTTCCGACACAATATTCCATTCGCGTGACATCCATTTTGCGCGTGACAAGCTGGAGCAGTGTCAATCTCGTGGCGGAGATGGCGAGCCGCTGGATCGAGGACGGGACGGCTAATGAGCTTCTTGGAATCCAGCGCAGCGAGTTGCGTTCACGGCAGGCGCTGGTAACTGACATTCTGGGGTCTGTGGCAGGAAGCAATCCGCTTTCGCTGTGCGCCTGGCTGGAAATTCCCGGCAACTGGTCAGAGGACGGACTCGTGCGGGCGCTTGCAAACAAAGGTGTGGCGGTCACACCATCCGATCCTTTCGTTGCCGGTGCGGATCGTGGAAAGGGTGGCATCAGGATCTGTATCGGAGGGCGGTTGTCGCGTTCCGCCTTACGGCGAGCGCTGGAAACCATCCGCGAAACCTTTTCGCAATTGCCGCCCGTTTTCGACGTCGGAACAATTGCTTGACTGCGATAAGCGCTACAAGACCGATTGCAGGAACTCGCGTGTGCGCTCTTCCGTTGGAGCTTGAAATATCTGGTCGGGCGTTCCCTGTTCGCAAATGCGCCCTTTGTCGAAGAAGCAGACCCGATCGGAAACCTCACGGGCAAAGCGCATTTCATGGGTCACGAGAAGCATCGTCAGGTCATGCTCCTGCGCCAGACTGCGGATAACCGCGAGAACCTCGCCAACAAGCTGCGGATCAAGCGCGGAGGTGGGCTCGTCAAACAAAAGCACGCGCGGACGCATGGCGAGAGACCTTGCGATGGCGACGCGCTGCTGCTGCCCGCCCGAAAGTTGCGAGGGGTAATGATCTTTCTTGTCGGTAAGGCCAACAAGTGACAGGAGATCAAGCGCTCGCGCTTCGGCCTCGTCGCGCTTCATGCCCAGTACATGAACCGGTGCTTCGATGATATTGCGCAGTACTGACATATGCGGGAACAGGTTGAAGCTCTGGAACACCATGCCGACATGCGACCTGATTTTCCGCAAATGCGTTTCGCTGGCCAGAAACCGACCTTTGCCGTTTGGTTCGTGATAGGATATTCCGGCCAGTTCCAGCGTTCCTTCCTGAAATGGCTCGAGCGTCATCAGAATGCGCAGAACGGTGGATTTTCCGGATCCGGATGGGCCGATGAGTGTAACCTTCTCGCCGGTTCTGACCGAAAAATTGAAGCGATCCAGCACGGTCAAAGCGCCGAAACGCTTGGTTACGTCCTGAAAGCGGATAATTTCCTGCGTCATTTGAGAGCGATCCCGTTCTTTGGAAGAATGCGTTCAAGCATGCTTATGCCTACTGAACAGATTAGGGTCAGAATGAGGAAGATCAGGCCGACCAGCGACAGCGGCACGAGATATTCAAAAGTGCGGTCGCCGATCAGATTGGCGAGATTGAGCATATCGACAATGCTGACCACCGAAAGTACTGGCGTTTCCTTGAGCATCGAGACCAGATAATTGCCCATAGTGGGGATGATGCGCGGCACCGCCTGCGGGATAACGACATCGCGATAGGTTCGCCATGGCGTAAGATTGAGCGCCCTGGCGGCTTCCCACTGGCCACGCGGGATGGCTTCAATGCCGCCGCGATAGACTTCGGATGTATAGGCCGAATATTGCAGCCCCAGTGCGATTGCGCCCGTAAGAAAAGCAGGCAGCACGATGCCATAGACCGGCAGGACGTAATAAAGGAAGAACAGCTGCACCAGCAGCGGCGTGTCGCGCAGAAATTCGACCACAACAGCAGTTGGCCATGAAATAGTCTTGTATGGACTGCGCCGCAGCAGTGCGAAAACGAGACCGAGAACCAATGCGATGCTGAAGCCTGCAGCTGCCGCCTTCAGCGTGACGGTCAGGCCGATGGCCAGGATTGGCAGGATCGAAAGCGCGAATGAGAGCGTAGACGTGGTGTCCCAGGCATATCCATAGATCATGCGAAGCCTCCCGCCATTGTTTGACGTCGTAGTCGCCGCTCCAGCCAGCGTATCGCCGTCGCGAGAACGAGAGCCATGGCAAAATAGCCAAGCAGCGTCAGCGAATAGATAGTCACGCTGTCGAGCGTGAGATTGCGCAGCCTCTGCGCCTGAAAGGTCAGGTCGCTGATCGAGATCAACGAGGCAAGCGCTGTATCCTTGAGATTATGGATCGCGAGATTGCCGAACGCAGGCATCATCTCGACAACGGCCTGCGGCAGGATGATGTGAAACAGCGTATGTGTCTTGCCAAAATTGAGCGCCCGCGCTGCTTCATGCTGCGCTTCCTGTACGGACTGCAAGGCACCGCGTACCACCTCGGCACCATAGGCCCCGATGTTCAGGCCCAATCCCATAATGCCGGTCGTGATCGGATCGAACGAAATTCCGATTAACGGCAATGCATAGTAAAGCCAGAACAACTGCACCAGCAGCGACGTGCCGCGGAAAATCTCGATATAGACCAAGGCAATCTTTGAAAGGATCGGCCCGCCCGCAAAACGGGCAATGCCGGCAACGAATGCCAGCATGGTACCGAGGGCCATCGAACTCAGGGCGAGAACGGCCGTAATTTGCGCGCCCTTGAAAAGCGCGGGTAGATATTCCGTCCAATGCATAAGGGCTCTCTCCCGTCAGAGATGAGGCGAAACTTGCCGGTTCGCTTTATCCGCGGACCGGCAAGCAGAGAGAGACATTATTTTCCGGCGCAGAGGCTCGCCGTGTCGGCCTTGCGTGCGGCCTCGACGCTTTCTTCGCTCAGACCGTACGTCATGAGGATCTTCTTGTAGTCGTCGGATTTCTTGAACTCGGCCAGTTCCTTGTTGAAGGCCTCGAAGAAGTCCTTGTCTTCCAGGCGGAAGCTGAACGCACCGAAACTTCTTGCTGGCTTGCCGTCCACGACAGGATCGGTGAAAGGATGGGCCTGCTCAAGTTCGGGCGAGTTTTCTACGAGCTTCGCCACGGTCAGCTCCGTTGCGGCATAGGCGTCGGCACGGCCCGTTTGCACGGTGGAAGGCGCATCGGCATTGCCCTGGATCATCACGATCTGGGATTCACCGATACCCATTGCGTGCAGGAAGTCGATCTGGTCAGCACCCGAAACGATGGCGACCTTAAGCGACGGATCTTTCTTGATATCTTCATAGGAATGGATGTTCTTCGGATTGCCTTTCGGCACCAGCAAGCCTTCACCATAGCTTGAGTTCGGCACGCTAAATTGCACCTGCTTGCAGCGTTCAGGCAGGATGGCCTGTTCCGCCGCCACAAACTCAAAGCGCTTGGCTTTCAGTCCGGGGATAAGCGAACCGAAAGGTGTAACGGTCCATTCAATTTCCTCCAAGCCAAGCTTCTTGAAGATCGCAGCTGCCACGTCCGGGCCAATACCCTTGGCCGCGCCGCTTGCGTCCATATAACCATAGGGCACTTCGTTGGCGGTCGCGCCGCGAACGAACCCTGCGCTCTTGAGATCGTCAACCGTGACCGCCTGTGAGGGCACAGTCAGGGCAAGCATGGCTACAGCTGAAAGCAGAGCTGGGATGGTATGAAGTTTCATGCGCATTGTGTTCACTCCTCTTTGTGAATGCCGGGTGGTTTTCGTTCCGGCTTTTGCTTCTAGGTACTTACGGATCCTCGCTGATTGTCGCGATCACCGACAGGCAATCACCCATTTTGATAAGACCCGGAAAATGTCGCGCAGCGAGAACACCGTCAAGTGCAGCCCGATATTCCTGCGCAGCAGAGCCCGTTCGAGTAACTGGATGAATACGGGCGATGACATCCCCCTTCCTCAATGTCGCTCCCAAATCGACGAGTGGTTCCAGAAGTCCATCCGTCTCGGCAAAACCGAAACAATCCTGCGACGGCATGTCGAGCCATGTTGTTGGTGAAAGCTCTGCTTCACCTTCCAAAATGCCTGCATGGCGCAAAAGGTTACGCGTGCCGCGCTTGGCAATGGCTGCCGTGCGCGCCGAAATCGTGCCGCCGCCTGCAAGCTCGGTGGTAACGAACACCTTGCCCGCTTCCTCGGCGGTGGTGTCATACATGCCAACCGCGTCGATCTCGATCATCCGCATGGAATAGGGGGCCGAGAATGCTTTGACGGCTGCAAAGCACCGGGCTTCCTGCGCCGTATCGGGCAGTGCGTGAGCTGCCGCATAGGGAAGAAAATCAAGGGTTCGGCCACCCGAATGAAAGTCCAACACGATATCGGCAACCGGCAACAGGTAGCGGGTGAAATAATCCGCAATCTTTTCGGTGACTGTCCCATCGGGACGCCCCGGGAAGCTGCGATTGAGATTGCCCTTGTCGATAGGCGAGGTACGCTTGCCCGCCATGAAAGCCGGATAGTTCATGGCGGGAGCGATGATGACGCGCCCTCTGATCTGTTCAGGTTTCAGATTGGCGGCGAGATCGTAGAGCGCAACGGGCCCTTCATACTCGTCGCCATGGTTGCCGCCCGTCAGGAGTGCTGTCGGCCCATCGCCATTTTTGATCACGCAGATCGGTAGCATCAGCGATCCCCATGCGGAATCGTCACGTGACCATGGCAGCCGCAGATGACCGTGCTGCACGCCATCACGATTGAGATCGACGGTCGGCATGATCGGAGAAGGACGGGTCGGAGGCACGGAAAGCATCATCGTCAAATCCTAATCCTTCACCACAAGTTTGCGCGGCACGTTCGACAGGCACTCGACGCCGGTTTCAGTGATGAGAATGCTTTCCGTGATCTCCAGCCCCATTGTCTCTAGCCACAATCCGGTCATGAAATGGAAAGTCATGCCCGGCTGCAATTCCGTGCGGTCTCCGGGGCGCAGGCTCATCGTGCGTTCGCCCCAATCCGGCGGATAGGAGAGCCCGATGGGGTAGCCGGTGCGGTTATCTTTCACGATCCCGTATTTCTTCAGGACAGCGAAGAAGGCGTTGGCAATGTCTTCACAGTGATTGCCGGGACGCGCTGCTTCGAGACCTGCTTCCATGCCTTCAAGCGTCGCCTTTTCTGCATCGAGAAAAGCCTGCGTCGGCTTACCGAGGAAGACTGTACGTGACAGCGGGCAATGATAGCGCTTGTAGCATCCGGCAATCTCGAAAAACGTGCCTTCGCCAGTTTTCATCGGCAGGTCGTTCCAGGTGAGGTGAGGAGCCGAGGCATCGGCGCCAGAAGGCAGTAGCGGAACGATGGCTGGATAATCGCCGCCGAAATCGTCTACGCCGCGAATGCCTGCATCGTAGATCTCGGCCACCAGATCGCATTTGCGCATGCCGGGTTCGATCCTGTCCACAATGCGCTGATGCATGGCTTCGACGATACGGCCCGCTTTGCGCATGTAACCGATTTCCGTGGGGCTTTTCACCGCACGCTGCCAGTTTACGAGGCCCTGCGCATCCTTGAAACGCGCATTGGGCAAATGTTTCTGGAGAGCCAGATAGGCCGCAGCGCTGAACCAGTAGTTGTCCATTTCCACCGCAATGGCCTTGTTGCCCCAGCCGCGCTCGGTGATGATCGACGCCAGCAGGTCCATCGGATGACGCTCAGTGGACTGCACATAATGGTCAGGATAGCCGATTATGTTGTCGTGATGCAGCCAGGCAGTACGCTTTGCGCCATTACCATCCTGACCGCGCCCATACCAGATCGGCTCGCCTTCCATCGAAAGTACGACGCATTGGTGTACATAGAACGACCAGCCGTCATAGCCGGTGAGCCAGTGCATGTTGGAGGGATCGGTGACGATGAGAATATCGGCGCCGATCTTTTCCATGGCACGACGGGTTTTGGCAACCCGTTCATCATATTCGGCGCGCGTGAAATTGAGTTCCACACTCATAGGCAGGCTCCTGCGGTTTTGCTTGAATCGATTTTCGTGCCTGCGTCACCAGCAATGGCACGTTGCGTGGCAAGCCGCGCGATGGCTGTATCCTGAACGCCGGTTCCCGTAAGATCGCAGAATGTGATATCGTCCGGTTTCCGCTGGAACATGTTCGGCGAGACAATGATCTGTCCCAGTTCTGGGTAAGCCGTATTGGCATCAACAATTCCGGCGGCGATGGCGTGATGCAATTCGCCAAGCCTTCGTGTCTGGTTGAGGCTATCGGCGACATAGGTGATTGAGCGCTTGAAAATTGCTGGGTCTATCTCGTTCTTGTGCTCCGCATCCGATCCCATTGCGGTCACATGCTGGCCGGGCTGGAGCCAGTCGGCCAGCAGTAGCGGTTTTTCAGACGGCGTGGTCGTAACGATAATGTCCGCGTCGCGACACGCTTCCCTTGCGTCCGTCACGGCCTTGACCGGAATGGAAAGACTTTTGCTCAGTTCTGCCGCGATCTTTTCAGCCTTCTGCTGGCCACGCGCCCAGATACGCGCTTCTGTTATAGGTCGTACGAGCTTCAGCGCTTCCAATTGCAGACCTGTCTGCATACCCGCGCCGAATATGGTGGCGACCTTCGCATCTGTCCGGGAAAGATGTTTCGCCGCCACGGCACCGGCTGCGGCTGTCCGGATATCGGTGAGATAGCCATTGTCGAGCAATAGCGCTTCAGTCAGTCCGGTACGCGCCGAAAACTGTATCATTAGTCCGTTGGTGCTTGGCAGGCCAAGACTGGGATTGTTGAAAAAACCGGGACTGATCTTGATGGCAAAGCTGTCGAGGCCTTGAATATAGGCCGTCTTGACGTCCACCTCGCCACGCTCGGACGGAATATCGAGGCGCAGGATCGGCGGCATACTGACTTCACCGCGTCCAAGTGCGCCGAACGCGTTTTCGACGCAGGCAACGCTTTCCATATCGAGCGTTACCAGTCGCTGGAGATCGCCTTCAGTCAATATGCGCATCTCCGCCATCAACCGACTCTCCGTAGCTTGTTCTTCATGATCGACTGATGTTGTGCCGGATCGATATTGCCACCGGAAACGATGATTGCCGTTGGCGTGTCGGCTTTGATTTTCCCGCTGAGCAAGGCAGCTATGCCGACAGCGGCGGCCCCTTCGATAATTTCGCCTTCGCGCTCCGCAGCGTGTCTTATTCCATCTGCAATCTCCTGTTCATCAAGCAGGATGACGTCATCAAGCAGCGTCTTGCACATGGCAAACGTCCAACGATTATGAAGGCCGATCCCGCCACCAAGCGAATCCGCCAGCGTGTCCAGCTCTTCGACATTGACTGGCTTTCCCGCTTGCAGGCTTGCATACATGGCTGCGCCGCGTTGCATGGAAATGCCAATGATACGGATATTGGGGTTCTTTGCCTTGAGTGCAGCGGCAACGCCAGCCGCAAGCCCGCCACCCGAAAGTGGTACCAGAACCGTCCCCACATCGGGAAGATCTTCGAATACTTCCAGCCCAATCGTTCCCTGGCCTGCGATAACGCGTGGGTCATCGAAGGGCGGAATAGCACTCATGCCTTCCTCACGTACCAGGCGCTCCACTTTATCCATTGCGTCGTCCTGCGTTCTGCCGATGATGCGCACCTTTGCACCAAGGTCGCGGATTGCATTGACTTTGTTGCCGGGCACGAGTGCTGAAAGGCAGACAGTTGCAGTCAAACCCAGTGCGGATGCTGCGTGGGCCAGCGCTCGTCCGTGATTGCCGGTGGAAGCCGTGACAAGGCCACGGGTCCGTGCTTCTTCTGGCAGGCTTAGAACTGCATTTGTAGCGCCCCGAAGTTTAAAGCTGCCGGTTGTCTGCCGGTTCTCAAGCTTCAGAAAAACCGGTGCGCCGGTCAATTCCGTCAGGCTACGGGATTGAACGAGCGGCGTCCTCCTGACATGGCCAACAAGCCTGCCGCGGGCGGCCTCAAATTCGGCAAGGCTGATCATCCGGGTCACGGCCTTCGCCTCTTAAAACGACAAGACATGTCCAGGCCTCAAGCTGCAACCAGCTCCAGAACCACTTTTCAGGCACAGTAAAACGCCAACAGCGAAACCATATGGCCGCATCCCAGATCCCCATCGTTATTTGATTTTTTTATGCCTATATGTGTGGAAGACACAAAACATCATGTCAATAATTATATTGGATCATTACAATATGAGGTTGTTGCGGAGATCACTGCGTTTATCTTGTCAGCTTCATTCCGACGTGCCAATGAACGTGGGAGCGAAGCGTGATGCCAACCAATGCCGGAACAGAATTCGATGAAACCTGCCCTTAAACTCGATGCTGTTGATCTGCGCATTCTGGAAGCCGTGCAGGACAACGCCCGCATTACCAAACTGGCGCTTGCCGAAAAAGTCGGTCTTTCTCCAACACCCTGCTGGCTGCGTTTACGCAAACTGGAAGAAGCCGGGATCATCACCGGCTATCACGCACGTATCGCGTTTCGCAAAGTCGCGCCCATCGCGCATGTGATTGTGCAAATTACGCTCGGCAATCATCGTCAAAGTGATTTCGAGCGTTTCGAGCGTGCTGTTTCCGATATGCCGGAGGTCGTGTCCTGCTGGTCTGTCGGTGGCGGGGTGGACTATTTTCTGATGGTTGTGGCCCGCAATATCGATAATTATCAGCGCCTCATTGATCGCATGCTCGACCAGAACATCGGCATCGAACGTTATTTCACCTATATCGTAACCAAGCTGGTGAAGGACGACAAGGCTTCCGCACCGTTGTCGCTGCTTGCAGGTTCCGTCGAGTAGACAAATCCACTCGTTCGAGCCGTCAGAATAGTCCAACTCATTCGTTGACGCCCATGTGTTTGGTCCAATAACAAAGCTGTTTCATGGCAAGCTTGTCCTCAACAGGGGAGAAGTGCGATGAACGCTGTTCTAGACCATCCGGTAAAGCATGACGGCCTCAACAGGCTTCAGGACAAACATCTTTTTCGCGAGCTTGCCTATATCGGCGGTCGCTGGGTGGCAGGAGAGAACGCGGAGACGTTCGCGGTCAACGATCCTGCAACCGGTGGCCGTCTTGCACGTGTTGCCAGTCTTGGCGAAGTCCATACAAGCGCGGCAATCGACGCTGCGGACAAGGCTCTCCCTGCATGGCGCAGCCGTTTGCCACAAGAACGTGCGGCTGTTCTTCGCCGCTGGTACGAGTTGATCCTTGCCTCACGCGACGATCTGGCCCTTCTGATGACGTTGGAACAGGGCAAACCGCTCGCTGAATCCCTTGGAGAAATCGACTATGGTTCGTCGTTTGTCGAATGGTTTGCAGAAGAAGCAAAGCGCCTGAACGGCGAAACGATCACCAGTCATCTCAGGGATGCCGAGATGCTGGTACGACGCGAGGCCGTTGGCATTGCCGGTCTGGTGACGCCATGGAATTTTCCGCACGCCATGATCACGCGCAAGGCGGCGGCAGCACTTGCCGCCGGATGTCCCGTTGTCGTGCATCCATCGTCCGAAACACCATTATCCGCATTGGTATTGGCTGAACTGGCCGAGAGGGCGGGTATGCCTGCGGGTGTTTTCAATGTGGTGACTGGAAAGGCCGCGCCCATCGTCGATGTTCTGTGCCGCGACGAACGTGTGCGTGCACTAAGCTTTACCGGCTCTACCGAGATCGGCAAGCTAATCGCGACCAAATGTGCAGCAACCGTCAAACGGCTCGTCATGGAACTTGGCGGCCACGCTCCATTGATAATCTTTGATGATGCAGATGTTGAGCGGGCCGTGGATGTTGCCATGGCTGCAAAATTCGCGACGTCCGGTCAGGATTGCCTGGCTGCCAACAGAATTTTCGTGCAACGCGGTGTTCTACCATCCTTCACGGATGCGTTTGCGTCACGCATCGCCACGCTGAAGGTCGGAAACGGACTTGATACGCTCGCCCAGATCGGGCCGCTCATGCATGATCGGGCTGTCGCAAAGGTTGAGGCCCATGTGCGTGATGCCGAGCAACATGGCGCAACCGTGCAGGTCGGGGGCAAACGTATCGGCCGGACATCGCTGTTTTTCGAGCCGACATTGCTGGTAAACGTGCCTGACGACGCAGCCATCATGCGCGAGGAAACATTTGGCCCCGTGGCGGGCATTACAGTCTTTGACGACGAAGACGAGGTTATCCGCCGTGCCAATAATACGGAATACGGCCTCGTCGCCTATGTGGTGACGGCCAACGGTGCGCGGCAACTGCGTATGGGGCGTGCGCTTGAATATGGCATGATTGCCATCAACCGCGCAAAAATCACCGGGGCTCCGATCCCTTTTGGTGGCTGGAAGCAATCCGGGCTTGGGCGCGAGGGTGCACATCAGGGCATCGAAGCTTTCACTGAACTCAAATATCTCTGCATCGATACCGCCGCATAAATGCGTCGCGACATGAAAGGAAATCAAAAATGTTGAACACAAGCAACGAACTCACCGCCTGGGATCGCGATCATTTTTTCCACCCATCCACCCATATGGGCATGCATGCACGTGGCGAAACACCAACGCGTGTGCTGGAAGGCGGCGAGGGCGTATTCATCACGGATGTGAACGGGCGTACCAGTCTTGATGCTTTCGCAGGTCTTTATTGCGTCAATGTCGGTTATGGCCGTAAGGAAATCGCCGAGGCGATTGCCGAGCAGGCACATAAGCTTGCCTATTATCACGCCTATGTCGGGCATGGCACTGAAGTGTCGATCACACTGGCCAAGATGATTATCGACCGCGCACCCGCTCATATGAGCCGCGTCTATTTCGGTCTCTCCGGTTCCGATGCCAACGAAACCAACATCAAGCTCATCTGGTACTACAACAATATTCTGGGTCGTCCGGAAAAGAAGAAGATCATCTCGCGCTGGCGCGGCTATCACGGTTCAGGCGTGATGACCGGCAGCATGACGGGCCTGGCCACCTTCCACAACGCATTCGACCTGCCGCGTGCGCCTGTTCTTCACACCGAAACGCCTTACTATTTCCGCCGTGCAGATCGCTCCATGAGCGAGGAGCAGTTTGCACAACATTGTGCGGACAAGCTGGAAGAGATGATCCTTGCCGAAGGGCCGGATACGATCGCCGCTTTCATCGGCGAGCCGATTCTGGGAACCGGCGGTATCGTACCGCCGCCAGCCGGATACTGGCAGAAGATTCAGGCCGTGCTGGATCGCTACGATATTCTGCTGGTTGCCGATGAAGTCGTGACCGGCTTCGGCCGTCTCGGCAGCATGTTTGGCTCGGATCACTATGGCATGAAGCCGGACCTCATCACCATTGCCAAGGGGCTGACGTCAGCCTATGCGCCGTTGTCGGGTTCCATCGTGTCGGACCGCATGTGGCGGGTGCTGGTTCAGGGCTCCGACCAGATGGGGCCTATTGGTCACGGCTGGACCTATTCGGCTCATCCGATCTGTGCTGCCGCCGGTGTGGCGAACTTGCAATTGATTGACGAGCTGAAGCTTGTTGAGAATGCCCGTTCCACGGGCGCTTATTTCCGCAAGGCATTGCAAGATGCTGTCGGCAGTCACAGGCATGTCGGCGAAGTGCGCGGCGAGGGGCTGTTGGCCGCAATCGAGTTTGTGGAAGACCGGGACGACCGCACATTCTTCGATCCATCGCAAAAGATCGGCGCACAGGTTTCAGCGGCTCTCCTCGCCAATGGTGTGATCGGGCGTGCAATGCCGGAAGGTGATATTCTCGGCTTCGCACCACCGCTCTGCATGACCGAAGCAGAAGCAGATCAGGTCGTTGATGCGACGAGCAAGGCAATCGCGACGGTGTTTTCGGCAACGAGATAACGCAGGTCGGGTCATTTTTAGGAGGATATCGCTTCCATCGCCATCTCGTCTTCGCGGCGCACCACATGAATGAGACAATTTGCACAGGAAAATGAGGCGCTGTCCGTAACGGCGCTTCCTCAATATACTTTACTATGCCACTTTAAGATGCAGTATTGCTCCCAATTTCATGACTGGTGGAAAGATGAAATATTTTTCTTTGAATTCAAGTATTCGATGGTTGGCCGGCGCGGCGGTTGTCTTGTCCTGCAACCTCACCACCAGCATGGCCCTGGCTGCGGATATTGCACCTGCTCAGCAGGACCAGAATTTCGACGAACGCCGATGGATGGTTATCGTCAGTCCTTATGCCTGGGCAGCGTCTCTTAATGGCAACGCGGGGATCGCCGGTTTCAGCACGGAGGTCGACGTGCCGTTTTCCGAGACTGTCAAAAACCTGGATTTCAGCCTGATGGGCAATATCGAGATCACCAACGGGTTGTATGGTGTGTATTTCGATGGCCAGTATACAAAGACGAGCCAGGATGAAGACATCGCATCGAGAACGATCGAGGCCGATGTCACCTCCACGACCTTGTCGGCGGGCGCATACTACCGTGTCTATGAAACGCAACTGGGCGGCACGACAGTTTTTGGCGACCAGCAGATTTTTGCCTTTGAACCGACTGTCGGCGTCCGTTGGACTCAACTTGAGACGACCATAGACGTGGGAAGGTTCAGCGCATCCCGAAAAGTGGATTGGACAGATCCGTTTATCGGCGCGCGCATCCTTGCCGACCTGAACGATCGATGGAATCTTTTCGCCGAAGCGGATGTGGGGGGCTTTGGAGCAGGGTCCGATCTGAGCATTCAGGCGCAGGCATATCTGGGATACCGCACGTTCATTCTGGATCAGCCTACGGTCCTCCGGGTCGGATACCGTGCCCTTTATCAAGATTTTGAAACCGAGGACTTCACCGGGCATACGTTCAAATGGGATGTCACCCAACATGGTCCTGTCATTGGAGCATCCATCAGATTTTAGTTGGCCGGGATGCCTGTTGTGTCCGGTTCGCGGAATTCAATTTTGCATGGCCTGAATATTTCATAAAAAATTTGGAGCTGTTTTTCTTATGCGATTCAAACCCATTTACTTTGCATCCTCTCGCCGTGCGGTGGCGAAAAGCGCGCTGGCGGTGTTCATGGCCGCTTCGCTGACGGTGTCCCAGTCCGCGCTGGCGTGTACGAGCTTCCTGCTCCCCACGACAGATGGCGGCGGCGTTTATGGCCGCACGATGGAATTCGCCTTCCCGCTTGAATCAAAGGCTATGGTCGTTCCACGTCAGTTTGAATTGAATTCAACGCTTGCTGACGACAAGCCCGGCATGGCGTGGACAAGCAAGTATGCGGCTGTCGGGCTCAATGCGTTGGGTATTACGGCTTTTGTCGACGGCGTGAACGAGAAGGGGCTTGCTGGCGGCATTCTGTATTTCCCGGGCTTTGCTGAATATACGGATCCGGCAAAGGCCAACCCGGAAAAATCGCTGGCGCCCTGGGATTTTCTGACCTGGGCACTGACCAATTTCGCCACGGTTGCCGAGGTGAAGGAAGCGATCGACGGCGTCTCCGTTGTCGCGGTTGTGCAGAAGGACATGGGCATCACGCCGCCGGTTCACTACACCTTGCATGACGCAACCGGGGCCTCGCTCGTCATCGAGCCAATCGACGGAACGCTGAAGGTTTATGACAACCCGCTTGGCGTGATGACCAATTCTCCACCCTTCGATTGGCATATGACCAATCTCAGCAACTATCTGAAAATTTCACCGTTCAATGCTCCCGCGCTGGAAATCGGAGGGCAAAAGTTTGAACAGTTAGGACAGGGGTCAGGTCTTCTCGGCATCCCGGGTGATCCGACACCGCCATCGCGCCTGATCAGGGCATTGGGCTATACACTTTCCGCCGAGAAGCGGCCGAGCGGCATCGAAAGCGTCCGTTTGGCTGAACATGTCCTGAACAATTTCGATATACCCAAGGGCTGGATTCGGGATAAGGCGGCGAAGGATAGTAATCCGGAATATACCCAGTGGTCAGCAGTCGCTGACCTCAACAACAAAAAATACTACGTCAAGACCTATGAAGATCAGGTATTGCGTGAGATTGACCTCATGAGTTTTGATCTCGATGCCAAGACCGTTGTCAGCGCTCCGCTCCAGCCCCAGACAGCAGCTCCGGCTCTGCCGTTCCCGAGCAGGTAATTCGGATGGCATTTTGGCGCCAAATCCCTTCCTCGCCAAAGCCGGCAGGCTCAGCGAGGAAGGACAACGAAGTTGCAAGAGAAACGTCTCCATAGAGATCGGAGCCTTGTTTCGAACACCATTGATGTGTATATCTAGTTTATCGATTTTGCTGTTGAACTTTGTTGCCGCGACCTTTTCGCTTTTAACGTCTTTCCTCTCAATCTCGAAAATACGTCGCTGGATAATCTGTCCACGGCAAACCTCTATGCCGATTGAAAGGAAATCGTCATGAATACTGGAACAGTCAAGTTCTTCAATACCACCAAGGGTTTTGGATTTATTGCCCCTGACAATGGCGGCACCGACGTGTTCGTTCATATTTCTGCCGTTGAACGCGCAGGCATGCGGACCATCGTGGAAGGCCAGAAGCTGAGCTTCGAAGCCGTCCGTGATGCCAGGTCCGGCAAGACAGCTGCTGAAAATCTTCAGGCTCTCTAAGGAAATTGTCTCCGATCTTTGACCACGGATGTACTGGCACTGATCGTTGAGATAAGAAGAAGGTCGGGTTGTTCCCGGCCTTTTTGCTTTCTGGAAGGTGATTGATATGACAAATGTTACAAAAGACAATCTGTTCAAGCCATCGCGGACCAGGATGGAAACACGGGCAGAGATTACCGACAAGGCTGCCAAAGGTATTATCGACGAAGCCGCCGCAAAACGGATTGCCAAAACCGAGAAACTTCGGCAGGCACGATTGACCAAGGAAGCAGAGGACGCCGAAAACGCACTTCGTTCAACGGCCCCGGTCAAGCGCACCGGCAAATCCAAGTAAGTTTCAGTCAGCGGATGGCGATCGGAAACGAGGTGACCTCATTCACAGAGCTATTACAGCCGTTACTGAGCGGTCACCTGCTGAAGCGCGGGTGACATTGTAACCGGTGGCGGATTCCACCTTCCTGTTAACGCTTCCATCACTGGCCCATAAAGGCGCATGGTCAGGTTAAACGCTCCGGTCGGCGCGGGTAGCCAGTTTGCCTCCATTTCCGCGCCGGGGCTTTTATTCTGCAAATACAGATCAAGTGAGCCGTCCGCATTGTACTTGTATGGCATCCAACTGCTCACGGCGAAACGGTCAAGGCTGTTGGCGACCTGAAATCCTTCCGGATCATATAAGGTAATCGACCAGAACGCGTTGACGGGCGGCAGCGTTTCCTTGTCGAAATGCAGGGTATAGTTGTTCGCTCCATCCAGAGGGTTGCCTTTTTCATCACCTAGATTGAGCGGGTAGATCGCATCGTCCGGCAGATTTGCGCCAAGCCCCAACTGCGCGACAATGGCTCGCTTCAGGTAATAGTTGCCGTAAACGCCCATTGTATCGGTATTCATGGACCAGTAATTGGCGACCCGCGCCAATGATGCCGTCTTCCATTCCTTGAGCTTCCGAGCTTTTGCGGGAACTGTATCCAGGGCCTTGATAACCACAGGATCGGCGTTGTCTTTCTCAAAGCTTTTGCCGGGCTCAATTCCAATCCGCTTCATCCGGGCGATGATCGGCTGGTCGGTAATATGAGGTGGATTGATCTTCATGACCTCCGCGCATAGGCAAAGAAATCGCCCGCCGCCATCCCGTCTATTGTTTCCTTGGGCGGGGTTTTCATGTCGACTGCAGGATCAATTGTTGCCTTGACAGGATCACGCGTCTTACCCCATTGCGACAGGGGCGTAACTTTGTAGCCGGCCTGGATTTTGTGGACCGCATCATAGTCCGCCGGACCATCGGTCTTGGTACGTCCTATGAGCCAGACAAAAGGCGTTGGCGCATCAATCCGTTCTATCCCTTCGGGGGAGTTCCTTTCCCTGCCATCCAGGTGGGATGATTGCGTAGTCAGCTTTTTCAGTTCCTGTTGTTCGCCAGCCAGGCGATGCAAAGACGTTGGACCACATGTCCAGCATCGGCAGGAGATAGTAGCGCCCTGCGGTATCCGGCGCTGAAATAATCATTGGCTCCGCAGTCATGTCGAGCCATGCGATGGAGTAAAGGGTGTCGAAGTTTGGCCGAACCACGTCACGAAAATCAGCCGGCGGGAATTCGGGAACATTGGTAAAAACATTGGCCGGGCCGCGGCCGAACACTTTCCCGGCCTTGATGTTGGTGGCTTGTTTCCGAGTGACATCCATGGTCACCAGCGGGTACAGATAGATGTAAGCATCAACGCCAATAGCGGACGCTTCCTCTTCGGTAACAGGTTCCGCGACCGCAGTGGCTTAAGCCTGTCGGCGACAAGACCAGTCCGGCGTTCCGCTCAGTTTGTCGCGAAGCAGTAAAAGAGGCCGTCGCCGCCCGTGCCTTTGAAGGCCTCTATCGTGCAGCCCCCGCGAGTGGGATGCGAGGAGTTCCAGGATTTTGCCTCGGCTGACTCATTCAACCCCGTTCGGTCGCTATGGCCAACAATCGCAGCGCCTTCAGCTCCACCCATCGTCCAGTTGCCGCAGGTTTCCGGCGCTGCAGTGCCGTCGGCCTTCGACCCGGTCAGAATGTCATGACGGTTTGGCGTATCGCCGCGACCGTTTATGATCTCGCCCTTTTCATTGAGCGCCGTCTGCTTCGTCAGATTGTTTTTGTCACCGTGCAGTGAAGCGACATCGTCGGCGATCTTTTCACCCTTGGCGTTATACCACGGGCCTGTGCCAATGCGGTCTTTGGCATTCTCGGCGTCGGTCGAAAGATAGGCCTTCCAGGTCTTTCCTGTCGAACCGCTGGCGGTGGCAAGCGTGTTGCAGTAGGCATCAGCACCCGCAAGCCCCCCTAAATTGCCACCCTCGCCGGGATTGGCACTGGTGACGAAGAAGCTCATGCCAGTATCCTGAGCGTGGGCTTCCACGACGAAACTGGCCAAAACGGCTGCTAAAAATACTAGTCTGCGTTTCATAGCGTCTCTCCCTGCCGCGGCTCCAAGCCTGCAGCAAGCGTACCGGGGGACAGGATCAGAGTAAAATCGAAATTACGTGATGAGAATATCAATGGTTACCGCGTAAATTTTCCTGCACGGGGCCGCGTTCATTTCAGCGCGATGCCAGAGTCGCGAAGTGGCTGCCGGTACGCTTGCCTGACTTCCCGAATGCAGAACTTATCAGCCTTTCCCGGAAGACTGGTTTCCAGCCTTCCGGGAACAGATTTTAGTTGCCGGCAAGCTTGGCGAGCAGTGGCTCCATACGCGCTTTGGCCTTTGGCGCCATTTTTGCGCTTTTGACAGATTCGAGATTCGACTTGTCGTCGCCAACGACGACGAGTGCCACCATGCCCATCGAGAAATGTGGCAGGCATTTCACGCCGTAGACGCCAGCTTTGTCGAAAGTCACTTTCACTTCCTTATTGATCTTGCCTTTGAAAGGCGTCGCGCCTTCAGGCATGATGTCCTTCATGCTTTCAGCATTGTGAGACGGGTCGGTTGGAACAAAAGTCACGGTGTCACCCACAGCAATTTCTGTCAGCGCCGGTTCGAAAACCATCACGCCATCGGTGCCCTTGTTGAGCATCTTGACTTCAAAGTTGGCAGACAGCGCGGGCAGTGCAGAAGATCCGAGCGCGATGGCCGCAGATGCAAGAACATGGATCAGCTTCAATTATTTGCTCCTAACTCTAAACCCGGCAAGCGGGGATATTCAGATTCAATAATGATGGGGGACTACAAGCTTCCAAGGCTTAAGAACTGCCTTGGCAAACCTGCTGCCGCACACCTATGGCAGGGGTCCGTCAAAGTCAATTCTGCTTCCGATTTCGAGCAGCGGTGGAGATGTGGAGAAGTAAAACCCGGTGATCGAGATAGTGCTTGCAAGAGATCAGCAAAGCAGGATCGTATCGATTCCAATTTACAACGCGCAGATGTACTGCGGCTCGTACAATCGGGCGCCATGCAATTTCGGGTATGGTGCCCACAAACATATTGGCAGTTGAAGGCATACTTGGTATGACCCCTCGAATTGCATGCCTCCTGGATAACATCCTCTAGTGAGGATGGTCACTATTCAGCCGGAAGGGAGGCAGGGCGATGAGTTTTACCACGCTGCATCAAGGCCCGGCGATCGAGGTTGAGAACCTGTCTCACGCCTATGGCGAAAAGATCGCACTCGATAATGTGAGCCTACGTATTGAACGGGGGGCAAGTTTTGCCCTACTGGGACCGAACGGCGCCGGAAAGACGACCCTGCTAAATATTTTGTGCACATTGCTCCACTTCGACAGCGGGCGGGCGCTTGTTGCCGGGGCGGATGTGTTGCGTCAGCCGATGGCCGCGCGCAGATCTATTGGCGTCGTATTCCAGGATTCCAGTCTGGATGACCGGTTGACTGCCGACGAGAACCTGGAATTTCATGGCCTCGTCTACGGTATGGCGAAAAAAGAGCGGCGCGTTGCCATTGACGCGGTGCTCGAACTCGTTGAACTGACCGAATGGCGCGATGCAATTGTCCGCAGCTTTTCAGGCGGAATGCGCCGTCGGCTGGAGATCGCACGCGCGCTGATGCACAGACCTTCCATCCTGTTGCTGGATGAGCCCACTGTTGGTCTTGACGCGCAAACACGGCAGCGCATTTGGCACTATCTGCGGGACATGCAAACAAGCGAAGGCCTCACGGTTCTGACGACCACCCACTATATCGAAGAGGTGGAGAGCGCAGATCACGTCTGCATTATCGACCATGGCCGCATTCTGGCGGAGGGAAGTCCCCGGGCGCTGAAAGAAGAACACGGCAAAAGCTGGCTGCATCTGACACCCTTGGATGATGACGTGTTGACGACAATTCGCGCGCGTTTTCCTGCTATTCAATCACTCGGCCACAACCGCTATGCCATAGAAGTGAACGACACGGCAGTCATCAACGACTTCTTGTCCGACTTCGCCGACGGACTGGAAGAAGCGCGGCTGGACGCACCGTCACTGGAAAGTGTTTTCCTGTCGTTGACCGGTCGCGAGCTACGGGACAAGGCGTCGGGATCACGCATTGCAGAGCAGCAAGCTGGACGGCGGGCCGGACGCCGATGATCGCATTGTTCCCCATTCTGTGCCTGCTGGCCGATGATCCGCGTGCGGAGCCAGAGTTCAATACCGGGTGCCAGCATTTGTGGTCGCGGCTGCGCAACATGGCGTTTTCCGATCAGGAATTCAATTTTTTACGGCGGAGCAGGGGCTTGACATGAAGCAGATCGGGCCCCTGTTGCGCGGAGTCTATGGAATATGGCTGCGTGAAATCATGCGTGCCACGCGTGATCGTGGTCAGATGATCGGAGGCGTATCGCGTCCGATCATCTGGTTGCTGATCCTCGGTATAGGTCTGAACCCATATTTTCGCGGAGAAGTTTACGGCGAGGTCCGGTATGTCATCCCATACACCTATCTCCAGTTCTTGTTTCCAGCCGTTATCGTGCTCAACATCATGTATACCTCGATACAGTTTGCGGTATCGGTGATCTGGGATCGCGAGTTCGGCTTTCTGCGCGAGGTGCTGGTGTCGCCGATGCCGCGCTGGCTTATCCTGCTGGGCAAAGTGCTAGGCGGGAGCACAGTCGCGACCGGGCACGGCATTCTGGTCTTGATCCTTGCACGTTTTGCGGATGTCACCTTGTCCTATGATCAGGTCTTCATCGCCATTGGGCTGATGTTCCTGACCTCGTTTGGCCTTACCTGCTTTGGCGTTCTGCTGGCGGCGCGCGTGCGTAGTTTTGAAGGCTTCGGCGTATTCTCGAATACAATCATATTGCCTCTCTACTTCACATCGTCCTCCGTCTTTCCGCTCGACCCGTCATTGACCAGAACACAGGCCGTCAGCACCTATCCCGAGTGGCTGGTCCTGATGGTTCGCGCCAATCCCATCACCTATGTCGTGGATGCGCTGCGCGGTGTGCTGATTGGTTTTAACCAGTTCACGCCAGCGCTCGGTCCCGTCATCATTGTCACGATGGCCGTGGTCTTTTTCGCTCTCGCACTGGTCGATTTCCGGCGCGCAAAATGATCTTGAAAAAGCACTCCGGATGGCGGCGTTGGCACAGCACGATTATCAATCTTGCCAGCGTTTTTGCCTTGTTGATGGCGGTGAGTTTTCTGCCCGCCGACACGTCGCTGTCGCATGTGCGCGACAGTGGTGTTCTAAAATTCTGTGTGCCCGAGCATTATCCGCCATTCGTCACGGGAAACCCCGACAAGCCGGGCTATGATATTGAGCTTGCCGATGCAATTGCAAAGCGAATTGGTGTGCGACTGATCGTCAACACGGTACCGACCATCGGCCGAGATTTCAATCCGCGCAACTGGATGGTAACACGCGGACAGTGTGACATGCTCGGCGGCGGCGTTGCGGATACGGCACGTACGCGCAACTTCATGCAAACCGTTCCGACGCACATACGCGTAGGCTGGATGCTGCTCTCGCCCGACAGTCAAATGCCAGCGGCGGGAAGCGCCATCGTCGTCATGCCCGGCAGTAGCGGCCTCGACCGACTGGCCCTTTCCGGCTGGCTGCGCCGCAATGAGCTGCGTCCGATCATGGCGAGTGGGTTTGGTGACGAGCTTGCCGCAGTCGAAGTCGGGCGCGCGGCGGGATTGATTGCGGAGAACTTTACCGCTTGCGGCCTTCTCAAGAACAGCAAGCACCAACCACCACTCAAGGCAGAATGGTTACCTCTGCCTAACCCAAAAGTTGAGGACAGCATTGATTCTCTGGCGTTCAGTCTATGGAAAGGTGATTTGACATTAAAGCAGGCAGTAGAACATGCCATGCAGAATATCGAATCAGATGGCGTGACAGATAAGCTGCGCGATATCTATCTTGGAGGCTCCGACAGGTGCCAGAACGTTGTTGCGGAAAATAAAACTATTGAACCGATCAAATAGTTTTTTGCTTTTATCGCGACATGGGGTAGGGGTGACGTCTGCTCGATAATTTTATGGAGTCCATGGATATCATCGGGCAATGAGTGGCTTCATCCAAATTTATGCAGGCAGCCTGCTGTGGAAACAATGTTTGCAACAGGCGCCTTCGCGTGGGAGGGTATTTTGATCAGATACAGAGCGATTGGCGCGACCGCTGCATTGGCCGCCAGTTTGGGCCTCACCTGCCTGACGCCGGTCTTTGCTGCCGGATTTACAGCCGGGCAAGCTGAGGCAGGCAAGAAAGTCTATGACGCCAATTGTGGCCAGTGCCACGGGTTCAAGCTTGAAGGTCCGGAGGCCCCCGGCCTTGTTGGCGCAGATATCATGGCCAATTGGGATACGCCCGGCGGGTTGTATGATTTCATCTCCGTCGCGATGCCGCCATCGGCACCGGGCAAACTGGGTGACGAAGCCTATTTGAACATCATCGCCTACATCATGTCCTATAATGGTGCTCAGCCTGGGGACGATCCTCTCGTCAATGACGAGGACCAGTTGGCCGCGATCAGCCTCACCAAAGAAACTGCGGCGGGACCGGCTGGCGGCACGACCGCTGATGCAGCACCAGCTGTCGATAACAACGTGCCGCAGGCTTATACTTGGGGCAAGCAGCTTCCGGGCGGTGCCGCTCCGGCTGGCGGCGAAGCCACGGTCGCTGGCAACGCGGTGCCGCAGGCTTACACCTGGGGCAAGGAACTGCCGGTGCAAAAATAGGCGCTGACGCCGACTATCCTGCACTGATGCACATTACTATTTTGGACTGTATGGGGGATTTCCTTTGAGAATCGATCTGAAAAAATCGCTGCTTGCGGCCGGTACTGCTCTGATGGCGCTGACGGGCGCCGCGCTGGCGCAGGACGCGCGCGAATATAAGCCGGTGACCGACGAAATGCTGCTTAACCCACCGGCAAGTGAATGGCTGATGTGGCGCGGCACCTACGACAATCAGGGCTACAGCCCGCTCGACAAGATCAACAGGGAAACTGTCGGCAAGCTGGAACTCGCCTGGGCGTGGCCAATGGCTGAAGCCGGCATTCAGGAAACCGTGCCGCTCATCCACGACGGCATCATGTTCCTGCAGACCTCCAACAGCGTGGTCGAAGCACTCGATGCCAAAACTGGCGACCTGATCTGGCAATACCGCCATGCCCTGGCCGAACTTCCGCAGAGCTGGAGCTATCAGGCCAACCAGGCGCGCCGTCAGAAGAACTCGATCGCACTGACCGGTGACAAGGTCGTACTGACAACCGCTGACGCGAAAATCGTCGTCCTGAATGCTGCCGATGGCAAAGTCGTCTGGGAAAAGGCAGTTCTGGATTACAACAAGGGCTATTCCTACACGATCGGCCCGCTGATCGTTAAGGACAAGATCATTTCTGCCATTTCGGGCTGCTCTATCGCCGGCACGGCGGGCGGTTGCTTTATCATGGCGCATGACCTGAACTCGGGTGAGGAACTGTGGCGCTTCAACACGATCGATGACCCGAACAATCCTGCCCAGCAGAAGAGCTGGGGCGATGTACCGGCGGAAAACCGCTGGGGTGGCACACCATGGGCGACGGGTTCTTATGATCCGCGCACCAACACCACTTTCTGGGGTGTCGGCATGCCTGGTCCTTACGCAGAGCTCATCCGCGGCTCCGGTGACGGCGACGTTTTGTACACGAACTCTACCGTTGCTCTTGATGTCGATACCGGCAAGCTGAATTGGTATTACCAGCATCTGCCGCGCGACAACTGGGATCTCGACAGCCCGTTCGAACGCGTGCTCGTCGATCAGGAAGTTGACGGCAAGATGCACCATATGATGATCTCGATTCCGGGCAAGAACGGCATTGCCTTCGCTCTCGATCGGGACACCGGTAAATATCTGTGGTCGAAAGAAACCGTCGTTCAAAACGTGGTCAAGTCGATCGACAAGGACGGCAAGGTCAACCTCGATGAGAGCCTTATCCCGAGCGCCGTAGGCGAGTCGGTGATGATCTGCGCATCCGTCTCCGGCGGGAAGTTGTGGCAGGCCGGTGCTTATAGCCCGCTGACCAAATCTTTCTATGTGCCGATGACCGAAGCTTGTAACACAGTGACGCCTACCCAATCGGAATTCACTGCCGGTAATGCAGTCGGTTCGGTCAAGTTCGGCCCTCGCGTCCTGCCGGAAGGCATCAAGGATGCAGGTCTGATGCAGGCTCTGGATATCAACCCGACGCAGGGTGAATCCAAGTGGCAGTTCCGCGACCGTCCGTCGATGACCAGTTCGGTTCTCGCCACTGGCGGCGGCTTGCTGTTTGGCGGCGACGCGGCCCGCTTCGTCAAGGCATGGGATCAGGAAACCGGTAAGGTTCTCTGGCAGCAGCGCCTGAACGCGCCGATCGGCGGCTCGCCGGTAACTTACGAAATCGATGGTGAACAGTATCTGGTCATCCCGACCGGTTACTCGAATGCCGCAAGCTCGATCTCGTCGGCGTTTCCGGAAATTCCGTTGCCGTCCGGCACCGGCAATTCGATTTTCGTTTACAAGCTGGCCAAGACAGCAAAGTAAGCGAGCAACAATCAGAACAGGAAAAGGGCTTTGGCCCTTTTCTTTTTTTATCCAGACGGAACCGGTTATGATGCGCCAGATCACCAGAACACTTGCAGCCTGCCTGGTCGGACTGGCGATGACTTCCACAGCAATCGCGCAAAGCTCTGGCGTACCGGATGAATTTCTTAAAAACACCCGCCGTCAGCAGGGTGATAAGCTGACGTTCTGCAATGATGCCAATAGCAGACTGCGCGATTTCGATCGTGATGTCGCGCAGGCGCTGGGCGACGCCTTGTTCCTCAAGGTTGATTTTCAGGAAGGTTTTCGCGGTTTTCCGTTGAGTGGCGATGGTTTTCTACAGGAACTTGAAATTGCCATGAGCAATACCTGCGATGTCATGATGGGTATTTCGGTACAGGAAGAGTCGCCGTTTCCGGAATGGGCCGCCATCACTCGCCCCTATGTTTCCATGCCTTATGTTTTGGCTGTGGTCGAGCCGGAATGGACGGCCCTATCGGATATTCCGCATGATCGCTTTATAGGCACCGCGATGCAAAGCATTGGCGAGCTGGTCTATATTACCTGGTCGCAGCAACAGCCCGAAGCCGCGCGCTGGAAACGCCTGCCTTATGCGGATACCGACCTGATGCTCAAACGGGTTAATGACGGCAGGCTTGCCGCAATGCTTTTGTGGCAACCGACTTATGCTGCCCTGAAGCGGGCCAATCCCGACGCAAAGCAACTGCGCCTCATCGACATGAAGCCTGTGCCTGCAACTGTCACCAAAGTCGGTGCGCTGGTTTCTTCACGCGATAGTTTTTTGCGCAGCCAGATTGACCAGGCGATTGATTCACTGGTTGACGATGGCACGATTGCGGAGATCATGAAAAAATACGGCTATGAGGGAGCCCCGGGTGACAGCAGGCGATAAGCTTAAATCCGTCTCAAAGCCGCCAGCAACCCGTCGGTTTCCGGTAGCCAGCCTAATACCAGAAGCACGGTCATGAGCCCGAGCCCGATAGGTTCCAGCCGGATCAGCTTTTTGTCCGCCTCCGGCCATAGGGCGCGCCACAGATTTCCTGCCGGCATGCCCGGTACGGGCAGGAGGCTCAAAATCATGGTGCCGACGGTCAGCTCCTGAAACACCTGCACTCCATACAACACCATGTATCCCGTGGTGCGCGAAAGCGTCTGCTGCAGGAACGGCCTGGTCAGATCCAGAAGAGGAATCAGGAGAAGCGGCAAAAGACAGCCAAGCAGGATCAGCACTGCTATACGGAGACGAAGGTGCATTTCGGGTGTTGGAGTCAACCTGATCGGTCGCATCCATCCACGACCGAACAAGACTGCCATGCAAAGTCCGCTATAGGAAAGATGCGCCGCCGGGTTCAATGACAGATGACCTTCTCGTGCGGGGCGCATATCATGGAACGCCTTGGCGAGTTTGGCGATAAGTGCGCCTTGCACCGCCAATACGAACAACATCATGACAAGCCGCGTCACGAATTGCTGAATTGTAAGGTCGTTCAGAATATTCATTGGATCCGCCACATCACAGTTGAGCGACGAATGCCGCAGAGGCCAGTGTTACTCGCACGCGCAATTGCATCTGTAAAGGCAGTCGCTAATCTATTTGAATCCTGAAGCCATTTTTCGTCAGGCCCAATAGGCAGGCCAAACGGCGCCCAACCATTTGGCAGTTTTTACCAAGAAGCAGACGGCACCTTGAAACTTGCAGCCGATGAAACTCAGGCCACTGGCAATATCATCCCGATCATTTGCTCTGTTTCGAATGCGCTTTTCGGATCTGCTTGATCGAGCCAATGATGGCCAAAAGGAAAAGCCCCATTGTGGCGATAAGGGTAAGCTCCAGATAAGCTTCGTAAACCCAATCTCCGAGGAACCGCCGGACCAGCCTCTCGTTTCGAGACATAATCGCGGGAATCCTAGTGCCGCTCCATATTTCATCACGGAAAATGAATGCAAATACGAGGAACATTTCTATAAGGATGAATATAGTCAGATATTTCAGATGTTTTGACAAATTATCATGCGCCTTGTGTGTGTGAAGATGAAAGCAGGGACTCAGCACACCAGATTCTGGCTAGAGTCTGTCAGGTCTACTCTGCACCATAGCCGGCATGTCTGAGGTAGTTTGAGCATTCCTGCGGACTGAAGGCCTTGAGGCGTTCGCCGATACGTCTCCATGTTGTTTCGACGGTTCGCTCTT